>DASWLZ010000017.1:0-181515 GCA_036399975.1 Allosphingosinicella sp.
GCCAAAGACAGACTCCGCGCCGCCGGCAAACCCGCAAAGGTCGTCCTCGTCGCGCTCATGCGAAAGATGATCGTCACCCTCAACGCCATCCTCCGCACAAACCTGCCTTGGGCCCATGCCTAAGACGGTTGCTCCCCATGCGTTCGCATGGGGAGGATCATCCGGCACAAGTTGCACGGACCCGCGTTTGCCGCCATAGAGCCGCCCTTCGAACAGCCAGCAGGAACCCACGTGGCCAAGGCAGCAACGTCCAAGCGAGCCGACAAGGCGAGCGCCTCCGCTTTGCCTCCCAGTGCCAATCGAGAACGCCCGCCCGAGCCCGCGCGCCACGAGGCCGGCCGGGACGAGCTGCTCGAATATTACCGCCAGATGCTGCTCATCCGCCGCTTCGAGGAGCGCGCCGGCCAGCTCTACGGCCTCGGCCTGATCGGCGGCTTCTGCCACCTCTATATCGGCCAGGAGGCGGTTGCGGTCGGGCTCCAGTCGGCGATGGACCCGAAGAAGGATTCGGTGATCACCGGCTATCGCGACCACGGCCACATGCTTGCCTACGGGATCGACCCTCGCGTGATCATGGCCGAATTGACCGGACGCGCCGCCGGGATCTCCAAGGGTAAGGGCGGCTCGATGCACATGTTCAGCGTCGAGCATAAATTCTACGGCGGCCACGGCATCGTCGGGGCCCAGGTCGCGCTCGGCACCGGCCTCGCCTTCAAGCACAAATATGCGGAGGACGGCGGGGTCTGCCTCGCCTATTTCGGCGACGGCGCGGCCAACCAGGGCCAGGTCTACGAGAGCTTCAACATGGCGTCCTTGTGGGACCTGCCGATCATCTACGTGATCGAGAACAACCAATACGCCATGGGGACCAGCGTCAACCGCTCCTCGGCCGAGGACCAGCTGTTCCGCCGCGGCGACAGCTTCCGCATTCCAGGGCTCCAGATCGACGGCATGGACGTTCTGGCGGTGCGCGGAGCCGCCACCGTCGCTCTGGAATGGGTGCGCTCGGGCAAGGGTCCGATCCTGCTCGAGCTCAAGACCTACCGCTACCGCGGCCACTCCATGTCGGATCCGGCCAAATACCGCTCGCGCGACGAGGTCCAGGCGGTGCGCGAGAAATCGGACCCGATCGAGGCGGTGAAGCGCGAGCTGGCCGCCGCGGGGGTCGGCGAGGGCGAGCTCAAGAGCATCGACAACGACATCAAGCGGACCGTCACCGAAGCCGCGGATTTCGCCGAGCAGTCGCCCGAGCCCGACCCGGCCGAGCTCTACACCGATATTCTGGTCGAGACCTACTGATGCCCATTGAACTCAAAATGCCCGCGCTCAGCCCGACCATGGAGGAGGGCACGCTGGCCAAATGGCTGGTCAAGGAGGGCGACACGGTCGCGGCCGGGGACCTGCTGGCCGAGATCGAGACCGACAAGGCGACCATGGAGTTCGAGGCGGTCGACGAGGGCACGATCGCAAAGATCCTCGTACCCGAGGGCACCGACGAGGTTAAGGTCGGCACCGTCATCGCCATCCTCGCCGCCGACGGCGAGCAGGCGGGCGCGGGCGCCGCCCACGAGATCGCCGCGCCCGAGGGCAACGGGCAGGCCATCGCCGCCTCGCCCGCCGAAGAGGCGCAGGCGCAGCAGTCGACGGTCGCCGCGCGTCCCAAGGAAGGGCAGGAGCCGGCCAGCCTGAAGGTCGAGCCGGAAGTGCCCGACGGGGCACAAGTCGTCCGCCAGACGGTCCGCGAGGCGCTTCGCGACGCCATGGCCGAGGAGATGCGCTCCGACGACCGGGTGTTCGTGATGGGCGAGGAGGTCGCCGAATATCAGGGCGCGTACAAGGTGACCCAGGGCCTGCTCGACGAATTCGGCCCGAAGCGGGTGATCGACACGCCGATTACCGAATATGGCTTCGCCGGGGTCGGCACCGGAGCGGCGATGGGCGGGCTCAGGCCGATCGTCGAGTTCATGACCTTCAACTTCGCCATGCAGGCCATCGACCACATCATCAATTCGGCAGCCAAGACCAATTACATGTCGGGCGGCCAGATGCGCTGCCCGATCGTCTTCCGCGGCCCCAACGGCGCCGCCTCGCGGGTCGGCGCCCAGCACAGCCAGAATTACGGGCCCTGGTATGCGAGCGTCCCCGGCCTGATCGTCATCGCGCCTTATTCGGCCGCGGACGCCAAGGGGCTTCTGAAGGCCGCGATCCGCTCCGAGGACCCAATCGTCTTCCTCGAGAATGAGCTTCTCTACGGCCAGAGCTTCGACGTCCCCCAGCTCGACGATTACGTCCTCCCGATCGGCAAGGCCCGGATCGCCCGTGAAGGCCGTGACGTCACCCTGGTCAGCTACTCGATCGGCGTCGGGGTCGCGCTCGACGCGGCCGCCCAGCTCGCGGACGCTGGCATCGAGGCCGAGGTGATCGACCTTCGCACCCTTCGGCCCCTCGACAAGGCGACCGTCCTCGCCTCGCTCGCCAAGACCAACCGGATGGTCTGCGTCGAGGAAGGCTGGCCGGTCTGCTCGATCTCCGCCGAGATCATGGCCCTGGCGATGGAGGAGGGGTTCGACGATCTCGACGCTCCGGTGCTCCGGGTCACCGACGAGGACGTGCCGCTTCCCTACGCCGCCAATCTCGAGAAGATGGCCCTGATCCGGGTGGAGAGCGTCGTCGAGGCGGCGAAGAAGGTCTGCTACCGGTGACCCCGTCGCCCCAGCGAAGGCTGGGGCCCCAGGGGGCGAAGGGCTCGGCGGCTGCTCTCGCTCGGGTCCCAGCCCTCGCCGGGGCGACAACATGGAATTAGACCCCGACCGAACTCTGGCGCTGAGCTACGTCCCGGGGAAGCGCCGCGCCGCGGTCGGCGCCCTGTGGCGGCTCGACGCCGCGCTCGGCGCCGCCCTCGCGGGAGGGCGAGAGCCGCTCATCTCGCGGATCAAGCTGGCCTGGTGGCGGGAGGCGCTGGAGACGCTCGACCGGGAACGCGCCCCGGCCGAGCCGGTCCTTGGGGAGGTGGCCGAGCATGTGCTTCCCGCCGTTGCCGGCCGCGAGCTCGCGGCGATGGAGCCCGGATGGGCGAGGCTCGCCAGCCCCGAGGCGCTCGGCGCCGACGAGCTGGCCGATTATGCCCGGCTCCGCGGCGGGCTCCTCTTCGGCTACACCGCCCGTTTGCTCGGCTGCGGCTCGGAGGATGTCGGGCCGTCGGGGGAGGCCTGGGCCCTGGTCGACCTCGCCCGGCATTGCTCCACCGCCGAGGATGCCGACGTCGCCCTCGCCGCGGCCCGCGAGCGGCGGCCGAGACCGCGCTGGCCGTCGCGCCTCCGGCCGCTGGGGATGCTGGCGGTGCTCGCCGCTCGCGACCTCGACCCTGGCCGTCCGCCCTGGGAGGCGCGCGGGGCCCCGGGGCGGATGTGGCGAATGCTGCGGCATAGAATTTCCGGATACTGAGCGATTTTCGCAAAAAACTGTCGACAAAATACCTCGTTTGCGGTGATTTTCATCCTCCACTCCGGCAGGAGGAAGATGCATGGTCCGTTACGTCGTCGGAGGCGCCTCGGCGCTTCTCCTGATCGCCGCTTTGTTCTTCATCTGGAGAAGCGGAGCCGGGGCGGAGCATCCGCTTCCGCCGCCGCCGCAGCCTCGGGCGGCGTCCTACCAGGGCGGTGCCGGGCCGCTTCTCTCCCGGCCGCCCGCCCAGCCCGAGCGCACCCGCGAGGCGAGGCGGTTCGCCCGCGGCGACCGGAATCGCGACGGCCGGATCACTCTCGACGAGCAGCTTGCGCCCCGCCGCAAGGCCTTCGCCAGGGCCGACCGCGACGGCAACGGCAGCCTCAGCTTCGAGGAATGGACGGCATCCTCCGCCGAGCGATTCGCCAAGGCCGACAAGGACAGGTCGGGCTGGCTGGACGCGGCGGAATATGAGGCGAGCCGGCCCAAGCCCAAGGCGAAACCGAGGTGCAAATGCTGAGGCGGTGGAAATCCTCCCCATCCAAGATGGGGAGGGGGACCATGCGAAGCATGGTGGAGGGGTAGATGGCGAGGGGCTCGCATGCTCGCGCGGGAAACGCCGCCGTGCTTCGCGCCCGCCGATTGAGGCGCTCGATGTCGCCGCCCGAAGCCTATCTCTGGCAGTTTCTCCGCAAACGACCGGATGGGCTGAAGTTCCGGCGCCAGCACCCGTTCGAACGCTGCACGAGCGACTTCTACTGCGCCGCCGCCAAGCTGGTGGTCGAGGTTGACGGGGATGGTCACGATATGGGGGACAATCCCTCGGCGGATCTTCGCCGCGACGCTTGGCTGCGGGCGCAGGGGCTCGATGTGCCCCGCTTCAATGCGGCGGATGTGATGAAGGACGTCTAGGCCGTGGTCACGGCGATCACTCTCGCCCTCCGGCGCTAGCTACCCCTCCACCATGCTCCGCATGGTCCCCCTCCCCACGGCTTCGCCGTGGGGAGGATTTTCGGAGGCAAGCCACTCGTCGAGCTTCACTCGCGCGCGATCAGTATACGCCCGCTTCCGGTCCGCCTTCCTCGCCTTGCCCTCGACCGGGGGGAAGAGGCCGAAATTGACGTTCATCGGCTGGTAGGTGGCGGCATCGGCGCCGCCGGTGATGTGGCCGAGGAGGGCGCCCAGAGCGGTTTCCGGCGGCGGCGGCGCCAGAGTTCGCCCCGCAAGCTCGGCGGCGGCGAAGCGGCCCGCGAGGAGGCCGATGGCAGCGGATTCGACATAGCCTTCGCAGCCCGTGATCTGGCCGGCGAAGCGGATATGCGGCGCCCGCTTCAGCCGCAAGCTCCGGTCGAGAAGCTTGGGCGAGTTGATGAAGGTGTTGCGGTGGAGGCCGCCCAGCCGGGCGAACTCCGCTTTCTCGAGCCCCGGGATGGTCCGGAACAGGCGGACCTGCTCGCCATGCTTCAGCTTGGTCTGGAAGCCGACCATGTTCCACAAGGTGCCGAGCGCATTGTCCTGCCGGAGCTGGACGACCGCCCAGGGCCAGTGGCCGGTCCTGGGATTGTCGAGGCCGACCGGCTTCATCGGCCCGTAGCGCAGCGTGTCGAGGCCCCGCTCGGCCATCACCTCGATCGGCATGCAGCCCTCGAAATAGGGCGTGTCCGTCTCCCAATCCTTGAACTCGGTCTTCTCGCCGTCGATCAGCCCCTGGTGGAAGGCGAGATACTGATCCTTCGTCATCGGGCAGTTGATGTAATCCTTGCCCCCCTTGTCCCAGCGCGCCGCCATCCAGGCGACGTCCATGTCGATCGAATCCTTGTGGACGATGGGCGCGATGGCGTCGAAGAAGGCGAGGGCGTCCGATCCGGTGGCGGCGCCGATCGACTCCGCCAGCTTCATCGCGGTCAGCGGCCCGGTGGCGACGACGGTGAGGCCGGAGGCGGGGAGGGCGTCGACCCGCTCGCGGGCCAGCTCGACGTTGGGATGGGCGAGGAGGCGCTCGGTGACGGCGGCGGCGAAGCCCTCGCGGTCGACCGCCAGAGCCGAGCCGGCGGGGACCCGCTGGGCGTCGGCGGCGGCCATGATCAGCGAGCCCAGGGCCCGCATTTCGGCATGGATGAGGCCGACGGCGTTATGCTCGGCGTCGTCGGAGCGGAAGCTGTTCGAGCAGACCAGCTCGGCGAGGCTGTCGGTGTGATGGGCGGGCGTGGTCTCGCCCGACCCGCGCATCTCGGACAGGCGCACCTTCACTCCGGCCTCGGCGAGCTGCCAGGCGGCTTCGGATCCGGCGAGGCCGCCGCCGATAATGTGGACTTGGTGAGTCATCGGGCGTGCGATAGTCGGGATCGAGGCGGGGAGGAAGCGGATGACGAAGGCGGCGCGGCTGCTGGTGGTGCTGAGCGCCCTCTTCGGGCTCCTCTATCCCCTGACCTGGGCGTTGCCGCTGCCGCCGGCGGCGGCGATCGCGGCGAAAGGCGCCGGCGTGGGCCTGCTGGCGCTGGCCGCGGCTCTTCGCGCGCGGGGGACGGACGGATGGCTGCTCGCCGCACTGCTGGCGCTCGGCGCGCTCGGCGACGTCTTGCTCGAGATCGAGTTCGCGGCAGGGGCCGCCGCCTTCGCGGCCGGTCACGTCTGCGCGATCGCGCTCTACCTTCACCATCGGCGGCGTGCGGGTCCGGCCGGGTGGGCGGTCGCGGCCTTGCTTGTGGTCGCGGCCGCCGCCGTTCCGGGCCTGCTGCTCCAGGGCAGGCCGGAGCAGGTCCCTTTCATCCTCTACGGCCTGCTGCTCGGCGGCATGGCGGCCACGGCCTGGCTGAGCCGCTTCCCATTCCTGGTCCCGCTCGGAGCCACGATGTTCGTCGCCAGCGACATTCTGATCGCAGCCCGGATCGGGATGGCTGGCAATCTGCTCGGGCAGAACCTCGCCATCTGGCTGCTCTATTATGCGGGGCAGGTGCTGATCTTCGCGGGGGTGATATCCTCCCCATCGGAGATGGGGAGGGGGACCAGGCGAAGCCTGGTGGAGGGGTAATTGGCGCGGTTCGGGGATTCCGCGCCGGATCCAGCGCGGCGGGCGCCTTCTACCCCTCCACCACACTTCGCGTGTCCCCCTCCCCATCTTGCGATGGGGAGGATTAATCCTCCTGCGAGTCCGGCAAAGTCTCCGGGCCGGTGCCGTCGTCGAGCTGCACCGTGTCCGAAGCGGCCGCCGGGGGCGCTTCGCCGAGATCGTCGGCGACCATCGCCTCGGCCTCGTTCTCCGGCTCCTCGTCCTCGTCGATCCGCGCCGCGGAGACGACATGCTCGCCGGGGGCGACGTGGAACAGGCGGACGCCCGCCGAGCCTCGGCCGATGACCCTCGAGTCGCCGACCGACATGCGGATCAGCTTCGCCTGGTCCGTCACCAGCATCAGCTGCTCGCCGTTGTGGGCCGGGAAGCTCGCGACGACCGGGCCGTTGCGATCGAGATTGCCGATGTTGGTGATCCCTTGGCCGCCGCGGCCGATGCGCCGGTATTCGTAGGCGGAAGAGCGCTTGCCGTAGCCGTTGGCGCAGACGGTGAGGATGAACTCCTCAGCCGCCCGGAACTGCTCGAACCTTTCGTCCGACATCTCGCGGGGCGGGGGCGGGGCGGCCTCCTCGGCCCGCTCGCGCCAGGGCGCGTGGCGAAGATATTCCTCCCGCTCCTCGGTCGTCGCCTGGAAGCCCTTGAGGATCGAGAGCGAGATGACCTCGTCGCCGTCCTGGAGCCGGGCGCCGCGGACGCCCGCGGCGGTGCGGCTCTGGAACTCGCGGACGTCGGTGGCGGCGAAGCGGATCGCCTTGCCGCACTTGGTGGCGAGCAGGACGTCGTCCTCCTCGGTGAGGAGGGAGACCCCGATCAGCCGGTCGGACATGTCCTCGCTCTCCTCGCTCTCGCCGAAGCGCATGGCGATCTTGCCGGCCGTCGGGACTCGGGTGAAGGCGTCCATGCTGTTGCGGCGGACGATGCCCTTGGCGGTCGCGAACATGATATGGAGGTTCTTCCACTCGGCCTCGTCCTCCGGAAGCGGAAGGACGCTCGAGATCATCTCGCCCTCGGCCAGCGGAAGCAGGTTCACCATCGGCCGGCCGCGCGCCTGGGGCTGCCCTTCTGGGAGCCTCCAGACCTTGAGCCGGTAGACCTTGCCCGCGGTCGAGAAGAAGAGGACCGGGGTGTGGGTCGAGGTCACGAAGAGGTGGGTGACCGCATCCTCGTCCTTGGTCGCCATCCCGGCGCGGCCCTTGCCGCCGCGCTTCTGGGCCCGGAAGGTCTCGAGCGGGGTGCGCTTGATGTAGCCGCCGAGCGTCACGGTGACGACCATGTCCTCGCGCTCGATCAGATCCTCGTCCTCGATCCCGTCCCAGGCTGGGGCGATCTCGGTGATCCGGGGGGTGGCGAACTGGGCGGCGATCTCGTCGAACTCGGCGCGCATCACCTCGTAGAGCTTGTCCCGGTCGCCGAGGATCTCGAGCAGCTCGCCGATCGAGACGGCCAGCTGCCTCAGCTCGCCGGCGATCTCGTCCCGGCCGAGGCCGGTGAGGCGGTGGAGCCTGAGCTCAAGGATCGCCCGGACCTGGGCGTCCGACAGGCGATAGGTGTCGCCTTCGACCTCGCGCTCCACCGCCTCGACCAGGGCGATGTAGGGGGCGATCTCGGCGACGGGCCAGTCGCGCGCGATCAGGGCCGCGCGGGCCTCGGCCGGCGAGGCCGAGCCGCGGATGATCCGGACCATTTCGTCGAGATTGGTGACCGCGATGACCAGGCCGAGCAGGATGTGGGCTCGGTCGCGGGCCTTGGCGAGCTCGAACTTGGCGCGCCGGGTGATCACCTCCTCCCGGAATCGGACGAAGCTCTCGATGATGTCCTTGAGGTTGAGCGTCTCGGGCCGGCCGCCGCGGATGGCGAGCATGTTGGCCGGGAAGCTCGATTGGGCCGGGGTGTGGCGCCAGAGCTGGTTGAGCACCACGTCCGGCGTGGCGTCGCGCTTCAGGTCGATGACCACGCGGACGCCCTCGCGGTTGGATTCGTCGCGAATGTCGGAGACGCCCTCGATCCTTTTGTCCTTGGCGGCCTCGGCGATCCGCTCGACCAGCGTGTTCTTGCCGACCTGGTAGGGGATGGAGGTGAGGACGATCGAGCGGCGGTCGCCGCGGCCTTCCTCGACCTCGTGGCGCGCGCGCATGATGATCGAGCCGCGGCCGGTATGATAGGCGCTCCGCGCCCCGGCCTGGCCGAGGATGAGAGGCGCGGTCGGGAAATCCGGGCCGGGGATGATCTCCATCAGCTGCTCGATGGTGATCTCCTTGTCGTCCATATAGGCCTTGCAGGCGCGGATCACCTCGCCGAGATTGTGCGGCGGGATGTTGGTGGCCATGCCCACGGCGATCCCGCCGGCGCCGTTGACCAGCAGGTTGGGGAAGCGGGCCGGGAGCACCTGCGGCTCCATCCGCGAGCCGTCGTAATTGGGCGTGAAGTCGACCGTGTCCTTGTCGAGATCCTCGAGCAGGGTCATCGCCACCTTGGCGAGCCGGGCCTCGGTGTAGCGCATCGAGGCCGGCGGATCCGGGTCCATCGATCCGAAATTGCCCTGGCCGTCGATCAGCATCACCCGCATCGACCAGTCCTGGGCGAGCCGGGCGAGGGCGTCGTAGATCGCGCTGTCGCCATGGGGGTGGTAATTGCCCATCACGTCGCCGACGATCTTGGCGCATTTGCGGTAGGGACGGCCGGGGACGAAGCCGCCTTCGTCGCAGGCGAAGAGGATCCGGCGGTGGACCGGCTTCAGCCCGTCGCGAACGTCGGGAAGGGCGCGGGCGACGATCACCGACATGGCGTAGTCGAGATAGGAGGTCTTCATCTCCTCGACGATGGAGATGGGGGAGATGTCGTGGCTGTCGATGGTCGGCGGTGCGCTGGCCAAGGGAGGTTCCTGATTGTCTGACGTGGATGCGCCGGGGCGCGAAACGGGGCAAGGCACGGAGCCTAGCGGAAGGGTCCGCCCGGCGCCACCCCGCGCACACGTGCGTACGTGCGCAGGCGCGCACGCGCGAGGCCGCCCCTAGATAGTCACGATCTCGAGAATCGCCACCGGTCGTCGTCGGAATTCCGCGGATCGAAGGCATAGCCGTCGCTGTCGAAGCCCTTCAGCGCCTCCGGGTCCTGCAGCCTGTGCTCGCAGATGAAGCGCGCCATCATCCCTCGGGCGCGCTTGGCGGCGAAGGTGTTGAAGCGGGGGCCGTCCGGCCCCTCCTCGCGAAAGTCGATCTCGATCACTCGCGTCCCAGCTGGAAGGCGCCCGTCGACGGAGCGCCAATATTCCTTGCTGGCGAGATTGATCACGGCCCCGCCTCCGGCCGACTGCAGATCCTCGGCCAGGGCCTCCGCGATGCGCTCGCGCCAGAAGCCGTACAGGTCCCTGGGCCGGCCCGGGGCCCAGCGGGTGCCCATCTCCAGCCGGTGGGGCCGGATCGCGTCGAGCGGCCGGAGCAGTCCGTAGAGGCCCGACAGGATCCGCAGATGGTGCTGGGCGAAGTCGACCGCCGCGGAGTCGAGGCTGTGGACCTCGAAGCCCATGTAGACGTCGCCGGCGAAGGCGTAGAGCGCCGGCCGCTCGGGCTGGCCGGCGAAGCCCCTGAAGCGGCCGGCGTTCAGCTCCGCCAGGGGGGCGGAGATGTGCATCAGCTCGGCGAGGCGGCGTTTGGAGAGCCTGGCGGCGGCGCTCGCGAGCCGGTCGGCCTCCGCCCCGAAACGCGGCGGGCTCGGCTCCAGCGGCGGCAGCGGGCGCTTGTAGTCGAGGCTCTTGGCGGGGGAGATGACGGCCAGCATGGTCGCCGGGGTAGCGATGGCCGGAGCCCCGGTCAAACAGGCTCAAACCGTTGAATCCCGTCCCCTTTTCATTGGGCGGCGGTTCAAGGCCCGTTCAGCGCGCGGGCGCTAGAAACGGGCGTCATTTGGCGGTAGAGGCCGCTCCACAATCCTTTACGAACGAGGCCCGCCGGGCAACGGCGCGGTCAACAGGAGGCAAAGCATGAAATCGGTATCCAGGATCGCGCTCGGAGTCGCTCTCGTGCTCGGCGGCGCGTCCGTGGTCGCGACGTCGCCGGCCGATGCTCAGAAGCGCAAGAAGGGCGACGCCGCCCAGGCGGCTCCCTCGGGCCCCACCCTGACCAAGGAGGAGCGGGTCGCGCTGCTGCCGGTCCAGACCGCAATCACCGCCAAGGATTGGGCGACGGCGCAGACCGCTCTCGCCGCCGCGGCCCCGGCCGCCACCAGCCCGGGCGGGCGCTACTTCCTCGGCCGGTTCCAGCTCGAGATCGGCGTTGGCACGAACAACGTCGCGCTCCAGGCGCAGGGCATCGAGAATCTGCTCGCCAGCGGCCAGGTCGAGGCCGCCGACCAGCCCGCAATCTACCGCAACCAGGCGATCCTCGCCAACAATGCCGGCAACAAGGCGAAGGCCGAGGTGGCCTATGCCCGGCTGGTCGAGCTCACCCCGAACGATCCCGAGGCCCTGATCGCCCTCGCCCAGATCAAGAGCGACCTCAAGAAGCCGGCGGAAGCGGTTCAGCTCATCTCGCGGGCGATCGACATGAAGCGCGCCACCGGCCAGAAGGTCGACGAGAGCTGGTACAAATATGCGCTCAAGCTCTCCTTCGACGGCCGCCAGAACCCGGCCCTCCGGGAATCCGCGCAGAAGCTCAGCCGCGAGCTCGTCGCCGCCTATCCGACCAAGGAGAATTGGCGCGATTCCGTGCTGATCTTCCGCGACACCAACAATCTCGACGCGGCCGCCGACCTCGACGTGCTTCGCTTCCTGCGCGCGAGCAACAGCCTCGCCGGCGAGCGCGACTGGTACGACCTTGCCGACGGCCTCTACAAGGCGGGCAATTATGCCGAGGCCAAGGCGGTCCTCGACGATGGCGCCGGCAAGCGGATGATCGACCCGAAGAAGGCGGCTTTCGCCGAGCTCATCCGGCTCACCAACGCCCGGATGGCCGGCGACCGCGCCTCGCTCGGCGGCGAGGAATCGAAGGCGATGGCCGCCGCCAACGGCGCCCTGGCGCTGAAGATCGGCGATGCCTTCTACGGCTATGGGGAGCATGCCAAGGCCGTCGCGCTCTACCGCGCGGCGCTGACCAAGGGCGGGGTCGACGCCAATCTCGTCAACACCCGCCTCGCCATGGCCCTGCTCGGCTCGGGCGACCGCGCCGGGGCGGAGGCGGCCTTCCGCTCGCTCACCGGCGCGCGCCAGAATCTCGGCGCCTTCTGGCTCGCCTGGCTGGCCCGCGGCGGGGCTTGATATAATCCTCCCCATGCTGCGCATGGGGAGGGGGACTACCCGAAGGGTGGTGGAGGGGTAATTGGCGAAGGCCTGCGCATCTACCCCTCCACCATGCTCCGCATGGTCCCCCTCCCCGGCGCTCTGCGCCGGGGAGGATCTGGGCGCCGAGTCCCATATTGCGACGGGCCGCAAAAGCCCCCCTTCCGCTTGCCCGGAGGCCGCGTTAACGATTGGCGGGGCCTGTATCGGGCCCGTTCACGAAGGGCTGGCCGCTTGCGTTTCGACGACATGATCGCGACGGTGCTGAGGCAGAGCGAGGCGCGGCCCACCGCGCTCGCCGCCAAGTGGCGCCAGCTCGTCGATCTCGTCGCCCAGGGCCGCGGCGCAGGCCCTTCCGAGGCCGAGGCCCTGGCCTGGCTCCGCGATCATCGGGACGGGGTTCCGGCCGAGGCCCGGCGCGAGGTCGGTCGGGCGCTGGCGGGCCGGCGCATCAGCCCGGCCGCGCTCGCCTTATTCGCGGAGGATCTGCCCGCGGTCGCGAGCCCGCTGCTCGCCGGAGCCCGGCTCGAATCCGGCGAATGGCTCGACCTGCTGCCCCGCCTCGGGCCCGTCGCCCGCGGGCTCCTGCGCCATCGCCGCGACCTGCCGCCAGCCGTGGTTCATTCGCTCGCGGCCTTCGGGGCCGGCGATTTCGCGCTGTCGGGCCAGGTCGAGGCCACGCCCGCCGAGACCGCCACCCCGACCGCCGAGCGAAGCGAGGCGCAGATCCGCGACCTCGTCGCCCGGATCGAGAATTTCCGCCGCCGCCGCGACCTGGCCGGGGCCTCTGCCGCCGCCGCGGAGCCGGTCGCGGTGGAGGAGTTCCAGTGGGAGACCGGGCCCGACGGGGTGATCCTCTGGGTGGAGGGCGCGCCGCGCGGGCCGCTGGTCGGCCAGAGCATCGCCTCGATCGCGGAGCGCGGGCAATATGGGGTCGACGGCCAGGCGGCCGGGGCGTTCGAGAAACGGGCGCCGTTCCGCGACGCCCGCTTCAGCGTCCCCGGCGCCGGCGCCGCCTCCGGCGACTGGCGGATTTCCGGAGTGCCCTTCTTCGACGCCGCCCAGGGCAATTTCCTCGGCTATCGGGGAAGCGCCCGGCGCCCCCGGCTGGACGAGGTCGCCCATGGCGCCGCCGCCCCGCAGGCTCCGGCCGGCCTGTTCGGCACCGATCTTCCGGCCGATTCCCTGCGCCAGCTGATCCATGAGCTGAGGACGCCGCTCAACGCGATCATCGGCTTCGCCGAGATGATCGACGGCCAGTATATGGGCCCGGCCGCGCTCAGCTACCGCTCCCGCGCCTCCGACATCATGGAACAGGCGCGCCGGCTGCTCTCGGCGGTCGACGATCTCGACACCGCCGCCCGGATCGAGACCCAGCGGCTCCAGCTCGCCGAGAGCTCGGTCGACGCGGTCGCCTTGCTGTGCCGGCTCCACGACGCCTATGAGCGGGTCGCCCGCCAGCGTGGAAGCGAGATCCTGATCGAGATCGAGCGCGACCTGCCCGACGCCAAGGTCGAGCTCGACGCGGCCGAGCGGATGTTCGCGCGGATGCTCGCCGGCACCATCGGCCTCGCGAGGGAAGGGGAGACTATCACCGCCACCATGGCGATGGGCGAGGAGAGCGCCCGGAAGATGCTCTGCCTGTCGATCGACCGGCCCCGGGCGATCGACGGGCTCGACGAGACGGCGCTTCTCGACCCGGGCTACAGCCCCGACGGCGACTGGCCCGGCGCCCCGGCCCTCGGCCTCGGCTTCGCCCTGAGGCTGGTTCGCAACCTCGCCGAGGCCGTGGGCGGCGCGCTCGAGATCGGCGCAAGCCGCTTCTTCCTCTATCTGCCGCCGCTCGAGCCCGCGGAACGCTCCTCGGGCCGGAACGGTTAGGGGATCGTGGCTCCGCGAGACCAACCCAATTCGCGGGCCGGCCGCCTCGACCGGCCGCCGCCGGAGACCTCGTACATCGCTCTGCCCGAGAGCTTCGGCCGGCGCTTCACCGTCTTCTGCGACACCGAGGAGGAGTTCGACTGGGGCAAGCCGCGAAGCCGCGACAACCGCTCCACCACCCACATGGCCGCCATGCCCGACCTTCAGGAGCGCTTTCGCCGGCGCGGGGTCAAATGCGTCCATCTCGTCGACCACCCGATCGCGACCGACCCGGCCTCCGTCGCCATGCTCCGGCCCTGGCTGGAGCGCGAGGAAATCTCGGTCGGCACCCAGCTTCATCCCTGGGTGAACCCGCCGCACGAAGAGGAAGTGAACACGTTCAACAGCTTCGTCGGGAATCTTCCGAGTTCGCTCGAACGGGCCAAGATCGAGAATCTGACTGAGACGATCGAAAATGCGTTCGGCCGCCGCCCGGTCGTCTACCGGGCCGGGCGCTACGGTGTCGGGCCCAACACCGCCGGTCTGCTCCGGGATGCGGGCTACGAGGCGGACGTCTCGGTGCGTGCCCTGCACGATTATAGCGACGAGGGCGGCCCCGATTTCTCACGGGTCAAGCCCTTGCCGTTCCGGATCGGCGACGGCCCTCTGGTCGGGTTGCCGCTCAGCGCCGCTTACGTCGGCCCGCTGCGAGCGAAGGGCAGGGGGATCTACCACGCCGCCGGACGGCTGCCCCGGGGGCGCGGCATTCTCTTCCGGGCCGGTCTCCTCAACCGGGCGGCGCTGACTCCGGAAGGCGTCCCCGTCGACGAGGCGCTGGCCGCCGCGCAGGCGCTGCTCGACGACGGGCTAAGGTGGTTCAGCCTGTCCTTCCACTCCCCCTCGGTCGAGCCCGGCCACACCCCCTTCGTCCGGACCGCCGAGGATCTTCGCACCTTTCACGCCTGGTGGGATGGAATGTTCGATTTCTTCGAGCGCGAAGGAATCGCCCCCGCGTCGATCGAGGAGACGATCGCGGCCGCCAGGGCCGGCTGACTGCGTCTTGCCATCGCCGCGCCCTCTGCTATCCGGCAGGGGCTGGAGTTACGGGCCTGTAGCTCAATGGTAGAGCCGGCCGCTCATAACGGCTAGGTTGCGGGTTCGAATCCTGCCGGGCCCACCAGCGCTTTATTCCATCCACTTCGGTGCAGTCTTATCGAAGGCGGCGGTTGTAACGCCTTCGAACTGCGCTATGCTGGAGCCCTCGTACAGCTTTCGCTTCCCGAAATAGGCGCATTCGCCAGCAAGGTCCGCAGGACTTTGCGTCTATTTGGTCCGATCCTCCATGGAGTGGCCAATGGACAAGCTCATGCTGGGCGATCCTCGCACCGACGGCAGTTACAATGCCCTCCAGCTCGACGCCTTGTCCTCGGCGAATGTGTCGGGTCCGGCGAGCGCTGCGCTCAATTGCAGCGCGCCCTTCACTCTCGACGCCTGGATCCGGTTCAACGGGCTGCCGGCTCAGGGCAATGCGCTCGCGCAGGACGATGTGTTCGCCTTCGGCAGCATGGGAAGCTCGATCTTCTTCGAGCTGGTGGGTGTGACGACGGTCCAGTCCGATCTGGGCCTGCTGTCTGACGATTCGTGGCACCATATTTGCGCGACCTTCGACGGCGCCATGCTCAACCTCTACGTCGACGGCTTTTTCAACTCCGGCCAGTCGATTCCGGCGGCCGGCGCGATCAGCGCCAGTCCGATCGCGATCGGCGGCGGAGTTCAGGGCCTGGTCCGCCGGGTCCGCCTGTTCAACAAAACGTCTTCGGCCGAGACGGTGGTCGCCAACATGTTCGCCGATCCGGCCAGCCTCGCGGGCCAGCTCGCCGCTTATTTCGATTTCAGCCAGGTCCCGCCGGCCGACATCGGTCCTTCGGCCTTCGCCGTCAGCCTCCTCGGCGACGCTGCGATGATCAAGGTTTCGCCGGCCTTGTCGCTCGGCTTCCAGGGCTTCGCCCGCCCGTTCGGCGATCACGGCATCAATCCGGGAGGGCAGCAGATCGATCCCTACAGCGTGCAAAGCTGGATCTACGTCGATGCGGGCGCGACCGGGCAACAGGCGATCTTCGTCAACAGCGACCTGGAGAGCGACACCGGGATCGCCCTCTATCTCGAATATGATTCGGCGGCGAGCGCCTACCGGCTGGTCTCGCAGCGCGGCTCGAACTCGGAGGGCGGCCAGAGGCTGGTGTCGACCGGGACCATTCCGACCTCGAGCTGGGTCAACGTCGCCACCACCTTCGACGGCCTCGCGCTGTCGCTCTACATCCAGGGCGCGCTGGATGGGACTCCGCTGCAATGTCCGCCCATTCCCCTTTACAGCGGCCGAAGCGACCTCCTGATCGGAGCCGCCATCGCCCAGGGCATACCGGCCCCGACCACTGTCCTGCAGGGCTATATCCGCGAGGTCGACGTCTGGTCGATCGCGCTCGGCGCGACCCAGATCGTCCAATATATGGGCGAGCTTCCCGACCCGCTCGAGACGGGCCTGGAGGCGGCCTACAACTTCACGTCCTCGCCGGCCCGCAACCAGGCCAACGGGCACCCGATCGGGCTGGCCGAAGGCGCCGTGCTGTCGGGCCAGCTTGGTCCCCCGGCACCGGCCGAAAGGCAGCCCGCAAGGTCCCTCGAGGCTTCGGAGGAAGAGGCGGCGCTCGTCGCCGGGTTTAGGGCGTCCATCGACTTCAGCGACTTTCTGGAGACGAGCCGCGACTCGCTGGCACAGGCCATGCAGGCGGATATCGACGCTTTCACCGACGAAGCCGACCGCGCCCTGATCCGCGACCGCTGGCAGGACGTGATCGAGCGGATGCGCACCGACCCGACCTCGCTGCCGCTGTTCGTAACCGCCCACCATGTCGGCGGCGACACCCTCCTGGTCTGTCACCGGCCCACCCATTCCTTCATCGCCTATCGCGCGGTCGGAGGGCTTCCGGACGAATGTTTCCTCTGGCGGATTCGGCTGGTCTTCACCCTCGTCGCAGGCGCGCTCGACGCCTTTACCGGCATCGGCAGCAACCTCACCGACAAGGCGGTCTCCTACATCGCCGGAATCCTGGCCGCGCCCGCGGTGTCGGCGAAGCTCGCTCAGGGCGCGCAGATGAACGCGACGATCATTCTTCAGATCCTGGCGCTGCTCTACGAGCAGGGGTATCTGCGCCCGCTCATCAAGCTGATGATCGACGTCGGCTTCTGGACCTTGATCCGGGTGCTTGCACGAATGGTCCTGGTCGCGGCCGGGGTCGGCGCGGCGAATGTGATCGCCTCGCTGGTGGCGACGGCGGCGACCTTCATGGGCGTGTACGCCAGCCGTCCGCTGGTCTGCGACCCGCTCCCGGCCGTGGTGCTGACGTCGATCGCGTTCAATTGGGACCCCACCGGGGTCAACGCCGATGCGCTGGCCATCCGGCAGAATTTGGTGATGCCGGTCTCGTCGCCCGAGTGGACCCCAGGCTCAACCGTGGCCAGCCAATGCCCTGTCGCCTACGCGTTATCACAGGTTCAGGGGGTCTCGGTCTATGCCACCTTCACGTTGAGCGGGCCGACGCCGCTTCCCGTCTCGATCCAGGCCCTGGGCGGTGGCCTGCTCGGGCCGATAGCCCCGCGCGTGGTTCCGTTCTTCGGCCTCACTACCGGCGCCATCCTCCCGCTGGCCAACAACACCCTGGCCTCGGCCGGCGTCCAGACCCAGGATGTCCAGTGGCAGTGGCAATATCGGATCGGCGGCGGGCCATGGATTCCGATGGTGACCACCAATCACCGAGTCTATGTGGTCCTCGCGCCGCCGAGCCTCCCGTGGGTCCAGAGCGCGGATGTCGCGAGCACGCAAAGGCCGTGGGCGCTAATTCTCGACCGCGCCTGCGTCTGGGCCGCCGGGGCGACCACGGCCGACCTGGCCGCGGTAGCGATCACCCGGTGGGTGAATGAGCAGATAGGTCTCACCTACGACGTCGGCGGCGGCCGCTCCGTCTATACCAGCGCCAACGGCACGGAGTTTCTCGCAACCGCCTTTCTAGCGTATCTGGCCGGCGGCGGCGGCAACGGAGCCACGGTGAACTGCACCGACTGCGCCTCGATCGTCGCCACGTTCGTCAACGCGGTCGGCGGCAACCTGACCGAGGCGGTGATGCAGAGCTTGCCGCCGCCGGCGACCACCGGCCCGTTTCCGTGCAACGAGATCAAGGCCATCGGATCGCAGGTGTGGGCCCGTCCCTTCGACGGCAATTTCGCTTATCACGAGGTGGCATGGAAGGGCGCGTTGGGCTACGACGACTGGATATTCGATGCGTGCCTGCAGCTGGACACCGGCCCCGATCCCTGGGCCATCGGCGGACCGCACACCGCGGGGCTGGTGACGGGGATACGGTTCACCACGCGGGCAATCCCGCCCGTGACCCCGATCGCGACTCCGTTCAACGATGTGAGCTATCGCGAGCGGCTGGCCACGAACAGCGCCTTCGGCATCGGTGCGTGCATACCGCAAGGTCCCCGGCCCTGGGCCAGCGCGGGCCGGCGGCCGGTGAGATAGGAGGATTTTCGATGGAGCGAGAGGGAATCCTGGATGAGGTCGCCCGCCGCTACGCGCTCGAACGCGGGCACGCGCTGGCGGGCGCGCACGCCGCCGTCGTCCGCAACTTCCTGCCCGACCTGAGCGAGACCGAGACCTGGACGCTCGAGGCGCGGATTCCGGACGGGCCGGCGACCCGCCATTATACCGAGCGTTACGTCGGCAGTCCGGCGGATCCCGCGATGCCGCACGCGGTCCGCGCCCTCGTCCACATCGCCGAATATCCGGGCCCGGCCGATACCCGCGAAGGCTTGCTCCTCGCCTTGGCGCAGCTGATGGCGCCGCGCCTGCCGAATTGCGCCGAGCGCGGGCTGGCCATCGGCGAGCTCTGCTTCTGCGGCCTCGACGATCCTCCGACCCGAATCTACTTCGTTCGAGGCAATGTGAAGGTCGAGGTGACGAGCATCGGCCTGACGCCGGTGGGCGTCGCCGATCTTGCGGGCATCGTCGACCGCCAGCTGCAGGCCAGCCTCAAGCCGCCCTCCTGAACTCGCACGACGAAGGAACCGACCATGGCGACGTCCTACAACGACATCTTCGTTCGCGACAATTTCGGCGACAATGGCCAGATCCCCTCGGACGGCGCCGCCTGTGAATCGCCGGACATCATCCCGGTGCTGGGCGGAACGCTGAACTGGGCCTCCGCCAACTCCACTTATTCCGACGGGATCGATCACGGGCAGAATATCGTCGACCATGGGCTGAACAACATCTACGTTCGCGCCTTCAACAAGGGTTCGGACGGTTCCGGAACGGTTGCGCTTTATTCCTCGCCTAACTCGCTGTTCCTCAGTCCCCCCTGGACCCCGGTGACGACCGCCGGCGGCAGCGACAGCGTGACCTTCTTCGGGTCGACCGGCTCGACTATTGTCGCGGCGGGGACGGTGGCGCTCAGCAGCCAGCCTTTCATGATCCAGGCCCTCAAGCCGCTACCCGGCGACCTGCATTATTGCCTGATATCCGTCGTCCAGACGCCGAGCCATGCCGTCGCGGTTCCGACAAGCTTCGCTTCCAACGCGGCCTTCGTCGACTGGGTCCAGATGAACCCGGCGGTTGGCTGGCGCAACGTCGGGCTCGTCCCGAACAGTTCGACCGAGATCCTGATCACCCACGGCTTCGGCAATGACGACAGCGTGAGCCGCTACTATATCTTCAAGTTCACCGGCATGGGTTTTGCGGCGCAAACTCCGATATCCGTTCAGTCCGCGGATCTGCGATGCCCGATCCAGCAGAGCGGTGTCCTTCCGGCTCCCGACTCCAATGGCGAGCAAATCTACACCTTCGAGCAGCTCGTGCCCGCGGGACCCGGCTTTTCGAGCACGATCACGATAACGCTGACGTCGCCCGGCGGAGATTTCCCACCGGTGGCGAGGCTCAAGGTGCAGCTGCTCCAGGACGTCGACCCCGACGACATGCTGCACCTCAAGGTCAGCCGTCCCGTCAGCTTGCCGAGCTTCCGCGGAGTCCCGCTCGACGGACCCATCCCCCTGATCAAGCTCGGTGAATGCACGACGGTCGTAGCGCCCAACTCGACTGCCGCCTCGAAACGACCTGCGTTGCCCTCCAGCCGCCGACGCCTTAGGTAGAGCCGGTCGGGGAGTGGCGCAGCCTGGTAGCGCATCTGCTTTGGGAGCAGAGGGTCGCAGGTTCGAATCCTGTCTCCCCGACCAGCCTACGCTGAAGCTTCGGCTGGCAAGCCGAAGATTCGGCGGAGGCTGCCCGCCGAAGCCTTGGCGAAGGTGGGCTACGGCAGCGGAGCAGGAAACCGAAACCAAACCGCCTCCCTTGTCGTTCGCCTTTCCATGCATCGCCACCTCTTGGCCTTCTTCCTCCTCCTGCTGCTCCCGGCCAGCACCGCCTCCGCCCACGTCAAATGGTTCGAGGAATATGAGGTCGCCGCCGAGCCGGTGCCGATCGCGACGACCCTGGCCTTGCCCTGGTTCTGGCTCGCCGTCGGCCTCGTCCTCCTCTTCTTCGTCGCGACCACCCTGATCGAGCGGCGGCGGCCCGGCCTCGCCGCCACCCGCGGGCTGGACCGGGCGAGCCGGCCGCTCCGGGAGAATGCCGACGGCTTCATGATCGGGGTGCTGGCCGCCTTCTTCATCGCCCTCTTCGCCGTCGGCGGCACCTATCTGACGCCTGAGCTGAAGACCGGGGCCGGCTGGGTGCCCTGGGCCCAGCTGGTCATCGCCCTGCTCGTCATCCCCCGCCGGACCCGGCCGCTCGCCGCCCTGTGCATCGTCCTGCTCTGGGCGCTGACCCTTCGCGACTACGACCTCTTCCACCTGCTCGACTATCTCGCCTTGGGGCTCGGCCTCGCCGGCTACCTGCTGCTCTCGGGCCTTCCCGACGGGCGCTGGCACGACCGGCGCTTCGCCGTCCTGCGCTGGGGAATCGCGCTCGCCCTGATGTGGTCGAGCATGGAGAAGTTCATGTACCCGCAGTGGTTCCTGCCGCTGCTCGAGGAGAAGCCGTTCCTCGCCTTCGGGATCCCGTTCGGCCCCTATACGACCATGGCCGGGGTCGCCGAGTTCACGCTCGGCTTCGGGCTGCTCTGGACTCCGCTGGTCCGGCGCCTTTCGGCGGCCGCCCTGTTCCTGCTGATGTTCGCCGCCGTCTATCCGTTCGGGCGGGTCGACCTGATCGGCCACGCCACCATCCTCGCCTCGCTGCTCGTCATCCTCGCCGATCCGATACGGGAGGAGGCCGTCGACATCGAGGTCACTCCCCGCGACCTCAGGGCGACCCTCTTCGTGCCCGTCGGAATCGCCGCGGCGCTGGCGGTGACGATGCTCTCCTATGCCGGGATGCACCGGCTCATCTACCACGAGGCAGGGGGGCAGCTGGCGATGCTGCTGCGGCCGGAATCGACGGGGCCGAAGCGTGGCGCATCGGGCGCCGCTCCCGGCGCCTTCTGGCGAAGCTCGGAACATTATCACGGCGCGGCGGGCAAGGCCGATCCCGGCGCCGCCGCAACCTCCGCGATGATGGCCGCGATGGACCGGATGCACTCCGACATGAACTCGGTGCAGATGACCGGAGACATCGACCGCGACTTCACCGCCCTCATGATCCCGCACCACCGGTCGGCGGTCGAGATGGCGCGCGCCTATCTTCAAAGCGGCCGCGACCCGGAGCTTCGCCGCCTCTCGGAAGCTATCATCGCCTCCCAGGAATCGGAGATCCGCCTGATGCGCGGACGCCGTCCGGCCGCAGCAGCCGAGTCTCACGCGGGGCATTAGGGGCCTTCGGGCGCGCATCGTGCTTCCCGGCGGAGGCCGGGATACATGAACATCGCGGCAAGACGCCTCGAACTGCTGTTCTCATGGATTCCGGCCTTCGCCGGAATGACGGGGAGGGGTCCCCGCGTCGACGACCCTAAGGCGCCGGGGCCCTGGGATGTATTTCTTCGGGCGCGTTGGCGACCAGGGCGAGCATCGCCGTCCAGGCGGCGACGTTCTGCCTGAGCTGCTCGGGATCGACCTTGTCGAGCGTGTCGTCGGGCGTGTGGTGATAGTCGAAATAGCGGGTGCCGTCCTGCTGAAGGTCGATCGCCGCCACTCCGGCCCTGACCCACGGGCCGAGATCTGCGCCTCCGCTCGCCGCGGTCGCCGAGCGGGCGATGCCGAGCGGCGCAAGCGCCGCGGCGATCCGGTCCGCCAGCGGCAGGTTGGAGGTCGCGAAGCCGGGGTCCATCCGCCACACCCGGTCGGCTCCGAAATCGGATTCGGAGACGAACACGATATTCTCGTCCTTATGCGCCTCGCGATAGGCCCGGTTGCCGAAGCCGCCGACCTCCTCCGAGCCGAACCAGACCACCCGGATCGTCCGCCGGGGGCGCCCGGAGGACATGATCCGCTTCGCCGCGGCGGCGGTGATCGCGACCCCGGCGGCATTGTCGATCGCCCCGGTGCCGAGGTCCCAGCTGTCGAGGTGGCCGCCGACCAGGACGATCCCGGCGCTCCGGTCGGTCCCGGGCACCTCGGCCACCACGTTGCCGGACTGGCGAACGCCGAGGTTGCGAGGGGTGAGCAGAAGCCGCATCGTCACCGGCTTGCCCCGCTTCAGGATCCGCTGGAGCTGCTCGGCGTCCGGAAGCGAGAGCGCCGCGGCGGGGATCGGGGTCGAGCCCTGGGCCCACATCTGCACGCCCGTGTGCGGGTTGCGGTGATAGTCCGTCCCGATCGAGCGGATGACGATTCCCGCGGCGCCCTTGCGGCTGGCCACCGAAGGCCCGGTCCGCCGCACGGCGCCGAAATAGCCATATTGCGACCCGTCCTGGGTCGCGGTCATGCCGTGGGTGACGAAGACGATCTTGCCGCGAACGTCCGCATCCCGCGCCGCCTCGAGGTCGGCGAGGCTGTCGAAGCCGATCACCTGGGCCGAGATCCCGCCCGGCGGGGTGGCGCCGCTGTTGCCCAGAGCGGTGACGGCCAGCTTCTGCGGGAAGGGCGAGACGATCTCGGCTCTTTCCTCGCCGCGCACCCAGACCGGCATGTCATAGGTCTCGATATGGACGTTGGCGAAGCCCAGCGCCTTCAAGCGCCTCACCGCCCAGTCCCGGGCCCTCGCCTCGCTATCGGTCCCCGCCGGCCGCGGGCCGATCTCCGTCGTCAGCCCCTCGACGATATCGTAGGCGGCCTCGTCCTTGAGCGCCGCGTCGCGCAGGCGTTCGGCCTGGCTCGAATTCTGGGCGAAGGCGGGGAAAGCCAGGAGAGCGGCAGCGAGCAGGAAGGTCTTCTTCATGGATGCGGCCCTAGCCACTCCGTCATTCCGGCGAAAGCCGGAATCCATGAACGCCGCCGCGACGGGTTCGCGCAGAGGCGCAGAGACGCAGAGAGTCGGTGCTACGTGGATGTTCGAGACCCGCGTCGGCCTCCCTGCGCCTCTGCGTCTCTGCGCGAATCTATTTCCACATTCCAGGTCGCTCGAACCCAGCTTCGATTCGGACCAGTGTGGGGGGAGGGTGACAATCCGGCCTTCGCCCACTAGTTAGGCGCCAAACCCGCATCCCCTCACAGATTCTTCCGGAGACGCGCCGCCATGGCCGCACAGTATAGCTTCGTCATGAAGGGCATGAGCAAGACCTTCCCGGGCGCGCCCAAGCCCATCCTCAACAACATCAGCCTGCAATTCTATCCCGACGCGAAGATCGCGATCATCGGGCCCAACGGCTCGGGCAAGTCGACCCTGATGAAGATCATGGCCGGCCGCGACAAGGAGTTCACCGGCGAGGCCTGGCCCGGCGAGCATATCCGGGTCGGCTATCTCGAGCAGGAGCCGCAGCTCGATCCGAGCAAGACGGTCAAGGAGAACGTCATGGACGGGGTCCGCGCGACGGCCGACATGATGGACCGGTTCAACGAGATCTCGACCATCATGGGCGATCCGCCCGCCGACGTCGATTTCGACGCCCTGATGACCGAGATGGGCGAATTGCAGGAGAAGATCGACGCCGTCGACGGCTGGAGCCTCGACAACCAACTCGAGATCGCCATGGACGCTCTGCGCTGCCCGCCCGGCGACAGCCCGATCGACAATCTCTCGGGCGGCGAGAAGCGCCGGGTGGCCCTGACCAAGCTGCTGCTCGAGAAGCCCGACATCCTGCTCCTCGACGAGCCGACCAACCATCTCGACGCCGAGAGCGTCCAGTGGCTCGAGAAGCATCTCGTCGACTATGCCGGCAACGTCATCCTCGTCACCCACGACCGCTACTTCCTCGACAATGTCGTCAACTGGGTGCTCGAGCTCGATCGGGGCCGCTACTACATCTACGAGAGCAATTATTCGGGCTATCTCGAGAAGAAGGCCAAGCGGCTCGAGCAGGAGGAGCGCGAGGAGCAGGGCAAGCAGAAGGCGATCCAGGAGGAGCTGGACTGGATCCGCCGCTCGCCCAAGGCCCGCCAGACCAAGTCCAAGGCCCGGATCAAGGCGTTCGACGAGCTGGTCGAGGCGCAGGAGAACCGCACCCCCGGCAAGGCCCAGATCCTCATCCAGGTCCCCGAGCGGCTCGGCGGCACCGTGATCGAGGTCAAGGGCCTGAGCAAGGCCTATGGCGACAAGTTGCTGTTCGACGATCTCAGCTTCTCGCTTCCGCCCGGCGGGATCGTCGGAGTGATCGGCCCCAACGGCGCCGGCAAGACCACCTTGTTCAAGCTCATCCGCGGCGAGGAGCAGCCCGACGACGGCTCGGTCCGGATCGGCGAGACGGTGCGCCTCGGCTATGTCGACCAGTCGCGCGACGCGCTCGACCCGGCGAAGAACGTCTGGGAGGAGGTCTCGGGCGGAAGCGACGTGTTCCGCTTCGGCAAGCATGAGATCGGCACCCGCGCCTATGTCGGAGCCTTCAACTTCCGCGGCCAGGACCAGCAGAAGAAGGTCGGCCAGCTCTCGGGCGGCGAGCGCAACCGCGTCCACATGGCCAAGATGCTTCAGAAGGGCGGCAACGTCCTCCTGCTCGACGAGCCGACCAACGACCTCGACGTCGAGACCCTGCGCGCCCTCGAGGAGGCCCTCGAGAATTTCGCCGGCTGCGCCGTGGTCATCAGCCACGACCGCTTCTTCCTCGACCGCCTCGCCACCCACATCCTCGCCTTCGAGGGCGACAGCCACGTGGAGTGGTTCGAAGGTAACTTCGAAGCTTATGAGGAGGACAAGAGGCGGCGGATGGGACCGGAGGCGGATCGGCCGCACCGGATGACGTATCGGCGGCTTACGCGTTAGTTTTCGCTGCCTAGGTCGATGGTCGCTCTGATAGCTGCTCCAATGGGTCCTGACCGACGAGTAACCATGCGCAAGACAAATTCTTCATCAGCGGCATCGTACTCCCGTCCAACTTTGCAAGTAAGGAGGAGGTCTGCTGCCCACTGTTCCAGTCGCCAGTCACTGGACTTGCTGTTCGAGGCCACGGCTTTGCGTGTCGGCCCGCCAGAACCTCTTACACGCTTCGCTGCTGTCGCTACTTCCTTCGCAGTACTCACCCGGCATCCTAATGCGACAACGGCAGCTCGGCTGTAGCTTTCGATGGGATACTTTACTCTCATCGGGAGCCGAGACGGGTTATAGAAAAGATAGTAAATTGCGTCTCCAAACTTCGAATTAAACTGCGTTACCGTTTTCATCTGGCCAGCATCATATCCCCTGTAACGGCAGGACTCGCGAAAGGTGAAATCTCTGTACAGAGCACGTGCAGCGGATTTAGGCTCCGGCAGAAGAAGGCCATTCATGCCCAGGTAAAAGTCATAGGGATCAAGTTCATCGATGCCGGTATTATAGGGATAAAGCCGCTTAGATTGGAGCAACCCTATTTTTTGAGCTATTGGCCGCCCCTTAATTTGGACATGAACGATAAGAGCGATGTCTGCCGTTTCCCACCGTCCGAGGCTCCTAAGGCCGCCGATGTTGTGGATCTGCATTGAAACGATAGAGTCGGAGGGCAGTCGCGTTGGTGCGGATCGAGGGATAAGTGCGTCAACGAGCCGGTCATCCAGAGAACTCTCGCGGACGTTTGGCACATTATCGAGAGCCGCCGTGACCTCCTCATTAGCCGCCCTGAAGCAGTCTCGAAACCAGTCGATGACATCTTGAGGCAGATTCGGCCAAGTCATGGAACTTCTGATCGCATGATTTCTGGCGACAGTCTACCTAAGGAAACGCAAGAGTAACTAATTGATTCCGTCTGTCTCCACCACCAACCCCTCGATCGTCGCCGCCTCGATCCGTTCGCCGAGCTTCACGTCCCGTCCGTCGGCATAAGCCTTGCCCTGCGCCGACCACATTTGGTGGATCACGCCATCGTTAACGTCCAACACCCAATATTCCGGCACGCCGCGGTCCGCGTAAACGCGTGCTTTGTGCGAGAGATCATGGTCGAGGCTTGTGACCGCGATTTCGACGAGCAGCCGAATGGATGAGCCGGGAACCGGACCCGCGCCCCTCGGGTCATCCGTCAGCAGGATGTCCGGCAGGGGTAGGTCGATGTCTGAGAGCGCGACGCTGCCTTCGGTGCCGACGAAAAGCCTGTTTCCGGTTGCCTCGAGCGCCCGTCTCAGCCGGTAGGCAAGCTCATCCTTGGGAAACATGTGCGGCCGGTATTGGGGGCTCATCGCGTAGACCAGCCCATCGAGCAACTCCGTTCTGGCGTATCGTTTGAACGCTCCCGCTTCGTGCAGGCGCAGATAATCCTTGATCCGAAGCTTGATCGGGCAAACGGCGTCGGACTCGTCATCCTCGACTGGAACGCCCCACAGCTCTCCCTCGAGCAGTTCTGATTTGGAATAGCCCTCGAAAGCGCCTGCGCGCTTCAGCAGCCAGAAGTCCGCCCTGGTAAGCTTGACCGGCTGCGGGCCTGCAAGAGCCGGGTGCTCGTTGACAAGGGTGTCCGGCATGATCGGGAAAGTCTAACACATCGGCGGGCCCGCTAAAATGGGCACAACCTGCCGGATGCGAAGTTCAGGGATTGTTCCACCGGTCGGTGTCATTTCACCTGAGGCCTTGAAGAGCTAAGAAGATCTCATGCGACTCGCTCTCATCCTTACGGTCACCGCCCTCACCCTCCCCGCGCCCGCTCTCGCCGACAGCGATCCCGCCAAGATCCGCCTCACCCCACAGTCGCGCCAGGGCGTCGTCCTCATCCGGGTGCCGGCGCAGCCGTTCGGCTATGGCCTCATGTTCTCGAAGGACGGCAAGAGCGGCTTCCTGTCACGGGTCTACATGATGGGGGTGAAAAAGGGCCCTGCGGGCGACACCTGGATCGCCGAGACCTGGAGCCCCGGCCGCTACCGGCTCGACAGCATGTGGCAGCAGAAGCGCTGGAGCGCCTGCCTCGAGAGCGGGACCTTCGAGGTTGAGGTGAAGCCGGGGCGGATCGCCTATGTCGGCCGGCTCGACACCGACGCCCTCCTTGCCGACCTCCAGCGCCAGGCGGTCGTCGCCGGCAGGACCGTTCAGGCGGGGACGTCCTACTATCTCTCCCACAACAAGACGTCGGTTCCGCCGCTGGGCGGCCGCGACGAAGCGGGCCTCCGGGAGGCCCGGGCCTTCGCCGACGAGGCGATGAGCGGGAGCGGCGGTCTGGTCGACCTCGGCTCGGTGACGGAAACGAGCTTCGCGACCTCCAAGTCCGGCAAGGCGATCAAGGTCTGCGGCTAGGCGGGAAGCGGTGCCGGGCACTGATGGAAGTGCATCCGGCGCGAGCCTTCGCAGTCCACGAGTTCCAAAGGTGACCCCGGCGTCCTTGAGGGGCCGAAGCATCGTTGCGTCTTTGCGTTGGAAAGTGAATGTCGCTGCGCCTGAGGCTTCGCGACGGGGCCCGACCCGTACGACCTGGAAGAGTCCAATTCGTCCGCTTCGCCCGAAATCGGGCCTGCGCGTGGTTAACCATCTTCTAACACCCTGGGGATAAAGCGGCCCGACGGATTGGAGACGGGGCGCTTTTTGCGATGCTGAACAAATCGATGCTGGGCCTGCCCATGCTTCTGCTGGGCGCCTCCTGCGTGCCGCCGGTGGCGGCTCGGCAGGCCGTCGTCAGCCCCGGCTCGGCGCCGGTCCTCCAGGCCTCGGCCAAAGCCGTCCCGCTTCCGCCGGCCGAGGCGATCGCGCCGGGCCATGCCGCGGAGCCGTTCGTGATCGGCGAGCGCAGCGAGCGCGACGTCGCCGCGTCGCTCGAGTGCCTGACCGCCGCCGTCTATTACGAGGCCCGCTCCGAATCGTCCGAAGGCCAGCGCGCCGTCGCCCAGGTGGTTCTAAACCGGGTCCGCCATCCGGCTTTCCCCAAGAGCGTCTGCGGGGTCGTCTACCAGGGCTCGAAGCGCCGCACCGGCTGCCAGTTCAGCTTCACCTGCGACGGCTCGTTGAAAGGGCGCCGCGATCCGGCCGCCTGGGCCCGGGCGCGCAAGGTCGCGGCGGGGGCGCTGGCCGGGAGCGTCTACGGCCCGGCCGGGCTCGCCACCCATTATCACGCCGATTATGTGCGGCCCTGGTGGGCGGCTTCGCTTCGCCATGCCGTGACCGTCGGCTCCCACATCTTCTACCGCTGGCGCGGCGACTGGGGCGATCCGCAATCCTACCGGCGGCCCTATCTGGCCGCCGAGGAGCGGCCCGGCTCTCCCGAGGGCGTGGAGCGCCCGGAGCGGCAGCTGGCGGGCGTCCCCGAGGTGCCTGAGCAGGCGGAGGTGACGAAAGTCCTGGGAGTGACCATACGCCGCGGCGGCCCGCCGCCCCGGGCCCTGGCCGCCGAGGAAGAGGCTCCGACCCAACGGCTTGCCAGCGCCGCCGGAGTCCGGGTCCACGCCGGCCTCCCCGATTTCGCGATGGCCGATCCCGTCGAGCCCGAGGCGCCCGAGCCCGCGTCCGCAGCCCCCGTTCGCTGACGGAAGGGCGCGTCCGGGCGAAGCCCGCCAAGCGACGCACCGCCCCCCGATCAGCCATTCGCCAATACAGGCCGACCTCCAGCTGCTCTCTAAGGAGCCTGCGCGAAGTGCCTTTTTCGTTTTTGGCCTGAGCCGTTATTCGATATATCCACAACGGATATAAAACTCGAGCAAGGCGAAGGACCTGAATGATGGCGGAACTTCAGCGCGTCGGCGACGAAATCGTGGTGACCCCTCCGACCCGGACGGGGACTCCGCCCAATGACGGCCTCCTCCCGGCGACCGCTATCCTCAGCAACGGCAAGATCGTCGTGACGTTCGTCTCGGAGGGCGACATCTGGGCCCGGATCTTCGACGGGGCCGGGATGCCGCTCACCAACCCCTTCGTCGTCAACACGATCACGTCCGGCAGCCAGCACAATCCCGAGATACTCGCCCTCGCCGACGGGACTTTCCTCATCGCCTACCAGTCGGCGAGCGGCGCCAGCGGCGATCCATCCAGCAATGCGATCCTCACCCAGAAGTTCGATCATTTGGGGTCGAAGATCGGCGGCGAGATGCTGGTCAACACCCTCACCGAAGGCTCCCAGGCGATCCCGGAGATGCTGGCGCTCACCAACGGCGGCTATGTGATCCACTGGTACGCCCCCGACGGAGTGAAGGCGCAGGTCTTCAACTCCTCGGGCGCGAAGGTCGGCGGGGAGATCGCGATCGATTCTCCTTTCTCCGAGATCACCTTCCCGCTGGCCCTTCCCGGCGGCGGCTTCGTCTTCACCCACGTCGAGAAGGTCGAGGGGCGGCAGGATTTCCTCTGGTTCGTCGTGGGCCAGAAATATGACTCGGCCGGCCAGCCGGTCGGCTCGGAATATATCATCCAGGGCCTGCCGGGGACGAACCAGCAGGTGCCGCCCTTCCACGTCCACGATGCGGCCAACCTCAGCAGCGGCGGCGCAGTCATCGCCCTCTATGCCGATTCCAGCAACCCGACGGGGACCGGCGAAGTGTACGGCGTCCGGGTCGATGAGAACATGGTCGGCACCGGCCTCTTCCTCGTCAACAACAACACGGCCGGCCAGCAGTCGCAGCCGCAGGTGATCGCGGTGGCGGGCGGCTTCTTCTTCGCCTGGACCGACCAGTCCGCTCAATATGATCCGAGCGGCTCGGGCATCGTCGGCCAGCTCTACGACAATCTCGGCAACGAGGTCGGTTCGGAGTTCCGGGTCAACACCAGGACCGATCTGACCCAGCAGAACCCGGAGCTCGCGGGGCAGCCCAACCGGATCATCGCCGTCTGGCAGGACCAGGATGCGCCCGGCAGCTTCACCCACGACGTGCGCCTGCAGATTTTCGGTTCGCCGCTCGCCACTCGCGGGATCCTCGGCACAGAGGGAAATGACGCCTTCACCGATTTCACCACTGTGAACGAGCCACAGGAATATCCGGAGCAATTCTTCGGCTATGGCGGCGACGACACGCTGACCTATCGGACCCCGGCCGAGATGACGAACGACAGATTCGAGGGCGGGGCCGGCAGCGACCGGGTCATCCTCCGCGGTCAATTCGGGGGTGGCGCCACCTTCGATACGAATATGCTCAGCTTCGTGGAGACGGTCGAGCTGGTCTCCTCGCGCGATCCGCGATTCACGCGTGAGGCCGACTATTACGCCTACAACCTGACGATGCGTGCCGGCAACGTCGCTCCCGGCGGAACCCTGACCATCGACGGGAGCGCCCTGGCCTATGGCGAGAGCTTCTATTTCTACGGCACGGAGGAGACCGCCGGACGGTTCACCGTGCTCGGCGGTGGGTCCAACGACGTCGTCCTGGCCGGCCAGGCGGGGGACACGATCCGCGGCGGGCTCGGCGGCGACTATCTCTCCGGCTGGGGCGGTAACGACAGCTTCCTCTACGGCTCGATCGCCGAGCTGCTCGGGGACCAGGTCGACGGGGGCGCCGGAAGCGACACCATGACCCTCAACGGACAGATGGCGAGCGGGATATTCCTCGCCCCGGGCGCGATCCAGAATGTCGAGACCATCCTCCTCGTCTCGGCTCCGGCGGGCAGCTACAACGGCTACAACCTGACCTTGACCGGCGGAACCCTCGCGGCCGGACAGGCCCTGCTCGTCGACGGCACGGCGCTGAGGGGCGGGGAGGGCCTCTATTTCGACGCCACGGCGGAGACCCAGGGCAGCTTCGACCTTCGGGGCGGCGGCGCGTTCGACTATCTGTTCGGCGGGTCCGGCAACGACAGCCTTCGCGGCGGGCTTTCCGGCGACTGGCTTCAGGGCGGCGGCGGCGCGGACACCTTCATCTATGCCTCGGTCGCGGAATCGACCGGCCGCGGCCACGATTTCCTGGTCGGCTTTGACTACAGGGTCGACCGCATCGACCTTCCGAGCGCGCCTCCGAGCTGGAGCGGGGACGTCACGGGCGGGGCGCTACGCACCGCGAGCTTCGATTCGGACCTCGCCGCCGCGGTCGATGGCGCGCTCCAGTCGAATTCGGGGGTGCTGTTCCGCCCGAGCAGCGGGGAATATGCGGGCCACCTCATTGCCGTGATCGACGTCAACGGCGACGGCAACTACCAGGCGGGGCAGGATTATGTGCTCGACTTCTACAGCCCGGCCGTCCCCATCCCGTCGGCGCCCGCGATCTTCGTCTAGCGAACCCTTTTGACGTAGATCCGGCCGTCCTCGCGCCGCTCGGTGGCGAAATTGGGGACGGCGTCGATCAGCTCGTGGAGGCCCGCATAGCCGTAGCTCCGGGCGTCGAAGGAGGAGCGGTTGCCGGCGCGCTGGCCGACCTCGGAGAGGCTGGCATAGCCGCGGGCGTCCCGCTTGGAGGCCCGGAAGGCGGCGCCGAGCAATTTGACCAGCTCCTCGTCGACCTTGCGCTTGGGCGGGGGAGGGGCCGCCTCGGGCGCGTCATGCTCGTCGCTCTGGGCGAGCGCGCCCACGTCGATGAAGCGGCTGCACGCCTGCTGGAAGGAGACCGGCGCCCGCGACGTCCCGAATCCGTAGACCGGCACCCCGTCCTGCCGGATCCGCATCGCCAGCGGCATGAAGTCCGAATCGCTCGACATGATCCCGAAGCCGTCGACCCGGCCTCCGAACAGCAGGTCCATGGCGTCGATCGTCATCTTCATGTCGGTGGCGTTCTTGCCCTTGGTGATGTCGAACTGCTGGTGGGGCTCGATAGCGTGGCGGTGGGTCATCTCCGCCCAGCCCTTCAGCGCCGACTTGCTCCAATTGCCGTAGGCGCGGCGGATGTTGACCGTGCCGAGCTCCGCGAGGACGGTCAGCACAGAGTCGAGATGGTCGGACGAGGCGTTGTCGGCGTCGATCAGAAGCGCGATATTGCCTTCCTGGTGGGCGGTGTCGGCCATGCTAGCGCCGGGCGCCGGCGTTGAGGCGGGCGTCGAGGCTCCACGGGCCCGGCCCGGCCGCGGCGATGTAGAGGAAGACGAAGCAATAGAGGACCGCCGAGTCGCCCATATTGTTCACCGGGAAGAAGTTCTGCGGCGCGTGTGCGTACCAATAGGCGACCGCCATCGTCCCGGAGGCGAGGAAGGCGGCGGGGCGGGTGAACAGGCCGAGGGCGATGAGCAGGCCGCAAACCAGCTCCACGATTCCGGCGAAATGGCCGGGATGGTTCAGGGCCCAGCCGCTACCGGCCATCTCGCCCCCCGGGAAGGACAGGAACTTCTGGGTGCCGTGGGCGAGGAAGACCAGGCCGGTCACGATTCGAAGCACGCTCAGCAGTCGCGGCGCCCAGGCCGCGGGCAATCCCGGATCGCGCATTGATATCGTTCCTTTCGCTCCAGGATCGGGTGCCTATCACCGACGCGCGAGGCGCGAAAGCGTCGCTCATCAAGCCCTTGAGCGGGCGGGTTAATTCGCCACTGGCGCTTTCCGGCTTTCTGCGGCAGAAAGCTCTGGTCCCATGCCCAGCCCCCGCAGCCTCTACGACGTCCTCAACGTCGCCCCCGAAGCGGAGCCGGTCGTCGTCGAGGCGGCCTACAAGGCGCTGATCAAGAAATATCATCCCGACCAGGCGGTCGAGGCTCCCGTCTCCAAGGACGCGGCCGAGATCAACGAGGCTTTCGCCATCCTCAAGGATCCGGGGCGGCGCGCCGATTACGACCATCGGCTCTGGTCCAAGCAGCAGGCGCTTCGCGCCGTCGAGCTTCAGATCCACACCGCAGGCAGGCCGCCGCGCTTCGTCGCGGTCAGCGGCTGGCTGATCGCCGGCCTGCTCGCCTGCGCCCTCGCCGCCGTCGCCATGGGCAAGAATATCGTGCCGCAGCGACTCACGCCGATGGCCATCGCGGCCGAGATCCACGATTCGGAGGCTCCGGCGCGGGCCGCTGCGGCCAAGGCCGCCGCCTCCGAAGCGGCGAACGACCGGATCGACATGCCCTCTTCGGCCGCGGTGATCGCCCGGGTCCGGGCCGAGCAGAATTTTGCGCCCGGCATCGCCCGCCCCGCCCCGGCGGCCCGCCGGCAGCCGTCGGCCGCCCTGCGCAGCCGCAAGGCCCGCCCCACCGCCCGGGCGAGAGCGCAGCCCCGCCAGGAAGCGGACTTCCTCGAGCGCCAGGGCTATATTTATTAGCGTCGCTTCGCCTCCCCGCGCGCTTCGCGCGTAGGGAGGCAATTCAAGACTATTTCCGGCAGGGCACGGCGCAGGGTTTCTGGGGCTCGCCCCGGTCGCGGCGGCGGTCGCGGTCGTCGCCCGCCGCCCTCTCGACCTGCGCCTTCAGCCTGCTCTTCTCCTTCCGGTAGCCCTTCGCCTCCAGGCAGTCGTAGGCGTTGAGCAGGGCCGCCACCGGATCCATCCAATATTTGCGGTTGGCCTCGCTCGTGCAGAGCTCGACGTCGACCTGCTGCTCGGCGAGGGTCTTCGTCGGGTGCGACACCTGGGCGGTGCAGCCGGCGAGCAGGGCGGCGAGCAGGGCGGGCGGCAGCGGCTTCATCCGCCGCTTCTTGCATCCGGAGGCCCGGATCGCAACTTTGGGCCGATGATCCGAGCCGCCGCCGCCTTTGCCGTCCTCCTCCTCCTCCTCCTCCCCGCCTGCAACAGCTCGAGGCCGCCCTGGGCCGACGGGCGGATGGTGACGGAGGAGCGGCCGGCGGGCGACGAGCCGCAGGACCTCTCGCGCCTCGAGGCGCGGCTGCTCGCGGTCCACAACCGGGAGCGGAGGGCGGTGGGCGCCCGCCCCTTCGTCTGGGATCCGAGCCTCGCCGCCGCCGCGGCCGCCTACGGGCCGGCGCTCGAGCGCCTCGCCAAGCTCGCCCACTCGCCCGCCCGCGAACGGGTGGGGCAGGGCGAGAATCTGTGGATGGGGACTCGCGACGCCTATGAGCTGGAGGAGATGGCGGAGGGCTGGGCGGCCGAGAAGCGCCTGTTCCGCCCGGGCTTCTTCCCCGCCGTCAGCCGCAGCGGCAACTGGACCGACGTCAGCCATTATACCCAGATGATCTGGAAGGGCACGAGCCGGGTCGGCTGCGCCGTCCGCAAGGCCCGGAAATGGGACTTCCTCATCTGCCGCTACTCGCCGCACGGGAACGTCGTGGGGCAAAGGGTGCCGTGACGCTAACCCCCTCTCCCCTGCGGGGAGAGGGCTGGGTGAGGGGGCTCGGCAGCCGGAAGTTCGCGACGAACGCCGAAACCCCATCTCCCTGCCCTCTCCCCGCAGGGGAGAGGGATCAAATCTTCCGGCTCAGCGTCCGCATCGCCTCGTCCAGCCCGGCCAGGGTCAGCGGGAACATACGCTCCTGCATGAGCTGGCGGATGATCTGGGTCGACTGGCTGTAGCCCCAATATTTCTCCGGGGTCGGGTTGAGCCACACCGCGCTCGGATAGGTGTTGGCGAGGCGCTGCATCCATACCGCCCCGGCCTCCTCGTTATAATGCTCGACAGAGCCGCCGGGATGAGTGACCTCGTAGGGGCTCATCGAGGCGTCGCCGACCAGGACGATCTTCCAGTCGTGGCCGAACCTGTGGAGCACGTCCCAGGTCGGGGTCCGCTCGGCGAAGCGGCGGCGATTGTCCTTCCACAGGCTCTCATAGGGGCAGTTGTGGAAGTAGAAGAACTCCAGATTCTTGAACTCCGAATGGGCGGCGGAGAAGAGCTCCTCGCAGACCTTGACGTGCGGGTCCATCGAGCCGCCGACGTCGAGCAGGAGGAGCAGTTTCACCGCATTGTGCCGCTCCGGGCGCATCCTTATGTCGAGCCAGCCCTTGCGGGCGGTGCCGTCGATCGTCTCGTCGAGGTCGAGCTCGTCGGCCGCGCCTTCGCGGGCGAAGCGCCTGAGGCGGCGAAGCGCGACCTTGATGTTTCGGGTGCCGAGCTCGACCTGGCTGTCGAGGTTGCGGAACTCCCTCTTGTCCCAGACCTTGATCGCGCTGCGGTTGCGGCCGCCTTCCTGGCCGATCCTGACCCCTTCCGGATTGTAGCCGTAGGCGCCGAAGGGCGAGGTGCCGGCGGTTCCGATCCACTTGCTTCCGCCCTGGTGCCGCCCCTGCTGGTCCTCGAGCCTCTGCTTCAGCGCCTCCATGATCTCTTCCCAGGAGCCCAGCGCCTGGATCTTCGCCATCTCCTCCGGGCTGAGATAGAGCTCCGCGACCTTCTTCAGCCATTCCTCCGGGATCGGCACCGCCTCGGTGCCGTAATCCGCCTCCAGCCCCTTGAAGACCTTGCCGAACACCTGGTCGAACCGGTCGAGAAGCCCCTCGTCCTTCACGAAGACGGCCCGGGCGAGATAATAGAATTGCTCCGGGCTGGCCGCGATGACGTCCGCGTCGAGCGCCTCCAGCAGAACGAGATGCTCCTTGAGCGAGGCGGGGATGCCCGCGGCGCGAAGCTCGTCGACGAAGGAGAAGAACATGGCGTTGGGGGCTGTACTGCGTTCGGCCCGCAACGTCACCCCGGCGAAGGCCGGGGGCTCGGCGGGTGAAAGTCATCTCCTCGTCCCAGCGAAGGCTGGGATCCCAGCGGGTGAAAGGCGCCGCGTTCTTCACCCCCTGGGGGTAAAAGGGGACACGTACTTTTTTGCGAAAAAGTACGTGTCCCCATTCTTCCGACTTTCGCCGGGATGACGGGGAGTGAAGGGACTGATCGTCGTCCCACCGAAGGCTGGGAACCCCGGCGGGTGAAAGGCGCCGCGCTCTTCACCCCCTGGGGCCCCAGCCTGCGCTGGGGCGACGGCCAGTGGTTAACGCGGTTTCAACATTTTGCCCTTACCCAACTCCCGAACCAGACGGGGGCGGCGCGTGGCGACGAGGGCGATCGAGGAAGCGGACGGCGATGCGATCAACATCGTTGCGCGCAATTGCGGCGCCCTGGCAATCGAGTGCAGCGACGTCTCCGGCTACGTCGCGGGGGTCTCGGAGCGGATCTCGTCCAACCTTCGAACCCTCGATTCGCTCGAGGAAGTCACCAGCCGGCTTCTGCTCGACCAGGCGCGCGTGGCGGAATCGACCGACGAGGCCCGGATCCTCGCCGAGCAGGCGCGCGAGCGGCTGGCCGAGGGCCGCGCCGCGATCGAGGACACGATCGGGATCTTCAGCGGCCTCACCGACCTCGTCGTCCAGCTCGGCGAGCGGATGAGCGGCTTCGCGGAAGCGATGAGCCGGGTCCAGAACGTCTCCTCGAGCATCGAGCGGATCGCCTACCGGACCAACATGCTGGCCTTGAACGCCACCATCGAGGCGGCCCGGGCGGGGGAGGCGGGGCGGAGCTTCGCCGTCGTCGCGGCCGAGGTGAAGAAGCTCGCTCAGGAAACGAGGACCGCGACCAGCGAGATCACCGGCACCATCGCTTCGCTGACCCGGGAGGCCGAGGCGGTGACCTCCGAGATCGAGAATGGCGTCGACCGCAGCCGGGTCGCCCGCTCCGGCTTTGCCACGATCACCGACACCGTCCGCCAGGTCGCCGAGATCGTCGCCCTGGTCGACCGCCAGACCGACGGCATCGCCCAGTCGACCAGTCACATCCAGCAGAGCGTCGACTCGGTCAAATCGGGCCTGTCGAGCTTCGCCGCCGACGCCCGCGACAATGGCGGGCAATTGCTCCAGGTCCATGGCCGGCTGACCAAGCTCGAGACCCTGTCGAACGAGATGCTCGACCGCCTGGCGACCTCCGGGGTCCGCACCGACGACACGCCGTTCATCGAGTTCGCCCAGGCGGGCATGCGCGAGATTCGCGATGTCGTCGAGGCGGCGATCGTCGCCCGCGAGGCGAGCGAGGACGACGTCTTCGACACCCGCTACACCGCCATGCCGGGCACCAACCCCGTCCAGTACGAGACCCGCTTCTGCGACCTCGCCGACCGCCTCGTCCGCCCGCTCCTCGACCGGCTGATGGCGCGCGAGCCGCGGCTGATCGCCTGCGCGATCACCGACAATAACGGCCATCTGCCAACCCATATCTCCGAGCGCTCCCAGCCGCAGAGCGACGACCCGGCCTGGAACGCCAAATATTGCCGCAACCGCCGCAACTTCCTCGACGACGTCACCCGCCGGGCGATCGAGAGCGAGAAGGAGGCGATGCTCGCCACCTACTCGATGGACCTCGGCCAGGGCCGCTACCTGCCGGTCAAGAACGTCTTCGTGCCGCTCCACATAAACGGCCGCCGCTGGGGCAATTTCGAGCTCGCCTACCGCGACGAGGCGATGCGGCTCTGAAATGGGGACACGTACTTTTTCGCGAAAAAGTACGTGTCCCCATTCTGCACTGAGTTGGGGACACGCACTTTTTTCGAAAAGGTACGTGTCCCCATTCTCGAGAAAGCACGTGTCCCCATTCTCGGTTTCACCGGTCGGGCGCGGCGCGAAGTCGGCGCCCGACGCTGGCCGACAGCCGCTCGACGAAAGCGCGGCCTCCGAGGGGCCGGCCGGTGCGCTCGCCCGCTCGCAACGCGGCCCGCTCCCCGTCGCTCAGGCCGGAGTCGAGCAACGCCCGCCAGTGCGCGATCCGTTCCCGGCCCGGAGCCACGTCGGTGAGCGGATCGCTCGCCAGGCCGAGATGCGCTCGAGCGCTCGACCAGGGCCATTGCTCGGGGCGCTCGACCAGCCCCGCCCGGACCGGGTTGAGCTCGACGTAGCGGAAGCAGGCGTGGAGATGCGCCTCGTCCATCGGCGCCGACCCGAAGCGGCTCTGCCAGAGGAAGCCGTGCCAGCCTTGGCGCCGGTTGATGGCCCAGGTGTAGCGCCGGTGCGCCGGGGCGAGGGCCGCGGCCAGCCCCTCCGGGCCTTCCGGCACCAGGATGAGATGGACGTGGTTGGGCATCAGGCACCAGGCCCAGATCCGGGTCCCGGCCTTGCCGCACCAATAGCGCAGCAGCGTGACGTAGCGCTGGTAATCCTCCGCTCCGAAGAATGTCCGCTGGCAGCGGTTGCCGCGCTGGGTGACGTGATGCGGAATTGAGGGGACGACCAGTCGGGCGGTGCGCGGCATGGCTCCCATTAGCCGAAAACCGGCGACTCATCCACAAACATTCCATGCAAAAGATAAAGGGGACACGTACTTTTCAGCGGCAAAAGTACGTGTCCCCATGCGTGCGTGTCCCCATGCGCGCGGGATGGGCTTCATCTCGGCCCTGGCCTGCCCTACGCTGGCGCGAGCGCAGGCGAGGGGACGATCGATGGAAGTCGCGACCAAGGCTGCTTGGCTCCTCCTGGCCTTGGTGCACCTCTCGCCCGCCGCCGTGCTGTTGCGGCCGAGCCTGGCGGAACGGCTCTACGGCCTGTCGCCGGACGGCCCGGCCGGCCTCCTCCTGACCCATCGCGGAGCGACGTTTCTGGCAATCGTCGTGGCAGCTCTCTGGGCCGCCTTCGATCCTTCGGTGCGGCGGCTGTGCAGCGTGGCGGTGGCGATAACCGTCCTCTCCTACCTCGTCCTGTACGTCCGTGCCGGGCTGCCGGAAGGCCCGCTGCGGACCATCGCCGTCGTTGACGCCCTTGCGCTCGTGCCCCTTTTGCTCGTGACATGGAGCGCCTGGCGCCCGGCGACCTGAAGACCGTCGGCCGAGGCGACTCGGCGCTTGGCCGGCCGCCGCTTCTCCTCATTCTCCGGCACGATGATCTGGATGTCGCTGTTGCCATTGGCCTTCAGCCGTACCTGCGCGCGAACCCGGCCCTGCTCGCCGGGGGCGATGAACAGCCGCCGAAGCTGGTCCTCGCTAGGCACGGAATCGTAAGTGCCAAGCACTCTCATCTCCGCGATCTTATGGTCGAGGAGCAGGTATTTGCCCCCTTTCAGCCTGACCACCTCGAACAGGCCGCCGGCGTCACTGTAGAGCAGCAGGAGGATGGACCTTCCGTCAAGGTCGCCGCTCGGGCTGTCAGCATCGGTCGCCCTCAAGATCGTGAGCTTAGAGTCGCGGACGGTCAGCGCCGAGCGGCACCAGTGGCTGCCAATCCGCGGCAGCAGCACCTTTTGGTCGTCAGACGGCGCATTGTCGGCGGTCTGCCCGGTCGCGTCGAACGCGCCCAGCAATGCTCCCTCGAAGGCCGAAGTATCGTCCGGCAGAAGGCGAGCTTCGCGGCCGGCGGGGATGCCGCAGTCGTTCGGGGCAAGCGGAGTCGCGGGTCTCGGTCGGTCGTCCCCCTCGAACCTGAGGCCGTTCAGCAGGGCAGACGTGATTTCGTTGACCTCGCCGGCCCTAGCCTCCGGCCCGGTCACACGGACCTTCACCATCCACCGGCCCGCCTTGATGAAGGCCGCCTTGCTGAAGTGCTTTCCCAAATAGCCATTATAGTCGGCGGTTTGCGCGGCTCCCGCTATTCCGCCGGCTCCAGTCGTCGCCGTCCCCGCTGGTTCGGCCGGCGGAGTTCCGTTGCTCCGGATCGCCTGGTCCGTCGCGATTGCTTGAATCCCGGTATGCGCGATGCTCGGATAATAGACGTAGAGCGTCGCCAGTATGTCTCGGTCCGGGGTGCGATATTTGAGAACCGCGTCGACGCCCTCGCCCTTATGGCTGAATTCCGTCGCCTCGAAATGTTCGGCAGTGCCGAGACGGCGCGGGGCGGATATCTTGGCCGGGACCAGGAGCAGTCGCTCCCCCTGGAACGACCATGGTGAGCTGGGCGTGGCGAATTCTTCCGGAGCGGCCGTTGGCGCTTGGGTGGGCGCCGCCGCAGCCGGAACCGCGAAGAACAGGGCCGCCGCGAGCATCGTCAGTCTCATCGAAGCACCCCCTTTTTTCGCAAGGAATGCTGACAGCTTTGCTCGTAAAGCGCAATTGCGCCGGGGATCAGCTCCCCGGCCGCCGCGCCATGAACGCCAGCCGCTCGAACAGCATCACGTCCTGCTCGTTCTTGAGCAGCGCCCCGTGAAGCGGCGGGATCGCCTTGGAGGGGTCGCGGGACTGGAGGATTTCGAGCGGCATGTCCTCGTGGAGGAGCAGTTTCAGCCAGTCGATCAGCTCGCTCGTCGACGGCTTCTTCTTCAGGCCGGGCACCTCGCGGACCTGGTAGAAGATGTCCATCGCCCTCGCGACCAGCAGCTTCTGGATCCCCGGGAAGTGGACGTCGACGATCGCCTGCATCGTCTCACGGTCGGGGAATTTGATGTAATGGAAGAAGCAGCGGCGCAAAAAGGCGTCGGGCAGCTCCTTCTCGTTGTTCGAGGTGATGACGACGATCGGCCGCTCGGCCGCCTTCACCGTCTCCTTCGTCTCGTAGACGTGGAACTCCATCCGGTCCAATTCCTGGAGGAGGTCGTTGGGGAATTCGATGTCGGCCTTGTCGATCTCGTCGATGAGCAGGACGGGCAGGCGCGGGCTGGTGAACGCTTCCCAGAGCTTGCCGCGGCGGATGTAGTTGGAGATGTCGTGGACCCTCGGGTCGCCGAGCTGGCCGTCGCGAAGCCGGGCCACCGCGTCATATTCGTAGAGCCCCTGATGGGCCTTGGTCGTCGACTTGACGTGCCATTCGATCAGCGGGGCGTCGAGCGCCGCGGCGATCTCATGGGCCAGGACGGTCTTGCCCGTGCCCGGCTCGCCCTTGACCAGCAAGGGCCTCCGGAGAGTGACGGCGGCGTTGACCGCGACCTTGAGGTCGTCGGTGGCGACATAGCTCTGGGTGCCCTGGAAGCGCATGCCGGCGGGATAGGGGAGGGGGTTCGAGAGGGCAAGGGTGGGCGCGCGTCATCCCAGCGAAGGCTGGGATCCCCGGGGTTAAAGGCGCGGCGGCTCTTCACCCGCCGGGGCCCAGCCTTCGCTGGGGCGACGAGCCTCAGCTCCCAGTCCGCGCCTGCTGCCTTGCCTCGAGCAGGTCCCAGAGGCCGTGATGCTGGACGAGGATCTGCTGGGCCCCGAAAAGGAGCGCCCGCTGGACAGGCGCCTGGGCGGCATAGCCGTCGGCGAGCCGGACGATCAGCTCGCGGTCGGCGGCGGGATAGGCCGGGGCCTCGATCCCGAAGCGGGCGGCGGCGCAGTCGAGGCAGGCCCGGATGGCCGCCCAGTCGAGCACGAGCGCCAAGGCCGCCCCCAGCGCGCAGCCCCGGCGCTCGGAGGAGGCGAGGGTCTCCATCGCCTGGCGCTGGCCGAGCACCGCGGCATCGGCGCCGCCCGAGCCGGGCGTGCTCGGCACCGGCCCGGCGGCGACGGCGAGCCGGGCGAGATAGGCTCGCTCCCCGGCGAAGGCGTAGGTGGCGTTGCTCAGCCAGCCCCGGGCGTCGGACTCGACGACCCGCGCCGCGGCATGGTCGATCAGCCCCGGATAGCGGCCGTGGAGGACGCACAGATAGTGGATGAGGTCGGCCAGGTCGCGGCCCGTCGTCGGCGCCCGAAGCAATTGCGGGCTGCCGGCATAGGGATGGGCGGCGCTGCCGTGCTCGGCGAGGCGCGCGAGCAGGAGGGTTCCCGTCTCGGGCCCTCCGTTCGTCTCGACCGATGCTGAAGCCATTTGCGGCCCTCCCCAAGCGACGCCGGAGCCGCTCTAGGGGACTGACCTATATCAAGGCCGTAAAAACCCGGTTTACGCCCCGTTAGGGCGCCGGAAAGGCTGTTGCTCCCAAAAGGGGACGATCGCGTCTCCCGTCATCCCGGCGAAGCCTGTCCTGAGCGGCGCCGTAGGCGGCGTCGAAGGGGCCGGGATCCACGAACAAGGCGGGTCGAAATCCACGCGGCCGTGCTCATGGATTCCGGCTTCCGCCGGAATGACGGGGTGGCCCTACGCGGCGATCGCCATCTCGCGGTCGTCATTGTCGCCAGCCTGGGCCGGCGCCGACTCGGCGGCGGGCTGCTCGACCGAGGGTTGGCGCCTCGGGTTGGGCGAGACGAGGCGGGTGAAGGCGACCAGCACCCCCAGGCCCAGATAGGTGCCGACCACCGCCCACGGGTTGAGCAGCAGGCACACGGCCAGCGGCACTCGAAGCAGGACCGGGTTGAAGCCGAGATCCTCCCCGAGCGCCTCGCAGACGCCGAGGATAGTGTGGTCGCGGGTCCAGACGGGAATTTGGGAAGTCTGCATCTCGTCGCTCCTGAGGCAAAGATGCAGGTCCTTCAGCACGAGCCGTGCCAGAGTCTCGAAATCGTGCTTTTGCAGTAGCTTGGCTGGTAGGGGTCCGCGCTTTGGGCGCGGCGCTCGTCGGGCGCCGCGCCAACAATTGGTAAAAACCGCCGAGCCCGGCCCTATTTCGCGCCGCCCCCGAACGTGTAGGTCAGAGCCAGGCCGCCGGAGAGCTGGCTGCGCGAGCCGAAGCTCCTGACCACCGGCGAATCCGCGGCGTCGCCGACCAGCCGGTCGAATTTGGCGTAGCTGTAGATCCCCCAGCGATCGCTGATCTGGGTGAGGAACCCGGCGGTGGCGCCGACCGCCTGGATCCCGCCGCCGGGGCTGTAGGCGGCGAGGCCGGTCCTCGCCGCCTCGGGCGCGGTCACCCCGAAATAGGCGCGGTGATAGCGGCCGTCCGACCAGGTGATCCGGGGCCCGATCGAGAACAGCCAGTCGTCGCCGTTGCGGGCGACGTAGTCGGCGCCGGCCTGGCCGGTCCAGCCGTCATGCCCGCCAAGGCCCCTGCGGCCTTCGGCCCGGACCCGGAACTTGGGGCTGAACTCATATTCGACGAACGCGCCCGCCTCGACCGTGAACGGGACCTTGTCGAGATCGGCCCCGACGTCCTTCGCGGTCCGGCTGCCCTCGAAATTCAGGGCCGGGCCGAATTGGAGGCCGCCCGTGCTGATCAATTCCGGCCCGAAGCTCTCGTCCGGCGCCTCGAACTCGAACGGCGTCGAGCCGCGCGCGATCGACACGTCGACCAGCGGGCGAAGGCTGTGATCGTCGGCGCCGGGATAGCTGGGCACGAGCTGGGGCCCGAGGCCGACCCTGATCCGGCGCGGCTCCTTCTTCTCCGGCTCCTCTTCTTCCGCTCCCTGCGCGGCGGCGGGAGCGCTCCAGCCCGCGAGGAGGAGTGGGAGGGCCGCCGCGGCGAGCATCACCATTCTCAAGCGCCGCCCCACGGCCGCCGAACGCCATCCTTCCATCACCCCTGTTCTCCTTCGCGATTCATGGCCCTAACTGACCGAATTCTTCTCGAACGACAACTCGCCCCTCAGAGTCTCCCCGGCCCTAGTCCACCCCGCCTCGCGATAGAAGCGCTCGGCGCGGGTTCCGGGGGCGGTGGTGAGGGATAGCCGCTCCAGGCCCTGCTCTAGCGCCGCTTCGAGCAGCCTGGCGTGCAGCGCTCGCCCGATCCCCATGCCCTCCGCTTCGGCCGCGACGAACAAGGCCCAGACGCTCGCGGCGGCGACGTCGAGAATGGCGAAGCCGGCGAGGCCCCGTTCGGTCTCGGCGACCCAGGCGGCGCCCTGCTCGACATAGGGCCGGTAGCAGGCCGGGGTGATCCGCTCCGGATCGGACAGGCGGTTCTCGGCCACCCCCAGCCGAACCGCGTGCATCGCCTCGATGTCGGCGGCCCGGGCCGCCCTGATCCTCATGCCCGCCGCCCCGGCAGCAGGCTGGCGAGGGCGATGAGCGCCGCGAAGATGGCCAGCAGGATGGCACCGATCGCAAGCCCCGGCAGGACGTCGGGATTGCCTTCCCGCCAGGCGCCGAAGAGGGCGTAGCCGGCCCAGCCCGTCACCACCGCCGCGGCGAGCGCCGCCCCGATTCGCCACGCCCGGCTCGGGGCTCTGACCGCGGGGCGAAGGCGCTGCCGGTAATGCTCGAAGACTCGCGCCGCCTCGCCCCGGGCGCCGGCCGGGACCGGGACCCGCAAGCTTGTCGTAACGGGCAGGGGATTCCGGCCCCGCGGATAGCGCAGGGCGAATTCGAGGCAGGTGGGCGGCCCTTCCAGCCAGCGCACCTCGCGAAGGTCGGGAATCCCGCCCGGGCGGACGGAGTGGTAGCTGCCGTCGACCAGCACCGATCTCTCGCCGACGATCACCTCGACCGGCACCGCCGGCCGGGCCTTCTTGATCCACAGGGCGCCGACCAGCGACAGGCGCTCGCTGCCGCGGCGGGAGTCCAGTTCGCGGAACTGCTCCCATTCGCCCGGCTGCACCTGCCAGCGGGCGATGACGCCCTGGCCGCTCCGCAGGCGGGCGAGGCCGACGCGGGCGAACAGCGCCTCGACCAGCACGTAGAGCGCGAAGGGGACGATGGCGAAGCCGAGGGCGAGCGGCGCCAGGGCCGTCATATCCTCGCCGAGCCGCTCCTCGCGCGCTATCCCGAGCAGGACGAGCGCCGCCGCGGCCGACAGGGCCAGCCCGCAATAGACCGCCTTGCGGCCCGGGTTGCGCATCCGAAAATCCCCTCCTGCCCGAGCGACCTTATTGCGCCCGGCGCCGGGAGGCTAGGGCGGCCAGCCACCGGTCTGCCGCACGGCCTCGGCGAGCCCGATCCCGGCCGCGACGGCGACATTGAGCGAGCGGGTACCGGCGGCCTGCGGGATTCGAAGGCGGAGATCGGCCCGGGCGTGGACGGGCTCCGGAGCGCCCCGGCTCTCCGAGCCGAACAGCAGGGTGTCGCCGGGCTCGAACCGGGCGTCGGGCAGGCGGACCGACCCTCTCGTGGTGAAAAGGACCAGCCGGCCCTCGAGCCCGGCCTCGAACGCGCCCCACGAGGCATGCCGGGTCACCGCCGCCATCCCTGCATAATCCATCCCGGCGCGCCTGAGCGCCCGGTCCGAATAAGGAAAGCCGCACGGCTCGACGATGTCCACCGCCACTCCGAGACAGGCGGCGAGGCGAAGGATGGTGCCGACATTGCCGGCCTGGTCCGGCTGGTAAAGAGCAAGGCGCATCCCGCCCCCTTATCCTCCCCGAGCCCGCTCGGGGAGGGGGCCACCTGAAAGGTGGTGGAGGGGATATGGCGGGGCGATCGCGCCATTCCTCGGGCCGCCGCACCAGGCCGGCGCGCACCGGGTTGAGCTCGACATAGCGCGCGCAGGCGATCAGCCAAGCCACGTCCATCGGTTAATCAGTGACAGTATACATTTACTGGCGTTGCCTCCGGGAGTGCACACGTTCTTCGGGTAAATGTATACTGTCACTCCTCGCAGCCCTTCGCAGCCCGAGCTATCGCGCCGCCGGCAGGGCGCGAGGCCAGGGGCGACCCCGCGGGGTGGGCCCGACCGATCGGCCGAGCCGCGACTCCAGGGCCTGGAGGAACGCGGCGCTGCCGAGGGCATAGCCGGTCCGCTCCCGGCTTCGGATCGCTCTAAGCTCGGGCTCTTCGAGGCCGCCGTCGAGCAAAGTGCACCAGTCCGTTATCCGCTCGAGCAAAGCGTCGCTCTCGCCCACCGGGTCGCGGGCCAGGCCGAGATGGGCTCCCGCGCTCGACCAGCGCCAGTCCTCGGGCCGCCGCACCAGGCCGGCGCGCACCGGGTTGAGCTCGACATAGCGCGCGCAGGCGATCAGCCACGCCTCGTCCATCGGGAAGGAGGCGAAACGCTCCTGCCATAAATGGCCTTTCCAGTCGAAGCGCCGGTTGACGGCCGCGGCATAGCGCCGATGCGGCTCCGCCAGCGCCGCCCTCAGCCCGCCTTCGTTCGCCGGCACCAGGATGAGGTGGACATGGTTGGGCATCAGGCACCAGGCCCAGATCCTCGTCCCGGCCTTGTCGCACCCCTCCTTCAGCAGCCGCAGATAGAGCCGCCCGTCCCCCGCGGAGAAGAAGACGCGCTGGCGCCGGTTGCCCCGCTGCGTGACGTGGTGGGGAGTGTCGGGAACGACGAGGCGGGCGATCCGTGGCATCGCGCCAAGGCTAGCGACGCCGCCGCATCATTCAAAATTCGCATCGGGCAGCGCGCGTTTAAACAGTGACAGTATATATTTACCGGCCTGGACTGAGGGCGTGCGCACTTCCTCCGGGTAAATGTATACTGTCACTTTACCCAGCCTCCCGCATCGGGAGGAGCGCCGCGCTGGCCAGCCTGGCTCGCCGGTAAATGTATACTGTCACTGTTTACCCCTAACAGAACGCGCGGTGCGCAACGCGGTTGCGTCTTCGGCCTCCACCACCCCTCTGGCTGCCGCAGTTGAAGGGGGCAGCCAAGCGGACTGCCCCCAAACTCGATCAGGCCGCCTTGTTTGCGCGATGCTTGATCAACGCCTTCTCGAACTCACCAACGGCGAACTCATGGCTTGCCTGATTTTTCGATAGCTTTTGAGGATCGAAGCGCGCCATATCGAGCACGAGGCGATAGGCTCCAGCAATGTCGCCAAGATAGCGCTTGAGGAAGGCGCTCGGATCCGTGGCCCAGGCCAAGCGATCTCCATCGACCTCTATCAACCCTTTGAGCCCGTATACGAGCGGCATAATCAAGCCATCTGGGTAGCGATAATACACCGGTCGATTGAGGTAGTGCGTCATTGGCTGCGTGGCGACGTAGATACTCTTGTCTTTTGCTGTCTCGCGTCGGGCAGGATCATATAATTTGACGATTGTGCTGGAGCCGAAGCGGTAATTATTAGAGTTGTAAGCCTCTGGAAAATCTTCGTAAATTTGATCGTAGAGTGCAGGTAAATCCGCGAGAATGTCAAAGCAACTCGCAACTGTATCATTCGTAAGCTCGTGAGCTGGCCCATCACGGGGTTCCGATACCTGCGGGTGAAGCATCAATTTATCAAACTGCTTCGAGCACTCGCCTTTGTTACGGTAGATGTTTTGGGGGGATACGCTAATGTCAAGCGGAAGCAGATTGGCTTCGTTGGCCTTATTCAGCGGGATCCAGGCTAACGCTAGGAGGTCGCGTACCTTAATCGGGCGTGTCTCGCTGCTCTCCCACTCATTGCTTTTCCATTCGACACGGGACGCAATCGCCGGATCAAGGCGTTCTCGGATCTCGGTATAAAAGCCAAGCTTATTCGACTTGGTTTCCTGAGTGAGCTGCGCATTATTGTTGCGGGCTGCACAGATGTCTAACACTGACATCTCAAACTGCTGTACCGCTCGCACATCTTCAGGATCCGATGGAACAAGAAGCTCAACCGGGACGAGAAAGTCAAAGCGCTCCTTTACCGTCTCGAGGTCCCTACGATGGGTCTCCCAGAGATCCTTCATGTCCTCCCAAAGGGATATGCGCTTGAGATCCTGCTCATCTGCAACCGCCGACAGCATGTGGATACCGATGGCCAGCATGTTGTGGCCGCCGTCGAGAATGCCTTCGGAGTCCGGGTTCTCGAAATTCAACTCGAATCGATTGCGCTGGAGAGCTTCGTAGCCCGACGTGCCAATCAGAATGCCTTTCGACTTGAACGGAAACAGCTGAGGCGTTCCCTCGAGCGATTCCAAGATCGCAGTCGTGACACTGCCGACCTTTGCAGCACGCGGATTTGCTTCGAGTGAGACATGATCGAAAAGGGCGTAGAGATCACGGCCACGCACGAACCCCGTGTACCGCTTGATGCCGGCAATCGAGTTATCCGTCGAGACAGCACTCAAGCGCTCCTCGTCGCGTGAGTTGGGCTGCTCCGCGACAAGGGCGAAACGGATGATCAGTTTGGAGGTGTCAGTCATTTCCAGTCCTTCACTATGAAGAGACTGGTTCCGGACCATCGGACGCGCAGCTGCGCGCCATTGTCGGCAGTGCCGACGCATTTGCCACTTTTCAGCAGCACGACAACCGAAACCATCTCAGGTTTCTTTTCAGCCTCTCTCCAGAGGCATGGGGATAATGAAGCAGACGGGAGGCGAAGTCAATCTCTGCGTGGATGCCCGTCCAGCCGAAGTCCCTTAAGCACGCTTCTGCCCGGCTGTGTCACATGACCGGAAAATGGGGACAGTATACTTTTTTAGAGGGAATCGGCCAGCGTCGGCCGTCGATTCAGGGCGGAAATGTATGCTGTCCGGGTTTTCCCTTCTGACAGCCCACGGCTATCGCCGACTCTGACCCTCCATTAGAGTCGCCCGCTGACTGGGGAGAAGGAGAGATGACCGAGCGAACGTATCGCCGTTACACTAACTTGGCGTCTGCGTTGCACATTCTGAGCAACAGGTGCCTGACGCTGTTGAGCCCTGAGACGTGGGATGACCGAAACGACGCATTCTTCATGTCTGAATATAAGCGATTGAAGGGGGCGAAGACCGTCCTTGCGATATGCCTCGCTGAACGAGAAGAGACCTACCACCATTGGCGCTTATTTTCGCACGGCGCAGACGGAGTTTGCCTGGAGTTCGACAGGGAGAAACTGCTCTCGGCGCTCGCAAGGGCAAAGGGGGTGCGCCACCAGCTCGTCGACTACGAACTGGTCACGAACGCAAATAAGATGGCAGACGTTGACCTCGAGCGCCTGCCCTTTTTGAAGCGTTGGCCATATGGTGACGAACGAGAATATCGCGCGGTATATGTCGATACAGAAAGGGAACTTCCCAGCTACCCGATCCCGATCGATCTAACGTCGATTACCCGGATAACGCTTAGTCCATGGCTCGCGCCCGGCTTGGTTGCAGTCGTCAAAGAGGTCTTAAAGTCCCGGCCCGGCTGTTCGTCGATAAAGGTTTATCGCTCGACCCTGATTGACAACGAGGAGTGGAAGAAACTTACTGGGCGCGTGGCTTTGCCTGTTGCGCCTACTGGAGGCTAGGCAGCGCATTCCTTGGCAGTAGCAACCGCCCGTCGCCGCCAGATAAGTGGATTGGGACCCTTCGTGCCCTCGTGGGCTTTGTGCGAACGAAATCCGGCCTTCACGGCTGCACAGCCGGGCAGGGAAGGCCTTAACCGCCGCCTTTACCCCTCCACCAGCCCTCGCCCGCCCCACCTCCCCGAGCAAGCTCGGGGAGAATACAAAATGACGGTTGGCAAACCCGCGCCCACCCGTCTATCAGGCGCGCCAAGCCGCTCAGGGGAGGCTTTCCTCTCCCTTCCGTGCGGCGCTGCGCGGGCTCTTCCTTAGCCCTCGCATCCCTGTTCGAAGCGCTGAAGGACATTATGGCGACGGTTGAACACAGCGACGGGACGCTGGGCTCGGGCCCGGACGGCACGTCCGACGCGGGCGCCAATGGCAACATTCGCCGCCGCGACTTCATCAACATCGCGGCGGTGAGCGTCGCCGGGGTCGGGGCGGCGACCATGCTCTACCCGCTCGTCAACCAGATGAACCCGTCGGCCGACGTGCTCGCTCTGGCCTCGATCGAGGTCGACGTCTCCGCGATCCAGCCCGGCCAGGCGGTCAAGACCATCTTCCGCAAGCAGCCGCTGTTCATCCGGCACCTGACCCCGGCCGAGATCCAGGCCGCCAACGCCGTCCAGCCCAGCGAGCTTCGCGACCCGCAGGCGCTCTCGGAGCGAACCGCCGAGGGCAAGCCGCAGTGGCTGATCACGATGGGCGTGTGCACCCATCTCGGCTGCGTCCCGCTCGGCGCCGCGGAAGGCGAGAGCAAGGGCGCCTACGGGGGCTATTTCTGCCCCTGCCACGGCTCCCATTACGACACCGCCGGCCGCATCCGCCGCGGCCCGGCCCCCAAGAATCTCGAGGTGCCCGCCTATGCCTTCACATCGGACACCCTCGTGACCGTCGGCGAGGAGGCATAAGATGAGCTTCCCCTGGGCAGAGGAATATCGTCCGAAGAACGGCTTCATGCGCTGGCTCGACCAGCGGCTGCCGCTTCCGCGCCTGGTCTACGGCTCGGTCGGCGGCGGCTATCCGGTGCCGCGCAACCTCAATTACTTCTGGAATTTCGGGGTCCTGGCCGGCCTGGCGCTGATGATCCAGATCGTCACCGGCATCGTTCTCGCCATGCACTACGTGCCCTACGACCCCTATGCCTTCCGGTCGGTCGAGCACATCATGCGCGACGTCAACCAGGGCTGGCTTCTGCGCTACCTTCACGCCAACGGCGCCAGCTTCTTCTTCATCGTCACCTACATCCACATCTTCCGCGGCCTCTATTACGGCTCCTACAAGGCGCCGCGCGAGCTGGTCTGGATGCTCGGCCTCGTCATCCTGCTGCTGATGATGGCGACCGCGTTCATGGGCTATGTGCTTCCCTGGGGGCAGATGAGCTTCTGGGCGTCCAAGGTCATCACCGGCCTGTTCGGGGCGATCCCGCTGATCGGCGAGCCGGTCCAGGCCTGGCTGCTCGGCGGCTTCGCGCCTGACCAGCCGACGCTCAACCGCTTCTTCTCGCTTCACTATCTGCTGCCGTTCGTGATCGCGGGAGTCATCATCCTCCACATCTGGGCGCTCCACATCCCCGGCTCGGGCAACCCGGCGGGAGTCGACGTCAAGGGCCCGCAGGACACCCTGCCGTTCCATCCCTATTACACCGCGAAGGACGGCTTCGGGGTCGGGGTCTTCCTGATCCTGCTCGCGATCGTCACCTTCTTCGCGCCCAATTATCTCGGCCACACCGACAATTACATCCCGGCCAACCCGCTCTCGACGCCCTCGCACATCGTCCCCGAATGGTATTTCTGGCCCTTCTACGCGATCCTGAGGGCCTTCACGGTCGACTTCATCCTTCCGGCGAAGCTGTGGGGCGTGCTCGCCATGTTCGCGGCGATCCTGCTGCTCTTCTTCCTGCCCTGGCTCGATCCCTCGCCGGTCCGCTCGGGCAATTACCGGCCGCGCTTCAAGCAGTTCTTCTGGATCCTGCTCCTCGACATCGCGGTTCTGGGCTGGTGCGGCGGAGTGCCCGCGGAGGAGCCCTGGGTGATGATCAGCCAGGTCGCCACCATCTACTATTTCGCCCATTTCCTCATAATCCTCCCGATCCTGAGCTGGACCGAGCGGACTCTGCCGCTGCCCAACTCCATCTCTGAAAGCGTGCTGCACGGGGAAGAGCGGGAGGCGGCGCCCGCCGACCTTTCCGGCATCCGGCCGGCCACCGCGGCTGAATAAGGGAAAGACGAACTCATGGTCCGCCTGCTCGGCATCCTCATCGGCCTCGGCCTCGTGCTGGTCACCGCCGTGTCGCTCGGCTGGGGCGTCTACGCCTATGTCACCGAAGAGCATGAGGAGAGCGTCGAGCACGCCTTCCATCTGGAGGCGAGCGACGTCGCTTTCTCGTTCGACGGCCCCTTCGGCAAATATGATCGGCCGCAGCTGCAGCGCGGCTTCCAGGTCTACAAGGAGGTCTGCGCCTCCTGCCACGGCCTGAGCTTCGTCGCCTTCCGCAACCTCGAGGATCTCGGCTACGCCGAGGAGGAAGTGAAGGCGATCGCCGACCAGTGGCAGATCCAGGTCCCCTCGGTCGACGCGAAGACCGGCGAGGCGAGCAGCCGCAAGGCGCTGGCCGCCGATTACTTCCCCAATCCCTATCCGAACGAGGTCGCGGCCCGGGCGGCCAACAACAATGCGCTCCCGCCCGATCTGTCGCTGATCACCAAGGCGCGCCACGGTGGCCCGGCCTATATCGCCTCGCTGCTCACCGGCTATCGCGACGCGAACAGATACCGGAACAAGGAAGGCCATGCGCTTCCGGCGGAGTCGCGGCCGGGGCAGGGGCTTTATTTCAACCCCTATTTCCCCAACCTCAACATCGCCATGCCGCCGCCGCTCCGCGACGGCCAGGTCGGCTATGCCGACGGCACCAACCCGAGCGTCGGGCAGATGGCGAAGGACGTCAGCGCCTTCCTGGCGTGGACCGCCGAGCCGAAGCTCGAGAACCGCAAGCGGGCGGGCTGGGCGACTCTGATCTTTTTGATCTTCGCGACCTTGCTCTCCTACATGGCCTACCAGAACATCTGGCACGGCGGCGCCAGCCGGCGGGTGCGGGAGACGGGCCCGCTCGATCCGGACAACATGGCGAAAAGCGACGAGGCGAAGCGCGACGCCGGGATCGCGGGCTGACCGTCACCCCAGCGAAGGCTGGGCCCCCCGGGGGGGTGAATGGCGCCGGTGTTCTTCACCCGCCGGGATCCCATCCTTCGCTCGGATGACGAAATGGCTAATGACGACCTCAAGGCGCTGATCCGCACCATCCCGGATTTCCCCAGGCCGGGGATCCAGTTCCGCGACGTCACCACCCTGCTTCTCGACTCGAAGGGCTTCGCCGCCACGATCGACCGGCTCGCCGAGCGCGCCGGCCCCGCGCCCGACCTCGTCGCCGGGATCGAGGCCCGCGGCTTCGTCGTCGCGGCCGCGCTCGCCCAGCGGCTTGGCGCCGGCCTGCTCCTCATCCGCAAGGACGGCAAGCTTCCCGGCGCCACGATCGCCGAGGATTATGCTCTCGAATATGGCACCGACCGGCTCGCCATGCATGTCGACGCCTGCGCGCCCGGCGCCCGGATCCTGCTCGCCGACGACCTTCTCGCCACCGGCGGCACCGCCCTCGCCGCCGCCCGCCTCCTCCGCCGCGCCGGAGCCGACGTGGCGGGCGCCGTCTTCATCGTCGACCTGCCGGAGCTCGGCGGCTCCGCATTGCTTCGCGAGCAGGGCATCGAGGTCCACAGCCTGGTGGAGTTCGAGGGGCATTGAACCGTCCTTCGATACGCCGGTTCGACAAGCTCACCGGCTACTCAGGATGAGCGGTACGGGCCTTCCGCTCATCCTGAGGAGGGACTGAGCTCGGCGAAGGCCCGTCTCGAAGGACGGGAACTTCAGGCTTTCCAAAAGGTTAACGGCTCATTGGCGGTAGTCTTGCGCCCGCCGCCCAGCGTTTTCGGGAGAGTCGCCCATGTCCCTGGTTCGTTTCCGCACCGCCGTCATAATCCTCGCCGCCGGCCTCGGCCTTTCCGCCTGCACCACCTACGACCGCTACGGCTACGGCTATGGCGGGGTCTCCGTCGGCTACGGCAGCGCGGGCTATTGCGACCCTTATTATGACGATTGCTATTCCGGCTACGGCTACGGCCGCTCCCACGATCCCTGGTACGGCTGGTACGGCAATTATTATTATCCGGGCTACGGGATCTACGTCTACGACAGCTACCGCCGCCCGCACCGGTGGAACGACGACCACCGCCGCTATTGGGAAGGCCGTCGAAGCCGCTACGGCGACCGCAACTGGAACGACCGGCGCTGGGAGCGCTGGGACGGATGGGATCGCAACGACCGGCGCGAGTGGCGCCAGGACCGCGGCGAATGGCGGGAGGACCGGGGCGAGATGCGGCAGAATTACCGCGACTACCGCCAGGACCGCCGAGGCGACAGGACCCAGTTCCGCGATGAGCGGGTCCAGGACCGCGAGGCGCTCCGCAACGGCACGGTCACCCGCGACCAGTTCCGCCAGGACCGCCGGCAGGACCGGCGCGAATTCCGCCGCGAGCAGCGGCAGGATTATCGCGGCCTGAGGCGCGAGAACCGCCGCGACCGGCGGGACTGACGAAAATTCCTCCCCTGCATTCGCAGGGGAGGGGGACCAGGCGAAGCCCGGTGGAGGGGCCGTGCGGAGCTCGGAAGAACCCCTCCACCGCGCTTCGCGCGGTCCCCCTCCCCGGCAAAGGCCGGGGAGGATTTCGCTATTCCGGCCGCCGCCGGATCAGGACGATCGAGGTGAAGCTGAGCACCGGCACCCCGTCCTGGTTTGCGACGACCGTCTTCGAGCGGAAGGAGCCGAGGTCGGGCTTGCTTCGCGACGGAGTCTTGTCGACGATAATGCTTCGGACGGTCAGCGTGTCGCCCGGATAGACCGGCCTGAGCCACCTGAGCTCGTCGACGCCCGGAGAGCCCAGCCCCGCCTGCTCGTCCTGCACCACATAGCGGGCGATCACCGCCATGGTCATCGCGCAGGTATGCCAGCCGCTCGCCGCCAGTCGCCCGAAATGGGTCTTCGCCGCCGCCTCGTCGGAGAGGTGGAAAGGCTGCGGGTCGTATTTCCGGGCGAAGTCGAGCACCTCCTCGCGAGTCACTTCGTACCGCCCGAACTCGGTCTCCAGCCCGATCTCCAGATCCTCGAAATAGATCATCGCACCCGCCTTTCGCCGCCGCTTAAGCACAGCCCCACCGCCGGGTGAAGCATGAGAGCCGCGAATCGCCCTCCCGTCGTTCCCGGGGAAACGGGAATCCAGCTCTCACGCGAACTGGATTCCTGTTTTCGCGGGAACCGATAGGGTTCGGAGAGACAAAAACCGGGGCGCTCGTGTCCACTGTGTCACCGCCGCATCACGAAATGGTCTCGATTGTGTCGACCTCGCAACATTAATCTTGCGTTCAACCGGTCGATGGAAAAGAACGGCTCATCGCAGCCGTCGCTGCGACGAGTTGAGGGAACGAGACGATGTTGACGAGTATCGAAGGCGGCCGGAGCTATCCCCACGATCCGGCCCGGCGCGGGTTCCAGATCCTCTACCATTCGGGCGAGCTGAACCGCTGCCCCGGTTGCGGGCGCAGCCACTGGTATATCGGGCGCCTTTCGGCCGAGTGCGGCTTCTGCGGAACCGCGCTGGCGCTGGCCGAGACGGCGCGCACCGGCGCCGGCCTGTTCGTCACCACCCACCCTGCCCGAAACGACGATTGGGACATCGCGGCCTAGCTCTGCGGAGACGCTGGCGGATCCGGGCGCTGCCGATAGCAGGCGCGTCCACCCTCTTAGACGTTTACAATATTGCGGTCCTCCGGCACCCTGCCGGATAATTCTCATGCGAGGGGCCGCAAGTGGGAATATTTTCGCGCACGCGCGAAGCCGTGGGCAAAGCAGTCGGTTGGGCGCGGGACGTTGGGGCCGGCGCATTCCAATCGGTGCGGACGTTCGTGAGGCAGTCGCTGCGTCGGATCCGGGGCAGGGAGCAACTCCCGGTTCGCTATTTCGACTCGGTGCTGCCGGTAGAGCTCGCCGCGGTCAACGACCGGCGGAAAAAGGTCGGGAGGAGCGAGGGGGTCGTTCGGCTGTCTCGCCCTGACGCTCCTCATGACCCTGACGAGCGTGACCGCTCCGACGACCCCGACAGCCGCAGTCCATTCGACATCGAGGCCGCTCATCGGGACCACGGACCGTCGCCGGCGCGGACTCCGTCCCCCGATCCGCATCGACTGTTCGAAGCCGTCGAGAGGCTGGCCGCGGGCCCCGCGGTGGAGCGGGAAGGGCCGGCCCTGGAGGAGGAAGAGGCAGATCCCGCCCGACCCGATCCCGATCGCATGCGGCCTCAGCCCGTGCCCTGCACCGCGACTGGCCTGGCCTTGTCCGGCGGCGGCATCCGCTCCGCCGCGTTATGCCTGGGCGGGCTGCAGGCCCTCAACCGGAACAAGCGCCTCGATTCGATCGACTACATGTCCTCGGTTTCGGGCGGCGGCTATATCGCGGCCTGCCTGAGCGCAGGCATGACCACCGCTCGGGCGTTCCCGTTCGGGCCCGACGTGTCGGACAACGATGCGATCTCGCATCTGCGCAACTATTCCAATTATCTGCTTCCGCGCGGGCGCAGCGGGCCCCGCAACGCCGCGGATGCCGCCGCCGTGATCCTTCGCGGCCTGCTGGCAAATGCCGCGATCGTCTTTTCGATCATCCTGTTCTGCGCCGCGATCACCCTTCTGGCATTCCCCAACCCCGAGGCGCTGACCAGCGAGAGTCTCGCACCTGCCCTGGTGGGCCGGCTCCTGCCCGACTGGCTTCCGCTCGGCGGCTTGAACGGATGGGGCCCATTCGGCTTCACTTGGCGTCTGCTGCTCATCCTCGCGGCGTTGCTGCTCGCATGGGCCGTCCTCCGGTCCTTCAAGAGTCTCGATCGTCTCACCGACGATACGCGCGGTCGGATCCTGGGCCTTGCCCGGATGACGATCTACGCGGTCGCGGCCGCGGCGTTCCTCGATCTTCAGCCTGTGGCCGTGGTTGCGGTAAACGCCTTGCGAGATAAGGGATTGAGCTTCTCCTTGGGCGAAGCCGCGGCCTTCCTCACCCCGCTGGCGGCCTTTGTCGGGGCGGTTGCAGCTTTCGCCAGCCGGCTCGGGAAATTCCTCCAGACCAGCCGGTCCGCACAGGGATGGCGGCCGATGCTGCAGCGCCTGCTGACGCGGATCATGATCCTCGCCGCCGCCGCGATCGTGCCGGCGCTGCTTTGGCTGTCCTACCTCTGCTTGTGCGCATGGGCGATCTACCCTGGCTCGAAGCCGCCCGCCCTTCCTGTGTGGCTCATCGCCGCGCTGCCGTTCCTGAAAGGTGTCCCGGGCTTCCTGCTCGCTTATTCGGCCGGTTTCGCGATCCTTTATGCAATCTCGCTGAAGCTGGACGCGAACGGCTATTCGCTCCACCGTTTCTATCGCGACCGGCTGAGCACGGCCTTCCTGTTCTGCCCGGTCTGCGTCGGTAAGCCGGGCGGCTGCGGGTCGCTGGACCGGATGAAACTGTCATATTTGAAATATGCTGACGGGCCGTACCACATCATCAACGCCGCCTTGAACGTCCAGGGCTCGGCCGAGGCCAATCGGCGAGGGCGGGACGCGGATTTCTTCATGTTCACGCCCCACCACATCGGAAGCGATCTCACCTTCTACGCCCCGACCGGCGAGCCGGGGTCATTCGCTCCGACCTTGGCCATGGAGGAGATCGATTCCCGGCTCGACCTGGCCACCGCCATGGCGATCTCGGGTGCGGCCGTGTCGGCGAACATGGGCGGGAGCACGATCCGGTCCCTCTCCCCGACGCTGGCCCTGCTCAACGTGCGGCTGGGCTATTGGCTTCGCAACCCGCGCTGGGTGGCCCGGCCCCGGCGCATCGGCTCCAGGATCGGGTCCTTCTTCTCAAGGATGTTCGAGAAATTCTATCTTCTCCCCGAAATGCTCAACCTGCTCGACGAGACCGGGCGGGATATCTACCTCACCGACGGGGGCCACATCGAGAACCTGGGGCTGTACGAGCTTCTCAAGCGCGGCTGCGGCCTCGTCATCGTCATCGACGCGGAGGCCGACCCGGAATTGAGCTTCGCGTCGCTGCTGAAGGTGGAGCGCTATGCCCGGATCGATCTGGGCGTCCGCATCATCCTCCCGTGGGAGGAGATTTCGCGATGCGCCGCCGCGGTGGAGACGGGGATACTGAACCGCAACTGCCCGCGCGATCGGGGCCCCCACTGCGCCATTGGGCGGATTGCCTATGCCGACGGGAGCATGGGCATATTGGTGTATTTCAAGGCGTCGCTCTCCGGCGACGAGAAGGATTACATCCTCGACTACAAGCTTCGCAACCTCCAGTTCCCTCACGAGACGACGGGCGACCAGTTCTTCTCCGAAGAGCAATTCGAGATGTACCGGGCCCTCGGCTTCCACATGGTCGATGGGCTGTTCAGCGGCGATCGCTTCTGCTGGATCAAGGGGAAGAACGGCTTCGCCAGCGAGGCCGATGCTCTTACCCAGATAGAGGCTCTCCTGCCGAAGCTTTGAGCGGCGACGTGTTGACGCCGGCCGCGGCTGGGGGGGGCGCGCCCGCTCAGTCCCAGCCCTCCAGCCAGGGCAAGGGGAAGAAAGGCCGGAACTCCCGCGCCTCGTCGACGGCCCGGGCGAAGGAAGGACGGCTCCGAAGGCGGCGGTAATAAGCCTCCAGCCGCGGGCGCCCGGCGAACGGCTCGACCATGTTGGCGTAGAAGAGGGCGGGCGCGGCCCCGCAGTCCGCCAGCGTGAAGTCGTCCCCCGCCACCCAATCCCCGCCGACATCCAGCGCGTCCTCGAGCAGGTCGTAAGCCCGCACTAGGATGGCCCTGGCTTCGGCCACGCCGTGCGGGTCGCGGGCAGCCTCGGGCCGCAGGCTGTCGCCCACGACCTTCTGCAGCGGCTGCTCGACATAATGGTCGAAGAAGCGGTCCCACAGTCGCGCCTCAAGCGCCGAATCCGGCTCCGCCGGGACCAGCGGCGGCGGGCCCGGATGGGCGCGGTCGAGATATTCGACGATCAGACTCGATTCCGGCACCGTCTCGCCCGCCGAATCGTCGCGGAGCACCGGGAACTTGCCCATCGGCCACAGCCGCTCCAGCGCGGCCTTCTGCTCCGGATCGCCGAGGTTCACGACGACCCTCTCGAACGGCACCTCGCGCTCATAGAGGGCGACCAGCACCTTCTGACAGAAGGAGGAGAAGGGGTGGTAATATAGGGTGAGGGTCATGGGCTTGTCTCACCGCCAGCTTCGATGCTGTCAACATCGTCCGCCCTCGTCGCCTCGTCGCCCCAGCGGAGGCGGGGCCCCGGCGGGTGAAAAGTGCGGCGTTCTTCGCCCCCTGGGGTCCCAGCCTTCGCTGGGACGACGGCGAGAATCGGAACGCCGGCGCAACCGAAGCGTTGGCTTGCCAAGTCTTTCAGAGGATGGCGCTTTTGCGTTCGCCATCGCTTATCCAGAGGAGCAACGCCATGCCCCACGGCCGGCTCGTCCTACTCCTCTCCGCCGCCTCTCTCGCCCTCTCGGCCTGTGTCCAGACCCGCCAGATCGCCGACGTCGAGTTCGAGCCGCCGCAGGGCGATTACAGCCTGATAGTGATGCGCCCCGACGTCACCGTCGGCCTGGTCACCGCAGGCGGCCTCGTCGAGCCGAGGGCGGACTGGACCGAGAAAGCGCGCGCCAATCTCCTGAAGGCGCTGGCCGAGCAGCAGGCGGGCCGCGGCGGCAGGACCCGGATCCTCGAGACCCGCGGCGGGGTGCCAGGTGTCAGCGAGCAGGCCGTGGCCGACCTCGAGCGGCTCCACGCCGCCGTCGGCGGGTCGATCGCGCTCCACAAATATCTCGGCGCCGAGCTGCCCACCAAGCGCCGCCGCGGCATCGACTGGACGCTCGGCGAGGAGGCGGTGAAGTTCGGCCGGGCGACCGGAATGGATTATGCCCTCTTCCTCCACGCCGAGGACAGCTTCGCCTCGACCGGGCGGGTGGCGCTCCAGGTGCTCGGGATCGCCGGCTGCTTCGTCGGCTTCTGCGCTCCCCAGGGCGGCGGCGGCCAGTCGGCCTACGCCTCGCTGGTCGACCTCAGGACCGGCGAGGTCGCCTGGTTCAACGTCCTCCAGACCCAGAGCATGATGCCGGGAGTCGGCTTCGGCGATATCCGCACCCCGGAAGGGGCGGCGCAGATGGTCGAGCGGCTGCTGGGGCGGATGAAGGCCGGGCGCGCCGTCAGGGCCAGGCGATGAGCGTCGCGCTCACCCGTCGCTCGGTGCTCGGCGCCTTCGGCTGCGCCTGCTGCCTCGGAACGGTCGGCGCCGCCGAGGCGCGGATCCCGCCGCGGTCGATGAAGCCGCTGATCGGCCCCGGCCACCGCCCCACCGCCAAGGACGAGCAGGGCATGTGGCAGCAATATGAAAGGGTCGAGCAGGAGATCGCCGGCTCCAACCTTTTGCTCCAGGACCCGAAGCTCGCCGCCTATCTGGGGGGGCTTGCCGAGCGCGTCGGCGGTCCGGCCGCGAAGGACCTGCGGGTCTACATAGCGCATATCCCGGAGTTCAACGCCTTCATGGCGCCGACCGGCTTCATGGTCGTCTTCACCGGCCTTTTGCTGAGGATGCGCGACGAGGCCCAGCTTTCCGGGGTGATCGCCCATGAGGCCGGCCATTTCCTCCGCCGCCACCAGATCCGCATCTGGCGCGACATGAAGCGCAAGACCGCCGCCCTCAACTTCCTCGCCATGGGCGCCGGCGTGGGCGGCGCCGCCGGCGGCTTCTATGCCGGCGATCTCGTCCAGCTCGCCCAGTTCGGGACGATCCTCTCCTTGCTGTCCTACAGCCGCGAGCTCGAGGCGGAGGCAGACGCCATCGGGCTGCTCCAGATCAGCGAGGCGGGCTACGACCCGGCGGCAATGCCGGAGACCTGGCAGCAGCTGATCGAGGAAAGCCGGGCCAGCGCGGCGATGCGCCGCAAGCGCTACCGCCGCCGCTACTCCCTGCTCGAGACCCACCCGGCGCCCGAGACCCGGATGGTCGACCTCCGCGCCTCGGCAAAGGAGATGACGACGGCGCGGACCACCGAGCGCGGGCGCGAGCGCTACCTCCGGGCGCTCGGCGATCATCGCAAGACCCTGCTCGACGACCAGGTGAAGCTCAACGATCCGGGCGCCAGCCTCTACGTCATCCGCAATCTCGCCAGGGACGGCTGGAACGGCCTGCTCCGCTATTACGAAGGCGAGGTGTGGCGGCTCAAGGGTGCCCCGGGCGACAGCGATCTGGCCGGGCAGAGCTATGCCGCGGCGGTGCGCTACCCCGACGCTCCGCCCGAGGCGTGGCGGGCGCACGGCTATCATCTGCTGAAGCAGGGCCGGGGCGAGGAGGGGAAGGCGGCGCTCAATCGCTATCTGGCGCTTGCGCCGCGAGCGCCCGATGCGGCGATGGTCCGCCATTCGGCGAACCGGTGAGAGGAGGACTGCCGATGCGCTCAGGTAAGTGGCTCGCGGCGCTCGCGGCCCTGTCGCTCACCGCCGGCTGCGCCGGAGGCGGCGGCCCGGGGCTGTTCCGTTATTATTCGCTGGTCACCCCGGGCCCGGAGGACGTTGCCCGGGGCTCGATGATCGTCACCCCGACGATCCGCTGGAACAAGGCGCCGCGCGGCCCCCACGACATCCAGCGGGAGGAGAATTGGACCCTCAACGGACCCCTGCTCGACGGGGTCACCTTCATCGGCGGGCTCGAGCACGACAAGCGAATCGTCCAGCAGAGGCGGAAGGCCGACCGCAAGGTGCCCAATTTCCGGGCGGACATGAACCCGACCGAGATCGCCGCGATGATCGAGAGCTTCTACCGGATCCGCGCCGGCTCGGCCCGGTTCGAGATGACCGGCCTGCAGCCGCGCGACTTCCTCGGCCGGCCCGGCTTCCAGTTCGATTTCGCCCATCTCGGCGGCGACGAGGTCGAGCGCCGGGGCAGGGCGGTGGGCGCGATCATCGACAACCGCTTTTACCTCGCCCTGTTCGACGCGGCGCGAATGCATTATTTCGACGCCGGCCTGCCGGAGTTCGAGCGCATCGTGGAAAGCGCCCGGCGCAGGGGCTGAGCGGGGGCGTGTCCCCAATCGTCATGCTGAGCTTGTTTCAGCATCCAGGACCGCGCAGCTCCGCCGCATACGGGTGACCCCGAACGCCTGCGCTGCTCGTCGCTGGACCCTGAAACGAGTTCAGGGTGACGGGTATGACCTACCGCCTTACCTCCGCCGCAATCTCTTCCGCCCTTGCGAACAGCGCCGGATCCACCTTCACCCCCGAGGCGGCCGCATTCTCGGCCAGCTGCTCGGGCCGAGAGGCGCCGACGATGGCGGAGGCGACGTTCGGCTCCCTAAGCACCCAGGCCAGGGCGAACTGGGCCAGGCTGAGCCCCGCCTCAGCGGCGATCGGCTGGAGCCGCTGCACCGCCTCCAGCGTCTCGTCCCTGAGCAGCCAGGAGATGAAGCCGCCCATCTCCTCGCTGGTCGCGCGGCTGCCCTGGGGCGGCGGGCTGCCCGGCCGGTACTTGCCGGTGAGCACGCCCTGGGCCAGCGGCGACCAGACGATCTGCGAGATGCCGTTGGCAGCGCAGAGCGGGATCACCTCCTCCTCCGGCTGCCGCCAGAGCAGGGAATATTGGGGCTGGCTGGAGACGAACTTCTCCACCCCCGCCATCTCGATGGCCGCCTTGATCTTGTCCGCCGGCCATTCCGAGAAGCCGATGTAGCGCACCTTGCCGGAGCGGACGGCCGCGGTCAGCGCGGCCATCGTCTCCTCGAGCGGAGTCTCCTCGTCGTAGCGGTGGCATTGGTAGAGATCGACATGGTCGGTGCGCAGCCGCTTCAGCGACGCGTCGAGCTGCTTCTCGACCTGCCCCCGGGAGAGCCCGCGGTCGCTCGCCGTCATGGGGAAGAACAATTTCGTGGCCAGCACGTAGGAATCGCGCGGCCGGCCCTCGAGCACCTCCCCCAGGAACGTCTCCGCCGCCCCACGCCCGTAGATGTTGGCGGTGTCGATGAAGTTGATGCCGAGACCGAAGCTCTCGTCGACCACGGACGCGGCCCGGTCCCGCTCCACGCCCACTCCGAAGGTGAGCCAGGAGCCCAGCGAGATTTCCGAAACTTCAAGGTCGCTCGACCCGAGCCTGCGATAGCGCATGTCCGCCTCCTTTTACGTCGGCTTTCCAAAGGCCCGAGCCGGGGCAGGGTTCCGCCGCCTCACAGGGCGAGGATGCGCGGCGCCGGGCGCGCCTTCTCGAACAGCTCGCTCAAGGCCCAGACCATCGCGTCCGCCCGGTCCGGCGACCGGCCCTCGCCTTCGAACCCCGCGTGCGTAAGGCTGGTCAGCTCGTCCTCCAGCTCCGGGAATCGCCCGGCCAGCCTCGCCTTGCCGGTCTCGAAGCGCAGGGCGATAGGCTCCGCCCTGGCGGCCTTGCCCCGGGTGGCGCTGACCAGCTTGACCGGCAGGTCGGATTCGACCGCCCTGAGCACGCTCTCGACCATGTCGCCGCCCTGGTTCTTCTCGGCGACGACCCGGCTCGCGCCCCAGGCCTCGGCCGCCGCGGCCGCCCGCCGCGCCCAGCCCTCCGGGCGCATCCCGCCGACGCTGTGGTCGCCCAGGACGAAGGCGGTGCGGTCCGCCGCGATCCCGCAGGCGACGATCCCGCAGGTGCCGCCCGACCCGGCCGGCGGGTCGATCCCGATCACCACCCGATCGAGCTCCGGCGCCTCGGCCACCCGGCCCTTGTCCAGCATCTCGCGGGTCCACAGCGCGCCTTGCGCCTCGTCGATCATCTCGCCGTCGAGCTCCTGCCGCCCAAGCCGGGTGCCGCCGTACATCTCGGTCACCGCCTCCCGGAAATCCTCGGCCGAGAAGGGATTGTCCACGGTCCGGCCCCGGGTCGTTGCGCATCGCTTCAGAGCCATGATGCTCTTCAGCAGCGGCATCGGCTGCGGGGTGGTGGTGACGATCGTGCGGGGCGCCGGGCCGAGCCTCATCCCTAGCATCAGATTGTCCCACGTCGCCTTCGCCCGCGGCCATTTGGCGAGCTCGTCGCACCAGGCATGATGGTGTTGCGGCCCGCGCAGCATCGCCGGCCGATCCGCCGAATAAGCGAAGGCGAGGGCGCCGTTGCCGAAGCTCAGCACGCCCTTGCTCGGTTGCCAGTCAGCCTGCTCGCCGCTCCTCGCCGTGGCGAGAATCCCGCTCTCGCCCTCCACCATCACCCGCGCCACCTCGTCCAGGCTTCCCCCGACGAGGGCGATCCGAAGCGGCCCGCCGCTGCCCCCGGCGCTGGCCGCTTCGCTTTCCCGGACCCGGGCCCAGATCCATTCCGACCCGACCCGAGTCTTCCCGAAGCCCCGCCCGGCGACGATCGCCCAGATCCGCCATTCCCCCGCCGGCTCGTTCTGCCCGCCGCGCGCGCCCCACCACCATTCCTCGACGATTCCCCGAACGGCGGCGGGGGGGAGCCCCTCCATCACCCGCCGCAACGTCTCCGGCGGCAGCTCCGCCAGCGCCAGGAGCATCGCCCGGGCCTCTTCGCGTTTCATGTCCCGCTCTCCTTTTTAGGGACCGGTGGGATCGGGATCTTCAGCCCCTTCAGCCGTTTCCTTAGGAGCTCCATCGACTCCTCGAAGCTCCATCGCTTCAACGTCTCGCGCGATCTCGCCATCGGCCCGAGCCGCCCGTCCCGCCGCCGCCACTGGCTAAGCAATTTCATCTGGCGGTCGAACTCGGTCGCCGCTTCTCCGGCCGGAATGAGGCCGGCCCTCAGCCGCTCCTGCGCCGCCAGTCGCTCGCGCACCGCTTCCTCCTCGAGCTGCTTGTAACCCTGCTCGAGGGCGGCATCGCAGGCGGCGTCGAATTCGGGATATTTACGCCGATGGTTGCGGACGGTGTCGCGGCAGACGCCGGCCGCTTCGGCGGAGGCGGCAAGGTCGCAGGTTCCGGCGAAATAGGCGAGGAAGACGTCCTTCTTCGCCTGGCTGAAGCAGAGCTTGCGGGTCTTGCGCATCTGCAGCCGCCGCCCGTTGCCGGGCCGGATCAGCCGGGGCGCGTTGCTCGATTCCATCGCGTCGGCCCAGAGCGCGGCAAAGTCGGGATCCGCCCGCCGCTTGCGATAGAAGCTGCTGTCGCTGAAACCCGCCAGCGCCGCCGCCTCGAGCACGGTCGCGCCGCGCCGAAGCCCCTGGATGAACTTGCCCATCGCCAGCGAGTCCACCCGCCGCTCCGGCCCTCCGCGCCTGCGCGCACCATCTTTATCCCGCCCGTCCATCCCTATTATAGAACATAAAAGGAACAAAAAGGAAAATCCTATTTTATAGCCACTTAGCCATTGAAACACCGAAGAAATCCGCAACTCTTCAAAGTGGATTTGAACTGGCCGGATCGCGAATCAGCTCACCCCTCCCTCCCCGGGAGGGGCGACATGGTGAGCCTCAGTCGAGGCGGGGCCGTCTTTTTCTCCCCTCCCTGGAAGGGAGGGGTTGGGGGTGGGTGCCGCCGAGGCACTCGGCGGCACGCTGCAGGATCGCCTCGGCGACGCCTTCGGAGGCTGATCCGAGGGTGAGGGCTCGACCGAGTGCAAGGGGCCGTTCTTCGTGCCCGGATTTGCATTTGTCACGTGCAGGATAGCCCTCCACTCGAACGGGTCCGCCCGTCGGGTCTCCTGTAAAAGAATCCCATCCCCATCTAGGCGGTCGCGATGAGCCTCACCACCAACCCCGACTGGCCGCAGCTCGCCCTCTACGCCCTTGGCGGGGCGCTGCTGCTGATGCTCCTGTTCAGGCTGCCGGTCATCGGCCGGCTGCTCCGCTTCGCCGTCTCGCTCGCTCTCGCGGCCCTCGCCATCTTCCTCCTCGTCCAGCAGGCGCCCTACCAGCCGGAGCTGGCGCGGCTCGCCGGCGGGCTCGGCCTCGATGCCCAGCAGGTGAGCGGCGGCGAGGTCCGGATCAGGATGGCGGCGGACGGCCATTTCTGGGCCGACGCCACGATCAACGGGGTTCGGCGCCGGATGCTGATCGACAGCGGCGCCACCGTCACCGCCATCTCCGAGAAGACCGCGGCCGCGGCCGGGGTCGAGGGAAGCGCCGCTCCGGTCCCGGTCATCCTTCGAACCGCGAACGGAATGGTCCCGGCCCGGGCGGCGAGCGTCGAGGAGCTCCGGCTCGGCAACATCCTCGCCCGCGACCTCAAGGTCGTCGTCTCCCCCGCCTTCGGCGACATGGAGGTGATAGGCATGAACCTCCTCTCCAAGCTCGCCTCCTGGCGGGTCGAGGGCCGGACCCTGATCCTCGTCCCCAATCATCCGCAGCCGGCGGGGTAGGGGGCTCGCCCGACCGGGTGCAAGTCGGAGGCTGCACCGAAGCCTCGGGTGCACTTCCTTCCGGCGACGGTCTCTCCGGGCAAAGCGGTGGGCCATTGCGGAAGTCCCGCACCCTCGGCCATATTCGCCGCGAAGGATGCACGCGATGATGGACGGATTCGCCGCGGAGGTGGCGGCGCAGGGCGACAATGCCGAGATAAGGGCGATCCTCGAGGAGGTCTGCCGCGTCACCGGAATGGGCTTTGCGGCGGTGGCCCGGGTCACGGAGGAGCGCTGGATCGCCTGCCAGGTGCTCGACCGGATCGAGTTCGGTCTCGACCCCGGCGACGAGCTGGAGATCAAGAAGACGATCTGCGACGACATCCGCAAGTGCGGCCATCCGATCGTCATCGACCACATCGGCGCCGATCCGGACTGGCGGACCCATCCGGTGCCGGCCCTCTACGGCTTCGAGAGCTATGCCTCCTTGCCGATCACCCTGGCCGACGGCCGCTTCTACGGAACCTTGTGCGCGATCGACCCCGAGCCGAGGGCGCTGACCGCCCCCGCCACCATCGCCGCCCTCAGGGACCATGCCGAGCGGGTCGCCGCCATCCTCAGCCGCGAGGCGGCAATCGGCTGAGCGCGATAAGGTCGCCTGCCCTTATCGGCTGGGCTATTCGGCAGCCGTCTCCGCCTGGCGGACGGCGTCCAGGGCTTTGCTATGGGCGCGCCGCACCGAGAGGTACGCTATCGCGCAGAACAGGAGGCATCCGACGAGGGGAGCGACATTCCCGACGAGGTTCATCTCAATCCTCCTCCTGCAGATAGTTCATGAGATGGGTGGCGAACGCCATAAGGCCAAAGCCGAACGCAATCCAGAGGATCGGCCACGGCTTTAGCCCGCTGAGCCAAAGCGATCCGAAGCCGGCGATCAGCAAGGCCGTTCCCAGATTCGCTCCGATCGCCGACCATGCCTTCACCTTCTCGTTCGACTGCAAAATGCTCGCGCCTGTCCTGCTCATCCTTTCCTCCGGGACCGTGGTTATCCCAAGCTGGACCTCATCCCAAATCCGCATGTGGGCGGAGCGACTTTCCCATCCGGCAGGAGGAACGGCCCACCGGCCCCCGGCACCGCTTGCCGCCACCGCCCTTGCCCCCTGCGCCACGCCTGCTATATCCCCGCGCGACCGGCGGCCCCGGCGGGCGTGGCGGAACTGGTAGACGCGCTGGATTTAGGTTCCAGTATCGAAAGATGTGGGGGTTCGAGTCCCTTCGCCCGCACCAGTTTCGCCAGACTCGAAACCGTCCGGTGGACGGTTTCGGCTTGCGAAACTCCCGAGCGTCAGCGAGGGCGGTCCCGCCAGTCCCGACATTCGCCCAGGGCCGCACTCCCGCGAGAAGGTAAGAGCTTCCAACCATGCAGACCGTCGAGACGTTGAACCAGGGCCTCAAGCGCGCCTACCGGATCACCATTGAGAAGAAGGACATCGACGCCCGGGTCGACGGCGAGCTGAAGAAGGTCGCTCCGCAGATCCGCATGCCCGGCTTCCGCCCCGGCAAGGTCCCCGCCAACCTGGTCCGCAAGATGCACGGCGCCCAGATCGAGCAGGAAGCGCTCAACAGCGCCGTCCAGGAAGGCGTCCAGCAGCTGATCGCGGATCACAAGCTCCGGCCGGCGATGAACCCGCATGTCGAGCTCGAGGAGGGCGGCCCTGGCAAGGATGCCGTGATCAAGGTCGAGCTCGAGACCCTTCCCGAGGTGCCGGCGCCGAAGATCGACGAGCTCAAGCTTGAGCGGCTGGTCGTCGAGCCGACCGACGAGGAGGTCGACTCGGCCATCGCCCGGCTCGCCGAGGGGCAGAGGAGCTTCGACGCGGCCCCGGCGGGCGCGGCGGCGGAGCTCGGCGACCTCGTCGTCATCGACTACGAGGGCAGCGTCGACGGCGAGCCGTTCGAGGGCGGCAAGGGCGAATCGATGCAGGTCGAGCTCGGCTCGGGCCGGCTCATCCCGGGCTTCGAGGACCAGCTGGTCGGCGCCAAGGCGAACGACCAGCGCACCGTCACCGTCACCTTCCCCGAGGAATATCCGGTCGCCTATCTGAAGGGCCGCGAGGCCGTCTTCGAGGTCACGTTCGGCGAGGTCCGCAAGCCTCGCGAGACGAAGCCGGACGACGCCTTCGCCCAGTCGATGGGCCTCGAGGGCATCGACCAGCTTCGCGAGCTGATGAAGGGCCAGGTCGAGCAGGAGCTCGGCGGGCTCACCCGGACCCACATGAAGCGCCGACTTCTCGACCAGCTCGCCGAAAGCCACGATTTCGAGGTTCCGCCGTCGATGGTCGAGGCCGAGTTCAACCAGATCTGGCAGCAGCTCGAGCAGGAGGCCGGCCAGGAAGAGGATCCGGAGGCGGCCCGGGCCGAGATGGAGAGCGAGCGCGAGGACTATCGCTCCATCGCCGAGCGCCGGGTCCGCCTCGGCCTGCTCCTCTCCGAGATCGGCCAGCGCAACAACATCATGATCAACGAAAATGAGATGAACCAACTGATCATGCAGGCGGCCCAGCAATACCGGCCGGAAGACCGCCAGAGGTTCGTCGAATACGTCCGGTCCGAACCGATGGCCGCAGCTCAGCTGCGCGCGCCGATGTTCGAGGACAAGGTGGTCGATTTCCTCTTCTCCAAGGCCGAGATCAGCGAGCGGACGGTGAGCCGCGAGGCGCTCCAGACGGAGATCGAGTCGATCGATACCGGCCATGTCCATGGCCCCGATTGCAACCATGGCCACGACCACGATCACGACCACGGCGCCAAGGCGAAGAAGCCGGCGGCGAAGAAGGCCAAGCCCGCCGATGCCGCGCCCGAAGAGCCGGCCGAGGTCGAGGCCAAGCCCGCGAAGAAGGGCAAGGCGAAGGCCGAAGCCCCTGCCGAGGAAGCTCCCGCCGCCGAGGCGCCGGTGAAGAAGGGCAAGCCGAAGAAGGCCGAGGCCGCCGCCGAGGCTCCGGCCGACGAGGCGCCCGCCAAGAAGCCGCGAGCGAAGAAGAAGGATTCCTGAGCTCTCGCTTGTCCCTCGATACGCGGCTTCGTCAGGCTCAGCCGCTACTCAGGAGGAGCGTGAATTGATAATCCGCTCATCCTGATTAGGCATCGAGCGAAGTCGAAATGCCGTATCGAAGAACGGGGGCAGGGGGCTCAGTGGATCAGTCGCAGCTTAGAATCGCAATCCTCCTCCCCTGCTACAACGAGGAGGCGGCGATCGCCCAGACGGTGGCGGCCTTCCGGGCGGCGCTGCCGTCGGCGTCGGTCTATGTCTACGACAACAACAGCCGCGACCGCACCAAGGAGGTGGCCGAAGCCGCCGGAGCGGTCGTCCGCGAGGAGCGGATGCAGGGCAAGGGCAATGTCGTGCGCCGGATGTTCGCCGACATCGAGGCCGACGTCTACGTCATGGCCGACGGCGATTCGACCTACGACGCCTCCGCCGCCCCCGATCTCGTCCGCCGGCTCGTCGATGAGCGGCTCGACATGGTGGTGGGTGCCCGCAAGTCGGAGGTCGAGGAGGCCTATCGGCGCGGCCACCGCCTCGGCAACCGGCTGTTCACCGGGATCCTCGCGGGCCTGTTCGGCCGAAGCTTCACCGACATCTTCTCCGGATACAGGGTCTTCTCGCGCCGCTTCGTCAAGAGCTTCCCGGCGCTCTCGCGGGGCTTCGAGACGGAGACGGAGATCAGCGTCCACGCCCTCGAGCTGGCCATGCCGGTGGCCGAGGTGGTGACGGCCTACGGCGCCCGCCCCGAGGGGTCGGTCTCCAAGCTCAGCACCTATCGCGACGGCTGGCGGATCATGCGGACGATCCTCCACCTCTTCCGGATCGAGCGCCCCGTCCTCTTTTACGGCGGCTTCGCGGCCTTCCTCGCCGCGCTCGGGCTGATCCTGGCGGTTCCGCTGATCGTCACCTTCGCCCAGACCGGCCTCGTCCCGCGCTTCCCGACGGCGATCCTCGTCACCGGGATCATGGTGATCGCCTTCCTGAGCTTCGGGGTGGGCCTGATCCTCGACACGGTGGTGCGCGGCCGGCGGGAGGTGCGGCGGCTCGCCTATCTGAGCTTCCCCGCCGTCGGGGAAAGCAGGCCGGGGGAGTAGCGGCCGGGCCTCGCCGGTTGCCGCCTGGAGCCTGATCGTCCGATCGTCATTCCGGCGAAGGCCGGAATCCATGAACACCGCGCCCACTCCAGCCCGCTGGGCGGCGGGACGAATTTGGGTGCTTGGGCGTCGCCGCGGGGCGGCGTTCAAGCCGCCCGATCAGGCCCATCGTCCCAACGCTGGAATATCAACGAGTTGAGCCGGGCGCCGATCCATGTTATGGTCAAGGCACCATGAGTTGAATGGCTTCCTCTCACGGTGGGGGCCGGTCCGTCCGACGGGACGGGCCGGCCCTCTTACTGTCCGCCTCGGCGGACTTACCCCTTGTGGCTCCGGCCCTTATTCCTCCGGCGCGGCCTTGATCAGGAGGTCGAGCTGGGACTGGCAGCCATGGTCGATCAGCGCCTTGGCGAGGGCGGTCGGATCCTCGCCGACGGCGGCCAGGGTCTTGAACCTGAGGCGCGTCGGCTCGGCCCGGTCGGCCCATTTCAGCGAATATTCGGCGCCGTCCGCGATCGGCAGCTGCTGCGGCCAGCGCTGCACCAGCCGGCCGGCCGGCCAGGCGACCGGCTGGCCCGCGCCGCTCGCGGGGACGACCTGGAGAATCGCCTCGGACTCGCTCTTCGGCCGCCACAGCACGACCGCGGCGGGATCGGTGAGGCAGACGTTGCCGCTCCTCGACACGTCGACGTCCCAAAGCCCCGGGGCCGGCGGAGTCTCGGCGCCGCGCATGGCGCTGAACCTGGCGCGCGGGTTGAACGCCGGGGCGTTCCCGCCGCCCGCGACCTTGAAGGTGCCGGGGCCGCGCAGGGTCTTGGCGCCGGAGGGGGCGAGCACCGTCACCACGTCGCCCGCCTTGAGCACGAGCGGGGTGTTGGCGCCCACCGCCCGGCCCGGAGGCCAGGCCTTGGCCGACGGCCCTGCGGAGCGGACGACGAGCGGCGTGGCGAGGAGCGCCGCCGGGGCCGCCAGCAGCGCGGCCGTGGCCGCTCCCTTCAACGCCCGGGTCGCGATCTTACGCATTTTTTCCATCTCCACCTCCAAGTGACTGAATAGCTGTGCGTCGCGGCTAAGCCTAGCCTGTTGCGGCGCGATGGCGAAAAGGCCGGGTCTTCGTGTCGATTGTAGCAGGCGCTCCGGGCGTGGCGCCGCGGCTATGCGGCGGACCCCGCCGGCCCGGGCCGCAGCCGCGCGAGCAAAGCGTCGATCTGCCGCTGCTGCCGCTCGATCGCCCGGGCGACCTCGAGCTCCCGGGCCTGTCGCGCCTGCACCACCCGGACCGCCCGGGCGAGGGGGCCGGCGAGCTCGTCGAGCGCCTCGAGCTCGGCCGTGCTAAGGCGCGAGCGGTCGGGATGGGGGCCGAGCAGCACCCAGCCGAGGCAGGTGCCGTCGTCGAGCGAGAGCGGGCGCCTCAGGGGGAAGAAGCTGTCCCCCGTCTCCACGCCCGAGGAGCAGGCCGGGTCGAGGGCGGTTCGCTCGAGCCAGGCCTCGACCGAGGCCGCGTCCGTTCCCCGGGTCCCCGCCACCCGGCCGTCGAGGATGAGCGCCAGGCGCGCCGAGCGGACCCCGGTCGTCACCCGCTCAAGCACCTCCTCGACCAGCTCCGCCAGGGTCGCGAAGTGGCGAAGGTCGCGAAGGCAGTCGGGAAGGTCTCGGCGCATCTCGGCGAGCCGGCGGTGGAACCGCCCCTCGGCCCAACGCTCGACCCTCTGGTAGATGGGGTTGATCATCACAGTCGACAGCGCCGCCCCGACGATCGGGGCGATCGAGCCGGCATCCTGGCCGAAGAAACGAAGAATCACCTCCTTCACCGCCTCCATCGTCGCCGCGAAAAGGCCGGCGAGGATGAGCGCGATCAGGGCGAAGGAGGCCGACCGGCTGATCGCCACCTCGGCGTCGTACAACCGGTAGCGGAGCAGGGCGACGAGAAGCCCCGCCTGGAGCAGCAGGAAGGCCAAAGCGAAAGCGAAGCCGGCCGCCACCTCGAGCCCGAGCTGCTGCGCCAGGCTCGGCGAGCCCGGCTTCAGCATGTCCGCGACCAGGGCGACGGCGAGGAAGAGGGCGTAGCCGGCAAAGCCGAACACCGCCCATTTGAGCTGCTGGCGCTCGTCGCCGGCCGCGGTCCTCAGCTGCCACAGGAGCAAAAGGATCGCCGTGGCCATATAGGCCATCAAGGCGGCCCGGTAGAGGTCCCCCTGAAGGAAGAGGAGCGAGGGCAGCGAGACCAGCACCGGGAGGATGATCCGAGGCGCGAGGCGGCCGTGCGGGAAGAGCAGGATTCCGGCGATCAGGCAGATGTTGGCCAGGTCGTACATCGCCTGGTGAATCCCCGTCGGCACTTCCAAGACACCGGTGAGGAAGGTCTTCGACGGATGCTCCGAGCCCATCGTCAGCAGGATGGCCAGCGAGACGACCGAGCTGACCACGTCCTCGCGCTTGCGGCGGAAGAGCAGCCAGGCCGATATCAGGAGGAAGGGGTAGGTGATGAGGTGGATGAGGTCGATGAAGCTGAGCAGCGCGCCGGGCACCCCGAGCGAGCGCGCCGCCTGCCCGATATGGGCCTCGCCGGTCCTGAGCTCCACCTCCCGCGTCCGCCCGTCCGGAGAGCGAAGGGTCAGGACCGTGTCGCGGTCCTCGGTGCCGTTGATCAGGTCGCCGAGGAGCAACTGGTCGGTCTCGTTGCCGGCGCCCGCGGAGGCTGCGGCCGAGCCCGGCATCGCCACCACGGGCGACAGCGGGATGGTGTCGATCGCGACGATCTCGTCTCCGCGGCGGATGCCCGCGGCGGCCGCGGCGGTTCCGACCGGGAAGCGGATTCGGGTGAGGTCGTCCTCGGCGAGCGCGATCCCGGCCCGGCTCCCGGCGACGAGCGCGCTGTTCCGGCCGGTCTCGGTGATCTGGTGCCAGGTGCCGGCGATCGGGCCAAGCAAGGCGAGCGCGAAGGCGGCGAGCCAGACGAACCGGAACAGGAAATAGCCGCGAGGCCCGAAATTGGGCACGCGCTCGGGAAGCCTCGGGCGGAAGCGCCCGGCCGGCAGGCTCTCGGCTGCGATCTCGACTGCCATCCCCCGCAAGCGCCCCCGCCGCAACGACCTTCCGCGCCGGGGGATAGCATGGGCGGGCTCGGCGGCCATTGGGAAAATCACGGGGGAGGCCGCCCCTCCCCTTTCAATAAGGGGAGGAGAGGGGAGGAGCTGGAACGAAGCCCCGGGCTTTCCCATTTAAGGCCGGAGACGAGAAGGAGCATCGCCATGGCCGGCGGATGGGCGCGCGACGGCGCGGTTCAGGATCAGATCGACGATACGATCAAGGACGCGGTGCTCGGCGCCCGGGCCCGGCTTCCGGCGGGCGAGGGGTCCGAATATTGCGACGATTGCGGCGAGCCCATCCCGGAGCGGCGGCGCGAGGCGATTCCGGGAACCCGGACCTGCGTCGCCTGCCAGTCCGAGCGCGACTCCGAGGCGCGGCGCTCGGGCGCGGGGATCAACCGGCGCGGGAGCAAGGACAGCCAGCTCCGCTGAGACGGGGACGGTCGTGAGGCCGATCGTGCCGCTCAAGAGCCCGGATGAAAACGACGCCCCGGCGCGATCGGGCCGGGGCGTCGGGGGGACATGGTCTTTCGTAGGTGCGGCCAAGGGAGGGCCGTGATCGCTAAACCTGTGTTTCGTCTTTCGGTTCCCGCGACTTGCGCTCGGCTTCCCGTGCCTCCCGCTGAACGATCTGGCCTTGCGCCTTCGCCGCGCCCCACAGCAGCCGGTCGGACGTTTCCTCGGCCGCGGCCGGGGTCATCAGGACGGCGACGCCGTCGGGGCCGTCCAGGCTTACCTTGCCGTCCCGGGCGTCCACCTTCGTGGCTTGGTCATAGAGTTTGCCTTCGGCCATGACATGACAACGGCGGAGGCAAGCCGGACGTTCCGGATCGGGCGATGGCGATGCTCCCTCGGGACAGGCCGCGGCGGCTAAATCCATGTGATGGCACCGGGATGTCCGCGCTTTTATCGGGTGGCGATGCCCCGCTATTTCTTCCACCTCTACAACGACGTCCACACCATGGACGAGGAGGGCCGGATCCTCCCCGACCTGGCGGCGGCTCGAGCCAATGCGATCAAGGAAGCGCGGGAGCTGATGCTGGAGACGGTCGCCGAAGGGAGGATCAACTTCTCCCATCGGATCGACATAGCCGAGGAGGCCGGGGAGATCGTCGCGAGCGTCACCTTCGGAGAAGCGGTGACGGTCGAGGGGTAGGGGGCTTCCCGCACCAGGCTCACCTCGGCCGAAGGCCAATCGATTTTTCAACGCGCCGACGCAACGAGCTCGTGCCGCTCCGAACGCTCTGCGATTTTCCGACCTCCCCTGGCTCGAGGATGGGCGCCGGTTCATTGAAGAGCCGAAGCATCGTCGCGTCGTGGCGTTGAAATTGAAGGTCGCGGCGCCGGCGGCTTCGCGGGATGAGTGCGCTTCCCCTCAGCCCAGGCCGCGGGCGATGAGCGGGCCGAGGCGGTTCGCGATTGGGAGCGGCAGGCGCTTCCAGGCTTCGGTCTGGAGCCGGTAGCGGGGGCTGTTCGGGTTGACGTCGCGATGCTCGCCCTTGGTCGCATAAGTGAGCGGGGTCGGCTCGAAGCCCCAGTTCTTCTTGAAGGAGAAGGCCCCGGAGCCGAGCTTCGAGCGGCCGAAGTCGAAGCCGGTGCAGCCGCGGCCGGCCGCCTCTCGCATCAGCGAATAGTAAAGGAGGTCGTTGGCGCGAAGGCCGCGCGCCTCGCGGGTGCCTCCGCCCCAATAAGGGTGGACGGTCCCCTTGAAATAGAGGCTGAGAACCGCGGCGACCGGCCGCCCTTCCGAGCGGATCGCGACGATCGAGCTCGCTTCGCCGAATTCCCGGACCATCGCCTCGAACAGGCGGCGCGGGAAGACCGGCGTGCCGAGGTTGCGGACGCTCTCCGAATAGACTCGATAATGGCCGTCGAGCGCCTGCCGGTCGAGGCTTTGGCCCACCTCCAGCCCGAGCCCGAGCGAGCGCCTCACCTCGGCGCGCTGCGTGCGCGGGATCGAGTTCCGGATGGCCTCGTCGTTTGCGGGGAGGTCGCGCCGGAAGCCGGCATAGACTCCTTCCTCCCGCCTCCAGCCTTCGGGGAGCCGCCCGCCGCGAAGCGTGACGGAGGGGCAGCCCTCCCGCTCCGCCAGCGACCAGGCGGCGGCGGCCAGAGCCTCGACCGACATTCGGGTGCCGGCGAGGATCCCGCCGCCCACCCCGAAGCCGGTCGAGACCAGGGCCGAGCCGAACAAAGGCGATCGGATCCGGGTGAGCGGAAGGAGCCCGGCGAGGCGGCCCGCCGAATCCTCGGCGACGAGGCAGCGGCCGCTCTGGCCGGTCCCCCGCTTGACCGCCCTGGTCCAGGCGGGGCGGTGGAAGAGCTCGGACTCGGGATGATCGGCGACGAAGCCGTCGATCCGCCGGCACTCAGCCGGATCGTCCAGATCCGCCAGCCGGACGCTGAACCCGGCGAAATGGGCGACCAGGTTGAGAAGCTCGCAATACAGCTCCAGCTCCATCCAGATGACAGCGAACATGGCGCCGGGCCTCCGTCCCGGGATCGACGATGTCGGGACTCCGAGATTAGGCCGGTAGGTTGCGGCCCGGCAAGCGGCGGAAACCCACTGTCCCGATTTGCATCAGCCGCCGCGCGGGGGCTTGCCGACCGAATCGCGGAGATAGCGGGCCCGGGCGTCGAGCTCCGAGCGCTCCGACGGCGAGAGGCCGTCGCGGCCGTAGACCCGGGCCAGCCGGCCGATGGCCCGGGCCTCGCGCTCCAGCCGCCGGGCCTCGCGCCCGGAGAGCCGGCCGGACTCCCGAGCCCGGTCGATCCTCTTGTCGATGTCGCGAAGCTCGCGGCCGATCCCCGGGCCGGGGAGCCGGCTGTCCTCGAGGAAGGGACTGGAGACTGGGGCCGGGCCGTAATCGTGCTTGCCGGCGATCTGCGCCTCGGCCGGGGCCGTGGCGAGGGCGATGAGTGCCGGGGCGATGAGTGCCGGGGCGAGGCAGGCGAAGCGGCGCATATCGAGGCTCCATTCAGGCCGGCTTATCATCGTTGCGCAAGCTGAACGACGGCCGAACGGGCGGGCTTGGCCGCTCGCCCGGCGCGGCGTAGATCGCGCTCGGATCACGCGTTGCCGGAGGGAGAGGACGATGCCCAGAGGAGCCTGCCTATGCGGGGCCGTCAGCTTCGAGGTGGAGGGCGAGCTTCCGCCGCCTGACATCTGTCATTGCGGCCTGTGCCGGGCTTGGTCCGGCCATTGCTTCGCCTCCACCGACGTCCCGCGCGAGCGGGTGACCGTCCGGGGCGGCGAGCATGTCCGCTGGCACCAGTCGTCCGAGAAGGTGAGGCGCGGCTTCTGCTCGGTCTGCGGCTCCTCGCTCTTCTGGGATCCCGTCCACCGGGACTGGATCGCCATCGCCATGGGCGCTTTCGAGACCCCGACCGGAACCCGCGCCGACAAGCACATCTTCACCGCTTATCATGGCGACTATTATGAGATTTCGGACGGCCTGCCGAAGCATGAGGGGTAAGCAGCCCTCGGGCGGGCAGGGGCCGGCAGCTCGAAAATCCGGTTCAACAGTGAGCCTTTACGGGCCTTGAGCGTTGGCGGCGGGATGGTGGACGTTCGCCTGCTCTACCCCCTCGAGAAGGCCGAAGCGGCGGCCCGGCTCGCCGACTCGATCGCCGCCGCCGGCTACCAGGTGGAGCGGGAGGGGCTTGGCGACGGCCGGGCCTTCCCCGACCTCGCCGCCGAGGCCGGCAAGGCGAAGGCCCTGCTTCTGATCTGGTCGCGGGGGCTCGTCTCCGCCGCCATGGCGGGGACCGCCCTCGCTTCGGCCCGCCGTCACCCGAACCTGATCGAGGTCTCCGCCGACGGGATCGAGCCTGCCGGGACGGAGGCGAGCCCCGTCATCCTGCTGAGCGGCTGGCGCGGCCAGCCTTACCACCAGGGCTGGCAGCGGATCCTCGGCGAGATCAAGCGGCTGTGCGGCGCCGGCGAAGCGCCCGCCAGGAGCTTGGGGCCGCTCGCCGCCGAAAAGCCCGCAACCGGCCGGGAGGGCGCCGCCACTCCGAGGCGCCTGACGATCCGGACCGCCGTCGCCGCGGGCGCGCTGATCGCGGCGAGCCTGGGCGCTGTCGCCTTGCACGAGCGGGGCTCGGGCGATTCCGCGACAGGCGGCGAACGCGCGGCCGCGGTCGCGGCGGCCGGCCGCGCGCCTCCCGCTCCGCGGACGCAAATCGCTGCCGCTCCGGCGCCTCTCGCTCCGATCGCCCCCGAGGCCCAGGCCGGACCCGCCGCCGCTCCCCCGCCGGCCGCGCCGGCTCCGGCGACCTCGACGGCCCCCGCCCCGGAGGCAATATCCAAACGGGCCGTTCCGCGCCGGCCGGCGACGGCGCAGAGGCGCAGCGCCCGGGAGAGGCTGGCGGTCGCTTCGGCCCCCGAGGTGAAGCGCTACTCCCGCAAGCATTCGAAGACGATGCGACTCTTCTGCCAGCGCAGCGGCCGCTCCACCCCGCAATGCCGGACCTTCGCCCGCTCGATACGCGACCGGGACGGCTGATCCTTCGGAGGGGCAGGGTTCCTCACGCCCAAAGACGCGGCGGCGTCAGCCGTGCACCGTCTCGTGCCGCCCCAGCATGGCGACGAATTCCGCGATCTTGCGCGCCCGGGTCTCCGGCCTCTTCACCGCGCCTATGCGATAGAGGATCGCGTAGCGGTTGGCCCCGGTCAGAGTCGCGAAGAAGGCCGAGGCCTCGGGGCTTCGATCCAGCGCGGCTTGGAGATCCGCCGGAACCTCCGCCTTGCTGGCGGGCGCATAAGCCGAGTCCCACCGGCCGTCCGACTTGGCGGCTTCGACCTGCACGAGCCCTTGCGGCCGCATCCGCCCGGCCTCGATGAGCTCGATCGCGCGCGCGCGGTTGACCTGAGACCATAAGCTTCGGGCCTTGCGAGGCGTGAAGCGGACGAGCCAGTGCTGGTCGTCATATCTGTCGAGCCGGCCGTCGATCCAGCCGTGGCAGAGCGCCGCATCGATCGCCTCGGATTTCGCGACGCTGGCGATCCCCGAGCCGGCCTTGGCGAGCTTGACCCAGACCCCCGCCGAGCCTGTCGGCTGCGCCTCGATCCACTGCTCCAGCGCCGAGGCATCGGCGAAGGCAAGGATCGGAAGCCCGGCGCGAACTTCGCTCATCGGTCGGTCCCCTCATCTCCGCCACCGCCGGAAAGCCGCAAGCGGCCGGCACGCGCATCAGCCGGCAGCCCAGTCGATACTGCATCGTTCAACATTTCTAACGGTAATTTCGCAAGAGTGGCTCCCCGGGACGGATTCGAACCATCGGCCAACCGGTTAACAGCCGGTTGCTCTACCGCTGAGCTACCGGGGAGCAGCCTCTCGGGCGAGGCGCGCCTATAGCAGCGGGTTTCTTCGGCTGGCAAGGGCCGCGCTACGCTTCAGGCGGCGAACTGCTCCATCGATATCCGCTCGTCGAGGGCGTGCTCCGGGTCGAAGAGGAGGGTGAGCGCCTGGCGGCGGTCGACCCGGACGCCAACGGTGGCGACGTCGCGGACCTCGCGCTGGTCGGCGACGGCGGAAACCGGGCGCTTCTCGGCATCGAGCACCCTTAGGAGGATCTCGACGTCGTCGGGGATGAGGGCGCCTTTCCATCGCCGCGGCCGGAACGGGCTGATGGGGGTGAGTGCGACGAGGTTGGCGCCGAGCGGAAGGATCGGGCCCTGTGCGGAGAAATTATAGGCGGTCGAGCCCGCCGGGGTTGCCACCAGGACGCCGTCGCAGACCAGCTCGGGAAGGACCGTTCGGTTGTTCACCGAGACTTCGATCCGGGCCGTCTGGCGGGTCTCGCGGAGCAGCGACACCTCGTTGATCGCGGGGCTGGTGATCGTCTCCCCGGAGACGGTCACGGCCTCCATCCTGAGCGGCGCCACCGACACCGCCTTGGCCCGGTTGACCCGCTCCCTCAGCCCGTCGATCCGGAACTCGTTCATCAGGAAGCCGAAGGTGCCCCGGTTCATCCCGAAGATCGGCAGGATTCGCCCGGCGTTCAGCATCTCGTGAAGGGTCTGGAGAAGGAAGCCGTCGCCGCCGAGCGCGATCACCTGCTCGGCCTCGGCCATGGGGACGAAGTCATATGCCTCGCGAAGCATTCCCTCGGCCGCCTGCGCCGCCTCGGCGGGGGAGGCGAGCAGGGCGGTCGGGAGGTCCGCATTGGCCGTCATGGCTTGCTTGCTAGCTGCGATGGGCGGCGGGCGCTAGGGGAGGGCGGATCGGAGAATCGAATGCGCTGGCTTGAGCGTCGGGAAGGATGGCGGGCGCAGGGCGAGGATGCCCGCGATGCCGCCGACGTCGATTACGCCCGGGTGATCCACTCCGCCTCCTTCCGCCGGCTCCAGGGCAAGACCCAGATCCTCAACCTCGGCGACAGCGACTTCTATCGAACCCGGCTCACCCATTCGCTCGAAGTGGCGCAGATCGCCAACGGCATCGCCCGTCAGTTCGAGAAGGACCAGCCGGACCATCCCGCGCATGCCGTCCTCCCGGTCCGAAGCATGATCCAGGCGGCGGGCGCAACCCACGACCTCGGCCATCCGCCCTTCGGCCATGGCGGCGAGGCGGCGCTCAATTATTGCATGCGCGGCGAAGGCGGGTTCGAGGGCAATGGGCAGACCCTTCGGATCCTCGGCCGGCTGGAGAAATTCTCCAAGGCCTCGGGCGCCAACCTGACCCGGCGAACGCTCCTCGCCGTGCTCAAATATCCCGCGCCGCTCAGCCGGGTCGCCAATGCCGCGATCCCGCCCCGTCTCGCCTCGGGGACGACCGCGGTGTCGCTGCTCGACCGCAAGGCCTGCAAGCCGCCCAAGGGCTATCTCGACTCCGAGAGCGGCCTCGTCGACTGGATCCTCGAGCCGCTGGGCGCCGCCGACCTCGAGCGTTTCACCACTATAGAGGCGCGAGATGGCGGCCATGGCCGCACGAGGCACAAGTCGTTCGACTGCAGCATCATGGACCTGGCCGACGACATCGCCTTCGGGGTCCACGACCTCGAGGACGCGCTCGCCCTTCGCCTGATCGAGCGCGGCGATTTCGAGCGGCTGGTGCCGCCCGAGAGCTGCGCCGGCTTCCTCGACGCACTCAAGGCCAAATATCCCAAGGAGTTTCGCAACAACGTCTATGGCGCCTTCGTCGACGCGCTGTTCGGCGAGGGAGGCCGTCGCAAGCGCTTCATCAGCCGGCTGGTGTTCCACTTCATCACCCATTGCCGGATCGACACTCTGGATGGCTTCGAGGAGCCGCTGATCCGCTACAAGGCGGCCATGGCCGAGGCTCCCGGGCGCTTCCTGGCCGCGCTCATCGAGGCGGTGCGCCAGACCGTGATCCTCAGCCCGGCGGTCCAGCATCTCGAGCTCAAGGGCCAGACGATGGTGGTGGCGGTGTTCGAGACCCTGGCTTCCGACCCCAAGGCGCTGCTGCCGAAGCCCACCTACCGCCGCTTCGAGGAATCGGGCGGCGACCGGCGGGTAATCTGCGATCATATCGCGGGAATGACGGATTCCTTCCTGCTCAAGACCTACGACCGCCTGTTCAGCCCGCATATGGGGTCCGTCTTCGACAGGCTGTAACGGTCATAGGCTGGCAGCGGGATCCCTGAGCGCCGCCGCCATCGCCTCGGTCAGGCTCTTGCCGTCATAGGGCTTGGCGAGGACTCTGAAATCATGGTCGGTCTTCAGGAGCTCCTCGCTATAGCCGGTCGCCAGTAGCACGGGCAGGCCGGGCCTCTCCCTCCGGATCGCCCGGGCAAGCTCGACCCCACTGGTTTCCGGCATCACAACGTCGGTGAACACGAGGTCGAAGCTTCCGGCCCTCAGCGCCTCGAGCGCCGCCCGGGCGCCGCCGGCCGAGACGACCCGGCAGCCGAGGTCGACGAGCAGCTCCTGGGCAAACTCGCGCACCGGCTTGTTGTCCTCGACCAGAAGGACTCGGCAGCCCTCCGGAAGGGCACCCGGCCCGGCCGGGTCTGGCTGGATCGACAAGGCGCCGTCGGTGACGGGGAGCAATATGCCGATGGTCGTGCCCTCGCCCTCGAGCGACTCGATCTCCGCCCGGCCGCCGGCCTGAGCGGCGAAGCCGTGGATCTGCGAGAGCCCGAGGCCGGTGCCCTTGCCGACCTCCTTGGTCGTGAAGAAAGGCTCGAAGGCCCGCTCCACCACCCGCTGGGGCATTCCGAGGCCGTCGTCGCGGATCGAGAGGCGAAGCAAACGCCCGTCGCCCTCACCCTCGACCCGGGTGTCGATGACGAGCCTCCCGCCCTTGGGCATGGCATCGCGCGCGTTGACGGCGGCATTCAGCACCGCCGCCTCCAGCTGGGTCGGGTCGACCCGGACCAGCGCCCCCGGAGCGGCGAGGTCGAGCGAGACCTGGATCCGGCTTCCCAGGGTCCTCGTCAGGACCTCGGCGAAGGCGTCCAGGGTGACCTCGACGTCGATGATCTCCGGTTTGATCGCCTGGCGACGGCCGAAGGCGAGGAGCTGCTGGGTGAGGGTCGTCGCCCGTTTCGCCGTGTCTCCGATCGCCTGCAGATATTGGCGCCTCTTGGCGTCGGGAAGGTCCGGCCGGCGGAGCAGGATCTCCGCCGAGCCGGAGACGACGGTCATGAGATTGTTGAAATCATGCGCAATCCCGCCGGTCAGCTCGCCGAGCGCCTGGAGCTTCTGGGCCTGGGCAAGCGCCTCGTGGACCTTCTGGAGCTCGGCCGTGCGCTCCTCGACCCTCTGCTCAAGGGTCTCCCTGGCCTGCTGCACCGCCTGGTAGAGCCGGGCGTTGTCGACGGCGACCGCGGCCTGGGCGGCGATCCCGACGATCAGCCTCTCATGGCGCTGGGTGAAGCGGGCTTCGGCGGGATGGCCGAAGAACAGTCCGCCCATCACTTCGCCGGAGCGGCTCCTGACGGGCACGGCCAGGTAGGAGACCACGGGAAGGTGGCCCTTGGGCATCCCGAAATGCGGCTCGTTCCGGCCGTAGCGCCAGTCCGCCGTGATATCGTCGGAGCGGATGATGCCCTCGCCCGCGAAGGTCGGGTGGAAGACGGCCGTGTTGCGCGGCATCCCAAAGTCGAATTGCGACGGGTGGGCGCCCGACAGGGTATAGAGCATGTAGCTCTCGCCGCTGGCGCTGAGGACATTGTAGAAGAAGGCGCCGAACTGGGCTCCGGTGAGCTCGACCCCCGCGTCGGTGACGGTCTGGACGATGCTTTCGAGATCGAGCTGCGCGGCGAGGGCGGCGCCGGTCTTGTTGAGCGCCTCGAGGATCCGGGATTCCTCCCTCAGCGCCTCTTCCGCCGCTCGCTCCTCGGTCACGTCGGTATGGACCCCGACCCATTCGCAGACGCTGCCGTCGGGCCCGAAGATCGGGACGGCCCGGACCGAGAAGAGGCGCCACTCGCCGTCGGAGCGCCTTACCCTGTGCTCGAAGACGAACGTCTCGCTCTTGCGGACCGCCTCGTCCCAGGCGCGGATCGTCGGCTGGACGTCGTCGGGGTGGACGGCCTTCGACCAGCCATAATCCTGATATTCGTCGAACCCCTGCCCGGTCAGGGCCGCCCAGCCGGTCTGCTCGCCCACCATCCGGCCCTGGGCGTCGTTCGTCCACAGCACCCCGCGCGTGGCCTGGACGGCGGCCCGGAAGCGCTCGTTGCTCGAGCGAAGCCCGGCCTCGGCCCGAACCCGCTCGACATGCGCCCACGACCGGTCGGTGACCTCGCGAATGACCTCCAGCTCATAGGGGGTCCAATGATGGGGGACCTTGTCGTGGATCGCCATCAGGGCGGCCAGCCGTCCGGCCTTGACGAGCGGCATGCAGATGGTCGCGGCGATGCCGATGTCCTGGAAGGTCCTGGCTTCGTGAGGCGCGATCTCGGCGATATTGTCGTTGATGATCAGCGGCCGCCCGGCGCTGAGCTCGCGAACCGCCAGGATCCCGAAGTCCGCCAGGCGATAGTGGCCGACGATGGAGGGGGAGCCGGGCGCGTGCCAGTCGCCCCGGATGGTGAAGCCGTCCTCGTCCGGGTCCATGTCGGCATAGGCGCAGTTGGTCACGCCCAGATGCGCGGCCGTGAGGCTGGTCGTGATCGTCAGGATCTCGTCGGCGTCTGCGGACCTAGACACTGCCTGGGTCAGGCGATCGAGGAAGCTGAAAAGGGGCTCGCGCTCGCGGCCGTCCGCCTGTTGCGCCGGATCAGGACCGGTCGATCCCGGGGCGCGACCATCCTTGCCAGTCAAATCACGCACTCCGAACCAGATTCAGCCGCGTAACCTTTCCCGGGCAGAGTTCAAGGCGCAAGCGCCTTTCAGCATTGCTCGCAGATCAGCCGCGACGGGCTGCAGAGCGCCGGACGCCGGCGCGTAACGTGCCCGCATTCCAGCTGCAACGCCACGGTGCCGCGCCCGCAGTCGGTCCGTGCAGTGACCGCCCGGCTCCGTCGGTCGCGGGGGCGCAGCAACGCCTCCTCCTCTTCGATGATCATGGCAATTCCCCCTGCTCCCCGTAAAAACGGCTCGCAATCAAAGCTGTAGCAAGCTTTCCTGCCGACACCAAGGCACTTCGTCGCCGATTTGAACCGGAACGACTCGCTCGGGAGCGCGCGTCCCGGCCCGGCACCGGGCCGTTTCTAAACCGATTGTTGAGGGGATAAGCTCAGGGTAGACCAATGGGGTTCGAAGCGCCGTATTGCGGGAAGGGAGAGGGAGGAATGGCTGCGTCCGGCGCACCGCTCTTCCTGTTGTCCTTCCGGCACCGCGACGAGCTCACCGCCATCGCGGAGCGGGCGGGGTGGCTGGCGATCGCCGCCCGCCGCGCCGACAATGCCGAGAGCCGGTTCATCGCGTCGGGAGCGTCGGTGGCCGTCGTCGACGCGCGCGGCGCCTTGCCCGAAGGCAAGGAGGCGGTCCGGAGCCTCGCCGACCCGGCCGAGGCGAATGCCTCCGCTTTGCTCGTCCTGCTCTCGCGCGGCGATTCGGAGGCGCTCGACGAGCTCTACGCCTTCGGCGCCACCCATTTCCTGGTCAGCCCGTTCAGCGACTCCCAATTTCTCCAGGCACTTCAATATGCCCATCGCCACGCCGAGCGGGTGGGAGGGCGCCGGCCGCTTCGCCGCGGCGAGCCCGAAGGGCGCAAGGGCAAGCCGGGAAGCGCCTCCTGGCGCTGGCAGCCGGGCTCGCAGACCGTGGAGCTCAGCCCCGCCCTCGCCCGCCGGGCCGGCCTGGGCGAGGAAGCGGGGCAGAGAATCAGCCTGATGGAGCTGTTCCGCAAGCTCGATCCCGACGGGCGCAAGGCCGCCCGAGGCGCGATCGACCGGCTTCTCGCCACCGGCCAGTCGACCGCCTTCGCCCACAGCGACGGCCAGAGCGACGGCGCCCGCCTCGCCCATCACGTCCGGGTCGAGGGGGAAGGGGAGGCGGTCGTCGGCCGGACCGAGGCGATCGTCCCGCTGGAAGGCTCGGCCTGGCATTCGCGCGACCCGATGACCGGGGTTCGCGACGGCCGCGCCGCCCGGGCCTGGATCCAGCGCCAGCTCAAGCTTGACGAGCAGGGCCAGCCGGCGCTCGTCGTGCTCCTTCTGGCCGTCAGCCGGTTCGACACGATCAACGCGGCGTTCGGCCGCCCGACCGGCGACGCGGTGCTTCAGGCGGCCGCCCGGCGGATCGAGCGCCTGGCCGATTCGGACGGCCGCCGCCGGCTGGTTGCCCGGATCGCCGGAGCCGAGTTCGCGATCCTGCTCGCGGCCCCCACCAGCCTCGGCGAAGGGCGCTTCCTCGCCGGTCAGCTGGTCGAGGCGCTCGGGCGGCCGTTCATGTCCGGCGACCATGTCATCACCCTGGGCAGCCGCGTCGGGGTCGTCGCCTCCGAGGAGGCCGAGGATTGCGCAGGCCTGCTCCGCCGGGCCAGCGCCGCCCTCGCCGAAGCCAAGTCGAGCGAGGCCGGCCCCGTCAAGGTGGTCGACGCCGGCGCAGCCAGCGACAGCGCTCTCGGCGACCAGCTCGAGATCGACCTGAGGCGGGCGCTCGACCAGGACGAGATAGAGATCCTCTTCCAGCCCCAGGTGTCGGTCGCCACCCGTCGGATCGTCGGCGCCGAGGCGCTCGCCCGCTGGCGCCACCCGCGCTTCGGCGAATTGGGCGCCATGACCCTGTTCAGCGTCGCCGAGCGCTCCGATTATCTCGTCCAGCTCTCCGACCATGTCCAGCGCAAGGCGGTCGCCGCCGCCGCCGCGTGGCCCGAGGCCCTCGCCGGGCTGCGGCTGTCGGTCAACATCACCGCCGCCGACATCGTCCGCCCGGGCTTCGCCGAGCAGTTCATCGCCCTCGTCGCCGAGACCGGCTTCGATGCCGGGCGGCTCACCGTCGAGGTCACGGAGAGCGGCCTGATCGAGGACCTCGCCGCGGCCGGCAACCTTCTCGCCCGGCTGAGGGAAGGCGGGCTCCGGGTCGCCATTGACGATTTCGGGACCGGCTATTCGAGCCTTGCCTATCTCAAGGCGCTTCCGCTCGACTATCTCAAGATCGACAAGCGCCTGGTCGAGGACATCAGCGGCTCGCCGCGCGACCAGGTGGTGGTGCGAAGCGTCATCGACATGGCCCGCTCGCTCGGCCTCGAGGTCATTGCGGAGGGGGTGGAGACGGAGGAGCAGCTCGCCCTGCTGGCGAGGGAGGGCTGCAACCTCTTCCAAGGCTTCCTCTGCTCGCCGCCTGTCGACGTGGAGACGCTCGTGAGGCTGATGTAGTTCGTTGCCCCAGCGAAGGCTGGTGCCCCGGAGGGTGAAAGGCGCTGCGTTTCTCCACCTGCTGGGCTCCCAGCCTTCGCTGGGACGACCCGGGAATCGGGGACACGCAGCCTGTTGCGGCAAGCTGCGTGTCCCCTGTCCTACATGCCTTTGGGACCGGCGCCGTGGCCTGGCTCGGCGGAAGCGAGAGGAAGCGATCTAACCGCCGCTTCGAGTTCGATCAGGCGTTGCGACCTTCGGGCGGAGGATGCCGGGCGCTCGCGGGAAGCCTCGCGGCGCTGGACGATGTCGGGCTTGAGGGTCGCTGTGGGGGCAGCGGCAAGCATCAATGAAATCAGCAACATCGCGGCATTTGCTCCAGGTGTGCCTGATCAACCCGGCATAGGAGCCAGAGGTTTCGTCGGGTGGGATGAAGCGAGCCAAAGCCGGGATGGCGGGTTTAACATAGCTCAAGTTGGGGGACTTAGCCTCCCCATCGAAGATGGGGAGGGCTACCAGGCGAGGCCTGGTGGAGGGGTAACTGGCACCATAGCCCGGGGTTGCGGCGCGAACCTGCCTGCTACCGAGCCATTACCTCCACCACCCTTCGGGTGGCCCCCCCGCCCATGCGCGGCAGGGGAGGATATTCAGCCCAAGATCCTCGCCAGCCCCTTCGACAGCTGGAGCGCGCCGTTGACCCGGCTGGGGGGGTCGGGCCAGCTCCTCGAGATGACCAGCTTGCTGTCCGGCCGGAGCTTCGCCGTGCCCTTGAGGCGCTGGACGTAGGCGATCAGGCCTTCCAGGTCCGGAAAGGTGTCGTTGTGGAAGTGGACGAGCGCGCCTTTGGGACCGACGTCGAGCTTGACCACCTGGGCGGCGCGGCAGTTGAGCTTGATCTGGATGACCTTGAGGAGGTTGTCGGTCTCGTCCGGCAGCTTGCCGAAGCGGTCGATCATCTCGGCGGCGAAGGCGTCTATCTCCTCGGCCTTCTCGAGCTCGTTCATTCGCCGGTAGAGCCCCATCCTGAGGTCGAGGTCGGGAACGTAATCCTCCGGGATCATGATCGGCGCGTCGACCGTGATCTGCGGCGAGAAATCGTCCGTGGCCTTGAGGTCGCCGCCGGTCTTGGCCGCCATGATCGCGTCCTCGAGCATCGACTGGTAGAGCTCGAAGCCGACCTCCTTGATATGGCCGGACTGCTCGTCGCCGAGCAGATTGCCGGCGCCCCGGATGTCGAGATCGTGGCTGGCGAGCTGGAAGCCGGCGCCGAGCGTGTCGAGGTTGGCGAGCACCTTCAGCCTTTTGTCGGCCGCTTCGGTGACGGTGCGCGTGGCCGGCGTCGTCATATAGCAATAGGCGCGGGTCTTGGACCGGCCGACGCGGCCGCGCAGCTGGTAGAGCTGGGCGAGGCCGAAGCGGTCGGCGCGATGGACGATGAGCGTGTTGGCCGAGGGGATGTCGAGCCCGCTCTCCACGATCGTGGTCGACAGGAGGACGTCGTACTTGCGGTCGTAGAAGGCGCTCATCCTTTCCTCGACCTCGGTCGGCGCCATCTGGCCGTGGGCGGTGACGAAATTCACCTCCGGCACCTCGTCGCGAAGATATTGCTCGAGATCGGCGAGGTCGGCGACCCGGGGCGCGACGAAATAGGTCTGGCCGCCGCGATAATGCTCGCGCAGCAGCGCCTCGCGGATGACGACGGGGTCCCAGGGCCTGACGTAGGTGCGCACCGCCAGCCGGTCGACCGGCGGGGTCTGGATGACGGAAAGCTCGCGAAGGCCGGACATGGCCATCTGCAGGGTGCGCGGGATCGGAGTCGCGGTCAGGGTCAGCACATGGACGTTGGCGCGCATCGCCTTCAGGCGCTCCTTGTGAGTGACCCCGAAGCGCTGCTCCTCGTCGACGATGACCAGGCCGAGATTCTTGAACTCGACCGTCTTGGCGAGGAGGGCGTGGGTGCCGACTACGATGTCGACCTGGCCCGCCTTGAGACCTTCCCTGGTCTTGGCCGCCTCCTTCGGCGGCACCAGCCGCGAGAGGCGCCCGATCTCGATCGGGAAGCCTCGGAAGCGCTCGCAGAAGGTGTTGTAATGCTGGCGGGCGAGCAGGGTCGTCGGGCAGACCAGCCCGACCTGATGCCCCGCCATGGCCGCGGTGAAGGCGGCGCGCAGGGCCACCTCGGTCTTGCCGAAGCCGACGTCCCCGCACACCAGGCGGTCCATCGGCCGGCCGGCGGAAAGGTCGTCGAAGACGTCGCAGATGGCGCGGTCCTGGTCCTCCGTCTCCTCATAGGGGAAGCGGTCGGCGAAGGCGGCGTAGCTGGTGTCGGGCTCGACCACCGCCCCAGGGCGGAGCGCCCGCTCGGCCGCGGTCCTGATCAGCTCGCCGGCGATCTCGCGGATCCGCTCCTTCATCCGCGACTTGCGCCGCTGCCAGGCCTCGCCGCCGAGCCGGTCGAGCGCGACCCCGTCGCTCTCGCTTCCGTAGCGCGAGAGGATGTCGATATTCTCGACCGGAACGTAGAGCTTGTCGCCGCCGGCATATTCGAGAGCGACGCAATCGTGCGGCGAGGTCCCGACGGGGATCCGGGTCAGGCCCTCGAACCGGCCGATGCCGTGATCGGCGTGGACGACGAGGTCGCCGGGGCTGAGCGTCGCCAGCTCGTTCATGAAAGCGTCGGCCGACTTGCGGCGCTTGCGGCGGCGGACCAGACGGTCGCCGAGCATGTCCTGCTCGGTCAGCAGCGCGACGTCGGCGCTGGTGAAGCCGTGGTCGAGCGGGAGCACGGCGAGGGCGACCCCGGAAGCGCCCTGAGCCTCCTGCCAGGTGTCGACCTCCTGCGCCTTCTTCAGCCCGTGATCGGCGAGCAGGCCCTTGAGGCGCTCGCGGGCGCCCGCCGAATAGCTCGCCAGCACCACCTTCTTCTTCGCCCGCCGAAGCGAGGCGACATGGTCGACCACCGCTTCGTAGACGTTGGCGTTCTGGGTGCGCTCGGGCGCGAAGTCGCGGGCGGAGTCGACCTCGAAGTCCATCACGCTCGCGCTTTCCGGCTCATGGAAGGGCGTGGCGAGGTGGAGCGGGCGCCCGGCGATCAGCGAGTCCCATTCGTCACGCGCCAGGTAGAGGGTCTCCGGCTCCAGCGGCCGGTAGCTTCCGGGGTCGGACGACTGGGCCCGCCGCCGGTTCTCGTAATAATCGGCGACCGCCTCGAAGCGCGCGTCCGCGGCCCCGGCGTCATGGGCGTCCCGCACGACGATGTCGCCCTCGCCGAGATGCTCGAACAAAGTGTCGAGCCGCTCCTCGAACAGGGGAAGCCAATGGTCGATCCCGGCCAGCCGCCGCCCCTCGGAAACGGCCTGGTAGATTGGGTCGCCGGTCGCGGTGCCCCCGAAGCGCTCGCGGTAGCGGGAGCGGAAGCGCCTGACGCTGTCCTCGTCGAGCAGAGTCTCCGCGGCGGGGAGGAGGGTGAAGCCGCCGCGCTCGTCGCCGGTGGTGCGCTGGGTCCCGGGATCGAAGCGGCGGACGCTCTCGATCTCGTCGCCGAAGAAATCCAGCCTCAGCCCCTCGGTCTCGCCGGATGGGAAGAGGTCGACGATGCCGCCGCGCACGGCGAACTCGCCGGCATCCTGCACGGTGTCCGTGCGGTGATAGCCGTTGGCGCTGAGCAGGGCCGAGAGCTTCGCCATGTCGATCCGCTCGCCCGGCGCCAGGCGCGCGACGAGCTGGCGGATCCGGAAAGGGGACAGGGTGCGCTGGGTCGCGGCGTTGACGGTGGTGACGAGGAGCTGCGGCTTGCCCGCCTTGCGCTGGAGCGCGTTGAGGGTCGCCAGCCGCTCCGACGAGGCTCGGAGCGACGGCGAGGCGCGGTCGTAGGGCAGGCAGTCCCAGGCCGGGAAGGCGAGCACCTCCAGCTCCGGGGCGAAATAGGTCGCCGCGTCCTGGAGATGCCGCATCGCCGCTTCGTCGGGCGCGATGAACACGGTGCGCCCCTTCGCGGCACGCGCGAGGTCGGCGGCGAGCCACGGAAGGAAGCCCGCCGGCGCGCCCGCCAGCGTCATCGGCTTTTTCGCCGAGAGGATCTTGAGGAGGTCGGTCACTTATTCGGGGTGCTTGATGTAATCGAGTGTCTGGAGCCGCCGCATCATCGCCCCCCGGTAGCGCTCCGGCGGCTCGGCGGTTCCGATCGCCCAGGCCATGATGTCGGCGTCCTGCTCCTCGAGCAGGGCCTCGAACCAGGCGGCCTCCTCGTCCCCCCAAGACTCGCCATGGGCGTCGAAGAAGCCGCCGATCATGAAGTCGGCTTCCCTCACGCCCCGGTGCGAGGCCCGGAAGCGAAGGCGTTTGTGGCGGTCGGTCGGGTCCAAGATAGCTCCATGCGGAAACGGCCGCCGGGAGAATCCGGGCGGCTTTGAGCGGGCGATGTAGGTGAGCAGCGGCGGCATTTGAAGGCCAAACTCCCCTCCCTGGAAGGGAGGGGTTGGGGGTGGGTAGGCGAGCGTAGCGAGACTTCTACGGAGTCGGAGTTTCGGCCGCCTTCGGCGGACCCACCCCCGGCCCCTCCCTTCCCGGGAGGGGCGGTATCGGGGCCCGGGGCCGGGTCTTCCACAGCGACCAGCCGACGCCGGCCGCGAGGATGGCGAAGGTCGCCGACAGCGAGACCGCCGGCGGTATCTTCGCAAGCCCGAGCGCGTCGGCGACGAAGATCTTGGAGCCGATGAACACCAGCAGCACCGCCAGCGCATATTTGAGATAGTGGAAGCGGTGGACCATCGCCGCCAGCGCGAAATAGAGCGCCCTCAGCCCCAGGATGGCGAAGATGTTCGACGTGTAGACGATGAACGGATCGGAGGTGATCGCGAAGATCGCCGGAACCGAATCCACCGCGAAGACGACGTCGACGATCTCCACCATCGCCAGCGCCAGGAAGAGCGGGGTAATGAACCAGGCGGGCCGGCCGGTCCCCGGGTCGGCCTTGCGCACCCAGAAGCGGTCGCCGTGAAGCCCTTCGGTCACCGGCAGGCGCCTGCGCAGCCAGCGGAGCACCGCGCTCGAGCCGACATCGTAATCCTTCTCCGCCGTCAGCCACATCTTGATTCCGGTGACGATAAGGAAGGCGGCGAACAGGTATAGCACCCACCCGAACTGCTGGACCATCGCCGCGCCGACCCCGATCATGATCGCCCGGAGAACGATCACGCCCAATATGCCCCAGAACAGCACCCGGTGCTGGTAGAGGCGGGGCACCGCGAAATAGGTGAAGATCATGGCGATGACGAAGACGTTGTCCATCGCCAGGCTCTTCTCGATGACGAAGCCGGTCATGTAGGCGAGGCCGGCGCCTTCGCCCATGTACCACCATACCCAGCCGCCGAAGCCGAGGCCGAGCGCGATATAGGCGGCGGAAAGGATCAGGCTCTCGCGCACCCCTATCTCCCGCTGCTTGCGGTGGAGCACTCCGAGATCGAGGGCGAGAAGGACGACGACGATGGCGATGAAGGCAAGCCACATCCAGAGCGGCTTGCCGAGCCAGAGCAAGGTGAGAAATTCCAATTGGGCCTCCTGAGGAAGATGCGGCCGACATCGCGATCCGGAGGGATCGCCAGAGGGGCCCGGTCCGCGGGGTAGGGGAGACCGGCGGGATGCGGCCGGTCATTCCGGCGAAGGCCGGAATCCATGAACACCGCCTAATGAGCTGGAGTCGCCTTCGTGTTCATGGATGCCCGGCCAAGTCCGGCATGACGGGGATAGCTCACCCGCCGGCCGGATGGTCAGGCGCTCACGGTCCCCCGCAGCGCCTTCGAGTACAGCCTGTCCTTCACCGCCAGCCTCAGCTTCTTGAGCCGGAGCAGGCGGATGCTGTTGGGCCAGCGCCGCTGAAGCTCCCGCCTTATCTCCTCGTCGAGGCGGCGATGGACCAGGGTCAGGCGGTAGATGAAGGGATTCATAGCCACTCTCCAAATTCGATGGTTCATCGACATCGGGCGAAGCTTGCGATGCAGGGGGCGAAGGGCCGTGGAACTGCACCGGGCCAAGCCCGATGCGGTCCGACATCACGGTCGTCCAGGAGGACGCCCGCCAGAGGGGCCCGGTCCGCAGCGGAGGATTTAGGCGAGAAGAGGGAGGGGATCAAGGTCTCTTGCTCCTCCCCGGAACGGGGAGGATTGTTAGGCCGCGAAGCTCGACTTACGAGGCTGCCATGCGCCCGGACATCCTCAACCCGCTCTTCGCCGAAGTGGAGGTGCTTAAGGGCATCGGTCCGGCGCTCGCCAAGCCCTTGAAGCGGCTCGGGCTCAACCGGGTGGTAGACATCCTCTTCCACCTTCCGGTGAGCTGGATCGAGCGCAAGAAGGTCGACGTGCTCGACATGGCCGACGCCGGCGGGGTGGTCACGGTGGTGGTGACCGCGGTCGACTATCGCCAGGGCGGGCCGCGAGGCCCGTTCCGCGTCCAGGCGACCGACCGCGAGGGCAATTATCTATCGCTCACCTACTTCCACAATCCGGGTTGGGCGAAGAAGCAGTTCCCGCTCGGGGTGGCCAAGGTGGTCTCCGGCCGGATGGAGATGTACGGCCAGGAATTGCAGATGGTCCATCCCGACTATGTGCTCGAGCCCAACGAGGCGCTGGACCTGCCCGAGCGCGAGCCGGTCTATCCTTTGTCCGAAGGCCTCACCAACCGACGCATGGCCGATCTCGCCGGCCAGGCCCTCGGCCGGGCTCCGGAGCTGGGCGAGTGGATCGAGCCGAGCCTGCTCGCCGCGCGCGGCTGGCCGTCATGGCAGGAGGCCCTGGCGAGCGCCCATCGAAGCCGCAGCAACGGCCCGGCGCGCGAGCGGCTCGCTTATGACGAGGTGTTCGCCAACCAGCTCGCCCTGATGCTGGTCCGCGCCACCTCGAAGCGGCGCCGGGGCGTTCCGCTGAAGGGCGACGGCCGCCTCCGCGACTTGCTCAAGCTTCCCTACGAGGCCACCGGCGCCCAGCGCCGAGCCGTCGCCGAGATCGAGGGCGACCTCCAGCAGGGCACGCCGATGCTCCGCCTTCTCCAGGGCGACGTCGGCTCGGGCAAGACCCTGGTCGCGCTGATGGCGATGCTCACCGCCGTCGAGGCGGGCGCGCAGGCGGCGCTCCTCGCCCCGACCGAGATCCTCGCCCGCCAGCATCTCGAGACCCTCACCCGCCAGCTCGCCGGGCTGCCGGTCAACGTCGCCATCCTCACCGGCCGCGAGAAGGGCAGGGTGCGCGAATCGACCCTGATCGGCCTCGCCGACGGATCGATCGACATCCTCGTCGGCACCCACGCCATCTTCCAGCAGGCGGTGGTCTACAGGCGCCTCGGCCTCGCCGTGGTCGACGAGCAGCACCGCTTCGGGGTGGCCCAGCGGATGATGCTCGCCTCGAAGGCGGAGCGCCCGCCGCACCTCCTGGTGATGACCGCCACCCCGATCCCGCGCACCCTCACCCTCACCCAATATGGCGAGATGGACGTCAGCCGCCTCGACGAGATGCCGCCCGGCCGGCAGCCGGTCGAGACGAGGGTGCTCAGCCTCGAGAAGCTTCCCGACGTCGCCGACGCCCTTGCCCGCCACATCGCCCGCGGCGGCCAGGCCTATTGGGTCTGCCCTCTGGTGGAGGAGAGCGAGAGTTCCGACCAGGCCGCCGCCGAGGAGCGCGCCCGTCTCCTTCGCCTTCGCTTCGGCGACAAGGTCGGCCTCGTCCACGGCCGGATGAAGGGGCTGGACAAGGACGAGGTGATGGCGGCCTTCCAGCAGGGCGCCCTCTCGGTCCTCGTCGCCACCACCGTCATCGAGGTCGGGGTCGACGTCCCCAACGCGACCCTGATGATCGTTGAGGGCGCCGACCGCTTCGGCCTCGCCCAGCTCCACCAGCTTCGCGGCCGTGTCGGGCGAGGGGAGGGGAGGTCGACCTGCCTGCTCCTTCGCGGCAACGCGCTGAGCGAGACGGGGCGAGCCCGCCTTGCCCTGATGCGCGAGACCAACGACGGCTTCCGGATCGCCGAGGAGGATCTGAGGCTTCGCGGGGCGGGCGAGATATTGGGCACGAAGCAGTCGGGCGAGGCGCAATTCCGGCTGGCGTCGCCGGAGCAGATCCAGGCGCTTGCCCAAACGGCCAGCGACGACGCCCGGCTTCTGGTCGATCGCGACGGCGGGCTCGAGGGGCCGAGGGGGCAGGCGGCGCGGGTGCTTCTCTATTTGATGGAGCGGGACGCTGCGGTGGGGCTGCTGAGGGGCGGGTGACCGTCGCCCCAGCGAAGGCTGGGGCCCCAGGGGGTGAAGATCTCGGCGCCTTTCACCCGTCGGCGTCCCAGCCTTCGCTGGGACGACGTCATTGGGCCAAACACCGCCCCAGCCACCCGAGCATCGCCTGCTTCTGCGCCGCCGTCGCTCCGTCCCACATATCGTTGTGGATCACCGGCACGGTGCCGATCGCCATCCGGTGGCGCTTCTGCTCCGCGGCGGTGGGAAGCACTCCGGGATCCGCCGGCTGGTCGCTCGAGCGCGCCGAGCAGATCCGCGGGCGCGCCGTCCGCGGCATCCGCATCCGGCGGTTGTCGAGGGTAAAGACGGCGCCGACCATGCCCTTATGCTGCGCGGCAAAGAGCATGCTCGAATCGCCGCCGTTGGAATGGCCGACGAGCAGCACCGGCCGCCGGTCGGCGAGGCCGCGCGAGCGCATCTCGCGGATGACGAAGTGCAGGTTCGCGGCGCCCCGATCCCACCAAGGCCGACGCACCACCGCCGGAACGCCCGTCGTCGGCATCGGCTCATCGCCCTCCAGCTCGTGCTGCACCGACGCCACGACATAGCCGCGCTTCACCAGGTCCTCGGCGATGAAGGAATAGGCCCGGTTGGTGCCGCCATAGCCGTGCGAGATGAGCGCCAGCGGCTTCGGCCTTCCGGGGGTGGCTCCGTACAGCGCGACCGGGACGGCCCGGCCGCGGGGGGTGTCGACCAGCTCCAGCGTTTGCGGCGCCGGCCCGGCGGCGGTCAGGGGCAGCGCGAGAAGCGCGAGGCAGCAGCGGATTGGCGTGAGCATAAAACGCTTCCCGTCATTGCGAGCGAAGCGAAGCGATCCAGTGCTGCGCCTCCACCCGCTGGATTGCCGCATCGCTTTGCTCCTCGCAATGACGGCTAGGGGGTCAGCAGCCCGTGCTTCTTCTTGCCGGCCGATATTCGGACATCGCCGCCGACACTGATATTGATGTCCTCACCGACCACTTCTCCGTCGACCCGAGCGCCGCCTTGCTCGATCAGCCGACGTGCCTCTTTCCTGGAAGCGACGAGACCGAGCCCGGTGAGCGCCTCCGAAAGCCGCAGCCCATCGGCCTTGTGCAGAACCGGGAGCGCCTCCCCGGCCGAGCCCTCCTCGAACGTCCGTCGCGCCGTCTCCGCGGCCTCGCGCGCCGCCTCTTCGCCGTGCGCCATCGCCGTCGCCGCGTCGGCAAGCACCTTCTTCGCCTCGTTGATCTCCGCCCCGCCCAGCGCCTCCAGCCGAGCGATCTCGCCGACCGGAAGATCGGTGAAGCGGCGAAGGAACTTGCCGACGTCGGCGTCCTGGGCGTTCCTCCAGAACTGCCAGTAATCCCACGGGCTGAGCTGGTCGGCGTTGAGCCAGACCGCGCCCTTCTCGGTCTTGCCCATCTTGCCGCCGTCGGCCGTGGTCAGGAGCGGCGTGGTCAGTCCGTACACCTGGGTGCCGTCGACCCGCCGGCAAAGCTCGATCCCGTTGACGATATTGCCCCACTGGTCCGATCCCCCAAGCTGGAGCCGGCAAGACGCGCGGCGCGACAGCTCGAGGAAGTCGTAGCCCTGCAGGATCATGTAGTTGAACTCGAGGAAGGAGAGCGACTGCTCGCGGTCCATCCTCAGCTTGACGCTGTCGAAGCTCAGCATCCGGTTGACCGAGAAATGCTGGCCGATCTCCCGGAGGAAGGGGATATATTCGAGCTTGTCGAGCCATTCGGCATTGTCGAGCATGATCGCGTCCGTCGGCCCGTCGCCGAAGGTCAGGAAGCGCTCGAAGACCCGCTTGATCGAGGCGATGTTGGCATCGATCGTCGAGTCGTCCAGCAGCTTGCGGGCCTCGTCCTTGAAGCTCGGGTCGCCGATCCTGGAGGTCCCCCCGCCCATCAGCACGATCGGCTTGTGGCCGGCCTGCTGGAGCCGGCGAAGCATCATGATCTGGACGAGGCTGCCGACGTGGAGCGAGGGCGCCGTGGCGTCGAAGCCTATATAGCCGGGGATCACCTCCCGCTGCGCGAGGGCGTCGAGCCCCTCGGCATCGGTCAGCTGATGGATGAAGCCGCGCTCGTCGAGGGTGCGGAGCAGCTCGGATCTGTATTCGGGCATGGCGGAGGCGGTTAGCATGGCAAATCGTCATGCTGAACTTGTTTCAGCATCCAGTTTCGAGCAGCAGTGCGGGCGGAGAACCGGACCCTGAAACAAGTTCACCGGTGACGTGGAGTAAGCGTGAATGTCCCTGCGCCTGTCCCTCCACCCGCATCCCGATACGCCGTGCCCTCCGCTCACGGGGATCGAGGTGGAGGTGGCCCGGGTCCGCCCGCTCAGGCTCCAGCTTCGCTTCGTCCTGATCGGCAACATCCGCAAGGTCCGCCTCAGGCTCCGGGAGCCGTACCGGGGCGAGGAGCTCTGGCGCCATACCTGCTTCGAGGCCTTCGTCCGGGTCGGCGGCGACGAGGATTATCTGGAGTTCAACCTCGCCCCCTCCGGCGACTGGGCCGCCTATAGTTTCCAGCGCTACCGGGAGGGAATGGAACGGGCGGCGGGGGTCGGCGCCTCGCCTCTCGACGTCCAGAGCCGGACCGGAGCGCTCGAGCCGGAGCGAAAGGCGCTGCTCAAGCAGGCCGGCTTCGACACTCTGGAGCGGTTCGAACCGTCCTTCTTCTCGCTGAAGACCGAGCTGTCCTTCCCCGACTCGATGGGCCTCGCCGTGGCCCGGCCCTGGCAGATCGGCCTGTCCACCGTCGTCGAGGAGAGGAACGGCCGGATATCCTACTGGGCGCTGGCCAACCCGCCGGGGAAGCCCGATTTTCACGACCCGGCTTGCTTCGCGCTCGAACTCCCGGCAGCGAGGCCGGCATGAAATTCGGTATCGACCGCCTCCTTGCCGACCCAGCCTTGCGCAAGCCGCTCGAGGGCAAGCGAATCGCGCTCCTCGCCCACCCGGCCTCGGTGACTCAGGACCTGACCCATTCGATCGACGCCCTCGCCGCCGCGGGCCTCAACGTCACCGCCGCCTTCGGGCCTCAGCACGGCCTGAGGGGCGACAAGCAGGACAATATGGTGGAATCGGACGATTTCACCGACCCCCGCCACAACATCCCCGTCTTCAGCCTCTACGGCGAGGTGCGGCGTCCGACCGGCCAGTCGATGGGGACGTTCGACGTCCTCCTCGTCGACCTCCAGGATCTGGGCTGCCGGATCTATACCTTCATCACCACCCTGCTCTACGTTCTCGAGGCGGCGGCGGCTCACGGCAAGACGGTCTGGGTGCTCGACCGTCCCAATCCGGCCGGCCGCCCCGTGGAGGGGCTGACCCTGCTCGCGGGCTGGGAGAGCTTCGTCGGCGCCGGGCCGCTGCCGATGCGCCACGGCCTCACTTTGGGCGAGCTCGGCCGCTGGTTCGTCGACACGATGAGGATCGACGTCGATTACCGGGTGGTCGGGATGGAGGGCTACGAGCCCGATTCCGCCCCGGGTTTCGGCTGGCCGATGGAGCGGATCTGGATCAACCCAAGCCCCAACGCCGCCAATCTGTGGATGGCCCGGGCCTATGCCGGAACGGTGATGCTGGAAGGCACGACCCTGTCGGAGGGGAGGGGGACGACCCGCCCGCTCGAGCTGTTCGGGGCGCCCGACATCGACTCCGCCGCCGTCGCCGCGGAGATGCGGCGGCTCGCGCCCGAATGGCTGGAGGGCTGCGCGCTTCGCCAGGTCGCCTTCGAGCCCACCTTCCACAAGCATATGGGCAAGACCTGCCACGGGATCCAAATCCATCCGGAAGGCCGCTTCTACGATCACGACACCTTCCTCCCCTGGCGCCTCCAGTCCCTGGCCTTCAAGGCGATCCGCCGCCTCTACCCGGACTACGGCCTCTGGCGCGACTTCCCCTATGAATATGAGTTCGGAAAGCTCGCCATCGACGTCATCAACGGCGGCCCGGCTCTGAGGGAGTGGGTCGACGATCCGGAATCGTCTCCCGGCGATCTCGACGCCCTCGCGCTGCCGGACGAGGAAGCGTGGCTGGAGGAGCGCCGGCCCTTCCTCCTCTACCCCGCGCGTTGACGAAAAGACCTGCAATACCTAGATAAAAGCCATGGCCATCCGTCCCATCATCGAAGCGCCTGACCCCTTGCTCCGGCAGGTTTCCTCGCCGGTCGAGGAGATCACGCCCGAGATCCGGACGCTGATCGACGACATGTTCGAGACGATGTACGCCGCCCCCGGCATCGGCCTGGCCGCTATTCAGGTCGGCGTTCCCAAGCGGATCCTCGTCATCGACCTGCAGGACCCGGAGGAGGAGGACGGCGAGCCGGTGCGCCGGCCGATGGTCTTCATCAACCCCGAGATCCTGCACACCTCGGAGACCGAGCGTCCCTATAACGAGGGCTGCCTCTCGGTTCCCGACCAATATGCCGAGGTCGACCGCCCGGACAGGGTCCGGGCCCGCTGGCTCGACCGCGACGGCAAGGTCCATGAGGAGGAGATCGAGGGCATGCTCGCCACCTGCCTCCAGCACGAGATGGACCATCTCGAGGGCGTGCTCTTCATCGACTATCTCTCCCGCCTCAAGCGCGACATGATCCTGAGGAAGCTCGCCAAGCAGAGGAAGCTGGCCGCGTAGCTTTCCCGACCTTGGTTCCCCTCCCTGGAAGGGAGGGGCTAGGGGTGGGTAGGCGAGCGAAGCGAGACTTTACGGGCGTCGGAGTTTCGGCCGCCTTCGGCGGACCCACCCGCGGCCCCTCCCTTGCAGGGAGGGGAGATATCCACAGCTTAGGTCCTCCCGCCTCTTTACCATTTCCGGTGACTGCCCTAGGTTCGCTCTTCGTTCCCGGAGCGCGACATGGACTCCCTGGCTTTCCTCTTCGTCATCCTCGCCCTCGCCGCCGGAGCCGCGGCGGGCTGGTTCCTCGGCGGCCGGCAGGCCGCGCTCTACCGCAAGGAGCGCGACGACCGGACCGAGGATTTCCGGAAGGCGATCACCGATCTCGCCGGAATGCAGGACAAGCTCGACGACGCCCGCCAGGCCTGCGCCGATGCGCGCGCGCAGTGCGCCGGCCTCACCGCCGCCCGCGAGGCCCAGGAGCGAAGCTTCCAGGAGCGGCTCGCCGAGATCAGGGACGCCCGCGAGGCCCTGTCGGCGCAGTTCAGCGAGATCGGCGGCAAGCTGCTCGGCGAGGCCCAGAGGAACTTCCTCGAGCGCGCCGACGCCCGCTTCAACCAGGCGGGCGAGAAGCACGAGGAGAAACTGAAGGCGCTTCTCCAGCCGGTCGAGACGACTCTCAAGCGCTATGAGGAAAATCTCGCCACCGTGGAGAAGGAGCGCCAGGGGAGCTACGGCGAGCTCAAGGAAGCCGTCGCCCAGCTCGCTATGGGCAACGAGACCGTTCGCCGCGAGACCCAGCGGCTCGCCAACGTGATGCGCTCGAGCCCCAAGGCGAGGGGCCGCTGGGGCGAGGAGCAGTTGCGCACCATCCTCGAGGCGGCCGGGCTCGCCGAGAATGTCGACTTCGCCCTCCAGGCCAGCGTCAGCGACGGCGAGCGCCAGCTTCGCCCCGACTGCGTCATCAAGCTCCCCGGCGACCGCTGCATCGTCGTCGACGTCAAATGCCCGCTGGTCGCCTTCGAGCAGGCCTATGACGAGGAGGACGAGGCCCGCCGCGCCGACTTCCTGCTCCAGCATTCCGCGGCCATGCGCACCTATGCCGGCGAGCTCGGCCGCAAGGGCTATTGGCGGCAGTTCGACCTCTCGCCCGACTTCGTCATCATGTTCATCCCCGGCGAGCATTTCCTCTCGGCCGCCGCCGAGCGGGCGCCCGACCTGATCGAGACCGCCTTCCGCAACGGCGTCATCATCGCGTCGACGATCAACATGCTGGCCCTGGCCAAGATCATGGCGGGCATGTGGCGCCAGGAGACTCTGGCCGCCCAGGCCAAGGAAGTCGCGGAGGCCGGGAAGGAGCTCTACAAGCGCCTCACCGTGATGGGCGGCCACGTCGCCAAATTGGGCCGCAACCTCGGCCTCGCCACCGGCGCCTATAACGATTTCGTCGGAAGCCTGGAGAGCCAGGTGCTGACCCAGGCCAAGCGCTTCGAGACCCTGAAGGTGGAGACCGGCGGCCGGACGATCGAGCCAGTGCCGATGATCGACACGACTCCGAGGCAGCTCAGCAAGCTCGACCCGACCCAGCTTCCGGAAGCAGCGGAATAGAGCCCGAAGCGATTCCCGGCGTCACCTCCCGCCGTCACCCTGAACTTGTTTCAGGGTCCAGCTCTCCACCCGCTCGGCGGCTCGTCGCTGCATGCTGAAACAAGTTCAGCATGACGTCTCGCTTAGCTCCGGTCCCTCAACTGTCCCAGTCGGCCTTCCGCGCCCCGCCGCAGCCCCTGAAGCTCTCGCCGTCGGCGATCACCGTCACCTGGTGCTCGTAGCCGTGGCCGCTCATCGCGTCGTTGCAGCGTGAGTAGGTGACGTCGACGGTGAGCCGCCCGGTGACGTAGCGTCGGCCGTTGAAGCTCGGCCTCGGGTCGGGCCGGGCGACGCTGATCTTCTTCTCCCCGTAATTGCCGTTATAGTCGATTCGGCCGTTCTGGATCAGCAGGTGCCAGCCCGGCTCCTGGCCTCTCGCCTCATATCGTTCCTGGGCGGGGCTGGACGCAGTGGACGGCGGGGTCTCGGACGCGCAGGCGGCGAGGGCGAAGGCGAGGGGGAGGGCGCGGATCATGCCGTTACAGCGCCGGAACGGCTCACTTGTTCCTGACGCCCGCCCGCCGCTGCCGCGCTCGGTCGTCGCGCTCGGCTTCGTCAGCCTGGCGATGGACCTGTCGTCGGAGATCGTCCACTCGCTTCTCCCCCTCTTCATGGTCGGAACGCTTGGGCTCAGCGTCGCCCTGGTCGGCCTGATCGACGGCATTTCCGAAGCCACCGCGTCCATCACCAAGGTCTTTTCGGGCTGGGCGTCCGACAGGCTCGGCCGGAGGAAGCCGCTGATCCTGCTCGGCTACGCGCTCGCCGCTTTATCGAAGCCGCTCTTCCCGCTCGCGACGGGGGCCTTGCCGGTGCTCGCGGCGCGCTTCGCCGACCGGATCGGCAAGGGAATCCGGGGCGCCCCCCGCGACGCCCTCATCGCCGACGTGACCGCGCCCGAAATCCGCGGCCGGGCCTTCGGGCTCAGGCAGTCGATGGACACCGCCGGCGCCTTCGCCGGACCGCTGCTCGCCATCGGCCTGATGTGGCTCTTGGCCAACGACATCCGGACCGTTTTCTGGATCGCCGTCATCCCGGCTGTAATCGCGGTCCTGATCGTCCTGTTCGCGGTCCAGGAGCCGCCGCCGGCAGCCGACGCTCCGGCGCGAGCGCCGCTCAGGCTGGCGGACCTGAAGCGGCTCGACCGGGCCTACTGGGCCGTCGTCGCGGTCGGCCTGCTCTTCACTTTGGCCAGGTTCAGCGAGGCCTTCCTGATCCTCAAGGCGTCGGACGAGGGCCTTCCGCTGTGGCTTGCGCCGGCCGTGCTGGTGGTGATGAACCTCGTCTATTCCGCGACGGCCTATCCGGCGGGGATCGCCTCCGACCGGATCGGGACCCGCGGGCTGTTGCTGGCGAGCCTGGCGGTGCTGGCGGCCGCCGACCTGCTGCTCGCTCTGGTCCCCGGCCTCGCCGCCGCCTTCGCCGCGATCGCCTTGTGGGGCCTCCACATGGGCCTCAGCCAGGGCCTCCTCTCCCGCCTCGTCGCCGACCGCTCCCCGGCGCCGCTGCGCGGCTCCGCCTTCGGCCTGTTCAACCTGGCCGTGGGCGTGGCGATGCTTGGCGCGAGCGTCACCGCCGGCCTGCTGTGGGACGGCTTCGGACCGTCGGCGACGTTCCTGGCCGGGGCGGGGTTCGCGACGGCGGCGGCGGTGGCTCTGATCTTCCTCTCCCGTCCTTCACGGGAGAGGAGGGGCCCGCCGCGGAGCGGTGGGAGGTGAGGGTCTGTAGCAATGAGTCGGCAAGACCCTCACCTCCCAAGCCTTCAGCTTGGGCCCCTCCTCTCCCGCGAAAAGCGGGAGAGGGGTTGACGCGAGCTACCCCAGCTCCGCTTCCTTCTCGGCCGTCGGAAGGATCTCGACGATGCAGTCGCCGGGAAGAAGCGACTGGGCCTCGGGCTCCCAGAAGCCGTAGGGCGTGCCGTCGCGATAGATCCTCACCCCGATGCCCTGGGCGAGGGCGGCGAGCGGCTTGCCGCATTCCTCCTCGGTGACCACCCGCTCCGAAAGCTTCACCTGGCCGCTCGAGGAGGCGAGGTCGGCGATATAGTCGGAGATGTGGAGTCCCTGCGTCGATCCGGCGAGGAGGAGGCCTGCGAAGCTCACCGGGTTGATCACCGTCGTCGCTCCCGCCTGGCGGGCGAGAAGCTCGTTATCCTCGTTCCTGACCGCGATGCTGATCGGCAGGCGCGGGTTGAGATGGCGCGCGGTGAGGGTGATCAGGATCGACGTGTCGTCGCGCCCGGCGGTGACGATCATCGCCCGGGCCCGCTGGATGTGGACCGCCTGCAGAGTCTTGTCGCGGGTCGCGTCCGAGTCGACGATCGCGCAGCCGAGCGATTCGGCGCGTTCCAGAGCGTCCTCGCTGGCGTCGATGACCACGATCTCCTCGGGCCGGACTCCGCGGGCGATGAGCTCGTCCACCGTCTCCGATCCGCTGGTGCCGAAGCCGGCGACGATGACATGATCGCACAATGTCCGCTGAAGCCTTTTCATACGCCATTTGTCCCAGGTGCGCCTGAACACGAAGGTGTAGGCGGTGCCGATGAAGATGAGGACGAAGAAGATCCGGATCGGGGTCACCACCAGCGCGTCGAAGAGACGGGTGTGGGGGGCGACGGGAACGATGTCGCCATAGCCGGTGGTGGTGATGCTGATCATCGTGAAATAGACCACGTCGGCGAAGCTGATGTGGCCGTCGTGAGTGTCCTTCAGCCCGTCGCGCTCGAACCAGTGGAGGGCGATGGTGAAGATGAGTAGCCCGACGACGAGGACGGCCCGCCAGGCGAGCTGGGCCCAGACGGGCAGCTTGCCGCGGCGCCGCATGTTGATCTCGTCGGGGCCGCGCGGTCGCTTGCGCATCAGCGGTAAAGTTCCGTCAGCCGGGCGAGCGACGCTTCGTGGGTCAGGTCGAAATGGAGCGGGGTGACGGCGACATAGCCGTCGGCGACGACCTCCAGGTCGGTCATATGGCCGGGAGTCTCCACCATCGGAGCCAGCCCGAACCAGAAATAATCGTAGCCGCGCGGGTCGGTGCGCGGGATGATCCGGAGCCGAGCGTAATCGTGCCGGCCCTGGGGCGCGACCCTTACCCCCTTGACCGCGTCGGCCGGGAGGGCGGGGAAGTTGATGTTGACGAGGGTATGGCGCGGGATGCCGCCTTCGATCAGCGGCGCGAGCACCCGTTCCGCCCAGGCTTCCGCCGCGGCGAAGGGCACGGTGTCGCCCATCCCCTCCTTCGCATAGGCCTGGCTGAGCGCGATCGCGGGAAAGCCGGCCATCGCCCCTTCCATCGCCGCCGACACCGTCCCCGAATAGGTGACGTCCTCGCCGAGATTGGCGCCCCGGTTGACCCCCGACAGGACGAGGTCGGGCGGGCAGTCCTTCATCAAATGTGCCACCGCCATCATCACCGCGTCGGTGGGGGTCCCGGTCACGCAATAGCGGCGCTCGCCCAGCTTCCTCAGGCGAACCGGCCGGGTCAGGGTGAGCGAGTGGCCGGCGCCCGATTGCTCCTCGGTCGGGGCGACGATCCAGATGTCGTCGGAAAAGCGCCGGGCGATCCGCTCGAGCACCTTGAGTCCGCTCGCGTTCACTCCGTCGTCGTTGGTGAGCAGGATGCGCATGTCACCGAGCTAGGGCGGCGGCGCAGGCGTGGCAACCATCGCCGCGATTCGTGAGTTGGTCGGGTGAAGAAGGAGAAAGAGATGCAGGTTCCGCACGGAAGTTTCGTGGTCGTCGCCGACGGCAAGAAGATGCTGTTCTTCCGCAACGAAGGCGATTCCGAATATCCCAAGCTGGAGGTCGAGCGTAAGCGCGAGACCACCGACGCGCCGGACCGCGAGCAGAAGACCGACGGTCCCGGCCGCACCTTCGACGCGTCCGGCGGGGCCGGGCGAAGCGCCTATCAGGAGGTCGATTTCCACCAGCTGGAGGAAGAGCGGTTCGCGGCCGAGACCGCCGAGCTTCTGAAGAAGCGCGCCTTGAGGAACGACTTCGAATCGCTGATCATCGTCGCTCCGCCCAAGACCCTGGGCGAGCTCAGGAAGCATTATCACAAGGAGGTCCAGAAGCGCCTCGCCGGCGAGATCGCCAAGGACCTGACCGGCCACCCCGTCACCGAGATCGAGAAAATCATTCTGGCGGAATAGCGGCCCAATATCCGGCCGACGACGTGGAAAAGGCCGCGGGGCGAAGGGTCCCCGCGGCCTTTTCTCTGTCCGGGCCGGGCTCAGGAACCGGCGCGGGCAATCCTTCGGCGGGCGACCAGGGCCGCCGCCGCCGCCCCGAACAGGAGGATCATCGGCGGCGCCGGGACGTCGTGGCCGCCGCTCGAGCTGCTGGTCGAGCTTCCGCTCGAGGTCGAGCTGCTGGTCGAGGCGCTGGTGCTGCTCGACGTCGAGCTCGAGGTGCTGGCCGAGGTCGACGAGCTGGTCGACACGTTGCCGCTCGAGCTGGTCGAGGTGCTGGTGCCGCCGCCGAAGCTCGACGAGGAGGAGGTGGTCGAGACGTTGCCGCTCGAGGTCGACGAGGTGGTCGAGACCCCTCCGGTCGAGCTCGAGGTCGACGTGGAGCCGCCGCTGGTCGAGGTGGAGCCGCCGCTGGTCGAGGTCGAGCCGCCGCTGGTGCTGGTCGAGACTCCGCTGCTGGTCGAGACCCCGCCGGTGCTGGTCGAGACCCCGCCGGTGCTGGTCGAGACTCCGCTGCTGGTCGAGCTTCCGCCCGTCGAGGTCGAGCTTCCGCCCGTCGAGGTCGAGCTTCCGCCGGTCGAGCTTCCGCCGGTCGAGGTGCTGGTCGAGGCGGTGAAGATGGCGTTGCCGCTCGATCCGCCGAAGAAGCCGCCGCTGAAGAAGCCGCCGCCGAAACCGCCGCCGAAGCCGCCGCTTCCGCCGATCACGGTCACTCCGCCGCCGCCGCTGCTGCCCACCGCCATGGGGGGAAGCGGCGGGAGCGGCATCGGCCCTCCACCCGGATAGGTGATGGTCCGGGTCGTGGTGGTCGTTCCCGGCGTCTTGACGACGCAGGCCGTGCGCACCCTCTTGTAGCGCTTCGCCGACTTCACCCGGGCGTAGCGGCGGGGCGCCTGCTTCACCATGGTGGCCGCCTTGGCCCGCTTGACGAACGAGGGCCGCTGGGGCGGGTTCTCGGCGACATGGACGGCGCCGCCACCGATGATCGCGCCGCCGCAAGTGCAGGCGCAGAGTTTAGCGAGAGCCATTTTAACCGACATGACAGCGCACCTTGTTTCCAGGTTCCGATGCGTGGCCGAAAGTCCCTGGTGGAAGTTCGGATCGGCATCGGGCTACACCCACAGATGCAAAGGAAAGCTTTAAGTGCAAGCGCGTTAACCATGAAGACGCCTCAGAATGCCCGCCAAATGGCCGCTTGGGCAGCTTCCGTCCCATTTGAGGACAGAGCCGAACGGCGGGTGAACGAATAGGCGGACCGGCCGGCCGGCTGAACATGGTTAACGCGGCTCGGGCCTTCCCGATTCGGCGAATTGGGGCGGGCAAGCGCGAATCGGGCCGACTCCCCGAAAAAGGGCAAAAAAGTCACTCCCGCCGGCCGAAAGCGCCGGAAGTTTTAACCGCTATTTGAGTGACTTGTACTCCCCCTTGGCGAGGCGTATAGGCGCGCTGGGGCAAGCTCCGACATTTCCGGACGACTCGGAAGCGGAGCTTCAGGAGGTTTGCGTGACGCTACGGCGTGCGTGAAGGATGTGGAGGGGTTATGGCGACGGCTTTGAGTGACGTTTACGGCTCGGTCTATGGCTTGGGCGCGGTGCCCGACAGCTATCGGCCCAGTGCCAACGAAGAGTTCATGAACCCGGTGCAGCTGGCCTATTTCCGGCAGAAGCTGCTCGGCTGGAAGGACGAGATACTGCGCGAATCGCAGGGGACGATGGCGTCGCTGAAGAGCGGCCCGATCCGCGAGGCGGACGTCACCGACCGCGCCTCGTCCGAGACCGACTGGGCGATCGAGCTTCGCACCCGGGACCGGCAGCGCAAGCTCATTTCGAAGATCGACTCGGCGCTCCGCCGGATCGACACGGGCGAGTACGGCTTCTGCGAAGTCACCGGCGAGCCGATCTCGCTGGCCCGGCTCGAGGCCCGGCCGATCGCGACGATGACGGTCGAGGCCCAGGAGCGTCACGAGCGCAACGAGCGAATCACCCGCGACGATTGACGAAGCGTGCCGCGGCGGCGCCGCGGCCCGATTCTTCACCCCAGCGAAGGCTGGGGTCCCGTGGGGTGAATTCCACCGCGCCCTTCACCCGCCTGGGTCCCAGCCTTCGCTGGGACGACGAGGGATGCGGCTGCGGCGCGAATGGAATGTGCTGAGACGTCTTGTCGTGGGTCCCGGCTTTCGCCGGGACGACGGTTGTTGCCGCCTAATGGAGGCCGGCAATCTCTTCCTTGATCCAGAGCTTCTCTTTCTTGAGTCTGGCGAGGGTGGCCGTATCCGGCAAGGGCCGCTGATTTTCTTCTTCGATCCGCGCTTCGATGTCCGCGTGGCGGTGCTGCAATGCCGAGATATGCGCCTGTTGCATTCCCATCTCCTTGGCTGTCTGGGCTGGGGTCTCAACGTCCGGAGGCGTGGCCTGTCTCCCGTCGATCGGATGGCCGTCGCATTATGTACGACAGGCCGTTAATAGACTATCCATAGCGCATCCCGAAGCGCTTGAGGAGGGGCATGGAAGCGATCGACGGAAGCGCCGTCCCGGCCGCCGCCCGGCTGGTCCGGCTCCGGCAGGAGCATCGCGATCTCGACTCGGCGATCGAGGCGCTCCGCGCCGCCCCCGCCTCGGACCAGCTCCAGCTCGCCCGCCTGAAGAAGCGCAAGCTCAGGCTGAAGGACGAGATCGCGCTGCTCGAGGACCAGCTCATCCCCGACATCATCGCTTGAGCGCTCCGCGTTCAGCCCTTCCCTCAGGCCCGGATCTACGGTGCCGACACGTCACCGCTTGAGCTTCGCGTGCGCTTTCTCGCCGGCCGCAGGCCACCCATTTTTCAACGCAACAACGCAACAACGCAACAACGCAACGACGCAACGGGTCCGAGCTCTCGATATAGTCTCGGCACATCACCCGGGCACGGCATCGTCGCGTCGTTGCGTTCAAACCTGAAGGGCAGGGCGGCAGGGAGACCGGACGCCCGACATACTTCCCGGTAGCAAGGTGCCCGCCTTCGGCCGGCGATCAGCGCTCCATCCGGTCCTTGCGCATCACCAAAGTCGCCACCAGCCCGGAGGGTTGCCAGTCGTAGCTTAGCGAGCCGGCCAGCTGGGTGGCGACGCTTCTGAGGATCATCCGGCTGCCGAAGCCCGCCATCTCCGGGACGTGCGCGATCCGCGGGCCGCCGGTCTCGGACCATATGAGATGCACCTGGTCCTCCTCGGTCTTGCCGGACAGGTCGAGGGTGCCCGTCTCGACCGAGAGGGCGCCATGCTTGACCGAATTGGTCGCCAGCTCGTGAACGACCATCGCGAGGGTCGTGGCCGTCTTCTCGCCCACTCCCATCCGCGGGACCGCGACCCGGATCCGCCCCGAGAAAGCGCCGGTATCCTCATAGGGCGAGAGCAGGACCGCGAGCAGGTCGCCGAGCAAGGCCGCCTTGCCCTGGGCGCCCGGAAGCGGCCTGACGAGATCGTGCGCCCGGCCGAGCGACGTCAGCCTTCGGGTCAGCTCCCCGGTCATCTCCTGGACCGAGCCCGCCGTCCGCGACGTGATCTCCGTCAGGCCCGCCGCGATCGCCAGCAGGTTCTTCACCCTGTGGCTCATCTCGCCCGCGAGAAGCTCGCTTCCCTCCTCGGCCTGCTTGCGGCCGGTCACGTCGAGGAATATCCCGAACATCGCGCTGTCGGCGGCCCCCGGTTCGGCGGCCCGGCCTCGCGCCGAGATCCAGCGTATGTCGTCGCCGACCATGATCCGGAAGTCGATCTCATAAGGCCCGGGGACCGAGCGCGTGGCGGTGAAGGCCGCGTGCACCCGGTCGCGGTCGGCGGGATGGATGTGCGCCGAAAGAGCCTCGAAGGTCACCGACTGCGACCAGGGCAGCCCCCAAAGGTCGAAGGCCCTCTCGTCCATGGCGAAGCGGTCGTCCGCCAGGTTCCACGACCACAAGGCGACGCAGGCGGCGTCCACCGCGAGCCGGAGATGGTCAGGGCCCCAGACCTGAAGCGGGGAATCTCCTGCGAACACGCCGCCGCTCCTTCGATTGAGTCCGGGCCGAACCCGTTCGGGGCCCTTGCCCCGAATTACCCCATACGATCCTCAATGGACACAGCGTTGCCCCGGACGCCGCGGCTATCGAGGGCCCGGCCCCTTGACGAGCTTCGCGCCCCTTCGAATCGAACCTCGCTTCGCCATCTCTGGCCGCGCCACGAGGTAAGGCCCGCCGGCCGCGGGGCGGGGAGGGCGGAGCCCGAGCCTCAGGGGTGGATCGGCTCGATCGCCCCGCAGACCATCCGCTCGCCGGAATTCCCGCTCGGGTCCGTCTTGTAGTCGTCCGGCTCGGCGTGGATGACCAGCGCCGCGCCGTCGGAGTCGAGCATCGGAAAGTCTCCGGACGCCAGCCGCGCCTTCCTGATCTCGAACTGATAGCCTTGCTCGCCGGTCGGGACGGTGACGTTCGCCATGTCCCCGCGATGCGCCCCGCGCCGGTTCAGCGACCCGTGCCTGCGCCCTTTCGGGTTCCAGTGCGCCCCGGCGGACTCGAAGCGGGGCTTGTCGCACTTGCCGGTCTCGTGCACGTGGATGCCGTAGGCCCCGGCGTCCATCCCCTGAAGATCCACCGTCACCGAAACGCCGCCGCTCCCCTGCCAAAGCACGGCCACTCCCCGGAAGCGTCCCTGGCCGTCGTAGAGCTGCGCCTGCGCCTTGATGACGGGATATTCGTGGCTGGCCGCCGCCCGGGCGGTCGAGCCGCCGATCCAGACCAGCGGGGCGATCGCCAGCCCCATTGCCGCCCAGGCCGTTCTGCCTCCGAGACTGTCCATGCCCTCACCTCCGGTCCTGAGGCCCTTATAGCCCGAGCTTCGCCCCCGTGCCATCCGGCCGCTCGAACGTTCGCGCCCGCGGTCAGGCGGCTCCGTGGAGGTAGGGCGCCGGAAGGCTCGACTGGGCCGCGATCACCAATTGCCACCGGATCTCCCCCTGCGCGGGGGTGTGGGTATGATGGCGGCGGTCGGGAAGGACGCTGTTGCCGTCCTGGGCGATCTCGTTGCCGCAGCCGACGCATCGGTAGATCCCGCCGCTCGGCACGTGGAGCCCGGGCGGGAGGATCTGGTCGAACGCGGTGTTCTTGCTGACCGTCAGATAATTGGGATATTTGTACAGCGCCATTTGTCCTCCAGTCCGCTCCGGTACCGGCGCCGGGCTAGATGATCCAGGTTAATGGATCATGCCCTCATCCGGCGCCCGGCGCTCCGGCCGATCGTCTTTCGCGAAAGGGCAGTCGCGCTCTAGATCGAAAAAATACGTGCGCCGGCCGCCGTCGGGATGGGCCCGCCGGCTCCCGGACCTCCGCATCGGCTCGGTTCCGAAAAGCCGGTCCCTCAGAGGTTTCTTAATCTCCTCCCGCCATCAGTGCGGGGAGAAGGGAAGGAACTGGCCATGTCACCCGGCTTCGCCGAAGCGCTCGCGACCTCCGGTTTCCGCCATCGCGCGACCTTCCGGGAGGACGGCTGGGTCGTCTACCGGCTGGCCGACGGCTCGCGCCACGTCCGACTGACCCGCTCGGCCTGGGACCGGCTCGGCGGCGAGTTCGACGCCGGCATGGCCGCGACCCGGCGGCGCACCTTCTGGCTCAGCCTCGGTCTGCTGCCGGGCATCCTCCTGTTCGCGATGACGATCGGGCAATATCTGCCCTTTGCCGGGCTGATGGTCCTGGTCGCGTTCTTCGGCGGACCGATCGCCATCTACCTTCGCCATTCGGCCCGGGTGCAGCAGGTCTCCGCCCGGATCGAAGCGAAGCTTTCCGGCTGCGACGAGGGCGTCCGGCCCGAAGCGGACGTCCGCCGCGAGCCGCGCTGGCTCCAGATCGCCTTTCTCCTTCTGGTCGGCCCGTCCCTGCTGATCGGACTGATCGGCGAGATCGGCGGACCGGACACGTTCCGCGGAACGCCCCTGATGGGAAGCGGCATCGGCACCTTCGAGACCGTCGCCCTCCTGCTGATCGCGCTGAGGCTCGCCTGGCCCCGCCTGGCGCCCCGGCTCGCGCGCAGGGCCTGACGCCCGGCCGAGGACGGGTCCGCCCGGGCCTCGAGCGCGGTGCGCAATTTTTTCGAGAAAGGCACGAAGGCACAACGCAGGAACAAGGGGGTGCCGGGGGTGGCCGTGCCCGGGACTGCGAATCAAGCCCGCTTTCACCGCATCAGCCGGCGAACATCCCGCTTCAGCACCGCCAGGCAAAGCTCGCCGCCGCTGAGGGTCCCCACCTCCTGGTCGATGGCGAGCTCGATCTTCGGAGCCAGCGCCCGCAGGTCCGGCGCCCGAACCCTCACCAGCCGAAGCAGCGCCGCATCATGGTCCCGAAGCCCAGCGTCATAGTCCTCCTGCACGGGCACAGGTAGCACTCGCGAAAAAAGTAGGTGTCCCCCAGGCGCAAATTTAGAAAAAAAGCCGCGGCCTTTGCGAACCCGTCCCTAACTGCCGCACCATGAGCGGATCAGTAGGAGGTCAGGAAGAAGCCGGTCCCTCGATCTCCCGGACCGGCTCCACCTTCAGGCAGGAGCCGTCCGCCCCGGTGATTCTCACCCGCGACCCTTCCGCGCAGTCCGGCCCCCGGCAGGACCAGACGCTGTCGCCGACCTTCACCCGGCCCTCGCCGTTGACGAGGGCGCCGACCACCACGACCGTCCGGCCGGTCAGCCGGGCGGCGCGGTCGTTGAGGAGGGGGTCGGCGCTCGGCATCGGGTTGTTCACGTACCAGCGGCGGCCGAGATAGACGGCGGCGATCGAGACCAGGGCGAAGAGGGCGAACTGGAAGGGCAGGTCGATCCCGAAGGCGAGGGTAAGGAGGCCGGTCGCCGCCGCCGCGGCCGCCAGCCAGATCAGGAAGACCCCGGGCACGATCAGCTCGGCGATCCCGAGCAGGATCGCGGCAAGCATCCACAGCCAGTGGGGCTCGAGGTCGAGGAAGCTCACTGGCCAGACCCTCCAGCCGGGCCTCCGACCTCGCCCCGGCCCTCGAACGGGCCGCGCCGCCGAGCCGGGGCGCCGCCGACATGGCCGCCGCCGTCTCCCCCCGCGCCGCCGCCGGCGAGCGCGTCCCTGGCGAGCTCGCCGATGCCGCCCAGGGTGCCGATCAGGGCGGTCGCCTCGACCGGGAAGAGGATGGTCTTGGCGTTGGGCGAGGTGGCGAACATCCCGATCGCATCGACATAGCGCTGGGCGATGAAGTAATTGATCGCCTGGGTGTTGCCGCCGGCGATGGCGTCGGAGACGACCTGGGTCGCCTTGGCCTCGGCCTCGGCGGCGCGCTCCCTCGCCTCGGCGTCGCGGAAGGCGGCTTCGCGGCGGCCTTCCGCCTCGAGGATCTGGCCCTGCTTCTCGCCTTCGGCCCTGAGGATCGCGGAGGCGCGGCTGCCCTCGGCCTCGAGGATGACGGCGCGCTTCTCGCGCTCGGCCTTCATCTGCCGGCCCATGGCGTTGACGATGTCGGCGGGCGGGCGGATGTCCTTGATCTCGACCCGGGTGATCTTCACGCCCCAGCTCTCCGTCGCCTGGTCGACGACGCTCAAGAGGCGGGCGTTGATCTCGTCGCGCTTGGAGAGGGTCTCGTCGAGGTCCATCGAGCCCATCACGGTTCGAAGGTTGGTGGTGGTGAGCTGCATGATCGCGACATAGAGGTCGGAGACCTCATAGGCGGCCTTGGCGGCGTCGAGCACCTGGAAGAAGACGACGCCGTCGGTCGACACCATGGCGTTGTCCTTGGTGATGATCTCCTGGCCGGGGATGTCGAGCACCTGCTCCATCATGTTCACCTTGCGCCCCACCCGGTAGAAGAACGGCATGTAGAAATTGAACCCGGGATGGGCGACGGCGGTGAAGCGGCCGAAATATTCTATCGTATAATGATAGCCTTGGCGGACGATCTTGATTCCCGAAAAGAGGAACAGGATGACCAGGACGAGAAGGAAGAAAAAGACGATAGAGATGGTCATGGCAGCCGCGCCTCCCCTTGCGAACGGGGTCATAATGTAGGCAAGTGGGGCGGCTTCCAAGTGAAATCGGGACGATGAAGACCGACCTGCGCCTCTGCCGCTCCCTGCTCTTCCTGCCCGCCTCCAATCCGCGCGCGATCGAGAAGGCGAGGGGGCTCGGCGCCGACATGGTCGTCCTCGACCTCGAGGACGCGGTGAAGCCGGCCGACAAGGAGCCGGCCCGGGCCGCCGCGGTGGAGGCCGCGGCCGAGGGCTTTGCGGGCCTGTGCGCGATCCGGATAAACTCGCTCGACCCCTGGCATGAACCCGACCTCGAGGCGGCGGCCGCGAGCCGAGCCGATTATGTGATCGTTCCCATGACTCCCGGTCCCGAGGCGCCGCGGGAGGCCGCCCGGGCGACGGGCAAGCCGATCCTCGCCATGATCGAGACGGCCCGGGGAGTGCTTGCCGCCGCCGCCATCGCGCCCGAGACGGAGGGCCTGATCGCCGGCACCAACGACCTTGCGGCCAACCTCGGCCTCCGCCCCGGCGGCGACCGCTCAGCGCTCGCTACCGCCCTCCAGACCATCCTCCTCGCCGCCCGCTCGGCCGGAGTCGCGGCCTTCGACGGGGTCCATAACCGGCTCGACGACCCGATAGGCTTCGCCGCCCAGTGCGAGGAGGGGAAAAGCTTCGGCTTCGACGGCAAGTCGCTCATCCACCCCAGCCAGATCGAGCCCGCCAACCGCCTGTTCGGCCCGAGCGAAGAGGAGATCGAGGCGGCGAGGCGCCTGCTTGCCGCCGCGACCGGCGGGGCCGAGCGCTTCGAGGGCGAGATGATCGAGCGGATGCATGTCGAGCAGGCGAGGTGGGTGCTGGCCAGGGCACGGGCCTGACCGGGCGCCCCTTGCCTCCCCGGCCGGCCCTGCCATAAGCCACGGGATGCTCCTTCGTCTGCTCACCGCTTCCGCACTCGTCCTCGCCGCTTTTCCCGCCGCGGCCGAGCCGGTCTCTCCCGAGGCCCTGAGGCGGCATATCGACGTGCTCGCCAGCGACGATTTCGAGGGGCGGGAGCCGGGGACGAAGGGCGAGGAGAAGGCGATCGCCTACATCGCCGGCCAGATGCGCGCCTTCGGCCTCGAGCCGGCGGGCCCGAGCAACAGCTGGTACCAGCCGCTCGACGTGGTCGACCGGAGGCCCGGCGACCAGAGCAGCGTCTGGCAGGCGAGGGGGAAGAAGGGCGCGAGGGTCGAGCTCGGCCGCGACGAGATGATCCTCGTCGGCCGAGCGCTTCGCGAAAACCTGGCCCAGGCGCCGGTCATCTTCGCCGGCTACGGCACGCCGGCCGGAGACAAGGGGGCCGACCCGCTCGCCGGCGCCGACCTCAAGGGCGCGGTCGTCCTCATTCATTACGACTCCCCCGATTCGGCCGGCTTCCCCGGCTACCCGGAGCGCTCGGCGGCGGTCGCCGCCGCCGGCGCCGCGGCCGTCATCGGGATCGTCGGCGACGCCCTGCCCTGGCCCGTCGTCCAGCGGGTCTACGATGCCGGCCAGAAGAGGCTAGCGATCGACGGCCCGCCGCCGCTCACCGGCCTGATGTCCAGGGCCGGGGCCGAAAGCCTCCTCCGCGCGGCCAACCTCGATCCCGCCGCCTTGCTCGCCGCACCGGGCCCTTCGTTCAGGCCAGTGCCGCTGAGGCTCCGGGCGACTCTCGACGTCGCCACCACGATCGCGACGATCAGATCGCACAACGTGATCGGGCGGGTGCGCGGCTCCGGCGGCGGCGGCGAGAGCCTGCTCTACCTCGGCCATTGGGACCATCTGGGAATCTGCGACAGCGAGGCGCCCGACCGAATCTGCAACGGCGCCGTCGACAACGCCAGCGGCATCGCCGCCATGCTCGAGATCGCCCGGGCGCTTCGCCACGGGCCTCCGCCGAAGCGCGACATCCTGTTCCTCGCCACCACCGCCGAGGAGATGGGCCTGCTCGGCGCCGAATATTTCGCGGCGCGGCCGACCGTCCCGCTCGCCTCGCTCGTCGCGGCGATCAACATCGACACTCTGGCCATCGCGCCGAAGGGCGAGAAGGTCGCGGTGATGGGCCGCGGCCACGCCGCCCTCGATTCGGTCATCGAGCGCACGGTCGCCGAAGCCGGCCGGATCCTGGACAAAGACGACGAGGCCGCGGCCTTCGTCCAGCGTCAGGACGGCTGGGCCCTCGCTCGTGCCGGGGTGCCGGCGATCATGGTCAACGGCTCCTTCGCCGACATGAAGAAGCTCGGCGCCTTCCTCGGCGGCCCCTATCACTCGGCGGCCGACAATCCCGGCCCCGGCCTGATCCTCGACGGCGCCGCCGAGGATACCGACCTGATGATCGCGCTCGGCAGAAAACTGGCGGATCCGGCGGTGTACGCTCGGCCCGGGCGCTGATCAGCCCCTTGCCTGGAACGGACGGGGATTCGATCAATCGTCGTAATAGCAAGGGGAGCAAGCCCTCGTCCCCCTTTGGCTGAAATGGCACAGGAGCGGGGGAGCATGGCTGGGAGCAGGATATATTCGAGACGCGCCTTGTCGGCGCCGGCGGCGGTCCTATTCGTGGCGGTCATGGCCCTGATGCTCGACCCGCTCGGAAGCTTCAACGCGCTCATGCCCAAGGACTGGGGGTCGAGGCGAGTCGCGGAAGGCTTGGCTTACGGGACGGGGGAACGGCTGAAGCTCGACGTCTACGCGCCGCGTTCCGCCGCCGGAAGCCCGCGGCCGGTGATCGTTTTCTTCTACGGCGGCTCCTGGAACAGCGGCCGCCGCCAGGGCTATGCCTTCGCCGCCCGAGCGCTTGCGGCGCGCGGCTTCGTCGTCATCGTCCCCGATTACACTCTGGTGCCGGAAGCGCGCTATCCCGCTTTCCTGAGCGATTGCGCTGCGGCGGTGCGATGGGCGAGGCGCCATGCCGGCGGCTATGGCGGGGACGGCGAGCGGATCGTGCTTACCGGCCATAGCGCCGGCGCCTACAATGCCGCCATGTTGGCGCTCGACCCGAAGCTTCTCGGGGAGGACAGGGCCGCGGTCCGCGGCTTCGCCGGTCTGGCCGGGCCTTACGACTTCCTGCCGCTCGACGACGACTCGACGATCGCCGCCTTCGGCGCGTGGCCGAGACCCGCGGAGACCCAGCCCATCGCTTATGCCGCTCCGGGCGCGCCGGCCGCCCTGCTCCTCCACGGCGACGCCGACACAAGGGTCAAGCCTCGCCACAGCCGAAAGCTGTCCGAGCTGCTTCGGGAGGCGGGGGGCGAGGTTCGGCTGAAGCTCTATCCGGGCGTCGGTCATATCGGAATAGTGACCCTTCTCGCGGTCCCGTTCCGGCACCAGGCGCCGGTGCTGGACGACGTCGCGGCCTTCGCGCACCGGGTGGTCTCGATTAACGAAGATCGATAAGTCACTTGACGTTTAACGATAATATCATTATCGAGTGTCAATACACACCTACTGGAGGCCATCGATGACCCGCCAATATTCCGCCGCTTTGCCGATCGCCCACGTCCTGCTCCGGGTCCTGGTCGTCCTGAACTGGCTGTTCGGGGCCGCGATCCTCATTCTGCTCGTCGCAATGCCGAACGAGCAATGGATCATGAGCGCCTTCAAGCTCGTTCCTTCGCCGGATGCCGAACGGCTGGTCATGGCGCTGCGGGCGGTCGCTTTGCTCGGTCTCCTCACCGTTCCCCTCAATCATATCGTCCTGAAGCGCCTCCTCGCGATGGTCGAGACGGTCAGGTCAGGCGACCCGTTCGTCGCCGCCAATGCCGACCGTCTGCAGGCGATCGCCTGGTCGCTGCTCGCTCTTCAGCTCCTCAGCCTCGTCATCGCCGCGATAGGCATGGCGGTTTCGACCGCCGCCAACCCGGTCGACCTGGATGCCGGCTTCTCGATCACCGGCTGGCTCGCGGTGCTCCTGGCGTTCGTCCTTGCCCGGGTTTTCGCCGAAGGCGCGTCGTTGCGCGAAGATCTCGAAGGGACGGTGTGACATGGCCATCGCCGTCAAGCTCGACGACCTGCTGCACGAGCGGCGGATGACCCTCACCGAGCTGGCTGAACGGGTCGGGATCACCATCGTAAATCTATCGATCCTGAAGACCGGAAAGGCCAAGGCGATCCGTTTCTCGACGCTCGAGGCGATCTGCGCCGCTCTGTCCTGCCAGCCGGGGGACATATTGGAGTTCCGGCCCGATGCCGCCGCCGCCGAAGAGCCCGGCGGGGCCTGACGGCAGATTGCCATGTCCTGCGTCGTTGCATAATCCGGCCGGCGGAGCGCCGGTGTCGAAAGGCGGAAGGGAAGCGGATGGACCTAGACGACCAGCTCCGACGCTATTTCGGAACCGCCGACCTCGCCGCCGTCGCCCCGCCTGCGCTGGAGGCGGGAATCGAGCGGATGAGGGTCGATCTCGGGCTCGAAAAGGATCGCGGCAACCGCTTCGCGCTCTGGGCTCTCCTCCACATGCTCGGCGCCGCGCCTGACCTCGACGTCGCCTTCGAAGACGAGCGGGACCGCGACGCGGCTCGCGGTTTCATGAACCTGGCCGACCGCGCCGGCGGGGACCTGAATCCGGGTTTGTGCGTTCGGGGTGCGGCTGCAAAGGTTCTACCTCCGAAACGGCCGATGTAAGTTTAGTCTCCCGCGCTTCCAGGCCGCGGTAGCGAGGGAAAAGTGGACGATACGAACACCAAAGCGGCGATGGGTGTCGCGGGGCTGGACGACATCCTGGTCGGCGGGCTGAGGCGCGGACGGGTCTATCTGCTCGAAGGCAGCCCCGGCACCGGCAAAACCACGATCGCCATGCAGTTCCTGATCGAAGGCGCCGCGCACGGCGAGCGCGGGCTCTACATCACCTTGTCGGAGACCGAGGCGGAGCTTCGCGAGACGGCCGTGTCGCACGGGTGGGAATTTGCCGAGCCCAACGAGATTTTCGAGCTGGTGCCGCCCGAAAGCCTGCTCGACGACGACCAGCAGCAGAGCCTGCTCTATTCCTCCGACCTCGAGCTCGGCGAGACCACCAAGCGAATCTTCGAGGTGGTCGAGCGCGTTCAGCCGACCCGGATCGTGCTCGACAGCCTTTCCGAGATCCGCCTGCTCGCGCAAAGCTCGCTTCGCTACCGGCGCCAGATCCTCGCTCTGAAGCATTATTTCTCGCACCATGATTCCACCGTCGTGATGCTCGACGACCTCACCACCGAGGTGAACGACAAGACCGTCCACAGCGTCGCCCACGGGGTCATCCGGCTCGAGGAGCTCGCCCCCGAATATGGCGCCGAGCGCCGCCGCCTCCGGGTGATCAAATATCGCGGCCAGCGCTTCCGCGGCGGCTATCACGACTTCGTCATCGACACCGGCGGAGTCAGGGTCTTTCCGCGCCTGGTCTCGTCCGAGCACAGGGCGGACTTCAAGCGCGATACGGTGAAGAGCGCCTCGCCCCAGCTCGACGCCTTGCTCGGCGGCGGCATCGAGCGCGGATCGAGCACGCTCCTCATCGGTCCTTCGGGCACGGGCAAGTCGCTGCTCGCCCTCAGCTTCGCGGTGGCGGCGGTCAAGCGCGGCGAGAAAGCGGCGCTTTTCATCTTCGACGAGGAGCTGGGCCTGCTGTTCGAACGCTCCAAGGGCCTCGATATCGATCTTCAGTCTATGGTCGACGGCGGCGGGCTCGTCGTCGAACAGGTCGACGCCGCCGAGCTCGCGCCCGGCGAGTTCGCCCACCGGGTCCGCAGGGCCGTCGAGGCCCGCGGCGCCGGCACGGTCGTCATCGACAGCCTCAACGGCTATCAGCAGGCGATGCCGCAGGAGCAGCAGCTCATCCTCCACATGCACGAGCTTCTCCAGTTCCTGAACCGCCGCGGGACGAGCACCTTCCTCACCGTCGCCCAGCACGGGCTGGTCGGCGACATGAAGGCGCCGGTCGACGTGACCTATCTTGCCGACAGCGTGATCCTGCTCCGTTATTTCGAGGCGGCCGGACGGGTTCGGCGGGCGATCTCGGTGATCAAGAAAAGGACGAGCGCTCACGAGGACACGATCCGCGAATTCCGGATCGGCGGGACGGGCATAACGCTGGGCGAGCCGCTGGAGAATTTCCAAGGCGTGCTGCGCGGAGTCCCGGAGCTGATCGGCGATTCCCTCCGGCCGTCCGGAAACGCGGCTTGACGGACGAGCTTTCCGAGCGGGCGCTGATCCTGGCGCCGATCGGCCGCGATGCGGCCGTGGCATGTGGAATGCTGCGCGAGGCCGGCATCGGCGCCACGACTTGCGCGGACCTGTCCTGCCTCACGGTCGAGCTGGGTCTCGGCGCCGGCTTCGTCCTCCTCACCGAGGAAGCGCTGATGCGCTCCGACCTTCGCGCCCTCCGGGCCTGGATCGAAGCCCAGTCCGAATGGTCCGATCTGCCCTTCGTCCTCCTTACCAGCCGGGGCGGCGGCCTGGAGCGTAACCCAGCCGCCGAGCGCTTCCTCGAGGTGTTGGGCAACGTCACCTTCCTGGAGCGGCCCTTCCATCCCACCACCCTGGTCAGCGTCGCCCGCTCCGCCCTCCGCGGCCGGCGCCGCCAATATGAGGCCCGCGCCCGGCTCGAATCGCTCGCCGCCAGCCAGCGCGAGCTGACCCTGGCCAACGAGACCCTCGAGGCCCGGGTCGAGGAGCGCACCCTCGAGCGCGAGGCTGCTCTCGCCCAGCTCCACGAGGCCCAGAAGCTCGAGACCCTCGGCCAGCTCACCGGCGGGGTTGCCCACGATTTCAACAATCTGCTCACTCCGATCATCGGCAGCCTCGACCTGCTTCGCCGCCGCGCCCCCGCGGGGGACAAGGCGCACCGGCACATCGACATGGCCCTTCAGGCGGCGAGTCGGGCGGCGACACTCGTCCAGCGCCTGCTCGCCTTCGCCCGCCGCCAGGATCTGAAGCCTCGCTCGGTCGACATCGTCGCCCTTCTTCGGGGCATGGAGGATTTGATCCGCAAATCGGTCGGCCCGACGGTTGAAGTGTCGTTCCAATGCCCGCCGGAGCTCCCGCCGGCGCGGATCGACCCCAACCAGCTCGAGCTCGCGATCCTCAACCTCGCCCTCAACGCCCGCGACGCGATGGCGCGCGGCGGCAGGCTGAACATCTCGGCCGGAGCCGAGCAGGTCGGGGCCGGTCACCTGCTGGCGCCCGGCCAATATCTTCGAGTCGCGATCAGGGATACCGGGGTGGGGATGGATGCCGTCACCCTCGGTCACGCGGTGGAGCCCTTCTTCTCGACCAAGGGCGTCGGCCGGGGCACCGGCCTCGGCCTCTCCATGGTCCACGGCCTCGCCGCTCAGCTCGGCGGGGCCCTCTACCTGAGGAGCAAGCCGGGCGAGGGCACCACCGCGGAGATGTGGCTTCCCGCCGCCCGCGAGCCGGCCGGCCAGGAGGAGATCGACCAGGCGGCTCTGGTGGTCGCCCCGCGCGCGGCGACGATCCTCCTGGTCGACGACGAGGAGATCGTCCGCCGGGCCACCGCCGAAATGCTCTCCGACATCGGCTATACGGTGGTCGAGGCCGGATCGGGGGCGGAAGCGCTTCGGCTGATGCGCGACGGCCTCGCCTGCGACATTATCGTGAGCGATTATCTGATGCCCGGGATGAACGGGGTGGATCTGATCCGCCACGCCCGCGAGCTGAGCCCGTCGCTCCCGGCGATGCTGATCAGCGGCTATTCGACCATCGCCGAAGGCTCCGGCTCCGAGCTTCCCCGGCTCGCCAAGCCCTTCCGCCAGGCGGACCTCGCCCAAAGCGTCGCCCAGCTCCTGGCCGAGCCGGCGTCGGGCACGATCAAATTCCCGATCGAGCGCACCCGGCGCTAGGGCTTAATCCTCCCCGCGATTTCGCGGGGAGGGGGACCGCGCGAAGCGCGGTGGAGGGGTTCTTTTTCGAAGGGCGCCGAAGGGCCCCTCCACCACCCTTCGGGCGGTCCCCCTCCCCTGCAAATGCAGGGGAGGATTTTAGGGGCGACGGACTTCATCAGCGTCGGGCCCCCACCACGCGCGCGAAGTCCGGATCCAGCTCGACGGCGCGCGCTTCGTCGGCCCGGGCGCGCCGAACGTCGCCGCGCTCGCGCAGGATCACGCTGCGGTGGTAATAAGCCCGCGCGGACTGAGGTCCGAACCGCACCGCTCGGTCGAGATCGGCCAAGGCGCGGTCGAGGTCGCCCCGGCTTCGCCAGGCCAGGCCGCGGTTGAGATGGGCGGCGGAGGAGCGCGGGGCCAGAGCCACCGCCCGGTCGAACTCGGCGATCGCCGCCTCCAAATCGCCGTTCCAGGCCCGCTCCAGCCCGTCGCCGAGATGCGCGCCCGCCTTGCCGGAAGCGCCCCGAGCCACGGTGGCGACGTCCCTTCGGCAGGTCTTCAAGTCGCGCTTGGGGTCCTCGACCGTGCAGGCGTTCCATCCGCCACGCCGCGTTCGGGCCTCTCGGGGCCTGAGTTCCTCTCCGCCGACGGACGTGACGGGCACCGTCGATTCGAGGTTCGGCCGCCGGATCCGCGATCCGGTGACGGTGATTTCCCGGCTACCGTCGCCAACGAAGTCCGCTTCCTCGGCCGCGCCAGTCGGGCTTTGATCGACCCTGACCGCCGGGGCGGCCGGCGGATCGATCGCAGCGCGCGCCGCCTCGCGTGAGCCTGGATCCACGGCGGCCGAGTCCAATGCCGTCCCCTCGTCGCCGGCGGGGGGCATCGGGACCGCGTCGGCGGACGCGGGGGGCGACGGGTTCCGGCGGGCGGCGTCCGGCCCGGGCGATGTCGGCTCTCCGGCAGACCTCGCTGGCTCGTTGCCAAGCTGATCGGGAAGTGACGTCCAGGCCAGAGGAAGCGCGATCAGGGCGACCAGCAAAGCTCCGGCGAGCGCGCCCGATTGCGGACGATTGATCCTGGCCCACCAGGGAGCGGAAGAATTTGCCCGGCCGGGGCGGGCGCTTTCGACCGGGCGCTCCTCGGCCCGCCCGTCGTAGCGGCGCAGCGCCTCGGCGAGGGCCGCCTCGCGGCGGGCCGGCGTCGGATGAGGCGGCCTGGGCAGCGAAGCGGCGATGTCGTCGTCCGGTCCCATCACCGTTCGCCGCCGCCGGCTGGGCGGTCGCCTCCAAGGGGATGACGGGCGGCGAAAGTGGGCATCGGACGGACCTTATAACGAAAGCGCCTGCCGGTCGAACGGACGATCTGCGCCCAGCCCGTTCCCTCCCCCGCGCTCACGGGAGAGGGAGGGACCTCAGGGCCTCAGTCGGTGCCGTGGCCCTGGCCGCCGGGGAGGGACGGGGCGGCCTTGGCGGCGTGGACGAGCTGGATCAGCTCGGAGCGGTAGCCGAACGGATCCTCGCCGCGCGCGGCGGAGACGACCCGGAGTACCTCGTCATAGCCCATCGAGCCGGTATATCGGCCGCCGCGAAGCAGCTCGGCGAAGGCGGCCACTCCGGCCGCGAACCGCGCGTCCCGAGGGGCGTCGGCGAACCGCCGCACTTCCGCCGAGCGTCCGATCGGAGTCGAGATGAGCCGGCTGACCGAGGATTTGGGCAGCTTGTAGCGGATCTTCACGAAGCCGTATTCCGGGCTCGAGATCAGGCTGGGGGCGGGGGCCGGGGCGACGTAGCGCCGGTCGTCGATCGTCCTGCGTCCCCCGACGGGAACGATCTCGTAGAGCGCGGTCACGCTCTGGCCCGAGCCGACGTCGCCGGCATCGACCTTGTCGTTCTCGAAATCCTCCCGGGCGAGCATCCTCGTCTCGTAGCCGACCAGCCGGTATTCGGCGACCGTCGCCGGGTTGAACTCGACCTGGATCTTCACGTCCTTGGCGATCGGGAACAGGGTCGAGGTCGCTTCCTCGACCAGGGTCTTCCGGGCCTCCGCGACCGTGTCGATATAAGCGGCGTTGCCGTTGCCGTTCTGAGCCAGGGTCTGCATCAGGGCGTCGTTGTAATTCCCCATGCCGAAGCCGAGCACCGAGAGGAAGACGCCCTTGCCCCGCTCGCGCTCGACGAAGCCCTTCAATTCCTCCGGATCGGTGATCCCGACGTTGAAGTCGCCGTCGGTGGCGAGGATGACCCGGTTGACTCCGCTCGGGTCGAGATTGCGCTCCGCCAGGGCATAGGCCTGGCGGATGCCTTCGGCGCCCGCCGTGCTGCCCCCGGCGCCGAGCCGCCGGATCGCCGAGCAGATGCTGGCCTTGTCGCTCACCGCCGTCGGCTCGAGCACGGTGCCGGCCGTGCCCGCATAAGCGACGATCGCGACTTTGTCCTCCGGTCTCAGCTGCTCGAGCAACATGGCCAAAGACTGCTGCACCAGGGGAAGCTTGTTGGGCTCCGCCATCGATCCCGACGTGTCGATCAGGAAGACGAGATTGGCCCGGGGACGGCTTTCCTGCTCGACCGAATAGCCCTTGATTCCGATCCTCACCAGCTTGCGCCCCTCTGCCCAGGGGCTCGGGAACACCGCGACGTCGCTCCTGAACGGCTCTCCCGCGTCTCGCGGCAAAGCATAATCGTAGGGGAAATAGTTGATCATTTCCTCAGTCCTCACCGCAGCCTGCCGCGGAAGCACGTTCCGGTTCAGCGACGCCCGGACGAAGGAATAAGAGGCGGTGTCGACGTCGATCGAGAAGGTCGAGACGGGGTCCTCGGCGGCGGCCTTGAACCCGTTTTGGACGACCGAGGCGAAGCGGTCGCGGCCGACCTGCGGCTGGCCGACCTGCGCCTGCGCGCTCCGGGGCTGGGGGGCAGGGGCGCCGACGAAGACCTCATCCGCCCCGACCACGGTGACCGGCACCGAGGATTCGAGATTGGGGCGCCTGATCCTCGCGCCGGTCACCACGATATCCGACGCGTCCGCCTGGACACCGGCGATCGGAGCCGAATGCGAGAACGGGGCCTCCGCCTCCGGAGCGGCGGGACCGATGAGGCAGGGTGCCGTCGCGATCCGCTGGCCGGGGCGGGAGGCGATCGAATCCGCGGCGAAGGCCAGCGGAGCGGAGTCGAAGCCGGACATGGCGACGGAGGCGAGCAACGCGGCGACGAGGCCGCCGGCGACGGCACTGGACAGTGGACGGGGCATTCAGATTCTCCCTTTTGGCAGCGGCGCAGATTGTCCGCATGTCAACTGGGACGCGCCCCGGCCGGAGATCCTTGGGTGTTTTCCGAATTTTTTTTTGGAGCGGCCCTTAGGATCCGCATGAGGAGGCGGCAAACAGACGCCTCACCTCGTGCATCCGCCAGGAGATTGTGGATTCGGCCACCCCGAGTATCTCCGCCGCCTCGGCATGGGTGAGCTGCTGGCCCGCGACGAGCACCGCGGCATCCCGATAAGCGGGTTTCAGTCGGGCGATGGAGCTTTCCAGCCAGATCGCGTCGTAGAGGTCGCGCCCGTCCGGAGCCTTGGCGAGTCCGGTCACGACGGCCAGCCGTTCGGTGAAGCCGCTGAACGACCGCCGACGCCGCCTCAGGTCGCGGCAGGCGTTGAAGGTGATTCCGCACAGCCAGGTGGAGAATTTGGACTCGCCGCGGAAGCTGCCGATCTTCTCGACGAGCGTGCAGCAGACCTCCTGGGCGATATCGTCGGCATCGGACCGCGACCCGCTCAATTGCCACGCCAGCGCGTGCACCCGGTCGTAATGCCGGTCCAGCAGCTCGGCGAAGGCGGCCCTGTCCCCCGCCGCGGCCGATTCGACCAGCGTCGAATCCGGGTCAGCCACCGCCCACCGCCCGAAGTCGCCCCGCCACAGACCGCCCGCCGCCCCTCATTCTCCCACGCTAGTCCATGATCGGGTCCGCGGCCATGGCACGCATGCCTCGCCGCTGCTATCGTCGGGTCGGAGCGTGGGGGAGCAACGGGATGAGGATTTTGCAAGTCGCGGCGGCCGTCGCCCTGGCAGGCGCGGCGCTGGTTTCGTCCGGCCCGGCGGAGGCGCAGTCGCGCAGGCTCATTTCCTTCTGGACGATCGAGCCGGCCGCGCACCCGGTCGGGATCCGCCATCTCGCGGGCAAGGACGAGGTGTTGCGGCAGCGGCTGCTGCCGAGCGGGCTCGCGGAGCTGGCGCGGGTATGGAACGACCCCGACGTCGGCGAGCTTCCGGCCGGCATGCAGCTGATCGAGGCTTCGAGCGACGCGGGCGCGGTCTATTGCGAAGGCGATATTCGCGAAGGGGATTCGGGGGGCCTTCTCTGCTTCCTCGATTCGAGCCGCGACGGCCGCTTCGAGAGCCGGTTCAAGGTGGCGAGCTCGACTCCCGCTCTGGTGATGATCACCGCCAAGATGCCCAAGACCCTGAAGCCGCTCGCCGAGCCGCTGGAATATCGGATCGTCGACCCGTCGACCTCGCGCATCCCGGCCTTCGTCGCGATCGAGCGCCGCAATTATTTCAACATCTACAGCCGCGAGACCTTCATGATCGTCTTCGGCACCGGCGACGCGAAGAAGCGGATCACGGATCCGGTCAGCTTCAAGTCCGCCGACATGCCCAAGCCGATGACCATCCTCGGAGCCCGCTTCACCGCCCTGAGCGAGAAGGACGGCAAGATGGCCATCGAGGTCCACCAGGGGATGCCGCCCCAGCCCTTCGCGGTGATGTCGACGGTCACCTACCGCTGAGAGGCCCGTTGCGGCGCTCGCCGTGAGCGCTCGTCGCTCACCCCCCAAGGCTTTGCTTGGCGAATCGCCGGTTTCTTGGCATGGGCCGATATGGCCCTTCCCACTTCCGAAATCCGCCTCGGCCTCACCTTCGACGACGTGCTGCTCCAGCCGGGCGAATCGTCCGTGCTTCCGAGCCAGGCCGATACGTCGACCCAGGTCACTCGCGGAATTCGGCTCAACATCCCGATCCTCTCCTCGGCGATGGACACGGTGACGGAGGCCGACATGGCGATCGTCATGGCTCAGCTCGGCGGAATGGGCGTCCTCCACCGCAACCTTGGGGTCGAGGAGCAGGCGGCGGCGGTGCGGGCGGTGAAGCGCTTCGAGAGCGGGATGGTGGTCAACCCGATCACCATGACTCCCGACCAGACTCTCGCCGACGCGCTCGAGCTGATGCAGCGCCATCGCATCTCCGGAATCCCGGTGACCGAGAAGGACGGCCGGCTCGTCGGGATCCTCACCAATCGCGACGTCCGCTTCGCCGGCAACCCGCGCCAGCCCGTCGCCGAGCTGATGACCCGCGACAATCTCGCCACCGTCGGCTCGGGAGTGACCCAGGAGGAAGCCCGGCGGCTGCTCCACCAGCGCCGGATCGAGAAGCTGATCGTCGTCGACGATGCCGGCCGCTGCACGGGCCTCATCACCGTCAAGGACATAGAGAAAGCGGTCACCTATCCCAACGCCACCAAGGATGCGGCCGGCCGGCTTCGAGTCGCCGCCGCGACGACGGTGGGCGACAAGGGCTTCGAGCGCTCCGAGGCGCTGATCGACGCCGAGTGCGACCTCATCGTCATCGACACCGCCCATGGTCACAATCGCGAGGTCTCGGCCGCGGTCGAGCGGATCAAGAAGCTCTCCAACGCCGTCCAGATCGTTGCCGGAAACGTCGCCACCGCCGAGGCCACGAGGGCGCTGGTCGGGGCGGGCGCGGACGCGGTCAAGGTCGGCATCGGCCCGGGCTCGATCTGCACCACCCGGGTCGTCGCCGGGGTCGGCGTCCCGCAGCTCACCGCGATCATGGATTCCGCCGAGGCCGCCGCCGCCTCGGGCACCCCGATCATCGCCGACGGCGGCCTCAGGACCAGCGGCGACCTCGCCAAGGCGCTCGCCGCCGGAGCCTCGACGGTTATGGCGGGCTCGCTTCTCGCCGGAACCGAGGAGGCGCCGGGCGAGACCTTTCTATACCAGGGCCGCTCCTACAAATCCTACCGCGGCATGGGCTCGGTCGGGGCGATGGCGCGCGGGTCGGCCGACCGCTATTTCCAGCACGACATCAAGGACCAGCTGAAGCTCGTGCCCGAGGGCATCGAGGGCCAGGTGCCCTACAAGGGCCACGCGAAGGACGTGATCCACCAGCTGGTCGGCGGGATCAAGGCGGCGATGGGCTATACCGGCGCCGCCACGCTCGAGGAGCTGAGGGCCAAGGCGAAGTTCGTCAGGATCACCAATGCCGGGCTTCGCGAAAGCCACGTCCACGACGTCGCGATCACCCGGGAAGCGCCCAATTATCCGACGTCGGGCTGAGCCATGACTCCGGCGGCGAGAGCGGAGGCGGCGATCGAGCTGCTCGACGAGATCATCGCCGCGGCCAAAGGCGGAGGGGCGGCGGCCGACACTTTGATCGCGCGCTATTTCAAGGCTCGTCGCTACGCCGGCTCGGGCGACCGGCGGGCGGTGCGCGAGCTCGTCTACCGGGCGATCCGCGCCTGGCCCGAGCCGCCCGCGTCGGGCCGCGCCGGGATCCTGGGCCTGGCATCGCAGGATCCGGCCCTTCTCGCGGCCTTCGACGGCTCCCCGCACGGGCCGGGCGTGGTCTCCCCGGGGGAGAAGGGCCTGACGCCGCGATCCTCGGCGGTGCCCAAGTGGCTCGTCCGCCGGTTCGACCCGGCCGTCTCTTCGGCCGATCTCCAGTCGCTGCTCGGCCGTGCGCCGCTGGACCTCCGGGTCAATCGCCTCCGCGGCGAGCGCGAGGACGCCCTTGCCGCCTTTCCCGGAGCCGTCCCTACGCCGCTGTCGCCGGTCGGCCTCCGCCTCCCAGAGGCGACGGCGGTGGAGGAGAGCGACGCCTGGCGCTCGGGCCTGGTCGAGGTTCAGGACGAAGGCAGCCAGCTCCTCGCTCTTTCCTGCTCCCCCAAGCCCGGCGAGACGATCCTCGACCTGTGCGCCGGCGCCGGCGGCAAGACCCTCGCGCTCGCCGCCGAAATGCGCAATTCCGGCCGCCTCGTCGCCTCGGATACCGATCGCGGCCGTCTCTCCCGGATGGACCTGCGCCTGAAGCGCTCGGGGGTTACGATCGTGGAGCCGAGATTGCTCAACCCGGGGCGGGAGCGTGAGGCTCTGGCGGACCTCATGGACGCCCCGGACCTGATCCTCGTCGACGCGCCCTGCTCGGGCACAGGCACCTGGCGGCGCAATCCCGAGCTGCGCTGGCGGCTCGACCCGAAGAGCCTCGAACGTTACGCCAATCTCCAGGCCTATCTGCTTGACCTTGCAGGGGAACTCATCCGACCCGGAGGGTGTATCGTCTATGCCGTCTGCTCGCTTCTGCGAGAAGAGGGAAGGGGTCAGGCGGCCGCGTTCGAGGGCCGTTCAGCCATGGTTCCGGAAGAGGTTGCGATTCCGGGCGGACGTGCCGCCGGCTCGGGGCGGATCCTGACCCCGGCGAACGACGGCACGGACGGCTTTTTCGTCGCGCGGTGGCGGGCGCCATGCTAAACCGCCTCGCGACAGGATCATGGAGTTACTGATGCGCCTCACTCCCATTGCCCTCACCGTGGCCGTCGCCCTGGCGACCATGGCGAGCGCCGGCCAGGGGCAGAAGCCCGACGACCAGATCGACGCCCGCTCCGTGGCGCTGACCCAGCAGGGTCAGTCGCTCGCCGGCCAGGGCAAGTATCTTGAAGCGACCGATCTGCTCGAATCCGCCCTCGCCCTCGATCCGCGCAACCGCCAGGCCTATATCGGCCTCGCCAAAGCGGCGCAGGGGATGAAGCTCCCCGGCAAGGCGATCAAATTCTATTTCGAGGCCCTGAAGCTCGAGCCCAACGACGTCGCCGCCCTCGCCGGCCAGGGCGAGGCCCTGGTCCAGCGCGGCGCGGTCGAGCGGGCCAAGAAGAATCTGGAGCGGATCAAGACCCTCTGCGCCACGCCCTGCCCGCAGGCGACCCAGCTCTCGGCGGTGATCGCCAAGGGCCCGCCGCCCGAGGTCATGACCGCGCAGCGGCCCGAGGTGGGCGCGCCGAAGCCTTGATTCTGCAGTTCCTCCCCGAGCTTGGCTCGGGGAGGGGGACCGCGGTGCGAAGCATCGTGGTGGAGGGGCAATTCTGATTCTGGATTTCCCCTCCGCCGCGCTTCGCGCGGTCCCCTCCCCGACGCAAGCTCGGGGAGGAATTCTTAGCCCATCGCTCTCGCCACGGCGACGAACTCGTCCACCGTCAGAGTTTCCGCCCGCCGCTCGGAGTCGATGCCGACGTCCGCCAGTGCCTCCAGCGCCCCCTCGAGCCCCTTGAGGCTCTGCCTCAGCATCTTCCGCCTCTGGCCGAAAGCGGCGCCGGTGAGCCGCTCCAGCGTCGCCGCCCGAACCCCCTCCGGCGCCGGTTTCGGGACGATATGGACCACCGCCGACATCACCTTGGGCGGCGGGACGAAGGCGGAGCGGTGGACCTTCATCGCGATCCTCGCCTCGCTCCGCCACCGGGCGAGCACGGCAAGCCGGCCATAGGCGCCGCCGCCGGGACGGGCGACGATCCGCTCCGCCACCTCGAGCTGGAACATCAGGGTCAGCGAGGCCCACCAGGGCGGCCATAACTCGCCGCCGAGCCAGCGGACCAGAAGGGCCGTCCCGACATTGTAGGGGAGGTTGGCGGCGACATGGGCCCCCATTCCCGCCTCCAGGGCCTCGTCGACCGCAAGCGCATCGCCCTCGATCACCCGCAGGCGGCCCTCCGCCGCCTCCGCGACCTCTTCCAGCGCCGGCAGGCAGCGCCGGTCGCGCTCGACCGCCACGACCTCGGCTCCGGCGCGCAGGAGCGCTCGGGTCAGCCCTCCCGGCCCCGGGCCGACCTCATAGACACGCTGCCCGCGCAGATTGCCGGGCACCCGGGCAATGCGGTCGAGCAATTGCTCGTCGAGCAGGAAATTCTGGCCGAGCGACTTGGCCGCCCTCAGCCCGTGCCGCGCGATGACCTCGCGCAGCGGCGGCAGGGGAGTCACGCTCCCGCCAGCCGGCGCGCGCAATCGGCGGCCATCTTCAGCGCGGCGAGCATCGCGGTCGGCTCGGCCTTGCCCTTCCCGGCGATGTCGAAGGCGGTGCCGTGGTCGGGCGAGGTGCGCACGATCGGAAGGCCGAGCGTGATGTTGACGCCTTCGTCGAAATGGAGCGTCTTCAGCGGCACGAGCGCCTGGTCGTGATAGAGGCAGAGCGCCGCGTCGTAGGTCGATCGCATCCGCCCGTGGAACATCGTGTCGGGCGCGTGCGGGCCGGTGATCTCGGCACCTTCCTCGCGCAGCCGGTCGATCGCGGGGACGATCAGGTCGATCTCCTCCCGGCCCAGGGCGCCGCCCTCGCCGGCATGGGGGTTGAGGCCGGCCACCGCCAGCCGCGGGCGCTCGATCCCGAACAGGCGCCGTAGCGACCGGATCGTGGTCCGGCCGCGCTGAACGATCAGCTCGGTGGTCAGGAGCCCCGGAACGTCGCGCAGCGCCACGTGGGTGGTGACCGGCACGGTTCGAAGGGTCGGGCCGGCGAGCATCATCGCCACCATGTCGGCCGCGATCCCGCAGCGTTCCGCCACGAACTCGGTCTGGCCGGGATGGGTGAAGCCGATGGCGTAGAGCTGCGCCTTCGAGACCGGGCCGGTGACGAGGGCGGAGCTGGCGCCCGAGCGGGTCAGCCCGACCGCGAGCTCGAGCGCGTCCAGCGAGTTGCGGGCGCCCTCGAGCGTCGGCAGGCCGGGGCGGGTCTCGCCGGCCGCGTCGATCCGGATGACCGGCAGAGCGCCCTCGAAGCAGGCGACCGCCTCGTCGGGTCCGGAAACGACCTGCAGCGGGCCTCCCCAGACCGCTCGAAGCGCCTCAGGCGCGCCGACGGCGAAGAAGGGAGGCACCGACTCCCCGACCCGTCGTTCCCAGGCCTTGGCCGTGATCTCGGGCCCGATCCCGGCGGGATCACCGAGAGCGACGGCCAAAGGCGCGATCAAGGCGCCAAGATCCTAGCGATAGTCGACCACCGCGTCCCGCCTCAGGTCGCGAAGGAAGCGCCGGGCGCGCAGATTGACCCGATTCTCGGCGATGTTGTTGTAGACCTGCTCGAAACTGACGGTGCCCACCGGGTCGGGATCCTCGCGCCCGCACAGGACGAGAACGCTCACCCGGTCGTCGGCGGAGCCGAAAGCCGGAGTGGCCTGGCCGAGCCCGAGGGCGAGAAGGGTCTGCTGGAGCGCCGGCGGAAGCTCGCGCACTTTGACCTGGTCGTTGGTGATGACCTCGGCGCCGATCGGCTGAGCCGCGGCCTCGGCCCCGCCGCAGCCGCCCATCGTCTGGGTCGCCCGGAGCAGGCCCTGCACCTTCTCCTCGACGACGTTCTTCGGGCTACCCGGTGCGAACTTGACCGTCATCTGCTTGAGACTGAGGACGGCGTCGCGCGGATCGGCCGTCAGCACCTGCCGCGTGTCGGCGACCATGATGATCGAGAAGCCGCCCGGAATGGCGATCGGGTCGCTCACGCTGCCGACCGGCATCGCCTGGACCGCCGAGGCCAGCGCGTCGGGCAGCTGGGCAGCGCGCACCCAGCCGAGGTCGCCGCCGACCGCGGCGGTCGAGGCTTCCGAGAACTGGCGCGCATAGGCGAGGAACGAGGCCCCGCCGCGAAGCTGCTGGACGATCCGGTCGGCATTGGCGCGCGCGGTCGCGGCGGTCTCCGGAGTTGCCGAGAGGAAGATCTCCGAGACTTTGAACTCCTGGGTGCCCTTGGCGGCGTTGAGCCGCTCGATGACCGCCTGGACCTCGTCCTCGCTGACGTTGACGAAAGGCTCGATCTTCCGGCTCTGCAGGCGGGACCAGGCCATTTCGCCGTGGATCTGGCGCTTCAGGGTCTCCGGGGATGCGCCGTTCGAACGCAGATAGGCCGAGAATTGCTCGGGCGTCAGCTTGAACTGCGACTGGGCGTAGCGCGCGAAATACTGGTCGACCTCGCTTTTCGTGATCTTGATGTCCGCCTGCTCGGCCGCCTGGATCTGGAGAACCTCGTCGACGAGGTTGCGAAGCACCTGCTGGCGAAGGCGCGGAAGCTCCTCGGCGGGGATCTCGCTTCCCGCTGCGAGGCGGATGATGGAGATCCGGTGATCGACCTCCGTGCGGGTGATGACGGTGCCGTTCACGATCGCCGTCGCCTTGCGCAGATTGGGATCGTCCTCGGTGATGAATTGCGGGTTGGCGGGAATATTGAGGCGCGCCGCCGGGCCGGCCGGAACCGGGGCGCCGACGGTCTGCGCAACGGCCGCCGCGGCGGCCAGTGAGCCGGCCAGCATCAGCGCCGCCCCGTGATAAATGCCGAGCTTCATCATTCCTCCAATAGATGCAGGCCGATAGCGATGCCTGAAATTTGCTGAACCCCAGCTTAGCACGTCTTTTAGCGCCCGAGATTTTTCAGCGCCACCCGGAACTGGAAGGTGTTGCCGCGCTTGAAGTCGCCGGCCTCCTCGTAATCGCGGCGCCAGGTCACCCCGATCTCGAGGCAGTCGTCGTCGTAGCTGATCCCGATGCGGTGCCGGACGGGCTCGTAGCCGTCCGCCTGCGAGAAGGGGCTTTCGCGAGCATCGGTGAGGTCGATGATGGTGGAACCGAAGACCGACCAGTAACCGGCGAAGCGGATCCGGCCGCCGAGGCGGATCTCTTCGCGGTCGCGAAGGTCCTCGAGGGTGGGGTCGATGTTGCGGTCGAGGCGGAGATAGCCGATCGTCGCATAGGTCTGGCGGCCGCCGACGACGGCGTCGACCTCGTTGCGCCTGAGCGCCAGGCTCTCCTTGTCGATCCGGAAGCGGTGGACGAGGTTGAGCTTGCGGCCGACCTTGACGTTGGTCCGGCCGACATAATCGGAGAAGCGGTCGGAGAGGCCCGTTCCCGGCGGCAGGATGCTCGGCTTGTCGTCGAGGCGATAGCTCTGGCCGATCGTGCTCCGGACCGCGATCCCCGGCAGGTCGAGGCCCCAGTCGACCCCGTAGGTCACCCGCGGCCCGTTCTCCCAGCGGTCGTAGCCGGGGAAGCGGTTGAGGGCGAAAAGGTTCGAATCCTCGAGATCGACCGCACGGGCGTCCTCGTTGGGGATTTCGAGATTGTCGGTGGCCCCGGAGGCGACGAGCTGGAGGCGGGGGGTCAGGCGCTGGGTCCCGCCCATGAGCGGACCGACCAGCGGCCAGCGCACCTCGGCCGCGAGCGCCCCGATCGCGCGGCCGTGCCAGCCCTCCCGGCCCCGGTAGATGGCCGTCGAGGTGAGCAGATTGTCGCTGCTGTGGTAGACGTCGCCGCGGCCGTAGGCGGTGAGCAGGAGCTCCTGGCCCCAGCGGGTGAGGCTTCGCCGGTCCCAGCGCGCTCCGGCGAATGCGCGCTGGGTGTCCTGGCCCTCGGTCCGGAGAATGGCGAGGCTGTTCGCCTGAAGCTCGACCTGGCCGCCCCAGACCTTCGCCGGCAGCCGCCAGCGTGCATCGATCGCGGGCAGTGCGACCGGCTGCTGGCCGGCGACGTCGGTGACGCGAAGGCCCTGGAACGCCCAGCCGGCGATCGAGATGTAGCTGTTGGGCGTGATCCGCTCCGCCTCGATCATCGAGCGAAGCCGAGTGTCGCGCGATATGTCGTAGCGGCGAAGGAAGGTGCGGTCGGTGACGTAACGCGCCGAGGCGGTGACGCTCCACAGCGGGTTGAGCTGGAAGCGGCCATTGCCTTCGAGATAGGCGCGGATGCCCTCGTCGCGGACGGCGGTGGCGGGAGCCGTGATCGGGAGACGCGAGCCGTAGGTCAGGAAGGCGCCGAGCTGGAAGGCGCCGAGGCCGGTCAGCTGGCGGTAGCGCCCCTCCAGCATCGGCGCCACCTCGGTGTAGACGTGCGGGGTGATGGTCGCGTCGCGGTTCGGCGCCAGCTTCAGATAATAAGGGGCCGAGAGCTCGAAGCCGTTGCTGGAGCTCACCCTGATGTCGGGGACGAGCAGGCCGCTTCCGCCGCCCTGCGAGCCGTCCGGATGCGACAGGAAGGGGAGGGCGACGATGCGGGCGCCGAGCAGGTTCAGCGAGGCCCCTTCGTAGCGGATCCGGCCCTTGACCGGATCATGGACCACCCGGACGGCATTGATCTGCCAGGTCGGGTTCTTCGGGCAGCCTTTGCGGTTCACCACCGCGCAGGGGGAGTAAGCGGCCCGGTAAAGGGTGGTGTAGCCGTCCCTGCGTTCGGCCTTGTCGGCGGCGAGGCGGCCGCCGTCGGCGAGCACCAGGAGCATGTTCTCGACGATCCCGTCGCGAAGGGCATCGGTCAGGACCACGCTGTCGGCATAAGCGACGTCGCCGCCCGGGTTGACGACCCGGACGTTGCCCTCGGCGCGGACCTCGTCGCTGGCCCGGTTCCAGGTGACCCGGTCCGCTCGAAGCCGGTTGCCTTCGCTGTTCATTCGAACGTCGCCGCTCGCCGTCACCACCTGGGCCTCGCTGTCGTAGCTGAGCTCGTCCGAGCTGAACGCGACCTCGCGCGAGTCCGCCGGGGCGGCGGCGGCGGCGGGGTCATCGCCGGGCGGGGGCGCGTCGTCCTGGGCCAGCGCGGCGCCGGGGGCGGCGAGCAGCAGCGGGAGCGCGGTCAGGCAGATGAGATTGAGCTTCTTCACTTTCCCCGCCGCCACAGCACTCGCGACCTTGAGGCGCCTATCGCACCGGAAGTGCAACGCTGCAATGCCGCGCGCGGAGCCCGTCGCGGCGGAGAGGCCCCCTTTGCAGCGGCCGGGCGAGCGCCTAGAGGCCTGAAGCCAGACCAGGAGCCGGAAAATTGCCCATGAGAATCAGCTTCGCCACTGAACGCCCCGCCGGGGCCTATGCGCTCGCCCTTCCGCTGTGGAGCGAGGACATGGTCGCCGACCGGCTCTCCGGCCTCGACCCCGCCACCCGCTCCGTCGCCGCCCGGGCGGCCGAGGCGCAACGCTTCGAGCGCGAGGCGGCGTCCATCGCCGAGACCTTCGTCGCCGACGGGCAGGGCGCCCGCCGGCTGCTCCTCGTCGGCCTCGGCGACCGGCGGCAGGACGATGCCCTGTTCGAGAAGGTGGGCGGAGCGCTCGCCGCCCGGCTGCTCACCTCCGGCGAGACCCGGCTGGTGATCGATCTCTCCGGCCTCGGGCTGGACGGCGAGGCGGCGGCCAGGATCGGCCTCGGCGCCGCGGCCAGGAGCTGGCGCTTTGACCAGTACCGGACCAAGCTCCCCAAGAAGCAGAAGCCCACGCTGGAGGAGGTGGTCATCGTCGGCGGCGGCGATTCCGGAAGCGCCTGGGCCAAGCGGGCGGCGCTTCTCGACGGCCTTTCCTTCACCCGCGAGCTTGTCACCGAGCCGGCCAACATCCTCTACCCGGAGAGCTTCGTCGAGCGCTGCCGGGCCCGGCTGGAGCCGCTCGGGGTCGAGTTCGAGGTGCTCGACGAGGAGCAGATGCGCTCGCTGGGGATGGGCGCCCTGCTGGGAGTCGCCCAGGGCTCCGTGCGGCCGCCGCGCCTGCTCGCCATGCGCTGGAACGGGGCCGGCAACGCCTCGGCGCGCCCCGTCGTCCTGATCGGCAAGGGAATCACCTTCGACACCGGCGGTATCTCGATCAAGCCGGCGCTCGGGATGGAGGCGATGAAGTGGGACATGGGCGGCGCCGGCGCGGTGGCCGGGGCGATGGCCGCGCTCGCCGGGCGCAAGGCGAAGGCGAACATCGTGGGCATCTGCGCCCTCGCCGAGAACATGCCCGACGGCAACGCCCAGCGCCCGGGCGACGTCGTCACCTCCATGTCCGGCCAGACGATCGAGGTCATCAACACCGACGCCGAAGGTCGCCTCGTCCTGTGCGACGCGATGACCTGGGCCCAGCGCCAGTACAAGCCGGAGGTGATCGTCGACCTCGCCACCCTGACGGGCGCGATGATCATCTCGCTCGGCCACGAATATGCCGGCCTGTTCTCCAACGACGACGGCCTCGCCGGCCAGCTCACGGCCGCGGGCGCCGCGAGCGGCGACAAATTGTGGCGGATGCCGCTCGGCGACCCCTACGACAAGCTGATCGATTCCCCGATCGCCGATATGAAGAATGTCGGCCCGAGGGAAGGCGGCTCGATCACCGCGGCGGTGTTCCTCCAGCGCTTCGTCGAGAGCGGCGTGAAGTGGGCCCATCTCGACATCGCGGGAATGGCCTGGGCCGACAAGCCCAGCCACCTCCACGACAAGGGCGCCACAGGCTATGGCGTCGCTCTTCTCGACCGCTTCGTCGCGGCGAATTTCGAGGCATGACCCGGCATCCCGGCGGAAGCCGGGACCCCGGGACGAGAAGGCGCCATGGGTCTCCCGAGGTCACGGCTTCAGCCGGGATGACGGGTAGATGATCGTCGACTTCTATCATCTCACCGCGTCGCCGCTGGAGCGGGTGCTGCCGAGCATCGCGGAGGAGGTCGTCGCCGGCGGCGAGCGGCTGCTGGTGGTGGCGGAAGGCGGTGTCCTCGCCCGGCTCGACGAGCTGTTGTGGAGCTACGCGAAGGACAGCTTCCTTCCTCACGGCCGCGAGAAGCCGGAGAGCCAGCCCGTATTCCTGTCGTCGGAGCCGGAAGCGGCGAACGGAGCGACCAACATCGCGCTTGCCGACGGCCGCTGGCGCGACGAGGCGCTCGGCTTCAAGAGGACCTTCTATTTCTTCGACGACGAGGGCCGCGAGGGTGCCCGCGGCGCCTGGCGTGCGCTGAAGGGCAGGTCGGAGGTGGAGGCGCGCTACTGGAAGCAGGACGAGCGGGGGAAGTGGGTCCAGGGACCCTGAGCCTCCCGTCGCCCCAGCGGAGCCTGGGGCCCCGGGCGGTGAAGACCTCGGCGCCTCTCACCCCCGTGGGGTCCCAGCCTCGGCTGGGACGACGGCCGGTTGCCCTTTGCGTCCGCTCCCCCTAGAGACCCGGCCCAATCCCACCCATCAATGGAGCATAGAGCCGGACATGGCGACCGAACGCACCTTCTCGATCATCAAGCCCGACGCGACCCGGCGCAACCTGACCGGCGCGATCACCGCCAAGCTGGAGGAAGCGGGGCTTCGAATCGTCGCCTCGCGGCGGATCCGGATGACCCGCGAGCAGGCCGAAGGCTTTTACGGGGTCCATCGCGAGCGGCCCTTCTTCAACGATCTCGTCGCCTTCATGACGTCGGGCCCGGTCGTCGTTCAGGTGCTCGAGGGCGAGAATGCCGTCGCCCGCAACCGCGAGGTGATGGGCGCGACCAACCCCGCCAATGCCGACGAGGGAACGATCCGCAAGCTCTTCGCCGAGTCGATCGAGGCGAACAGCGTCCACGGCTCGGACAGCGCCGAGAATGCGGCGATCGAGATCGACTTCTTCTTCAAGCCCGACGAGATCGTGGGGTAATCTTCCCCATCGGGAGATGGGGAGGGGGACCAGGCGAAGCCTGGTGGAGGGGTAATGGCGCAGTCCTCTGCCAGCTACCTCTCCACCACCCTTCGGGTGGACCCCTTCCCCGGGCGAGCTCGGGGAGGATTAAGGCACAACGTCCAAATGCCCCGGCCTCAGCCGGGCGCAGAATCTGTCTAGGGTCTCAGGATAGAGCCGGTGCTCCTCCTTGAGCACCCTCTCGGCGAGCTGCTCCGCCGTCTCGCGCTCCCTCACCCGCACCTTCGCCTGCGCCACCACCGGCCCGCCGTCGAGATCCTCGGTGACGAGATGGACCGAGCATCCCACCCAGGTCTCGCCCGCCTCGAGCGCCCGGCGGTGCGTGTCGAGGCCCTTGTAGGCGGGGAGGAGGGACGGGTGGATGTTGAGGATCCGGCCCTCCCACCGCCGGATGAACTCGCCCGAGAGCAGCCGCATGTAGCCGGCGAGCGCCACCAATTCGACGTCCCGCTCACGAAGCGCCACGTCGAGCAGATGGTCGAACTCCTCGCGCTCCATCCCCTTGTGGCTCGCCGACCAGGTCGGGATGTTGAGCCTCTTCGCGACGATCAGCCCCCGCGCCTCCGGGACGTTGGACGCGACGAGGGCGAGATCGTAGCTGCGCGCCTCTCGCCTCTTATATTCGCTAAGCGCGACCATGTTCGTCCCGCGCCCGGAGACGAGCACGCCGACCCGGACCCGTTCAGCCATAATGGGTGGCGGTCCAGTCTCCCCGCCCGCTCCAGCTGCCCCGCGAGCCGGCCACGGTGCAGCCTTTCGCGCCGGTCTCGACCCGTCCGACCGGGAACACAGACTCTCCCGCCTGCTCAAGGGCTTGAGAGACGTTCCTTACATCGCCTTCAGCGACGATCACGGCCATCCCGATGCCGCAATTGAAAGTCCGGGCCATCTCCTCGGGCTCTATATTGCCCTGCGCCTGGAGGAAGGCCATCAGCCTGGGCTGTGACCAGGAATCGGCGTCGATCCGGGCGTGAAGCCCCTCCGGCAGCACCCTGGGCACGTTCTCCAGCAGCCCGCCGCCGGTGATGTGCGCCATCGCCTTCACCCTGCCGCCGCGCACCAGCGGAAGCAGCGGCTTCACGTAGATCCGGGTCGGCGCGAGCAAGGCCTCGACCAGAAGGACGTCGGGATTGAACAGGGCGGGGCGCTCCAGCTTCCAGGCGCGGTCGGCGGCGAGCCTCCGGACCAGCGAGAAGCCGTTCGAGTGGACGCCGGAGGAGGCGAGGCCGAGGACGACGTCGCCGGCGGCAATTCTGGAGCCGGTCAGCGCCTCGTCCCGCTCCACCGCGCCGACGCAGAAGCCGGCGAGGTCGTAATCGCCCTCGGCATACATTCCGGGCATCTCCGCCGTTTCGCCGCCGATCAGGGCGCAGCCGGCCTGGCGGCAGCCGTCGGCGATCGAGGCGATCACCCGCTCGGCGATCCCGCCGTCCAGCCGGCCGGTCGCGAAATAGTCGAGGAAGAAGAGGGGCTCGGCGCCCTGAACGATGAGGTCGTTGGCGCACATCGCGACGAGGTCGATCCCGACCCCTTCGTGGCGATCGTGATCGATGGCGAGCTTGAGCTTGGTGCCGACCCCGTCGTTGGCGGCGACAAGCAGGGGATCGCGATAGCCGGCCGCCTTGAGGTCGAAGAAGCCGCCGAACCCGCCCAGCGAAGCGTCGGCGCCGGGCCTCGCCGTCGCCTTGGCAAGGGGAGCGATCGCCCTTACGAGGGCGTTGCCGGCGGCGATCGAGACGCCGGCCTTCGCGTAGGTGTAGCTGTCGCCGTCGCCCATTGCCGCCGACTAGCCACATCGCGCTTGGATTTCCACGCCCAACTCGCCAAAAGGCAGGCGTGAAGCTTCCCAGCCGTTTTCCCGTCCTGCTCGCCGCCTCGATCGCCTCGCTTGCCGTTGGCGGGGCGGTATGGGCGCAATTGGAGGGCGCCGACCGAGGCGTGCCGCCGATCGACAGCGCCAGCACCTTCGAGATCACCGGCATCGAGGTCGACGTCACCGGCGACACGGCGGACAAGGCCAGGGAGGAAGGCTGGCGCCAGGCTCAGCAGAAGGGCTGGAAGGCGCTCTGGGCCAAGACCAACGGCCGGCCGATCGACCAGGCGCCCGGACTCACCGACGCGGCCCTCAACGGCATGGTCTCGGGGATCATCGTCGAGCAGGAGCAGATCGGGCCGAAGCGCTACATCGCCACCCTCGGGATCCTCTTCGACCGCGCCCGCACCGGCCAGCTGCTCGGAGTCAGCGGCTCGGTGCGACGCTCGGCACCTGTGCTCGTCATCCCGGTGATGTTGACCGGCTCCTCCTTCCAGACCTTCGAATCCCGAAGCGAATGGCAGCGGGCCTGGGCGCGCTACCGCACCGGCAACAGCCCCGTCGACTATGTCCGCCCGACCGGCTCGGGGATCGATCCCCTGCTCCTCAACGTCACCCAGACGCGCCGGCCGGGGCGGGGCTGGTGGCGGATGCTGCTCGACCAATATGGCGCGGCCGACGTGATCGCCCCGGAAGTGCATCTGAAGCGGCTCTATCCGGGCGGGCCGGCGATCGGCACCTTCGTCGCCCGGCACGGGCCGGACAACAGGATCCTCGGCCAGTTCACCCTCCGGGTCGAAAGCAGCGCCTTGATCCCGCGCCTCCTCGACGAAGGCGTGCGCGGTCTCGACCTGCTCTACAGCCGAGCCCTCGCCGCCGGGCAGCTCGTTCCCGACCCCTCGCTGATCGTTCCCGAGCCGCCCCTGGTCGAGGAGATCGAGGAGGAAGCGGAGGAAAGCCCGGTCGAGGAGACCCAGCGGCCGCTGCCTCCGCCGGGCACCGCGCCGGTGGGAGCGGTGACGGTGCTCCGGATCGAGGTCGACACCCCGGACCAGGCTGCGATCGGGCGCGCCGAGCTGGCGGTAAGCCGGGTCCCCGGAGTGACTTCGGCCTTCACGACCAGCCCCTCGGTGGGCGGCACCTCGGCGATGCGGGTGAGCTACATGGGCGAGCCCGGGGCGCTCGCGGCGGCCCTGGAGTCGCAGGGCTGGCGGGTCTCCGGATCGGGCAACACGCTTCGGTTGTCGCGGGGCGGCGACTGAGGTGGCGCAGATCGCGCTGCCGCTCGACTGGCCGGTAGCCGACCGCGATGAGGATTTCCTCATCTCCGACTCGAACCGCGCCGCCTTCGAGCATCTGAAGCGCTGGTCGCTCTGGCCGGTCATGGCCACCCTCGTCACCGGGCCGCGCAAGTCGGGCCGGAGCCTCCTCGGCCGGGTCTTCGTCCGCAAGACCTGCGGACGGCTCTTCGACAATGCCGAGGACCATGAGGAGGAGGCCATCTTCCATGCCTGGAACGAGGCGCAACTGTCGCGCCGGCCGCTGCTCATCGTCGGCGATTCGCCGCCGCCCTTGTGGAAGGTCGACCTGCCCGACCTGCGCTCCCGACTCGCCGCGACCCCGCACGTCTCGATTGGCGATCCGGACGACGGGCTGATCGGCGATCTCATCGTCAAGCTGCTCGGCGACCGGGGGATCGCCGTCCCGCCCGAAGTGCCCGCTTTCATCGTGCCGAGGATCGAACGTTCCTATCTGGCCGTTCAGCAGGTCGTCGCCGCGCTCGATCGCGCCGCCTTGTCACATCATCGTCGCATAACTGTGGCAATGGCGAGACGGGCCTTGTCGGAAGGCGGCATCATCAAGAGGGCGAGAAGCCAGGCCTGAATGAACGATACAGCCCCCTTGCCGTCGCCCGAGCCGCCGCCGATCGACCCGCGGGAGCGCTATTTCAATCGGGAGCTGAGCTGGCTCGCCTTCAACCGGCGGGTGCTCGAGGAGGCGCGCAACCCCGCCCATCCGTTGCTCGAGCGGCTGCGCTTCCTGTCCATCTCGGGAAGCAACCTCGACGAATTCTTCATGGTCCGGGTCGCCGGCCTGAAGGCGCACCGGCTCCTGGGGGTCGAGGAGGCCTCGGCAGACGGCCTCACCCCCGCCCAGCAGCTCGCCGCGGTCGCCGCCGAGGCCGACGAGCTGACCCAGAGCCAGCAGCAGGTCTGGAGGGAGCTTCGCCGGGCGCTCGCGGAAGCCGGGGTCGCGGTGATCGGGAGCGGAGCGATCGATTCCGAATCGGCGGAATGGCTCGAGCGTCACTTTCGCGAGCAGATCTTCCCGGTGCTCACCCCCCAGGCGATCGATCCCGCCCATCCCTTCCCGTTCATCCCGAACCGCGGCTTCTCGCTGATCTTCGACCTTCGCCACCGGGTGAGCGGGGAGCCGATCCGCGAGCTACTGATGGTGCCCTCGACCCTGCCGCGCTTCATCCGCCTGCCGGGAGCGGAGGCGCGCTACATTGCCGTCGAGACCCTCATCCGGCGGAACATCGCCGCCTTGTTCCCGGATCACGAGCTGGTCGGCGGCGGCGCCTTCCGGATCCTTCGCGACAGCGACATCGAGGTCGAGGAGGAAGCCGAGGACCTCGTCCGCTACTTCCGGAGCGCCATCAAGCGCCGCCGCCGCGGCAGCGTCATCCGCCTCAAGCTCGCGGCCGAGATGCCGGACGAGCTTGTCGCCATGGTGCGCGAGGGCGTCGGCGCCGCCGAGGCGATCGTCACCGAATCGACCGGCTTCCTCGGCATCGCCGATCTCGACGCGCTCTACGACGAGGACCGGCCGGACCTGAAGTTCGCGCCCTTCGCGCCCCGCTTCCCCGAGCGGATCCGGGAGCATGGCGGAGACTGCTTCGCCGCCATCCAGACCAAGGACATCGTCGTCCACCACCCCTATGAGAGCTTCGAGGTGGTGGTCGAGTTCCTGAAGCAGGCCGCCGCCGATCCCGACGTCATCGCGATCAAGCAGACCCTCTACCGCGCCGGCAAGCAATCGGCCGTGATCCGAGCCCTGATCGACGCCGCCGAGGCCGGCAAGTCGGTGACCGCGGTGGTCGAGCTGAAGGCCCGCTTCGACGAGGAGCAGAACCTGCTCTGGGCGTCCGCGCTGGAGCGGGCCGGGGTCCAGGTCGTCTACGGCTTCATCGACTGGAAGACCCACGCCAAGGTCTCGATGGTCGTCCGCCGCGAGGAGCGCGGCTACCGGACCTACTGCCATCTCGGGACCGGCAATTACCATCCCGTGACGGCCCGGATCTACACCGACCTCAGCTTCTTCACCGCCGATCCGAGGGTCGGCCGGGACGTCGCGCAGCTGTTCAACTACATCACCGGCTATGTCGAGCCGCGCGGCCTCGAGCTGCTCACGACCTCGCCGCACCAGCTCCGGGATCAGCTTCTCGCCCTGATCGAGGCCGAGATCGAGCACGCCCGGGCTGGCCGGCCGGCGGTCATCTGGGCGAAGATGAACGCTCTCGTCGACCCGCCGATCATCGACAAGCTGTACGAGGCCAGCGAAGCCGGGGTGGAGATCGAGCTGGTGGTGCGCGGCATCTGCTGCCTGCGCCCGGGCGTCGCCGGCATGTCGGACAATATCCGGGTCAAGTCGATCGTCGGCCGGTTCCTCGAGCACAGCCGGATCTGGTGCTTCGGGAATGGCGACGAGCTGCCCAACCGGAAGGCGCGGGTCTACATCAGCTCGGCCGACTGGATGCCGCGCAACTTCGACCGCCGGGTCGAATATATGCTCCCGCTCGAGAACGTCACCGTCCATGCCCAGGTGCTCGACCAGGTCATGGTCGCCAGCCTGATCGACAACGAGCAGAGCTGGCGGCTCCACCCCGACGGCCGCTACGAGCGGCTCGAGCCGGGCGAGGACCGGCCGTTCAACCTGCACCATTATTTCATGACCAATCCCTCCCTCTCCGGCCGCGGCGCGGCGCTCCGGGACAGCGGGTCGGTGCCCAAGCTCAGGCTCCGTCGAAGCCCGTGAGGGGAGGGGCCACGCTCCACGCCGAGCCGATGGCGATCGTCGACATCGGCTCCAACTCGGTTCGCCTCGTCGTCTATTCGGGCGCGCCGAGGGCGCCTTCGATCATCTTCAACGAAAAGGTTCTGGCGGGCCTCGGCCAGGGCCTGGGCGAGACCGGTTTGCTCGGCGAGGGGCCGAGAGCGAGGGCGCTCGCCGCCCTCCGCCGCTTCGGGCTGCTCATCGAGCAGATGGAGGTGAGGGACGTCCGGGTTCTCGCCACCGCCGCCGTCCGCGACGCCAGCAACGGCGATTCATTCCTGGATGAAGTCCGGTCGCTGGGCTTCGCGCCACGGGTCATCTCCGGCGAGGAGGAAGGCCGGCTGGCCGGCGAGGGAGTCCTCTCGGGCTTCCCCGATGCCGACGGGCTGGTGGGCGATCTGGGCGGCGGCAGCCTCGAGCTCGCCGACGTGAGGCGCGGCGCCGTCCACAACAGCATTTCCCTGCCCTTCGGAGTGCTGCGCATCGGCAATCCCGACAGCGCCGCCGAGAAGAAGCTGCGCCGCCGGCTCGCGGTGGCACTCGAGGAGTCCGGCCTCGGCGCTCGCGGGCGGGGGCGGCCCTTCTACATGGTCGGCGGATCCTGGCGGGCCCTTGCCCGCCTGGATATCATATCGCGCGACTATCCGTTGCCCATCACCCATCATTACCGGATGCCGCCCGAGCGGCCGGCCGAGCTCCGCAAGCTGATCGCGTCGCTGAGCCGAAGCGACCCCAAGAGCATGCCGATGCTGACCGCGTCGCGAATCCCCACCCTGCCCAACGCCAAGCTCATCCTCTCCGCTTTGGTCGACGCACTGGAGCCGAGCGAGCTCATCGTCTCCAGCTTCGGGATTCGCGAGGGCCTGCTTTTCCATGAGCTTCCGCCGCTCGAGCGGGTTAAGGACCCGCTGATCGAGGCGGCGCGCGACGCCGGGCGCGGGCTCAGCCGCTTCGGCGAGCATGGCGACCTTCTCGACGGCTGGATCTCGCCCCTCTTCTCCGACAGCCCCCGCAACTCGCGGCTTCGCCTCGCCGCCTGCCTTCTGGCAGACGTCGCCTGGCAGGCGCACCCGGATTTCCGGGCCGAGCGCGGAGTCGAGATGGCGCTTCACGGCAATTGGGTGGGGGTGGACGTGTGCGGCCGGGTGATGATGGCGCAGGCGCTCTTCTCCAACTTCGGCGGCCGCGAGTTCCCGGACCCCAGGGTGGCCGCCCTGTGCAGCCAGGATGAGTTGGGATGCGCCTCCCGCTGGGGCCTCGCGATGCGCCTCGGCCAGCGGCTCAGCGGTGGCCTTGCGGCGAGCCTGGAGCGGAGCCGGCTCGAGCGCCGGGGGGACGTGATCCGGTTGGTCCTGCCGAAGGGCGAGGAGGCGCTTTACGGCGAGACGGTCGAGCGCCGCCTGAGGAAGCTCGCCTCGGCGCTTCGCTGCAAGGCGGAGATGGTGGCGGAATAACTGGTCGCCCCAGCGAAGGCTGGGGCCCCGGCGGGTGAAAGGCGCGGTGGTTTTCACCCGCTGGGGCGACGTGGAAAATCAGCCGCAATCCACCTTTATCACCTTGCCGGCCGGATCGACGCGCAGGTTCAGCCGATCCTCACGATAATCCATCGTGACCATGGTTCCGGGCGCGATCCAGCGCAGCGCCCTGGCGCCGGTCAGCCGAAGCGCCTCGGCGCCGAGCGCCTCGCTCCGCTCGCGGCCGACCAGCTTGCCGGCCCTGGCCGAATCGCATCTGCCGCTGCCCCCGGCCTCGGCCGGCGGAGCAGTCGCGCAGCCCGCGGCGAGGAGGGCCGCGAGAGCCGCCGGCCTCACTGGCCGATCTCGGTATGGGTCATGGACAGCTTGCCGCCCTTGACCCCGAAGGCGAGCCGGCCCTCGACCAGGTCGAGCGCGTCCCGGCCGAACTGGTCGAAGCGCCAGCCCTCGAGGATCGCGAGGCCCTGCCGGCGGCCGGCGGCGAGAAGCTCGAGCTCCTCGGTTCGGGCGATCAGCCTCGCCGCGACATTGCTCTCGCGCGACCGGATCTTGAGGAGAAGTTTGAGCAGGTCGGCGACCAGCGCGCCCTCCTTGCCGAGGCCCGGTCCGCGATCCTCGCGCGCCGGAAGCTCGTCGGCCGACATCGGCACCGCGGCAGCCAGGGCGCTCATCAGCCGGGCGCCTATCTCGTTCCCAGCCCAGGCCGGCGAAAGGCCCCGAACCCTGGCCAGCGCCTCCTGGCTGGTCGGCGGGTGAGCGGCGACGTCGGCAATCGTCTCGTCCTTCATGATCCGGCCGCGGGGGAGATTCTTGCTCCGCGCCTCCTGCTCGCGCCAGGCGGCGAGGGCTTTCAGCCGGCCGAGCACTTCCGGCTTTCGGCTGGAGATACGGATCCGCTTCCAGGCCAGGGCCGGGTCGTTCTCGTAATTGGAGGGATCGGCCAGCCGCTCCATCTCCTCGTCGAGCCACTCGCCGCGACCGGTCTTGCGGAGCCGCTCCAGCATCTTTGGGAACAAAGCGGCAAGATGGGTGACGTCGCCGATCGCATAGTCGATCTGGCGCCGGTCGAGCGGGCGGCGGCCCCAGTCGGTGAAGCGGGCGCCCTTGTCGAGGCTCTTGCCGACCAGGCTCTCGACCAGGTTCGAATAGCCGACCTGCTCACCGAGGCCGAGCGCCATGGCCGCGATCTGCGTGTCGAAGAGCGGGTGGGGGGTCTTGCCGGTGATGTTGTAGATGATCTCGATGTCCTGGCTTCCGGCGTGGAAGACCTTGAGGACGTCCTCGTTGTCGGTCAGCAGGTCGAGCAAAGGCGTCATGTCGAGCCCGTCCGCCTTGGGATCGATGGCCGCGGCCTCGTCGATGTCGCCGATCTGGATCAGGCAGAGGTCGGGCCAGTAGGTGTTCTCTCGCATGAATTCGGTGTCGACCGCGACGAAGGGTTGCCTCGCCAGGCGCTCGCACAGGGACCTCAGCGACTCGGAATCGGTAATCAGCGGGTGGATCTGCATCGAGTGGCCTCATAGCGACGGCCTCTCGGCTTGACAAAGCGAACCCGCGCCGCGAAGCGCCGCCCATCCAAATTCAACCGAAAAGCGAAGATAGGCGGCCGCTGATGCACGCGTATAGGACCCATCGTTGCGGCGAGCTCCGCGCCTCCCACGTCGGCGAGCGGGTGAAGCTTTCGGGCTGGATCCACCGCAAGCGCGATCATGGCGGAGTGCTGTTCGTCGACCTGAGGGACCATTACGGCCTCACCCAGATCGTCGCCAAGGCGAACAGCGATCCGCTCCGGGCGCTCGAGCATCTTCGCGCCGAGTCGGTGGTCACCATCGTCGGCGAGGTGGTCTCGCGCGGGCCCGAAGCGTCGAACCCGAACCTTCCGACCGGCGAGATCGAGGTTTCCGCCGAGGAGGTGGTCGTCCAGTCCGCGGCCGAGGAGCTTCCGCTCCCTGTCGCCGGCGAGGCCGATTACCCCGAGGAGATCAGGCTCCGCTACCGCTTCCTCGACCTCCGCCGCGAGCGGCTCCACCGCAACATCGTGCTCCGAAGCCAGGTCATCTCCTCGATCCGGCGCCGGATGGTCGAGGCCGGCTTCACCGAGTTCCAGACCCCGATCCTCACCGCTTCCAGCCCGGAGGGCGCCCGCGATTATCTCGTCCCGAGCCGGGTCCATCCGGGCAAGTTCTACGCGCTCCCCCAGGCGCCGCAGATGTTCAAGCAGCTGATCATGGTCGCCGGCTTCGACCGCTATTTCCAGATCGCCCCCTGCTTCCGCGACGAGGACGGCCGCGCCGACCGAAGCCCGGGCGAGTTCTACCAGCTCGATTTCGAGATGAGCTACGTCACCCAGGAGGACGTCTTCCAGGCGCTCGAGCCGATCCTCGCGGGAGTTTTCGAGGAGTTCGCAGACGGCAAGAAGGTCACCCCGGCGGGCGAGTTCCCGCGGATCCCCTACAAGGAGGCGATGCTCAAATACGGCTCGGACAAGCCGGACCTTCGCAACCCGATCCTGATCTCGGACGTCTCGAGCCATTTCCAGGACTCGGGCTTCGGCCTCTTCGCCCGGATCGTCGAGGGCGGCGGAACCGTCCGCGCCATCCCGGCGCCGGGCACGGCCGGCATGAGCCGCAAGTTCTTCGACGACATGAACGACTGGGCCCGCTCGGAGGGCCATGCCGGCCTCGGCTACGTCACCCAGAAGGGCGGCGAGCTCGGCGGCCCGATCGCCAAGAATCACGGCGACGAGGGGATGCGCAGGCTGATCGCCGAGCTCGGGCTCGGCCCGGACGACGGCATCTTCTTCGCCGCCGGCAAGGAAGCCCAGGCGGCGAAGCTCGCCGGCGCCGCCCGGACCCGGGTTGCGGAGCAGCTCGGGCTGATCGGCGAGGACGAGTATCGCTTCTGCTGGATCGTCGACTTCCCGATGTTCGAATATGACGAGGAGGCGAAGAAGGTCGACTTCAGCCACAATCCCTTCTCGATGCCCCAGGGCGAGCTCAAGGCGCTGGAGACCATGGACCCGCTCGACATCCTGGCCTTCCAGTACGACATCGTCTGCAACGGCGTCGAGCTGAGCTCCGGCGCGATCCGCAACCACCGGCCCGACATCATGTACAAGGCGTTCGAGATCGCCGGCTATTCGAAGGCGGACGTGGACGAGAATTTCTCGGGCATGATCAACGCCTTCAAATATGGCGCTCCGCCGCATGGCGGCTCGGCGCCGGGGATCGACCGGATCGTCATGCTCCTGGCGGGCGAGCCCAATATCCGCGAGGTCGTGCTCTTCCCGATGAACCAGCGAGCCGAGGACCTTATGATGGGCGCTCCCGGCGTGGTGAGCGCGAAGCAGCTAAGGGAGCTCAACATCCGCCTGGTGGAGCCGACCGGCGCGGTAAAGAAGGATTCCGCCAGGGCGGTGGCGCCGGAATAATTCCTCCCCTGCTTTTGCGGGGGAGGGGGACCAGGCGAAGCCTGGTGGAGGGGCCTTGCTGACTCCGAAGAACCCCTCCACCATGCTTCGCATGGCCCCCCTCCCCGAGAAATCTCGGGGAGGATCTTAGGAAGCCCATGATCGACCTTTCCGACTTCGAATCCGGCACGCGCTACCGCGGCAATTATTCCGACGATCTCGCCGCCCTTCAGGAGCGGCTCGGGCGGATTCTCGTCGCCCATATCGTCCACAAGCGCCGGAGCCTGATCGTCTGCGAAGGCTGGGACGCGGCGGGGAAGGGCGGGGCGATCCAGCGGCTGACCTCGGGCTGGGACCCGCGCGCCTTCCAGGTCTGGCCGATCAAGGCGCCGACGGAGGAGGAGAAGGCCCGCCACTTCCTGTGGCGCTTCTGGAGCAAGCTTCCCGGCGCCGGCGAGATCGCGGTGTTCGACCGGAGCTGGTACGGCCGGGTCCTCGTCGAGCGGGTCGAGGGCTTCGCCTCGGAGGCGCAATGGCGCCGGGCCTATGACGAGATCAACGAGTTCGAGGCTCAGCAGAGCTATGACGACACGACGATCGTCAAGCTCTTCTTCCACGTCACCCAGGAGACCCAGGACGAGCGGCTTAAGGCTCGGCTCGATCATCCCTGGAAGCGCTGGAAGGTCACGCAAGAGGATTTCCGCAACCGCGCCCGGCGCGAGGATTATCTCGCGGCGGCCCAGGACATGCTCGAGTGCACGAACACGCGCTGGGGGCCGTGGACGGTGATCGACGGCAACAACAAGAAGGCCGCCCGGATCGCGGCGCTCACCGCGGTGGCGGAGGCGCTCGAGGCGGCCTGCCCGCCGAAGCCGCCGGAGGCCGACCCGGAGGTGGAGAGGCTGGCCCGCGACGCGTTGGGCTGACGGCCGGGGAGCAGCCCCGGTCAGCGCGCCTCCGGATAGTCGATCGAGACGATCTCCAGCTCCCGCTCGCCGCCGGGAAGGGTGACCCGGCGAAGGTCGCCGACGGCGGCGCCGCGGATGGCGCGGCCGATGGGGGAGGTCCAGCTGATTCGGCCGTTCGCGGCGTCGGTTTCGTCCTCGCCGACGAGAGTGACGGTGCGCCGATTGTCGTCCTCGTCGGCAAGCACGACCGTGGCCCCGAAATAGACCTTGCCGCGTTCGGGCTGGGCGGCCGCGTCGACCACCTTGGCGTCCTTCATCCGCCGCGAGAGCCAGCCGAGCCGCCGGTCGATCTCGCGAAGGCGCTTGCGGCCGTAAATATAGTCGCCATTCTCGGAGCGGTCGCCGTTGCCGGCGGCCCAGCTGATCGTCTCGACCAGCTTCGGCCGCTCCACCGCGAACAGCGCCTCATATTCCTCGCGAAGCCGGCGGTAGCCGTCGGGGGTGATGTAATTGGGGCTTTTCATCCTCCCCATGCCTAGCATGGGGAGGGGGACCACACGAAGTGTGGTGGAGGGGTAATTGGCGAAGTCTGTGCGATTACCCTTCCACATGCTTCGCATGGTCCCCCTCCCCATCTTCGATGGGGAGGATCTTAGCCCGGCCCGGCTTTGCCGAGATAATAAGACAGCCGGTTCGGCCGGGCGCCGCCGCGCTGGGCGCGGATGGCGTCGTAGACCACCGCATTCTCGAGCACGCGCTGAACGTAGTTGCGGGTCTCGGAATAAGGGATGGCCTCGATCCAGGTGACGATGTCGGCGCCGCCGCGCGGGTCGCCATTGGCGCGCACCCATTTGTTCACGTTGCCGGCGCCGGCATTATAGCTCGCCACCGCCATCGGCGCATTGCCGCCCCACTGGTTGAGAAGCCGCTCGAAATAGCTGGTGCCGAGCATGACGTTGTAGGCGGGGTCCGAGGTCAGCCGGGTGAAATCGTAGGACATGCCGAGCTTGCCGGCCTGCTCGCGCGCCGTTCCGGGCATCAGCTGCATCAGCCCGCGCGCGCCGGCATGGCTGATCGCGGCCCGGTCGAACGAGCTTTCCTGCCGGGTGATCCCGTGGGCAAGCGCCCAGTGGGTCGAATAGGCTGCCGGCAGGGTCACTTCCGGGAAGCCGGCCGGATCGTAGAAGCTCTGGCCCTTGTTGCGGGCCTCGCGCGCGACCCAGACCCCAAGGTCCTGTCGCCCGATCATCCGGCCGAGCTGGGCGGCGAGGACCCGGTCGCTGTCCGTCTCGGCCTGCTCGGCGACGGCCCGGACGAAGAGCGACTGATCGCTCCACCGGCCCATGTCGCCCAGCGCCCGGGTCGCCTGGACCAGCGGGCGGGCCATGAACGCCGAGCGCTGCGCCGGCGAAGGCGTCGTCGCGGCGGAGGAGGGGGGAGTGACCCGTCGCCCGAGCCGCTCGAGCGCGAGCTGGCCGTAAAACTGATCCGGGCTGGCCGCCGCCTGCTCGAGGTAGGAGTTGGACTGCGCCTGCTGGCCCGCGTTGAACGCCGAGCGCGCCGCCCAGTAGAAGCCCTTCGTCCGGGTCTGCGACGATTTCGCGGCACGGCCGTAGCGGTCGAACATCCGGGCCGCATCGGCGTGGCGGCCGAGCTTCTGCGCCGCCGTGCCGGCGAGCCAGGCGAGGTTGGTATATTCGTCGCGCTCGCCGTACGACCTGGCGCTGACGTCCGTGCCGGCCGGATAGGCGTCGTCCAGCTGCGAGGCGATCTGATAGGCGGTCGACCATTGCGCGTCGTTGGCCGCGCCCTTGGCGAGAGTCATCATCGACTCGAACCATTTCTCGGCATTGGCCGGCGGCCTCGACAGCCGGTGCGGCTGCGCCATGAGCTGGCGGGCGGCGAGACTCTGGCCGGAGGCGCGAAGCCAGTTGGCGCGGTCGATCAGAAGCCCGGGATCGCCGTCGACGGGCCCAAGCGCGGCGAGCCGCCCCGCGGCGTCGGCGACACGGGTCTGGAGCGCGATCCGGGTCGAGTAGAGCGCCTGGCGCTGCGGCGAGACGAGGGGAAGCTGACGCGAGGCGCTCTGGATGTCGCCATTGCCGAGCAGGGCCTCCATCCGGGAGTCATGGTCGGCGCTGGTCAGCCGGCCGCCGAATTGGCTGAGGATTCGCGCCTCGTCGGCGGCCGGAAGAACGCCCCCCGCCCAGGCCTTGCGCGCGCCCTCCAGAGCCTCGTTGCCGCGCCCGGAGGCGGAGAGGGCGAAAGCGTGGCGGGCCTGGCCGGCCGGCGTCAGGGGCGGGAAGGCGTTGAAGAAGCCGATCACCTCGAAAGCGGCGCCGCCGTCGGAATTCGCCTTCTCGGCGGTCCGGCGCATCGCCGTCTCGCCCGGCCAGCCGCGATGAGTCATCAGGAAGGAGGCGTAGGAAGAGAAAGGCAGGCTGTCGGTCTGCCTGAGGCTGTTCCAGCGGGCGAGATCGGCGGCGACGGAGCCGGACACGGGCGCGTAAGCCTGCACCGGCCGGGGCGCGGGCGGCTGCTGAACCGGCGCGACGGTGCTTTGCACCGCTGCCGGCAGGATTTTGGCAACGTGTAGCGGCCGCACCCCCGTCGCGACTGCGGCCACGGACATGGCGGAGACCCCCAACAGGCTCAAGACCAACGCTTTTTTCTGCATGCTGGACAGAATGCCAACCCCCTCCTTATCAGGCCCTGAACGAGCACGTCCTTATCGTCGGCTCGAAGCCTCACGTGAAGGAGTCTTGTGATGTTCCGCGGGTCGATCCCGGCTCTGGTGACGATTTTCCGGGACGAAGCGTTGGACGGACACGCTTTTCTGGACTTCGTGCGCTGGCAGGTGGAGCAAGGTAGCCATGCGCTCGTCCCGTGCGGGACCACCGGCGAATCGGCGACCCTGGCCACCGCGGAGCACCGGCGGGTGATCGAGCTCGCGATCGAAGGCGCCGCCGGGCGGGTGAAGGTGATCGCCGGCTGCGGCTCCAACAGCACCGCCCACGCGATCGAGCTCACCCGCTCGGCGAAGGACGCCGGTGCGGACGCGGCGCTGCACGTGCCGCCTTACTACAACCGTCCCAACCAGGAGGGCATCTACGCTCACCTCGCCGCGGTCGCGGAGGCGGTGGATATCCCGATCATCCTCTACAACGTCCCGGCGCGAACCATCACCGACATCTCGGTCGAGACCATGGCGCGGCTGGCGCGGATCGCCAATGTGATCGGGATCAAGGACGCCACCGGCAGTCTCGCCCGGGTCTCCGCCCAGCGCCACGCCTGCGGCGAGGATTTCGTCCAGCTCTCCGGCAATGACGACATGGCCCTGGGCTTCTCCGCCATGGGTGGGACGGGCTGCATCTCGGTCACGGCGAACGTCGCGCCGAAGCTCTGCTCGGCGTTCCAGGACGCTTGTTTATCAGGGGACTGGCAGACGGCCTTGAGACTGCAGGATAAGCTCTTCCCGCTCCACGCGGCCCTGTTCAGCGACGCTTCGCCCGGTCCCGTCAAATATGCGCTGGGCCGGGTCCGGCCGGAATTCCGCTCCGACCTGCGCCTGCCGATGACCCCGCCGTCCGAAGCCAGCCGAAAGGCGGTCGACGAGGCTCTCGCTTTTGCGGGGCTGCTATGACCCGTTTCGCTTTTCTCCCCGCGCGCCCTATCTCCTGATCATGGTCCGTCCCCGTCCCGCCACGTTCGACAAGCAGAAGGTCGTCGCCGAGAACCGGCGCGCCCGCTTCGATTATGCCGTCGAATCCACCTATGAGGCCGGGATCGCGCTGACCGGCACCGAGGTGAAGTCGCTTCGCTTCGGCGAGGGGTCGATCGCGGAGAGCTATGCCGAGGTGAGGGACGACCAGGCCTGGCTGATCAACGCCAATATCCCCGAGTTCAGCCACGGCAACCGCCATAATCACGAACCCAAGCGCCCCCGCAAATTGCTCCTCCACGAGCGCGAGATCGCCAAGCTCCATGGCGCCGTCGCGCGCCAGGGCATGACTCTGGTTCCCCTCTCCATCTATTTCAACAGCCGCGGGCGGGCGAAGGTCGAGCTGGCGCTCGCCCGCGGCCGCAAGGCGCCGGACAAGCGCGAGTATCAGAAGGAGAAGGACTGGAAGCGGGAGCAGGGCCGCCTGCTGCGCGACCGTGGCTGACCGGGCGGGGCGCTTCGCCCGCTGGGCCCGGCGCAACATGCCCAAGCGCGAGGAGCTCGCCAGGAGCCGCTGGATCAAGCCGTTCGGCCAGCGCGTGCTCCACAGCGAGTTCTGGCGATTCACCCGACGCTCGGTGCCGCGCGGAGTGGCGGTCGGGCTTCTGGTCGGGATCTTCATCATGATCCCGGGCCTTCAGATCATCGGCTCGGCTTTGCTGTGCATCCCGTGCCGGGGCAATATCCCCGTGGCGGCCTTGATGACCTTCCTGTCCAACCCCTTCACCACCCCGTTCATCCTCGCCGCCTCCTATTTCCTGGGCGATTCTCTCGGCCTGGGCGGCCACAAAGGGGTTCCGGGCCGCGACGCGACCATTTCGGACTGGTTCGCCTGGCTCTTCTCCGACGCGGCGATCGCCACGGTCAGCGGGCTCTTCATCATCGCCGCCCTGAGCGCGCTCGTCGGCTATTTCGCCTCGATCCTGGTGTGGCGCTGGTGGACGGCCCGCAAATGGCGGCGGAGAACAGGCAAAGTCGGGACATAGCGCCCCGCCGTCCATGCGCAGCCTCGACGCCCGGTGCAAAGCGTTCAACGTGTCGCCCGGCCAGAAGCTCTGTCTGCCGCCCCGAGGAGCGGGTTCGCCTCCCGCCGGGGCGCGGCGCGCTTGACCTGAGGGAGCGAAAGAAAGCACGGGTCGGCGAGATGTCGACCGCTTACCCTTCCGCTCCCCCGGCCCGCCCGAGCCTCGGCCTCGGCGCCCTGGCCTTGCTCGCCGCCGCCGCGGCCTCGGCGGCCCTGCTCCTGTGGGCCCTGGACAATATAGTCTTCGCCGCCGCCTTCTTCGCCGGGGTGCTCGCGGTGGGCCTGCCGCTTCTGTTCATCGGCCGCGGCGCCTCGCGCCCGGCGCCGCAGATCGTGGAGACCCGGGCGGACCTGTCGCTCCTGCGCGCCGGGCTCGACTCCTCGCCGGACGCGGTCGCCGTGACCGACCGGGGCGGCGCCCTGATCGCCGCCAATGCCCGCTACGAGAGCTGGTTCGGGATCCGCCCGCCGCTCGAGCTTCCGTTCGGCGAGGATGTCCGCGCCGCCCACGCCGCCGCCTCGCGCGAGGGGCAGGCGGACGTCGCCGGGCTCGAGGCCGGCGCCATGAGCCTCACCGCTCATGTCCGCTCCGCCGGCCAGGACGAAGGCGCGCTGCTCTGGCGCTTCGCCCGAGCCGATGAGGAGGACGCGGCCGCCGAGGCCCGGCAATTGCTCGGCGGCGAGATCGGGCGGCGCCTCGCGCAGACCGGGCTGATGGCGGCCCTGACCGCGGCCGACGGCCGCATCCTCGAGGCCAATGCCGCCTTCCACGCCCGCGCCGGCGGCGACGCCGAGGTCGCGCCCGGAACCCCGCTGGTCGACCTTCTGATCATGAGCGAGCAGCACCAGTTCCATTTCGCCCGCGAGGGCAAGGCCGGCGGGGCGCTTCGGATCCTTCAGGTGCCGCTCGCCGAGGAGGAGGGCGGGCCGAGCCTGTTCCTGCTCCTCGACGAATTGGGCGGGGTGGGCGGCGACGCCGCCCACAATATCAACGCCCTGCTCGAGATCCTTCCGCTCGGCCTCGCGCTCGCCGACCGCGACGGCCGCTTCGTCTATCTGAATGCCGCCTTCCGGCGCGCCGCGGGCCTTTCGCGCACCGCCATGCCGACCTGGCCCAGCGACCTCGTCGTCGACGAGGACAAGGCGGCGGTCGCCGACTCGATCCGCCGCTTCGCCCGCGGCGCCTCCCTCTCCGGCGACGTCGCGGTCCGGCTCAAGGCCAAGGCCGACGAGCCGGTCGGACTCACCATCGCCGGCGCCCGGGGGCTCGGCGAGGCGGCCGTGCTCCTCTCGCTCAAGGACAATAGCGAGGAAGACCGGCTCAAGCGCCAGGTCGCGCAGGCGACGAAGATGCAGGCGGTCGGCCAGCTCGCCGGCGGGGTTGCCCACGATTTCAACAATATCCTCACCGCCATCATCGGCCATTGCGACCTGATGCTGATGCGCCACGCGCCCGGCGACAGCGACTATGACGATATCCAGCAGATCCGCTCCAACTCGAACCGGGCCGCAAGCCTGACCCGCCAGCTCCTGGCTTTCTCCCGCCAGCAGACCCTCAGGCCCCAGGTCCTTCAGCTTCCCGACGTCATCGCCGAGGTCTCGACCCTTCTGAAGAGGCTGCTCGGCGAGCGGGTCAAGCTCCAGGTCAAGCACGGCCGCGGCCTCGGCGCCGTCCGCGCCGATCCGGGGCAGCTCGAGCAGGTGATCGTCAACCTGGCCGTCAACGCCCGCGACGCGATGACCGCGAGGGACGACCAGAGCGTCGGGCTTCTCACCCTCCACACCTATGCCGTCACCGCCGAGGACGTCCGCCGCATGGGAAGCGAGATATTGCCGATCGCCGACTATACGGCGCTCCGGGTCTCCGACACCGGCACCGGGATACCGCCCCATCTCCTCCCCAAGATCTTCGAGCCCTTCTTCACCACCAAGGAAGTGGGGAAGGGGACCGGCCTCGGGCTCTCCACCGTCTACGGCATCGTCAAGCAGTCGGGCGGATTTATCTTCGCGGAGAGCGAGCCGGGGAAGGGGACGAGCTTCGTCATCTACCTTCCCGTCCACCGCGCCGAGGCGGCGGCGAAGCCGGCGCGCAAGGGCCGCGAGCCGGCCGGCGAGCTGTGGGGGACCGGCACCATCCTCCTCGTCGAGGACGAGGCGACGGTCCGGGCCGTGGCCGAGCGGGCGCTCACCCGCCACGGCTACACGGTCCTCCTCGCCGAGAATGGCGAGGCGGCGATCGAGATTCTCGACCGCGAGAAAAGGGTCGACCTGATGATCTCGGACGTGGTCATGCCGACCATGGACGGCCCGACCACCGCCCGCGAGGCGCGGCTTCGCCAGCCCGACCTGCCGATCCTCTTCATCTCCGGCTATGCCGAGGAGCAATTGCGCCAGTCGATCGACCTCGAGCGGGTCGCCTTCCTCGCCAAGCCCTTCTCGGTCCAGAAGCTGGCCGAGGCGACGAGGGACGCGCTGGCGATGAAATAGCCGGTCGCCCCAGCGAAGGCTGGGGCCCCGGCGGGTGAAAGGCACCGCTTCCTTCACCCCCGGGGGCCCAGCCTGCGCTGGGACGACGGGCCGTGCGGGTCTCCCCGGGACCCGGCCTCCGCCGGGGTGACGGTCTCTCCGAGCCCGTCAAAAAACTTGTTTCGCAAACGATAGTTACGCCTTAAGCGAGCCTTCGTGACCGCCCGCTCCATCCTCATCGTCGAAGACGAGCCGCTGATCGCGATGATGCTCGAGGATTTCCTCGATTCGCTCGGCCACACCGTCGCCGGCACCTGCGACACCGTGGCCGAGGCCTTGGACCGGGTCGGCAAGGGCGGCTTCGACATCGCCATCATCGACGTCAACCTGAATGGCGAGCGGGTCTGGCCCGTCGCCGATCGTCTCGCCGCCCAGGGCGTCCCCTACATCCTCGCCACCGGCGGCCATATCGAGCCGCCGCCGCCGGAGCATGCCGGGGTTCCCGTCCTCTCCAAGCCTTTCACACTCGACGCCATCGAGCCGGCGCTGACGGAAGCCTGCTCGCGGTGAGCAATTCCTCCCCGAGCTCGCTCGGGGAGGGGGACCGCGCGAAGCGCGGTGGAGGGGCAATCCGGACTCAGCACTGCCCCTCCACCATGCCGCTTCGCACCACGGTCCCCCTCCCCGAGACAAGCTCGGGGAGGAATTAGAATGTGGAAGCTCCTCCTCATCCCCGTCTTCCTATACCTCTCGGTCCTGGTCCTCTTTTTCGCCTTCCAGGGCCGCCTCCTGTTCCCCGCGGGGGCGGTCGGCGGCGCCGGGCCGCTCCCGCCGGGGGCGGAGCGCCTGAGCCTCGACACGCCGGACGGCGACCGCCTCCAGGGAGTCCATATCCGCCCCACCCGGCCGCCCTCCGGGACCCTCATCCTCGGCTTCGGCGGCAATGCCTGGAATGCCGACGTCGCGGCGTCCTACCTTCACCGCCTGTTCCCGGAAGCCGACATCGTCGCCTTCCACTATCGCGGCTACAGGCCGTCCACCGGAAGCCCGAGCGCCCGGGCCCTGATCGCGGACGCGCCGCTCGCCTACGACCTCGCGGTCGACCGCGTTCGCCCGGATCGAATTGTCGCGGTCGGTTTCAGCATCGGCGGCGGGGTCGCGGCGAGCCTCGCGCCGGCTCGCCCCCTCGACGGCCTGATCCTCGTCACGCCGTTCGATTCGATGCGCAAGGTGGCGGCCGGCCATTATCCGTGGCTGCCGGTGCGGTGGCTGTTCCGTCACGAGTTCGCGCCGGCGCGGTGGCTTGGCGGCTCCAGAATCCCCACCGCCCTCATCGCCGCCGAGCGCGACACCCTGATCCGGCCCCCGCGCACGCAGGCGCTGCGCGCCGCCGTGGGGCACCTGGTCTACGACCGAACCGTCGCCGGGGCGGGGCACAACGACATTTACGACCGCCCCGAATTCCGGGTCGCCATTCGCGAGGCGCTTTCCCGGATCGGCGGCTAGCCCATGGTCAGGGCGTCGATGGCGCCCTGGAGGATGTAGGCGGCGGCCATCTTGTCGACCAGCTCGGCCCGGCGGGCGCGGCTGGCGTCGGCGTCGAGCAGGGTCCGGGTCACCGCCTGGGTCGACCAACGCTCGTCCCACAGCAGGATCGGGCGCCCGAGCGGATCGAGGTTGCGGGCGAAAGCGCGCACCGACTGGGTGCGCGGCGAGTCGCTGCCGTCGAGGTTGAGCGGGAGGCCGACGACGAGCCCGGTGACCCGCTGCGCCTCGGCCAGGGACCGGAGCCGCTCCAGGTCCTTGCCGAACTTGCCGCGCTGCAGGAGCTCCGCGGGCGTGGCGATCGTCCAGTCGGCATCGCAAAGGGCAAGGCCGATCGTCTTCGTTCCGACGTCGAGCCCGAGCAGGCGGCCGCCCTCGGGAAGAGTGTCGCGATATTCGGCGGCCGAGGAGGTGATCATGCTCCCCTCCCTGAAAGGGAGGGGCTGGGGGTGGGTAGGCGAGCGTAGCGAGACTTTACGGAGTCCGAGTTTCGGCCGCCTTCGGCGGACCCACCCCCGGCCCCTCCCTTCCAGGGAGGGGAGGCATGGGCGGAGCTCATTTCTTTCCGCCGAACGCAGCGACCCGCGCCGCCGCGTCGGCGCGCAGGTTCGACCAGAAGAGGGCGTAATCGTAGACGTGGTAATTGTTGCCGGGCAGCACATAGGGGCCGAGGTCCGGCGCGTTCTCGCCGATCAGGAGAAAGCCGCGGACGTCGCAGCGGGCGGGGACGCCCGGTGCCTTCAGCTCCCCCTCGGTCAGGGCCTCGTTGGGGACGAGGGTCCCAAGATTGGCCGAGGCCGGCGCCTCCCCGCCGGACGCGCCTGTCAGCGGGTTGGTGCACAGCATCGGCGATCCCGCCCTCGATATTCCGGTCGGGCCGGCCGACTTGTCGTAGACGTCGGTGACCTGCTTCGGGTCCGCGGGCTCGGCGAAGCTCTGCCAGCTGACCACGCATCCCGCCTGCTCCCGCCGCTCGCACGCCGGAAGGCCGAGCCAGGGAAGGTCGACGGGCTCTGAGATCGGCCAGCCGATCACATAAGCGGCGACCACCCTCTTCGCTTCCGGCTTGCCTGCGACGCGCTCCTTGAGCAGGCGCATCAGGTGGAGGCTGCCCTGGCTGTGCCCCGCAAGGATGATCGGCCGGCTTGCCGGCGCCTCCTCGAGAAACTGGTCGAACGCCGCGACGACATCGCGATAGGCGAAGTCGAGCGCCTTTTGCGCTTCCTCCTTGGTGGTGAGGAAGGCGCCGAAGGTGGCCTGGCGGTATTTCGGCGCCCAGACGTCGGCGACCCCGTTGAAGACGCTGGCCTGGCTCTGGACGAACAGCTTTGCCCGCCACTGGGATTCCGGGTCCGCCAGAGGGGCGTTCCAGTGCGCCGTCTGCAGATAGGAGGTGGGATGGATGAAGAAGGCCGAGGCCACGGCCGTGCCTTCGCGCTTCAGTCCCGCGGGCATCCACAGGCCGGGGCTGTCCGTGAGGTCCGGCCGGGCGATCCACAGCCCCTTGTCGGCATAGGCCTTGGGCGCAGGGGGCGGGCCGCCCTCGAACTCGGCCGACGGCACCATCGCGAAGCGCATCAGCTCGGCGCCGAACAGCCGGTAGAGCAGGGCCGCGACCATGACGAGCATGGTCAGCCCGGCCACTACCCACAGGAACCGCCGAGCCAGCATCAAATCCTCCCCGCCTGCATCGTGGCTGCACAAGCGGATGGTAGATTCGATTGCAAGCGATAGAAGAGACGTTGCGGCGGAGGAATGAAAATGAGCGAGGCGGAGCCGGTCGAGCACGAGCCCTGGCCGCTTCGAGCGGCGATCCTGGTCGCGCTCGGCGCGGCCTGCGCACTGATCGTCTATCACATCACCCGTGGGACGGACGGCCGCGATTGGACAGACGCGCCGCTGCGGATGGCGGCGGGCGGTTTCCTCGCGGCGGGCGCGCTCATCTTCGCCTTGACCCTCGAGCGGCTGCGCTGGCGCTGGGCAGCGGCGTTCGCCGCCGCAGCCGGGCTCGTCGTCGCTCTCGTCGTCTGGTGGAACGGGTCGCCGGAGGATTGGGGGACGGGCGAAGGCTGGAAGCTCGTCGCGGCGTTGATCGCGATCGCCCTTGCCGTGCCTCTGTTCCAGGCCGCGCGGGACTCGGGGACGAGGCGCTTCGCCGTCCGAGCCGCCCACGTCCACGCCTGGACCGATCTCATCCTCTGGTTCGCCGCCTGCGCCTTCGTGGCAGCCACGCTCCTTCTCACTTTCCTGCTTCACGAGCTGTTCCGGCTGATCGGGATCGAGGTCATCGGACGGGCCTTCGATGCCGGCTGGCTTCCCGCGCCCTTGATCGGGGCCGCTCTGGGCGGAGCGATCGGGCTGCTGCGCGACCGCAACAACGTGCTCGAGATGCTCCAGAAGATGGTCAGGGCGATCCTTTCCGTCCTCGCTCCGGTCCTCGCGCTCGGCCTGATCCTGTTCGTCGCCGCGCTTCCCTTCACCGGCCTGGAGCCGCTTTGGAGTCAGACCAAGTCGACGACTCCGATCCTCATCATCTGCATCCTCGGGGCGGTTGCGCTGGTCAACGCCGTCATCGGCAACGCGGCCGACGAGGAGGGTCGCTCGCCGCTTCTGCGCTGGCCGGCCATGGCCTTGGCGGCCGTCACATTACCGCTCGCAATCGTCGCCGCGGTCTCGACGGCCAAGCGGATCGGCCAATACGGCTTCACCCCCGACCGGCTTTGGGCGGCGGTCATCGTCGCAGGGGCGATCGCCCTGGCGCTCGCCTACCTGCTCAGCCTGGTCCTGCGCCGCGGCGACTGGCCGGCGGCCCTGCGCCGGGCCAACGTCCGGCTCGCGATCGGCCTGAGCGCGCTCGCCCTGTTCCTGGCCCTTCCCTTCGTCAGCTTCGGCGCAATCTCCGCACGCGACCAGGCGGCCCGGCTCGAAGCGGGCAAGGTTTCGCCCGATCGCTTCGACTGGGCGGCGATGCGCTTCGATTTCGGCCCGGCCGGACTGCGGGCGCTGGAACGCCTCGCCCGCTCTGGTCCCGCCGAAGCGCGTCCTTACGCCCGGCGGGCGCTCGCCGCCCAGCACCGGTGGCCCGAGGTCGCGCACGACGTCGCTCCACCTCAGGACCAGACGCCGGATCCCGCCCCGAAGCTGCGCGTGACCCCGGCCGGGGCAGCCGTTCCGCCCGTTCTGCTCGATCTGGTCGCCTCCACCGTGCTTTGCGCCGAGATCGAGTGCCGTCTCGTCTTCGACGTTCCGGGCCGGGCGATCCTGATCGGCCAACCCTGCGCCGAGTGCGAGGTCCATGTGCGGATCTACAGGGCCGACGGGGAGGTCTGGCGGCAGCTCGAACAGCATCCGGGCTCCATCCCGGCTCCGCTCGATCCGCCGGGCCGCCACGCCGGCGCCGAGCGCCAGCGCCAAGCCATCGCGGCGGGGCGGGTCGAGGTTCGAGCCGTCGAGAAGCGGCAGGTCTTCGTCGACGGCGAGCCGGTGGGGCCGGTGTTCGAACCTTGATGCGCCGCAGCACGGATGGTAGCGCGCACGGGCCGTTCACGACCCGCCAGCGAAAGAGTCCATGTCCGTCGACGCCTCCACCGTGCGCCATATCGCCAAGCTCGCCCGGATCGCCGTCTCCGACGCCGAGGTGGAGGCGCTCGCGCCTGAGCTGAACAACATCCTCGGCTGGGTCGAGCAGCTCCAGGAGGTGGACGTCGAAGGGATCGAGCCGATGACCGCGGTGATCCCGAACAGGCTTCGCCTTCGCGACGACGTCGTCACCGACGGCGGCAAGCGGGACGACGTCCTCGCCAACGCGCCGGCGGCGGAGCACGGCTTCTTCGCGGTGCCCAAGGTGATCGAATGAGGGTCGACCTGCTCGTCGCCCCAGCGAAGGCTGGGGCCCCGGCGGGTGATGAGCGCCGGCGCCTTTCACCCCCTGGGATCCCGGCCTTCGCTGGGATGACGGCATGAGCGACGTCACCGCCCTCGGCATCGCCGCGATCCGCGGCGGAGTCCGCGACGGCGCCTTCTCGGCGCGCGAGATCGCCGAGGCGTTCAATGCCTCGGTCGAGAAGGGTAGGGCGCTCAACGCCTTCACCGTCGAGACTCCGGACCATGCCCTCGCCGCCGCCGCCGCCGCCGACTCCGCCCGGGCCTCGGGCGACCTGAGGCCGCTCTCCGGAGTGCCGCTGGGGATCAAGGACCTGTTCGCGACCCAGGGCGTCGCCACCACCGCGGGCAGCCGGATTCTCGAGGGCTTCAGGCCGCGCTACGAATCGACCGTCAGCTCCAACCTCTTCGCCGCCGGCGCGGGGATGCTCGGCAAGCTCAACATGGACGAGTTCGCCATGGGCTCGTCCAACGAGACCAGCGCCTGGGGCCCGGTCCTCTCGCCCTGGCGGCGAAGCGACGGTGGCAACGCCGCGCTCACGCCGGGCGGAAGCTCCGGCGGATCGGCGGCGGCCGTGGCCGCCCGGCTCGCTCCGGGAGTGACCGGGACCGACACCGGCGGGTCGATCCGCCAGCCCGCCGCCTTCGTGGGGATCACCGGCATCAAGCCGACCTACGGCCGTTGCTCGCGCTGGGGCGTGGTCGCCTTCGCCTCGAGCCTCGACCAGGCGGGGCCGATGGCCCGCGACGTCCGCGACTGCGCGATCCTGCTCGAGGCCATGGCCGGCTTCGACCCGAAGGACTCGACCTCGCTCGATCTGCCGGTCCCGAGCTGGGAAGCCGCTCTCAACTCCGACGTTCGGGGCAAGCGGATCGGGATTCCGAGGGAATATCGCATCGACGGTGTCCCCGCGGAGATCGACCGGGTCTGGCAGCGCGGGATCGAGCTGATGCGCGACGCCGGGGCCGAGATCGTCGAGGTCTCGCTCCCTCACACGAAATACGCGCTTCCGACCTATTACATCATCGCCCCGGCCGAGGCCTCGTCCAACCTCGCCCGCTACGACGGGGTCCGCTACGGCCTCCGCGAGGCGCCGGAGAACGGCAACCTCACCGACATGTACGAGGCGACCCGGGCCGCCGGCTTCGGCGCCGAGGTGAAGCGCCGGATCATGATCGGCACCTACGTCCTCTCGGCGGGCTTCTACGACGCCTATTTCAACCGCGCCCAGAAGGTGAGGGCGCTGATCGCCCGCGATTTCGAGCGGGTCTGGGCCGAGTGCGACCTCATCCTCACCCCGACCGCTCCGTCGGCAGCCTTCGCCCTCGGCGAGAAGAGCGCCGACCCGATCGCCATGTACCTGAACGACGTCTTCGCCGTCCCCGCCAGCCTTGCCGGCCTCCCCGCCATCTCGGTCCCGGCCGGCCTCGACGACCAGGGGCTTCCGCTGGGCCTGCAGCTGGTGGGGAGGGCGCTCGACGAGCAGGGCGTGCTGAACGCCGCGCTGGCGCTGGAGGAGCGCGCGGGCTTCACCACCAGGCCGGAGGCCTGGTGGTGAAGGGCAGCGTCCTTTTCCTGCTCGTCGGGGGCGCCGTGGCCGCGTGCGGCTGGATAATCGAATTGATCCGCGGCTGGGCGTTCGAGCGCGCCGTGCGGCGCGGGGAGAATCCCGATGACTACTGACTATCGGATCCACGGCGCCACCGGCGAATGGGAAGTGGTGATCGGCCTCGAGGTCCACGCCCAGGTGACCTCGAACGCCAAGCTCTTCTCGGGCGCGTCGACCGAGTTCGGCGCCGAGCCCAACAGCCAAGTCAGCCTGGTCGACGCGGCCATGCCGGGGATGCTCCCGGTGCCCAACGCGGAGTGCATCCGCCAGGCGGTGCGCACCGGAATGGCGCTGGAGGCGAAGATCAACCCCTGGTCGCGCTTCGACCGGAAGAATTATTTCTACGCCGATCTGCCCCAGGGCTATCAGATCAGCCAGCTCTACCACCCGATTGTCGGCGAGGGCGAGATCGAGATCCTCCTCGACGACAAGGACGAAGGCTCGGCCAAGAGGATCGGCGTCGAGCGGATCCATCTCGAGCAGGATGCGGGCAAGCTGATGCACGACCAGCATCCCAGCTTCTCCTATGTCGACCTGAACCGATCGGGTGTGGCCCTGATGGAGATCGTCTCCAAGCCCGACATGAGAAGCCCAGAGGAAGCAGGGGCTTACATCCGCAAGCTGAGAGCGATCCTGCGCTACGTCGGAAGCTGCGACGGCAATATGGAGCAGGGCTCGATGCGCGCGGACGTCAACGTCAGCGTGCGCCGGCCGGGCGGCGGGCTCGGCACCCGGACGGAGACCAAGAACGTCAATTCGGTCCGCTTCATCATGGCCGCGATCGAGCATGAGGCGAACCGGCAGGTCGACGTGCTCGAGGGGGGCGGAAGTATCGTCCAGGAGACCCGCTTGTGGGATCCGGACAAGAGCGAGACCCGCAGCCTCCGCTCCAAGGAGGAGGCGCACGATTATCGCTATTTTCCGGACCCGGACCTGCTCCCGGTCGAGCTGACCCACGACTTCCTGGAGCAATGCCGGGCCTCGCTCCCCGAGCTCCCCGACGCCAAGCGCCGTAGGTACGAGCAGGGGCTCGGCCTATCCGCTTACAATGCGAGCGTCCTCACCGCCGACGTCACGACGGCGCGATGGTTCGAGGCTTTGCTGGAGAAGGTGGGCGTATCTGGCTCCCCGGCGCAGGCCGGGGCCCAGTCGGGAGCCGAAGGCTGGGCCCCGGCCTCCGCCGGGGAACAGGACCTTGCTAAGCGCGCGAGCAACTGGCTCACCTCCGACCTGTTCGGCGCCCTCAACCGCCTCGGCAAGACCATCGAGGAAAGCCCCGTCGCCCCCGCCCAGGCGGCCGAGCTCCTGCGCCTCACCGCGGAAGGGACGCTTTCCGGCACGCTCGCCAAGCAGGTGTTCGAGATCATGCTCGAGACCGGCGAGGATCCCGGCCGGATCGTCGAGGAGCGCGGCCTCAAGCAGACCAGCGACACCGGGGCGATCGACTCCGCCATCGCCGACGTCCTCGCCGCCAACCCGGACAAGGTCGCCGAATATCGCGGCGGCAAAGAGAAGCTCTTCGGCTTCTTCGTCGGCCAGGTGATGAAGGCGATGCAGGGCAAGGCCAATCCGGGCGTGGTCAACGAGCTTCTGAGGAAGGCGCTGGGGTAGACGTCGCGGCGCTTGCGATTCCAGGCCTTGCTGGCCACCATCGGCGGATGAAGCGCCTCTGCCTCGCCGCACTGCCGCTGGCCGCCGTCTGCGGCACGGGCGAGGCGCGGCCGCCGATCGGCTTCAGCACCGAAAGCCTGATCCAGCACCGCCTCGCCGGCGAGACCAGCGTCGTCGAGCCGGGGCCGCGGAGCCCACGCTGGGAAGAGGTGGCGGTGATCGTCACCATCTCGCCGACGGGCGGGGTGACGGCGGCGGAGCGCGACCCGAAGCGGAACATTGGAGGCGCGGATCCCGCCCCGGCGCTTGCGGCGGCCCGCCGCTGGAAGTTCCGGCCCTTCCGCTATCGAGGCGAAGCGGTGACCGTGCGGGGCATCGTCAACATCGTCTACCGCGCTCCACCCAAATGGCGGGATCCCACGGCGACCCTCCCGCCGATCGACTATTCGACCCTGAAGATCCAGCTCGTCCGGTCGGCCTGCTTCTTCGGAGGCTGTCCCGATTATTCCGTGACGATAGACGGAAGCGGCGCCGTCCACTTCATCACCGGCTCCCAGTCCTTGAAAGGCGCTAAGGAGGCCCATCGGCAATTCGGGCCCGGCGGGGGCATTCTCTTCCCGGGGGAGCATCGCAGCCGGATCGACCGGGCGACACTGGACGCCCTGATCGAGCGTTTCCGGGCTGCCCGTTTCTTCGGTCTTGAACCGGAATATCCGACTTCAATCACCGACCAGGCGACCTACGTCCTCAAGTTCGAGACCGGCGGACGAAGCTGGACCGTCACCGACCATATCGGCGAAATCGAGGGGATGCCGCCGGTCGTCACCGAGCTCGAAAAGGCGGTCGACAGGGCGGCGGGAACGGCGCGCTGGATCACCGGCGATGAGAGCAGCGTCGCTTCGCTCAAGGAGGAAGGCTTCGATTTCCGGTCTCGGAAGGCCGCCGAGCTGACGGCTTACCTAGGGCTGGCCGGAACGGCGCCCGACGCGCTGATCCTTGCCCTCATCGACGCCGGGGTCTCTCCCGAATATCCCATGGTCTTCGATATCGACGACCCTCCGGCGCCCCTTGGCGAGTCCCTCCTCGTCGGTGCGATCGGGCGCCATCGCCCCGCGCTGTTCGCCTGGCTCGCCGGGCGCGGGTGGCTGGCCCGGCTTCCCCGCGAGCGCCTTTCCCAGGCCTTTGCCGAAGGCGGCGGCGGCTGCGACCCGGCCGTCACTCGGGCCCTGGTCGCGGCCGGCGCCGATCCCAAGGCGAAGATCAGGAGCGAGGAGCGGAGCGGTGCGACCGCCCTGATCGCGGCGGTGAGGCCCTGGGGACCCTGCCAGGGGCTCGACCTGAAGCCCATCGTCGAGGCGCTGATTGCCGCCGGAGCCGACGTCAACGCGGCCAACGACGCCGGCGAGACCGCGCTCTACGGAGTGGAGGAGCCGGACCTTCAGGAGCAATTGCTCGCCGCCGGCGCCCGGGCCGACGTGCGCGACAGGAAAGGCAATTCTCCCGTTTTCTCATCATTGAACGACCGGATCGTGCTCGGGCTGCTCGACGCCGGAGCCGATCCGAAGGGCCGCTATGACGACGGCAAGACCCTTCGCGAGCAAGCCCGCGAGCGCGACATGCCGTCCGTCCTCGCCTGGCTCGATGCCCGCCGGATCAAGTGACAGCGGGCCTCCCGTTACTTTCGTCGAGGCAGCCCGAATAACGCTCCCGAAGCAAATTCTTCTGGACCTTGCCCATGGCGTTGCGGGGCAGGGCATCGACCAGCAGCACCTTTTTGGGCCGCTTGTAGCTCGCGAGGCTTTCCCCCAGCGCGCTCAGAATCGCGCTTTCCTCCAGCGCCGCTCCGGGGCGCGCGATCGTCACGGCCACCACGCCCTCGCCGAAATCGGCATGCGGCACGCCGATCACCGCGCATTCCGCGACCCCCGGGAGCGCCTCGATCGCCGCTTCCACCTCGGCCGGGTAGACGTTGAGGCCGCCGGTGATGACGAGGTCCTTCTCGCGGCCGACGATCCGGACGTGGCCCGCCTCGTCGATCAGACCCAGGTCGCCGGAGATGAAGAAGCCGTCGTCGCTAAACGCCTCGACGGTCTTCTCCGGCATTCGCCAATAGCCCTTGCAGACGTTCGGGCCGCGGATCTCGATCACCCCGACCTCGCCGCCCGGCAAGGCCGCTCCCGTCGCCGAATCCGCGATCCGGATCTCGACGCCGGGGAGGGGAGGCCCGACGCTCCCCGGCACGCGCGGCCCCTCATAGGGGTTGGACGTGTTCATGTTGGTCTCGGTCATGCCGTAGCGCTCGAGGATGGCGTGGCCGGTGCGAGCCTCGAACTCGCGATGGGTCTCGGCCGAGAGCGGCGCCGAGCCCGAGACGAAGAGGCGGATGTGCCCCGCCAGCGCCCGGGTGAAATCCGCCCTCGACAGCAGCCGCGTATAGTAAGTGGGCACCCCCATCATTGCGGTCACCCGCGGCAGCAGCCGGACGATCTCGCCCAGGTCGAAGGCCGGCAGGAACAGCATCGAGCCGCCCGCCAGCAGGGTCACGTTGGTGGCGACGAAGAGGCCGTGGGTGTGGAAGATGGGCAGAGCGTGGAGCAGCCGGTCCTGCGCCGTGAACCGCCAGGCCTCGCGCAAGGCTTCCGCATTGGAGGCGAGATTGCCGTGGGTCAGCATCGCCCCCTTGGAGCGGCCGGTGGTTCCGGAGGTGTAGAGGATGGCGGCGAGATCGTCCGGGGCCCGGGCCACGTCGTCGATCCTGGCATCGGGCTTCGCCGCCCCCTCGACCAGCGCCTCCAGGGTCACGACCCGTCTCGCCGCCGAGCCGCGGGCCGGATCGCCGACGAACAGCGCCGGCTCCGAATCCTCGAGGAAATAGCGGACCTCGGCCGCGGTATAGGCGGGGTTGAGCGGCAAATGGACGGCGCCGGCGCGAAGCGTGGCGAGGTAGAGGAGCAGGCCGGAAACGCTCTTCTCCGCCTGGACCGCCACCCGATCGCCCGGGGCCACGCCCAGCTCGGCGAGCCGGGCGGCGAGCGCTCCGGTCCGTTCGTCGAGAGCCGCGTAGGAGAGCTCGGTCCCGTCCGGCTCGATCAGGAAAGGCAGGTCCGCGTCGACGGGAAAGCGGGAGCGGAACAGGCTGTAGAGGTTCATTGCGCTCCTCCCGCCGGACCTTGCTCAGGCGCCGCGATCCGCGCCTGCCAGAGAACGAGCAGCGGCACGGCAACCAGCTCCATCGCCAGGCCGAAGACATGGCCGCGGCCGGGCATGCCGATCGACGCGTAGGAGATCAGCCGAGCCAGGCCGCCGACGAAGACCAGCAAGGCGAGCAGGCGGAAGCGCGCAGACTTGCGCTCGATCCCCGGGATGCAGCTCGCAAAGGCGAGGCCGATCGCGAAGAGGAGGCCGGAAAGATAGCGGAAGTGGCTGTCGAGATCGGCGGCCACCGGGCCCGCAACCCCGTGGAGGAACGCAGGTCCCTTGAGGATGCCCGACCCGCCCGCCAGGAACGGCACGATGCATCCCATCGCGATCGCGAGCTGGAGCAGTCGCCGCTCCATGCTCACACATTGAACCGGAACAGCATCACGTCGCCGTCCTGGACGACATATTCCTTGCCCTCGGAGCGCATCCTGCCGGCTTCCTTGGCCCCGGTTTCGCCGCCGAACCTGACGAAATCTTCGTATGCGATGGTCTCGGCGCGGATGAAGCCGCGCTCGAAATCGGTGTGGATGACCCCGGCCGCCTGAGGCGCCCTGGCGCCTTTCTCCACCGTCCAGGCACGGGATTCCTTGGGGCCGGCGGTGAAGAAGGTGATCAGGTGGAGGAGGTCGTAGCCGGCTCGGATCACCCGCGCGAGGCCGGTCTCCCCGAGCCCCAGGTCCTTGAGGAACTCCGGCCGGTCGGCCGGGTCCATGGTCGCGATCTCGGCCTCGATCGCGGCCGAGATGACGACCGCTCCGGCGCCTTCCCCGGCAGCGTTCTCGAACACTCGGGCGCTGTGGGCGTTGCCGCCGGCCGCGTCCCCTTCGTCGACGTTGCACACGTAGAGGACCGGCTTGGCGGTCAGCAATTGCGCCCGCTCCAGGGCGAGCTTCTCCTCGGCGTCCTTGGGCTCGGTAAGCCGCGCCGGCTTCGAGTCGCGGAGCAGATCGAGCGCCTGGCCGAGCACCGAGGCCTGCACCTTGGCCTCCTTGTCGCCCTGCTGCGCCTTCTTGGCCAGAGTGGGAACGCGCTTCTCGAGGCTCTCCAGGTCCGCCAGCATCAACTCGGTCTCGACCGTGTCGGCATCCGCCACCGGATCAACCCGGCCCTCGACATGGGTGACGTCGCCGCCCTCGAAGCAGCGCAGGACGTGGACGATGGCGTCGACCTCGCGGATGTTGCCGAGGAACTGATTGCCCAGGCCCTCGCCCTTCGACGCGCCCCGGACCAGGCCGGCGATGTCGACGAACTCGAGCTGGGTCTCGATCTCCTGAGCCGATTTGGCGACCCGGGCGATCTCGTCGAGCCTCGGATCCGGCACCGCGACCCGCCCGACATTGGGCTCGATCGTGCAGAAGGGATAATTGGCCGCCTGCGCCGCCGCAGTCTCGGTCAAAGCGTTGAACAGGGTGGATTTGCCGACATTGGGCAGGCCGACGATACCGCAACGAAAACCCATGGCGCTTCAACTACTCCTGAAAAGGTGGTCATGCCGTCATGCTGAACCCGTTTCAGCATCCAGTCCGGCGCCGCTCCCGATGCTCGAATCCGGGCCCTGAAACAAGTTCGGGGTGCGAATCAGCGAAGGCTTAACCCTATTCGGCTAGAAGCTGACCTGTCGCATCAGGGTTCACGAGCATGTTCGGCCGCAAGAAAGTCCAGCACCCGCCGGCACCGCCTCCGCCTCCGGCTCCACCGCCGCCTCCGGCCGCGGGCGGGCATCCCGGCGATGCTCATGGCCATCCCGGCCACCAGGCGGTGCTCAGGCATCTGGCCGAGCGGGAGCAGCAGGAGCCCCTGATCCGGGCCCAGGTGGCGGGGGGGATCCTGTTCGACCTCTTCGTGCAGATGCTGTCGGAGGAGGGCGGCCAGGTGCGGATCGAGGATCTGATCGCCGCTCTCGCCTCGATCGGCGGCCATCTCTGCCTCAGGGCGGCGCTCGATCAGCTTGCCGGCCAAGGGCTCACCCCTAAGTCCGCCGGGATCATGGAGGTGGAGGATCGCGAGGGGAATATCTATTTCTTCGGGGACCAGCCCAACCGGCTGCTGGCGGAAAGCGACAGCGCGCTTCTCAGCCTGGCCCTCGGCGCCGCGCACGCTCATGGCGCGGCGGTGTCCCTCGACATGATCCACGAGGCGATGAAGCGGACCGCGAGCCGGGTCGGGTCGGCCGAATTCGGGCGGCCCGAGCTTCCCGAGCCCCACCGGCCCGCCCTGTCGCCCTTCGACTGGGTCAGGCATGGCCGAGGCAGGACGGTCGAGGCGCTGGAGCTCTACGAGGTCCCGCCGCTCCAGCGCCCCGCCGCCCTGGGCTTCGCCCTTCAGCGCGCCATTGCCGAGGGACGGGAGGTTCTCGATCCGCTTCTGGCGGCCCGGATCGCCGTCGAATGCGCGGTCCCGATGGCCAAGGTCGACCCCCGCCGCTTCGCCTGAGGCGAAGCCGCTAGAGCCGGTAGTTGAAGCTGATGCTGATCCGCTCGCCTTTGCCTCGGCCGGGGACGACCTCGTGCCGGAGCCAGCTCTCCCAGAGGAAGAGCCTACCGGGCACCGGCTCCGCATAGACGAAAGTCCGAAGGGTCTCGGGAGCGCCCTCGCGCCGCGGAGGCGCGGCCATCAGCATCGGAAGCCGCGGATCCTCGAGCTTGAGCGCCCCGGAGCCGGGCGGGACGGCGACGTAAAGGGTGCCGGAGACGGCGCTGTGCGGGTGGATGTGCCCCGAATGGCTTCCTCCGGGCTTGAGGACGTTCACCCACAGGCTGTCGAGCTTCAGCCGCCTCGAGCCGAGCTCGAGCGCGCAGTCGGCGGCGAAGGCGGCGACGTGCCGGTTGAGGTGCCGAACCAGTTGGGCGAAGCTCGGGTCGCGCTCGGGAAGGTCGTTGAGGGAGGCGTAGGACGTATAGCCGCGATAGCCATGATCGCGCGACCAGCGCCGCCCGGCGCCGTCCTCCTCGGCCAGTGAGCGGCAGGCCGCGTCGAGCTCGGCTAGGAGGGCAGGGGCCGAGAGGTCGGCCTCGTGGAAGAGGGTGGCGAAGAGGGGGCGGCTGGGCATGAGCGCCGCCTAGACGATCCCGGCCCGCCGGGCGAGCGGCGCTGCTCCGGTCAGGCCCCTTTCGGCCCGTTGCAGCTCCACCGGGCCGTGATGCTCTGCCGGGTCTTGCCGCTCTTGACGCTGACCTCGGCAGGCCGGTTGCTTCGGCCGCTTTCGCCGTCATCGTCCGCGGCTGCGGGCGAGATCACGATCTCGAGGTTCATGCCGCCGTAGCGGGCGCCGCCGATGGGGGAGCCGTCATTGCCCCGCCGCTGAAGCAGCCGAAGGTCGCCGTCGGAATTCACCACGGCGTTGGTCTTGGTCGCGACGAGAAGCACGGACGGGCCGTCGTAGAGATAGCAGGCGGCGTTCTTGAGGGCGTCGGCCCCGACGTCGGCCTCGCTAAGGGCCTGGAGCGGCACTCCGGTGCTCGCCATGGCGGCCGCGGCGGGGACGGCCAAAATCGCCAGCAGGGCAAGGTGTCTCATGCACGGCTTCATGCGCTTCCCAAGGCTCCTGTGCAAGACTCTCGGAGGAACCGGAATTGCGAGTTTCGGTTGAAGCCGCAAAGCCTTCAAAGGAGACGAAAAAGATGGCAGGACAAGGCAGGCTGGCGGTCGTCACCGGAGCCTCGAGCGGCATCGGCCTGGAGCTGGCGAAGCTTGCGGCGGAGGAGGGCTACGATTTGGTCGTTGCCGCCGACACGCCGCTGATCGACGCTTCCGCCGAGCTCGGCGAGCTGGGCGTGGAGGTCCGCAACGTCGAGACCGACCTCTCGACCTTCGCCGGGGTCGACCGCCTGCTCGACGCGGTGGGCGGGCGCGAGATCGACGTCCTCGTCGCCAACGCCGGCCACGGCCTCGGCCGGGCGTTCCTGGATCAGGATCCGGCCGAATGGCGCCACGTCATCGACACCAACGTCACCGGCACAGTCTATCTCGTCCAGCGAGTCGCCCGCTCGATGGTGGCGCGGGGCGACGGCCGGATCCTCATCACCGGCTCGATCGCGGGTCACATGGCAGGCGCCTTCCAGGCCGTCTACAACGGCTCCAAGGCCTTCATCGACAGCTTCGCCGACGCCCTCGCCAACGAGCTCAAGTATAGCGAGGTCACAATCACCTGCCTGAAGCCGGGCGCCACCGACACCCACTTCTTCGAGCGTGCCGACCTCAAGGACACGAGGGTCGGGACGATGAGCAAGGACGACCCTGCCAAGGTCGCGAAGACCGGCTGGGATGCCATGAAGAAGGGCGAGCGCAGCGTCATCCACGGCCTCCACAACAAGCTCCAGGTTGCCGCGGCGCAGGTGCTCGGCGGCGGCGTCTCGGCCGAGATGCACCGTCACCTGGCCGAGCCCGGCACGGCGCAGAAGACCGACAAGAGCGATCCCTCCTAACCGGGATCGGGCCCCGGCGGGGGACGAACGAGGCGCCAGTCGTTGCCGCTGCCGATGGACCGCCGGTTGAAGCAGGCGGCCACCTCCCGGTTGCGGCGGCTGACCTCCAGGACCCATTGGGGCGGGAAGTGGGCAAACCCATCCTCCCACCACACCTGCCCCGCCCGGCATTCGGTCAGGCGGCCGACCGTCACCTCGTAGGGTTCCTCGGCGCTGAGCTGAAAACGGGAGTCCCGCGGCGGGCGGTCATAGCCTTCGGCGGAGCCGATCATCGCCAGCCAGACCAGATTCGCAGCGGCCGCGCCGATGGCGCATGAGATCAAATTGGATCGCCGGCTCACCGGGCGTTACCGGTTGGTCGAGCTCGTCCAGTGCGGCTTTCGAAGGCCGGCATTGACGCCTTCGATCTTGTTGACCAGCCCGCCGAGATAATTGCCGAACTTCGCGCCCGGAGCGAAAGCGACCGGCCGCACCTTGTCCGCCGGGAGGCCGGCGGGCAGCGGGATGTCGCCGCCGGCGCGGGGCCGGAAGACCGCCCGCATCGGGGCGATGTCGGGCGATTTGGCAAAGGGCCCGGCAAAGGCAGACTTCATCAGCGAGCCCATGTCGGGAGGATCCTGGCCTTCCGCCCAGTCGGGCTCGGCTGTAACGACCCCGAGGTCGGTGATCGAGCCCGGCGCCAGGTCGAACGTGTAGGAGCCGAGCGAGAAGCTGGTGTTGCCGAAGCCCTGGACGACCCAGGTGTCCGGCTCCACCTCGATCAGGAACAGGCGCGACCCGGCCCCCTTGGCGAGCGGCTTGGAGCGGAAGCCCTCGGCGGCCGGCTGGCCCGGCGGAAGCGGATTGGCCCGAGCCTTGCCCATCCCCCGGATGTCGCCGAGCGCCGGGTCGTAGCGGGCGAAGACCAGGCCCGATTTCAGCGGCATGTTCTTGCGCGAGCCGGGCAGGCCGCCGCCATAGGGGTTCTTCAGGAGCTTGTACTCGACGAGGATGTAGGCCTTGGCCGGGTCGAGCGCGGGCGGGACCTTGGGCAGGGTCTTCGCCGCTGCGGGCGAGGCTGCCGCGAGGGCGATCGCGGAGGCGAGAATGCCGAGCCGCCTCACTGCGGAAGCACCCGCCCGGCGGGCTCCGCCGCCGCCGCGAGCGTGAACAGCCGCGCCGCCCGCTGCGCCTTGTCCAGCTTCTTCAGCTCGTCCGACACTTCATCGGTCGCCTCGACCCGGCGATAACCCTTGTCGGTCATGCAGGTGCGAAGCACGTTCTTCGTCATGTGGCGCTGCTCCTTGGAAGCCATGAAGCCGGCGAGGAAGGCCCCGGCCGCGGCCGCATAGATGTTCGGGGAATAGGGCAAATAGTGGCGCGGCGTTCGAACCCCTCCGGCCAGCTCGACGCATTCGGAAAGGTCCGCCTCGAACGCCTCGCGCTCGACGTTCGGCTTGTGGAAATAGACCGGCTCTGCCGCAGCCGCGACCGGCACCAGCATGAGCGTCGCGGCCATGGCCAACCCTGCCCGTCTCATCGTCGCGCCCCCACAGGTCGGGGCAAGCTATCCCGCCTCGCCGCCGGCCGCAACCGCTTGTTCCGGAATGGCTGGCGGCGCAGCCTGGGCCGGCGCTCACGGCTCCGGGCGGGTCGCGATCCAGCTCCCGCCGATCAAGGCGGCGGCGAGGGGGACGAGAAGCCAGGGGAAGGGGAGCAGGGCGAGTCCGAGCAGGGCGCTGAACAGGAAGGCGAAGAGGGCGGCGCGCTTGCCGGCCGGCCCGATCGCCCCGCGCTCGCGCCAGGCCTTGATATGCGGGCCGAAGCGGGGATGCTCGACGATCCACGCCTCGAGCCGAGGCGAGCTTCGAGCGAAGAAGAAAGCCGCGAGAAGCATGAACGGCACCGTCGGCAGCAGCGGCAGGACGATCCCCGCGGCGCCCAGGCCGACCGATGCGAAGCCGAGGCAGAGATAGAGCAGGCGGCGCATCCGGCCAGCCTGTCAGTCCCGAAGCCTGAGCGCCACCTCGTTCATGAAGCGCGCGTCGTCGCCTCTCGCCAGCCATTCGGCCTCGGCCGCGATCGCCCCGAGCATGTCGGCTAGCCGGTCCTGCTCGGCCTTGGCGTAATTGCCCAGGACATGGCCGGTGACCCGGTCCTTGTGGCCGGGATGGCCGATTCCGATCCGGACCCGGCGGAAGGCGTTGCCGACATGCGAGTCGGTCGATCTCAGGCCGTTATGCCCGGCGGTGCCGCCGCCGGTCTTCACCTTGACCTTGAACGGGGCGAGATCGAGCTCGTCGTGGAAGAGGGTGACGTCGCCGACCTCCTTCTTGAAGAAGTCCATCGCCGCGCGCACCGCCCGGCCGCTCTCGTTCATGAAGGTCGCCGGCTTGAGCAGGAGGATGCGGGCGCCGCCGATCCGGCCCTGCTGGGCCCAGCCGTGGAAGCTTTTCCTCGGCGGCTCGAAATCGTGGGTCGCGGCGATCGAATCCACCGCCATGAAGCCGACATTGTGCCGGTGCATGGCGTAGCCCGCGCCGGGATTGCCGAGGCCGACCCAGATCTGCACCGGCTCGAACCCCTCCCAATCGGCTTCGGGCCGATCCTCCGGCCGGTCGGAGAGAGGCTGGCCCGGCACCTCGACGGCCCGCGAGCCGAACAGGGTGCCGAGCCGCCTCCACAGCGACAAATTATTCCCCGGTGTCGGCGGCGGTGTCTTCGTCCTCGTCGCCCTCGGCGGCGTCGGTGGCCGGGACCTCGTCGGCCGGCACTTCGGCTTCGGCGGCGGCGTCCTCGGCCTCCATGACCGCACCCGAAGAGGGCACGATCGTCGCGATGGTGAAATCGCGGTCGGTGATGGCGCTCTCGACGCCCTTCGGCAAAGTCACCGCCGAAATATGCAGCGAGTCGCCGATGTTGAGGCCCTTGAGGCTGATCTCGATTTCTTCCGGGATCTCGGCCGCGTCGCAGACCAGCTCCAGCTCGTGCCGGACGGCGTTCAGGACTCCGCCGCGCTTGATGCCGCGGCTCAGCTCTTCGTCGGTGAAGCGGATCGGAACGTTGACGTGAACCTTCGAATGCTCGGAGATGCGAAGGAAGTCGACATGCAGCGGCCGGTCGGTGACCGGGTGGAACTGGACGTCCTTGGGAAGGGTCCGGGCGGTGGTTCCGCCGGCGACATCGATCATTACGACCGAGTTCATGAAGTGGCCGGTGTTCAGCATCTTCATCAGCGCCTTTTCCGCGACGTGGACGGCGAGGGGCTCTTCCTTGTTGCCGTAGACGACGGCGGGGACTCGGCCTTCGCGACGCATTGCGCGGGAGGCTCCCTTGCCTGCCCGCTCGCGCGTCTCGGCCGACAGCGTAAGCTGTTCGCTCATGTGCATGTCTCCAAAACTTGGATTGCTAAAAAGCCCGCGCTCACGCCTCCAGGGATGACCATGAACGGGGAAGCGGCGCCTCTAGCCGAGGGGGGCGAAGAAGGCAAGTTTCGCCGAGGGGGAGGGGCCGGAACGGTCGCGGCGGCTGAGCCGTTCTCCGGAACGGGCCGATTGGAAGCTCCAAAGGAAGCCTACAAGGAGGAAGCCATGTCCAAGCTCAAGCTCATCCTCGCCGCCGCCGCTCCGGGCCTCCTGCTCGCCGCCTGCAGCAGCCAGCAGCCGTCGACGGGCCTCAACGACGTCGCCGGAGTCGACGCCAACATGTCCGCCGAGCCGGTGGCGGCGGATCCGGCGCTCTCCGTGAACGCGGCCAATGCCGCGGACGACGCCGGGCCGCCGCCCGATGCCGTGTCACACCCGAACGGCTTCCTTCCCTACGGCAATAGCGGTGCTCCCGAGGCGACGGAAACCGACGCGACAGGCAACGCCGTTCCGCCTCCGGCGACGGAGGACGAATATACCCGCAACGGGCAAGGCGGACGATAGGCCGGCAAGGCCGTCGTTCCGGCCTCCGCCGGGATGACGACCGGGTCACTGCACCCGTTTCGCCTTCAGACCCTTCTTCTTCAGCATCGACTGGACCGAATCCTGGCCGGCCAGATGCCCGGCCCCGACGGCGACGAAGACCGTTCCGGGCTTCTCCATCCGCCGGGCGAGCCAGTCCGCCCAGGCGGCATTGCGCCGGCTCATCAGCGCCGCCTTGAGCTCGGGCGACATCTGGGTCTCGTCGTCGAAGGTCCGGGCGATGCCCTTGAGGTCGCCGGCCGCCCAGGCCCCCAGCATGGCCTTGAACTGGGCCCTCGTGTCGGCGCTGTCCTCCACCACCGACAGGAGCAGGGCGCGCTGGGCGCCCTCCGAGAGCGTGTCGAAATAGCCCAGCTGCTGCTCGACCGTCTCGAGCCCGGTGACCGTCTTGCCCGCGGTCCGGAACGGGGCGCCGATCTGCTTCTCGACGCCCAGCTCGGGCTCGAGACCCAGGCGCTTGAAGGTCACCCCGAGCAGGGAAAGGGCCGCGGCCCAGGTCTCGAGCCGGTCGAACACCGCCTCGGGAAGGCCGCTCTCGGCGATCATCGCGCGAAGGGCGGCTCTCTTGCCCTCGGGCACGCGCTCGGCGATCGGGGGCAGGCCCGCCGAGAGCCCCAGCTTCGCCATCGCCTGGGCCCCCGCCATCATGTCGTCGACATTGGCGACCTCGAGAACCAGCTCCTGCGACCCGGAAAGGGCGGCCTCCATCGCCGGGGTTCGCCACGCCTGGCCCTTGGGCAGCAGGTGGATGGTCCCGAACAGATAGAGCGTGGTGTCCTCGTCGGCGACCTTCCACATCGCCGGGCGCGCCGCCTTGGCGGCCGGCGCCGCCTCGGCCGCGCAGCCCGTCAGCGGAAGCATCCCCGCCAGCGCCAGCCTAAGCCAGCCTTTCCGGTTTCCCCACGCCATATTCGTCCTTCCCATATCGTCCGTGCCAGTCACCATCTCAGCCAGTCACCATCTCGTTACGTCGCCCCGAGATTCAAGCGCCCGCCTTCATTGGAACCGCTTCCACAGGAAGCCGGCGACGGCCACCGCTCCGGCGCCGACGTAGAGGGGCAGCATCTTCGGCTCCGGGGCCAGGCCGCCCCGCCACAATATCTGCCACAGCGGCCAGCCGACCATGAAGGCGTAGAAGCCCCAGAAGCCGCCGACGAGGTTGCTCGCCAGCTCGAGCTCGTCGATGCTCCGGAAATAGACCCAATTGCCCACCACCGTCAGCAGGAGGAGGGCGGCGGCAAGGCCGATCGCCGCGGCCGGGGCGATCGGCCCGTAGGGCGTGCCGAGGAGCCGCCCCGTCAAGCCGATCACCAGGGCGGCGACCAAGGCGAGAGCCATCAAGGTCCAGTAGCGCCGCCGCCGCTGCCTTTCCGCCACCGCCCCGAAATTCTCGCCGTCGGTCATTGCGCTGCCCCCTCGTCCTGGAAGATGTCCTCGATCCGCATCCCGAACAGCCGGGCGAGCTTGAACGCCAGCGGAAGCGAGGGGTCGTATTTCCCGGTCTCGATGGCGTTCACCGCCTGGCGGGACACGCCGAGCCGGCCGCCAAGCTCCGCCTGGCTCCAGTCCCGCTCCGCTCTCAAGACTTTCAATCTGTTGCGCACCGGCCCTCATCGTCGCCGCGGACCGCGCCCGCCGCTGCTGTTCTTCATTCTGGATGGGGGAAGTGGCACCGCCAAAGCCCTATGTCAAGCGACCATGACAAATCATCATGTGAAGCTGACACGCTGCCGAGGGGGGAGCGGCCTGTCGTTGTCCGGAGAAGGCTGGGTTCCATGAGCACTGCCCATGATAACTCGAACCGCGGTGCTGGCCTTCGCCGGGATGACGGCTGGCCCGCGGCGTCAGTCGATCCGCTTTACGACCAGGCCGCGCTTCTCCAGCATCGCCTGAACCGAATCGCGTCCCGCGAGATGGCCCGCGCCGACGGCGAACAGCAGGGTCCCCGGCTTCTTGAGCCTCTCCTCGAGCCACTGCGTCCATGCGGCGTTGCGGCGGCGCACCAAGACGTCGAACAGGGCCGGGGGGAAGGTCGGGTCGCTCTCGAGGTCCAGGGCTTCGGCCTTGCCGGCCACCCATTCCGCCTCCCCGACTCCATGGATCGAGGAATCGTCGGGAGTGGCCGCGGGGGCGATGGTCTCGACCAGCAGCTGCCTTTGCACCGACTCCGGCAGCGCGCTCATCGAGGCCAGCACCGCATCCCCGTCCTCGACGCTCAGGATCGGCTTGCCGGCGCTCCGGAACGTCTCCTCGAGCACGTCCTCGACCCCCGGCGCCTCCGCCGGATCCTCGATTCCATATTCGCCCAGCATCTGGGCAATGCCCAGGGTCATCGCCGCCGCCCAGCTGTGCATGGCGTCGAACGCCGGGCGGGGCAGCCCGGACGCATCGATAGCCGCCTTCAGCGCCTTGCGCTTCTTCCTGGGCACTCGCTCGAGGATCGGGACCGGCTTGTCGGCGAGGAAGCCCTCAAGCGAGTCGAGGCCGCCGGCCTCCGCCGCCGCGCCGGGCGCCTCATAGGTCTCGACGACAAGCTCGGCGGACTCGCCCACCGCCTTGTCGAGCGCCGCGGAGCGCCAGCGGAAGCCCGGCGGAAGGATGTGGATGGTGCCGAACATGTAGATTCGGGTGTCCTCGTCGGCGAGCAGCCACAAGGCGGGCCGGGGCTCAGCCTTGGCCGCGGCCGGGCCCTTGGCTTGCGGCTCCTTCGGCGACGACGGCACGGCCGCCGCGGGCGAGGCCAGAGCGGCCAGCGGCAGGAGCCAGAGCCGAGTGGAAAAAGTGAGTGATCTTAAGCTCATGTCGCACCCGCCCGAACCCAAGCCCGCCGATCCTCGCTCTTGCGGCTTTTGCCGGGGCCGGTCAATCGCAAGCGGCTCCGCTTGACCCCCCAAGCCTCCTGCGCCAGAGCGTCGCCACCCATTGTTGCAGGTGCGAAGCCCAAGTGGACCGGCCCCCCAGCTTCCAGTCGCTGATCCTCACCCTCCACGATTATTGGAGCCGTCAGGGCTGCCTCATCCTCCAGCCCTACGACGTCGAGATGGGGGCGGGCACTTTCCACCCCGCCACCGCGCTTCGAAGCCTCGGGCCCAATCCCTGGAAGGCCGCCTACGTCCAGCCCTGCCGCCGCCCCACCGACGGCCGCTACGGCGAGAACCCGAACCGGCTCCAGCATTATTACCAATATCAGGTCATCCTGAAGCCGAGCCCGCCGGACCTGCAGGCGCTCTATCTCGGCAGCCTCGCGGCGATCGGGATCGACGTCCTCAGGCACGACATCCGCTTCGTCGAGGACGATTGGGAAAGCCCGACGCTCGGCGCCTGGGGCCTCGGCTGGGAAGTCTGGTGCGACGGCATGGAGGTGACCCAGTTCACCTATTTCCAGCAGGTCGGCGGCTACGATTGCAAGCCGGTGGCGGGCGAGCTCACCTACGGCCTCGAGCGGCTCGCCATGTACGTCCAGGGGATCGACAACGTCTACGACCTCGCCTTCAACGACGCCAAAGACGGAGAGGGGGGCGTGACCTACGGCGAGGTCTTCCTGGAGAACGAGCGCCAGTTCAGCGCCTACAATTTCGAGGTCGCCAACACCGAGACCCTGTTCCGCTGGTTCAAGGACGCGGCGGAGGAGAATGCCCGCTGCATCGAAGCCAAGCTCCCGCTCCCCGCCTACGACCAGGCGATCAAGGCCAGCCACATCTTCAACACCCTTCAGGCGAGGGGCGTCATCTCCGTCGCCGAGCGCCAGGCCTATATCGGCCGGGTGCGGGACCTGGCGAAGGGCGCCTGCCAGTCCTGGATGGAGAAGAACGGGTGGGAAGGATGAGGGTTTTTGCGCGCAGAGACGCAGAGACGCAGAGATTCCAAGCCTCACACGGCGCGCAGCGTCCTTTCGAAATGGTTGTAGCCGGGGCACGGGCTGGGGGCCTGCCGCAGCCTCTCTGCGTCTCTGCGTCTCTGCGCGAGCAACTGACGGATTTGGCGCTTCGCGCCGGAGTGCGCGGAAATGCCTGACTTCCTCCTCGAGCTTCTTTCCGAAGAGATACCCGCCCGAATGCAATTCAAGGCGCAGCAGGACCTTGCGCGCCTTTTCTCCGAGCAGCTCTCAAGTGCCGGGCTCGCGGCCGAGGCGATCGAGACCTGTGCCACGCCCCGCCGGCTCATCCTGATCGCCCGCAATCTCCCCGCCGAGACCGACGCGGTCCGCGAGGAGACGAAGGGGCCGCGCACGTCCGCGCCGCCGCAGGCGCTGGAAGGCTTCCTTCGCAAGACCGGCCTGACGAAGGACCGGCTCGAGGAGCGCGACGGCGTCTGGTTCGCGACGGTCGAGAAGCCGGGGCGGGCCACCGCTTCGGTCCTCGCCGAGGCGATACCCGCCCTCGTCCGGGCCTTCCCCTGGCCCAAGTCGATGCGCTGGGGCGCCGCCTCCGCCTCGACCGAGAGCCCGCGCTGGGTGCGCCCGCTCCAGGGCATTATCGCCCTGCTCGGCGAGGAGATCGTCGACTTCGAGATCGCCGGGATCAGGAGCGGCGCCGCCACCGTCGGCCACCGCTTCCACCATCCGGGCCAGATCACGCTGGGCGGCGCCCAGGATTATGTCGAGAAGCTCAAGGCCTGCCACGTCGTCTCCGATCCCGCCGAGCGCCGCCGGATCATCGCCGAGGGCGCGAACGCCGCCGCCGCGGCCGCCGGCCTGGCTTTGGTCGAGGACGAGGGCCTGCTCGCCGAGAATGCCGGCCTCACCGAATGGCCGGTGCCGCTGCTCGGGCGCTTCGACCCCGCTTTCCTCGAAGTGCCGCGCGAGGTGATCCAGCTCACCATGCGGACCAACCAGAAATATTTCGCGGTCACCGACGAAAAGGGCGAGCTCGCTCCCGCTTTCGTCTGCACCGCCAATATCGAGGCGCTCGACGGCGGCGCCTCGATCGTCGCCGGCAACGAGCGAGTCCTCTCCGCCCGCCTCTCCGACGCCACGTTCTTCTGGGAGCAGGATCTGAAGGTCCCGCTCGAGGAGCAGTCGAAGAAGCTCGGCGACATCGTCTTCCACGAAAAGCTGGGAACCGTGGCGGACAAGGTGGACCGGGTCGCCAAGCTGGCAAGGTGGCTCGTCGAGGAGGGCATAATCCCCCTCCCTGAAAGGGAGGGGCTAGGGGTGGGTCCCGCCGAAGGCGGCCGAAACACCGACGCTGAAGGGCTCGCTCCGCTCGCACCCACCCCCAGCCCCTCCCTTCCAGGGAGGGGAGACCTCGCCAGCCTCGCCGAACGCGCCGCCCGCCTCTGCAAGGCCGACCTCGTCACCCAGATGGTCGGCGAGTTCCCCGAGCTCCAGGGCCTGATCGGCGGCCACCTCGCCCGGGCCCAAAGCGAGCATCCGGCGGTCGCCGACGCGATCCGCGACCATTACAAGCCGGTGGGGCAGGGCGACGAGGTGCCGACGGCGCCGGTGACGGTGGCGGTGAGTCTGGCGGATAAGCTGGACAGCTTATTTACTTTCTACGGGATTGAGGAAGAACCCACCGGGTCGAAGGACCCGTTTGCACTACGCAGAAGTGCGCTCGGCGTGATTCAACTTCTCGTCACGAATGGGTTCCGCCTCTCAATCACACGGGCATTCGAGGTGCACCGCAACCTTGCGCTCCAAGGCTACACTGCACATGACGACCTTCAAGCCATGGTCGGGCGAGGGCCGACGACACTTTCCTTCGGTGACGAGCTGACCGGCATTACAGGGCTCTGGAGGGTTCGGAAGATCCCACGGAAGGGGCTAAACTCGATCCAGTGGGAGCAGCCTTTCCTCAAATTAGTCGACTGGGTGTTCATTCTGCCAAAGCGGACAAAGGGAAGTGCATTCCAGGAGGACGTAGACAGAGCGCCGTTCCGATTCCGAGCGGACAGCAAGCCAATTGCGTCGCTAGATTCCTTCTTCGCCGACCGCCTCAAGGTCCAGCAACGCGAAGCCGGAGTCCGCCACGACCTGATCGACGCCGTCTTCGCATTGGGCGGCGAGGACGATCTCGTCCGCCTGCTCGCCCGGGTGAAGGCGCTCCAGGCCTTCGTCGAGACCCCCGAGGGCGCCGATCTCCTCGCAGGCTACAAAAGGGCGGCGAACATCCTCAAGAAGGAGGGTTATCCCGTCATCCCGGCGAAAGCCGGGACCTCGGGTCAAGAAGTCTCGGCGGGGCTCCCCGAGGCCCCGGCTTCCGTCGGGGTGACGGAACAATCGCAGAACAAACCTCTTCCCTACACGCCCGATAAAGAGGAAGATGCACTCATCGCGGCCCTCGATTCGGCGGAGCCCCGAGCCCGGGCGGCGGTGGACGCCGAGGATTTCGAAGGCGCGATGGCGGCGCTGGCCTCCTTACGC
>DASWLZ010000018.1:0-2347 GCA_036399975.1 Allosphingosinicella sp.
CAAAGACAGACTCCGCGCCGCCGGCAAACCCGCAAAGGTCGTCCTCGTCGCGCTCATGCGAAAGATGATCGTCACCCTCAACGCCATCCTCCGCACAAACCTGCCTTGGGCCCATGCCTAAGACGGTTGCTCCCCATGCTGAGCATGGGGAGGATAAAGGTGGCCCACCGCCGATCCTTCGCTATGCTCCCCCCATGCGCTTCCTGCTCCCGCTCCTCGCCCTGGCCGCCGCCTCCTGCGCGACGGCTCAGAAGCCCCGCGCCACCTTCGCCAATCCCGTCATCGACTCCGATTTCCCCGACCCCGCCATCCTGCGCGCCAGGGACGGCTATTATTACGTCTACGCCACTCAGACCGAGCGCGACGGCAGGATGATCAACCTCCAGGTCGCCCGCTCCCGCGACCTCTTCGCCTGGGAGCATCTCGGCGACGCTCTGCCCGCCAAGCCGGCCTGGGCGGGCAGGACCCAGGATTTCTGGGCCCCGCACGTCGCCGAGCATCGCGGCCGCTTCTACCTCTATTATTCGGCCAAGCCCGACGAAGCCCTGACCGACGACAAGAAGGGCCTGTGCCTCGCGGTCGCCACGGCGGAACGCCCCGAGGGGCCGTTCACCGACATGGGCCGACCGCTCCAGTGCGGCCCCGGCTTCGTCAACATCGACCCGATGTCCTACGACGATCCGGCGACGGGCAAGCGGCTGCTCTACTGGGGCTCCGGCTTCGGACCGATCAAGGTCCAGGAGCTGGCGCCCGACCGCCTGTCCTTCGCGCCTGGAAGCGCGCCCGTCGATCTCGTCCATGCCGACAAGAAAACGCCCTATCGCAACCTCGTCGAAGGCGCCTGGGTCGTTCTTCGCGGCGGCTATTATTATTTATTCTATTCGGGCGACAATTGCTGCGGCAAAGGCGTTCACTATGCCGCGATGGTGGCCCGCTCGCGAAGCGCCACCGGCCCGTTCGAGCTTCAGCCCGGCACCCTCCTCGAGCAGAATTCCAAGTGGATCGGCCCCGGCCACAACAGCGTGATCGACGACGAGCATGGCGAGAGCTGGATCGTCTATCACGCGGTCGATGCCGCCCGGCCGCGCACGAAGCCGACCGACGAGGTCAATACGAGGCGGGTCATGCTCATCGACCACCTCGTCTGGACCGACGAATGGCCGCGGGTGAAGGGGCCGACCAGCGGCCCGCAGCGGCGGCGGTATCCGGAGCGGTGGGCGCGCGACTGAAGCCATGAATAGGGGGAAATCCATGCGTCCGATCATCTTCGCCATCGCAGCTCTCGCCGCCGCGCCCGCTTCGGCGCAGCAGGATCTGTCGAAGGTCGAGGTAAAGGTCGAGAAGATCGCCCCCGGCGTGGCCGTCCTGTTCGGGGCCGGCGGCAATATCGGCCTGTCCTACGGCGCGGACGGCAACATCATCGTCGACGACCAATATGCCCCGATGAGCGACAGGATCCTGGCTGCAATCGCCGCAATCGGCGGTAACCGCGAGATCCTCGCCGACGACAAGCTGCGCCGCAATCCGGTTCGCTTCGTCATCAACACCCACTGGCACGGCGACCATACCGGCGGCAACGAGGCGATGGGCGGCCGGGGCGCGGTGATCCTGGCCCACAGCAACGTGCGCACCCGCATGTCGAGCGAGCAGTTGATCGCCGCCCTGGGCAGCAAGGTCGCCGCCTCGCCCGCCGGCGCTCTTCCGGTCGTCACGTTCGAGGACGGAGTCACCCTTCACCTGAACGGCGACACCCTCCACGTCGTCCACGTCGCCAACGCCCATACCGACGGCGATTCGCTGGTTCACTGGCAGAAGGCCAACGTCCTCCACATGGGCGACACCTTCTTCCACAAGATGAGCTTCCCCTTCATCGACCTGAGCTCCGGAGGATCGATCGACGGGCTGGTCGCGGCAGCCGACAAGGGCCTCGCCCGGAGCAACGAGACGACCCGGATCATCCCCGGGCACGGCCCTGTCGCCTCGCGCGCGGATCTCGCCGCCTATCGGGCGATGCTGGTCGACATACGGGCGAAAGTGGCGGCCGGGGTCGCGGCGAAGCGAACGCTGGCCCAGATCCAGGCGTCGAAGCCGGCGGCGGCCTATGGGATGCCGGAAGGCTTCATCAAGCCCGACCAGTTCGTCGCCTTCGTCCATGAGAGCCTGACGAAGCCGAAAAAGCATCGCCACTGATTTGCCTCCCCATCGAAGATGGGGAGCAACCGTCTTAGGCATGGGCCCAAGGCAGGTTTGTGCGGAGGATGGCGTTGAGGGTGACGATCATCTTTCGCATGAGCGCGACGAGGACGACCTTTGCGGGTTTGCCGGCGGCGCGGAGTCTGTCTTTGGC
>DASWLZ010000019.1:0-85266 GCA_036399975.1 Allosphingosinicella sp.
TGTCCGGCCAGTCGGCGAGGTAGATGACGGGAATGCGCCAGCTCCCCTCGCTCCACACCTGGTGGTCGGAGCCTTCCGAGAAGCCGCCGATCTTGGCGCGCAGCGGCTGCCTGGTGCCTTCCGGGTCGAGCAGCGGCAGCGGCGCTTCGCCGGTGTTGGCGTACAGCGCCGACTGGTTGTCAACGAAGCGGGCGATGGCGAAGGCGACCTCGTCAACGAAGCTGGGCAGGCTCGGCGGCGATCCTTCGACCTGCAGGTTCGACTTGGTGATCTCCGTATTGCCGCCGATCATGTCGAGGTGGATCGTCGCCAGCGTGCGCCGCGCGAACTCGGGCCGCGCATTGAGCAGCGCGATGGTGCACTCGATCTCGCACGGCCAGAGGAAGCGGATGGTACGCTCCGGCTTCGGCAGCCGCCCGCTGGCGATGAGCCGGTTCAGGCTGCGCGCGACTTCGAGGATGCCCGAACAGCCGCTGGCATTGTCGTTGGCGCCGGGCGAGGGGTGGTCCAGGTGGCAGGAGAAGACGATCTCCTTCGACCGGTCCCTGCCGGGGATCACCGCCGTGGGGATGAGATAGGCGCCGGGAGTGCGGCCCGCCTTGACGTCGGCGCGGAGGCGCACCGTCTCGGCTTTGGCAAGCCGGGCCTGCCACGCCCGGGCCCGCGCGGGCGAGACCATGAAGGCGAAGGTCGGGTCGTTCCAGGTGCTGAGATGGCCCCAGCGGATCAGGCTCTCGTCGTCGCCCCACCAGGCCGAGCGCTGGTTCTGGGCCCAGGAGATGATTCCGGCGGCGCCCCGCTCGGTGACGGCCAGCTTCGCCGCGGCCTCCGGCTGGCCGGAGACGAGCACGAGCTTGCCGCGAACCTCCTTGCCGGCATAGTCGGCCGGCGAGGCGCCGGTGCCGACGTCGACCAGCTCGGCCTCGGCCCGGCCGCCGACGCTGTCCTGGGCGAGTGTGATCGGCTGGTCCGCCCACGACGCGATCCGCTCGCCGTCGCGCCAGCGGCCGCCTTCCTGCCTCTGCTCCCAAAGCTCGGCGAAGCTCGCATTCCAGGCCGGGCGGGAGCGCTGGGTCCCGTAGAAGATTCTGCCGTCCGCCGGCAGCGAGAGGATGTCCGCCTCCTTCAGGCCATAGTCCCGAAGCCGGTCGCGGATCAGCTCGGCAGCGGCGCGATAGCCCTCCGAGCCGCGCATCCGGTGGTGGAGGGACAGCGCCTGGACGGTCCGCTTCGCGGAAGCGCCGGAAAGCTCCGACGCCAGCGCCTCGGTCTCGGCGGCGGTGAGAAGCGGCGCGGCCTTCTGCGCCGCCGCCGGGGCGGAGACCATCAAGAGGAGCGCCGCTACGGCCCTCATCGTGCGAACCGCCGGAAGAAGCTCTGCCCGCCCCAGGTGGGCCGTTCGGGCGCGTTCGCGACCCGGAGCGCGAGCTCGCCGACGAAATCGTGAAGCCGGATCGCGTCCTCCCGGGCCACCGGCTGGGAGAGATCGTCTGACGGCGCGTGATAGCGGGTCGAGCGCCACTGGCGCTCGATCTCGGCTTCCGGGTCCTTCGGGCCGAAGCCGAACTTGAAGGCGAGCGCCGGCACGCCCTCGCGGATGAAGCTGTACTGGTCCGAGCGGACGAAGCTGTTCCGGTCCGGGAAAGGATCGGGGACCAGGGGCAGGCCCATCGACTCGCCCACCGCGGCAGCCATGGCGCCGAGGCTGCTTTCCTCGGCGCCAAGGGCGGTGACGCTCTTCAGCGGCATGATCGGGAGCGCCATGTCGAAGTTCATGTTGGCGACCATCGAGGCTTTCGGGACGGACGGCCGAAGCGCGAAATAGCGCGAGCCGAGAAGCCCCTTCTCCTCGGCGGTGACGAAGACGAACAGCATGGATCGCTTCGGCCTCGCCCGGCGCGCCTTGTAGCTTCGGGCGATGTCGAGAAGACCGGCGACCCCGGCGGCATTGTCCATCGCGCCGTTGTAGAGGCCGTCGCCGTTGATCGGAGTGCTGACCCCGAGATGGTCGAGATGGGCGGAGAAGACGACATGCTCCGCCTTCAGCCGCGGGTCGCTCCCCGGAAGCCGGGCGACGACGTTGGACGAGGTGACGGGGCGGTGCCGCATCGCCACCGTCGCCCGGAGCGACTGCTTCATGTCGAACCTCGGAAGCGGCTTCGAAGCGTCGGCGAGGGCGGAAATCTCGGCGAAGGTTCGGCCCGAGGCGGCGAACAGCTTCTCGCTCGTCTCGGTAGCGAAGCTGGCGTTGAAGAATTCCGACTTCACGTCGCGGAGGGCCGGATCGGCGAAATACATTCCCGACTGGCCGGCCTGAGCCATGGATCGCGCCCAGGGCACCTCCACCGCCTTCGCCGTGGTCATCGCCAGAAGGCCGGCGGCCCCGCGCTCCGAGAGGATCCTCGCCCGGTCGCGGCGGGCATGCGCCTTGAGCGCGCCCGAGACGTCGGCGGGGCCGCCGCTGACGACGACCGCGATCTTGCCCTTGAGGTCGATGCCGGCGAAATCGTCATGGCCGGCTTCCGGCATGTGGAGCCCGTAGCCGACGAAGACCAGAGGCGCCTCGATCCGTTCCGGCCGCCGCCCGTCGCCGCGGCCGATGATGATGTCGCCCGGAATGGTCAGCGCGGTCTCGCGTCCTCCCGCGACCAGGGCCGCGGTGGATCCGGCGGAGTCGACGAACTGCTCCTCGAACGCCACCGGCTGGAAGAAGCCGTCCGTTCCGGCGGGCTCGAGCCCGATCTCCTCGAGCTGCGACACCACGTAATCGGCGGCGCGCTGGTAGCCGGCGGTTCCGGTCAGCCGGCCCTCCATGTCCTCCGCGGCGAGCGTGGACACGTCGCTCCACCAGCGCTCGGCGCGCTCGGCAGCGGTGGGGGGCTCGGGGGTGGTGGCGCAGGCGGCGAGGAGAAGTGCGAAGAGGGGGGCGAGACGCATCGGCTACTCCGGCGGCAGGGGCCTCCTCCCTTGTCCCGCCGCCGCCGCCTTGTCCAGAGACGCGTCGTCCCAGCGAAGGCTGGGACCCCAGGGGGTGAAGGGCGCGGTGTCCTTCACCCCCCGGGGCCCCAGCCTGCGCTGGGGCGACGAACAATTACCAGACCCGCACCCTCTCCTTCGGCGCCAGGTAGAGCTTGTCGCCCGGCTTGACTCCGAAGGCCGGATAGAATTCGTCGATGTTCCGCAAGGTGCCGTCCACCCTCCAGCGATAAGGGGAGTGCGGATCGGAGACGAGGATCATCCGCATCAGCTCGTCCCTGACCTTGCCTCGCCAGCCCTGCGCCCAGGCGAGGAAGAAGCGCTGGTCGCCGGAGAGGCCGTCGAGCACCGGCGCCTTCTTCCCCTTCAGGGAGGCATGGTAGGCGTCGAGCGCGATCCTCACGCCGCCCTGGTCGCCGATATTCTCGCCGAGAGTCAGCTTGCCGTTCACCTTCATCCCCGGAGCGCCTTCATAGGCGCCGTACTGGTCGGCGAGCTTGCCCGCCTCGGTGGTGAAGCGCGCCGAGTCCTGCGGCTGCCACCAGTCGCGAAGCCGCCCGGCCTCGTCGAACCGGCGGCCCTGATCGTCGAAGCCGTGGCTGATCTCATGCCCGATCACCGCCCCGATCGCCCCATAGTTCACCGCCGGGTCGGCCTTCGGGTCGAACATCGGCGCCTGGAGCATCGCGGCGGGGAAGACGATCTCGTTGCCGAGCGGGTTGAAATAGGCGTTCACCGTCTGGGGAGTCATCATCCACTCCTCCTTGTCGACGGGCTTGCCGATCCGGTCGAAATAATAGCGGACGTTGAAGGCGCCCGCGCGCTTGACGTTGCCGTAGAGATCGTCGGCCTTGAGCTCGAGCGCGGAATAATCGCGCCACTTGCTGGGATAGCCGACCTTCACCCGCTGCTTGGCGAGCTTGTCGAGCGCCGCGGCCCGCGTTGCCTCGCTCATCCAGGCAGCGCTCTGGATCCGAGCCCGCATCGCCGAGTGCAGGTTCCGGACCATCTCCTCCATCTTGGCCTTGGACGAGGCGGGGAAGTGGCGGGCGACATATTCCTTGCCGAGCACCTCGCCGAGCACCCCGTCGACCAGCTGCACCCCCCGCTCCCAGCGCGGCCGGTTCTGCTGCTGGCCGCTGATCGCGCGGGTGAAGGCGAACTTGTTCTCGACGAAGCGCTTCGACAGGTAGGGCGACGCCTGGTCCGCGATGTGGAAGGCCTCCCACGCTTTGAGCGTGTCGAGCGGCGCCTCTCCGAAGATCTTCGCGATTTTGGGAACCGCCGAGTCCTGGGTGACGATCAGCCGCTCGACCGGCGGGACGCCCACGCCCCGCAGGAAGGCGCTCCAGTCGAACCCGGGCGCATGGGCGCGCAGAGCCTCGAAGCTCATTTCCTTGAACATCTTCGTCGGGTCGCGCTGCTCGGCCCGCGACCAGCTCGCCTCCGCGATCCTGGTCTCGAGCGCGACCACCGCCTGAGCCGAGGCGGCAGCGTCGGGCCAGCCGATCAGCTCGAGCGTGCGACCGACATGGCCGGCATAGGCCTCGCGCTGGGCCTTGAACTGGTCGGTGAGGTAATAATCCCGATCCGGCAGGCCCATCCCGCCGACCGAGATCCCGGTCGTGTAGAGGTTGCTGCCTTTCGGGTCCGGAGTGATCCCGAAATTGAAGAAGCTGGAGCCGAAGGTTCCGGTCGTGGCGCCCATCAGCCTTGCCATGTCGCTCTTCGAGGCGGCCGCCTTGACTGCGGCGAGATCGGCGGCGAGCGGCGAGGCGTCGAGCGTCTCGAGCCGCGCCTCGTCCATGAAGCTGGCATAGAGCGCTCCGACCTGGCGAGCGCTTACCGCCGAGGGGTTGCGCGCGCTGTCCTCGACCACCGAGCGGAGCTGCGCCTGGGTGAGCAGATGGATGTCGAGCGCGACTCCGGCGACCGGCTGATCGGCAGGGATCACTGCCGTCTTGTACCAGCCGCCATTGGCATGGTCGAAGAAGCTGTCTCCGGGCTTCACCGACAGGTCCCTTGCGCCCAGATCGACTCCCCAGCTCCCGAACTTGCCCGGCGCCGCCGCCGGCTTCGCCTGGGCGGCGAGCGGCGCGGGGATTGAGGTGGTGGCGATGGACAGCGCCGCGACGGAGGCTGCGAAATAATAAAGGCTTTTCATCGGATCGTTCCTTTCTTCAGGCAAGGTTGTGGCGCCGGCTGCCGGTCGCCGCTGAGATTTTCTGCTATTTTACAGATGCGTTGGCGGCGGACCCGAGACCCGCCTCTAAAGTCGGGTGGCGGCAAGGACGGCTTCGAAAGCCACCCCTCCGACGGCGGTCCCGTTCGGCTTGACGAGCAGGACCGAGGTCCGGACCCCGATGCCGCCAAGCTGGTGGAGCGAGACGAGCGGAGCCAGCACGAGGGCGAGCAGGGCCGCGACGGCGAGATTCCTGATCATGTCGGTTACCCCTCCCGGAAGCGATAGAAGAGGCTGCCGAGCGCGAGGCAGAGCCAGAACAGCACGAACAGCACCCAGTGGATCGGCTCGCCGACGAAGCCGCCCTTCCAGAGCGCGAACCAGGTCGGGTAGACGAGGATCAGCACCGCGCCAGCGAAACTGACCGTCTTGTAGCTCCGCTGCCGCTCGACCTCGTCCATGACCCCGTTCAGAAGCAGGCTGCCGCCGATGACAGCAATGAGGTAAATGGCGGCGATAGCCAGCGCGATCGCGGGCGGCCAGGTGCCCGGGCGGCCGTCGAACAGCGCCCCTCCGTCGGTGCTGCCCATGTAATAGCCGGTTATCCCGCCGGCTATGAACAAGGCCCCGATAATCAGGCCGCGCTTGCGGCGACGTGCCGCCTCCCGGCGCTCCCCTTCTCCGCGCGGTATATTATCGCGCATCGCCCGCACCCCCCCCCAAAGCCGTCATCGAATATCTCCTCGATCGGAACGCTGAACAGGCGGCTGAGCTTGAAGGCGAGCGGAAGCGAAGGATCATATTTCCCGGTCTCGATGGCGTTCACCGCCTGGCGGGATACGCCCAGCCTGCCGCCAAGCTCCGCCTGGCTCCAGTCGCGCTCCGCCCTCAGGACCTTCAACCGATTCTTCACATACGCCCCAATGTTCACCGCACTGGCCTCGCCCCGCCGGCAGCCCATCCGCCGGTAATGCGACTCGCTATGGCAAGCCTGACTTTATGTCAAGCTTCGCTGACACAAAGTCAGCCTATGCCTGCATAATGCCATTTCTGCTTACCGTCGCCCCAGCGAAGGCTGGGACCCCGAAGGGTGAAGAGCGCGTCGCCTTTCACCCGCTGGGATCCCGGCCTTCGCCGGGATGAGGGGGCGTCACCGCCCCCCGTATGAACTCCCTGATGTCGCTGGAAAGCTTCGCCCGGTCCTCATCCCGGACGTACATCATGTGGCCGGAGCCGTAGTAGCGGTAGACGATCCGATCCTGTGGGATTCCGGTTCGCGAGAGGGAATATTCGGCGCCGAAGAAGGGAGTCGCGAAGTCGAAATAGCCCTGGCCGACGAACACCCGAAGCCCCGAATTCTCGCGCATCGCTCTGCCCAGATAGGGCGCGACGTTCTTGTAATATTTCGCGTCGCCTCCCTGATCGGCCAGGTCCCAATCCCAATTGCCGAGCCCGGCGATCGTCGAATATTGGCGGTCGGTGCGGAATTTGAGGCCGTCGCGGACCCACTGGTTGAGCGCCGCGGTATAACCGGCGTCGATGCCGTAGAAGCTCGGGTCGTTGTCCGGCTCTTCCCCGGCATTGTCGAAGTCGCGTCCCGTATAGCGGGCATCGAGGCGGCCGATGGACAGGCCCCGGTCGCGAAGCAGTTCCTTGTAGAAGCGCTGATCCGTTACCCTGAGGTCGGCGGAGTCGAGGAAACGCTCCGAAAGGCCGGTAAAGCGGGCCAGACGGCGGCGGATGCCGGAGCGCTCCTCGCCCTGCAGCTTCTGGCCTTTCAGGAGAGCGGTGGCGTAGTCGCCCGCCGCGAACTCCCTGGCCTCCTGGACGAAGCCCTCGAGGCCGACCGCGTCGGCGGGCGCCTTGCCGTGATGGAAGGCGGCCGCGGCCATCGACGGGAGGAAGAGCACGTAGGGCATTTCGTTACCCGGCACATTGGCCTGGGCCCCGAAGTCGAGGATGGTCGAGATGAGGATGATCCCGTTCAGCGAGACGTCGTTGAAGGCGCCCTCGAGCTGGTTGACGACCGCGGCCGAGCGCGTCGTCCCGTAGCTTTCGCCGCCGAGGAACTTGGGCGAGTTCCAGCGGCCGTTCTCGCCCAGCCAGATCCGGATGAACTCGGCGACCGATTTCGCATCCTGGGTGACTCCCCAATATTCCTTGCCCTCCGTCTTGCCGAGCGGGCGGCTGAAGCCGGTGCCGACCGGATCGATGAAGACGATGTCGGCGACGTCGAGAAGGCTGTCGGGATTGTCGAGGATCGGGAAGGGCGGCGCCCCGTCGTCGCGGGCGTCCGAAGGAATCGCGACCCGCTTCGGCCCGAAGGCGCCCATGTGGAGCCAGAGCGAGCCGGAGCCCGGGCCGCCGTTGAACAGGAAGGCGACCGGCCGGCTCGGGTCGCGCGGCTCCTTGACGTAGGAGATGGAGAAGAGGCTCGCCTTGGGAGTCCCGTCCGCGGCCTTGAGATAGGTCTCGGAGGCCGTCGCGGTGTAGCGCAGGCGCTGGCCGCCGAACGTGCCGCTATGGCGGGTGACGGAGACGATCGGCTGGGGCACCGGCGCCTCGGCCTGCTTGGCCGGCGGAGTATCCTGGCCGAAGGCGGGAGCGGCGACGGCCAGGAGCGAGGCGGCGGCGAGCAGGATCTTCTTCATGGCCCGAGCTATGGCACGCGCCCCGCGCGAGTCAAAGCGCACGCCCCGCCCACCAAAGATACGGTGCGAAATTCAGAGTCAGACACCGGATCAACGCGGCGCTTGCCCTGGATCGCCGCGGCTGCGACTTTCCGGCCATGCGCCTTCGCGTCGCCACGCCCGAGGATGAGCAGGCCGTCTCGTCGGTGCTCGGCCCTTCCTACAGGCTGCTGATGGCCGCGGCCTACCCGCCCGACCTGCTCGCCCGGACCCTGCCGGTCATCACCCGCGCCAACCCCGCCTTGCTGTCGTCGGGCCATTATTATCTCGTCGAGACCGACGGCGGCGAGCCGGCCGGCGTCGGAGGGTGGAGCCCCAACCCGCCCGGGCGCAAGGACGAAGACCCGGGCCGCGCCCACATCCGCCATTTCGCCACCCACCCCGCCTGGACCCGCCGCGGAGTCGGGCGGATGCTCTACGAGCGCTGCGCCGCCGACGCCCGGGCCGCCGGCTTCACGATGCTCGAGGCCTGGGCCAGCCTCAACGGCGAATCCTTCTACGCCTCGCTCGGCTTTCGTCCCCTGGGCCGGATCGACACGCACATGCCGGGCGGAGTGCTCTTCCCGGCAATCCGGATGGAGCGGCCCCTGGCGTAGGGGGAATTGTCTTCCCGGGCCCGCCTTCCACTTCCCCGCCGCCTTGACTAAAGCGGCGGCCATGGACCTGACCCATCTCGGCCGCTCCAGCCCGCCGCCCGCCTCGCCGGAAGAGGCGAAGCTCGACTATGTGCCCAATCCGAGGCCGGGGGCGCCCTATCTGGTGCGCTTCACCGCGCCCGAATTCACCTCGCTCTGCCCGGTGACCGGGCAGCCCGATTTCGCCCATCTCGTCATCGACTATTCACCCGGCGACACCATCGTGGAATCGAAGTCGCTCAAGCTGTTCCTGACCGCGTTCCGCAACCATTGCGGGTTCCACGAGGACGTGACGGTCGGGATCGCCCAGCGGCTGACCGGCGAGATGAAGCCGCTCTGGCTCCGGATCGGCGGCTATTGGTATCCGCGCGGCGGGATGCCCATCGACGTCTTCTGGCAGTCGGGCGACCCGCCCCGGGGCCTGTGGGTTCCCGTCCAGGACGTGCCGGGCTATCGCGGCCGGGGCTGACGGCGGGCTAAGTCTTCGGGGCCAGCAAGTCCTTCAGGAGCGCCTCCGCTTCGGCGTCGCCTGCCGCCTGCGCCTTGGTCAGCCATGCCGCCGCCTGGCCGAGGTCCCGCTTGACCCCCACGCCGTCGGAAAAGGATTGACCGAGATAACGCATAGAAGCGGCGTCGCCGAGCTCGGCGCCCTTGCGATAGAGGCGGGCCGCCTCGCGATCGCTCTTGGCTACGCCGAGCCCGGCCTCGTAGAGGAGGCCGAGCGCCCCGATCGCTTCTGCATCGCCGGAACCGGCCACCTTGCGGACCATGGCGAAGCCGCGCTTCTCGTCCTTGGCCACCCCCTCGCCGTTCACATAAGCTAGACCGAGAAAGAGCCGGCCGCTCGCATTGTCGAGAGCCGCGGCGCGCTCGAACAACCGGAACGCCTCGCCCAGGTCCGCCGTGACGCCCCTGCCGTTGCGGTACATCAGCGCGAGGTTGGCGATCCCGACCGCGTCGTTCAGATCCGCGGCCCGGCTATACCATTGCAGCGCGCTGACATAATCCTTCGGCGGCCCCTCGCCGACCTCGTAGGCATAGCCGACCTGGACCATCGCACCGGTCGATCCCGAGTCGGCTGCCCGGGTCAGCCAGTCGAGGGCCGTCGCCCAGTCCTTGGCCATGCCGATGCCACGGCGATAGGCGTCGCCCAGCCCGAGCATCCCCTCGGCATCGCCCGCCTCGGCGGCGCTTCGCCACAGAGTAACGGCCCGCTGAGGGTCGGCGGCGACTCCCTCGCCCTCCTCGAGCATGGCCGCCATCGCCACGACGGCGGGTTTGTGATCGGCCGCCGCCGCCTTCTCATACAGGCGGAAGGCCTCCGCCGGGTTCTTCGCTACGCCCAGGCCCCAGCGGTGGAGCTCGGCCATTCCCGCATGACCGCCCGCCACGTCCCGTTCGGCGGCCTTGCGATACCATCGCATCGCCTCCCGATGATCGACCTTGGTGCCCAGGCCGTAATGGTGAGCCATGCCGACGTCGACAAAGGCGGCCGGGACGTCCTTGGCCGCCGCCTTTGAATACCAGGACAGGGCCGTATCGAGATCGCGCGGAGCGCCTCGGCCATATTCGTACATGATGCCCATGCTGCGCTGGCAGTGGCCTTCGCCGAGCCCGGCGCAGCGGCGGAACCAGCCGATCGCCTGGACCGGATCCTTGGCGACTCCCTCCCCATTGTCGTAGGCGGCGCCGAGGAGGGCCATGGCCCCGCTGTTGCCGGCCTGGGCGATCGGCCGCGCCAGCCGCACGGCCTCCTCGGGCTTGCGCGGCATGCCGATTCCGCGGAAATGATTTTCGGCAAGATAATAGATCGCGGTCTCGTCGCCCCTCCCGGCGCCTTCCCGATAAAGGGCATTGGCCTTGTCGAGATCCTTCGCGACGCCCGCTCCGGTCTCGTACAGGAGGCCGAGGAAAGCGAGCGCCGCGGCATGGCCAGAGTCCGCCGCGCGGCGGTAGAGCCGGGCCGCCTCGGCCGGGTCGGCCGCCACTCCGGCGCCATATTCATGAGCCTGGGCGAGAAGGTGAAGCGCTTCGCCGTTGCCGGCCTCGGCGAGGGGCCGAGCCAGCGCCACGGCCTTCGCGTGATCGCCGGCCTTCCAGGCCGCATTCGCTGCCGCCATGGCCTGTTCTGCCGGCGCCGCGACCGCCGCCGTCTCCGGCTTCGCCGGTGTCGGCTGAGCGACTGCCGTCAGCGCGGCCAGATAGACAAGCATTCCCGAATCCCCCTGTTCGGGCCGATATTCGCGCAAAGCCGGCCGCAAGACAAATGGTTGATCGGGACCGCTTATTGTGGCGAGGGGATGGCCGCGGCGGTTGAGGAGCTTTCCGGCATGGCGAACATCGCGATCCTCGGTGCCGGATCGGTCGGCTGCTTCATCGGCGGCGCCTGGGCGGCGGCGGGCCTGCCCGTCAGCTTCGTCGGGCGCGAGCGGATCGGGCGCGAGATCGCGGAGAACGGCCTCACCCTCACCGACCATTCGGGCTGGCGGGTGCGGCTGGCGCCGGAGCAGGTCGACTTCTCGACCAGGCCGGCGGCCCTCGCCAAGGCCGACATCATCGCTTTGTGCGTCAAGAGCACCGGCACCGCCGCCGCCGCGAAGGAGATCGCCCGGCACGCGAGGAAGGGCACGCTGGTCGTCAGCTTCCAGAACGGCGTGAGCAATATCGACACGCTCCGGTCGGCCCTGAAGCCGCGGTTCGAGGCGGCGGCCGGGACGGTGCCCTACAATGTCGCCGCCCTCGGCCACGGCCGCTTCCACAAGGGCGTCGCCGGGGACCTGCTCGCCGAGGACCTGCCGGCCCTGCGCGAGCTCGCCGGGCGGATCGGCGCCGGCCCGGCGCGGCTGGCCCTGTCGGCCGACATGCCGGCGATCGCCTGGGGAAAATTGCTCATCAACCTCAATAATGCGGTCAACGCGCTGTCCGGCCGGACCCTGCTCGAGCAGCTCAGGGAGCGCGACTATCGCCGGGTCGTCGCCGCCTCGATCCTCGAAGCGCTCGGATTGCTGGAGGCGGCCGGGATCGAGCCCGCCAAGATCGGCCCGGTGCCTCCGCGCCTGCTCCCGCACGTCATCGCCTCGCCCAACCTCATCTTCAACAACCTGTTCCTCAAGATCCAGAAAATCGACGCCCGGGCGCGCTCGTCCATGGCCGACGACCTGAAGGCGGGCCGGCCGACCGAAATTGCTTATTTGAACGGCGAGGTGGTTGCGCTGGCGAGGAAGCTCGGGCGGCAGGCGCCGGTCAACGAGGCGATCGTGTCGCTGATCCGTCAGGCGGAAGCGGGCGTGGAGCTGCTCTGGGAGCCGGCCAGGCTTCGCGCCCACGTCCTCGAAGGCCACAGGTCGGCGCCGATCTTCGGATACTGAGTTTGACATGGAAGGGGCGCCACTTCAGTAGCTTAGACCTCGCCCCCCACCGGAGTGCCTCATGCGTCTGCTCGCCACCGCTTCCCTCTTCGCTCTCGCTCTCGCCGGCTGCGCCACCACCTCCACCCAAGACTCCGCCCCGCCCGCGCCCGCCGCCGCCGCGACCCAGGCCTCCCGGCAGATCCCGACCCAGCTTCCCGCCAACGTCCGTCCGCTCCAGTACACGATCCACGCCACTCCGGACGCCGCCAACCTGCGCTTCACCGCCCGGACGGACATCGATATCCAGGTCCTTCAGGCGACCGACAGCATCACCCTCAACGCGGCCGATCTCGAATTCGGCAACGTCTCGCTCGGCGGCGGAAGCGAGGACGCTCCCCTCGCCCTCAACCCGCGCGACATCGACCTTAACGAAGAGAAGCAGACCGCCACCTTCCGCTTCGGGCGCGAGATCGCCCCCGGCCGCTACCGGCTGACGATCGACTACAAGGGCAAGATCTACACCCAGGCGGCAGGCCTGTTCGCGCTCGACTACGAAAGCGCGGGGGGCAAGAAGCGCGCCCTCTTCACCCAGTTCGAGGCGCCCGACGCGCGCCGCTTCTTCCCCGGCTGGGACGAGCCGCAGTTCCGCACCCCCTACAATCTCAACGTCACGATCCCCGCGGGCCAGGATGTGATCGGCAACATGCCGCAGGCGGGCATGAAGGCCAATTCCAACGGCACCAAGACAGTCACTTTCCAGACGACTCCAGCCATGTCGAGCTACCTGCTCTTCCTCGCGGTGGGTGAGTTCGACCGGATCACCACCACCGCGGCCGGAACCGAGATAGGCGTGGTCACCAAGCGCGGCGACGGCGAGAAGGGCCGCTGGGCGCTCACCGGCTCCGCCCAGGTCGTCCCCTGGTTCAACGACTATTTCGGGACCCCCTACCCGCTCCCCAAGCTCGACAACGTCGCCGGCCCCGGTAGCAGCCAGTTCTTCGGGGCGATGGAGAATTGGGGCGCGATCTTCTCGTTCGAGTCGATCCTGCTCGTCGACCCCGCCATCACCACCGAGGCGACCAAGCAGCGCATCTTCGAGGTCGCCGCCCACGAGATCGCCCACCAATGGTTCGGCAACCTCGTCACCATGAGCTGGTGGGACGACCTCTGGCTGAACGAGGGCTTCGCCTCGTGGATGGCGACCAAGGCGACCACCGCCCTTCATCCCGAATGGGATCCCGAGCTCGGAACCGTCGAAGGCCGCGAGGAGGCGATCACGCTCGACTCCGTCTCCAGCACCCATCCGGTCGTGCAGCGGATCAGCACGGTCGAGCAGATCAGCCAGGCCTTCGACGCGATCACCTACAAGAAAGGCGAGGCGGTGATCACGATGCTGGAGGACTATGTCGGCGAGGACGCGTGGCGGCGCGGCGTTCAGGATTATATCCGCACCCACCGGCTCGGGAACACGCAGACCGACGATTTGTGGCGCGCCGTCGAGCGGGCGGCTGGCAAGCCGGTCACCGCCATCGCCCACGATTTCACCCTTCAGCCCGGAGTGCCCCTGATCCGCGTCGAGAGCGCGGCCTGCCGGGGCGGCAAGACCGCGGTCACCCTGCGCCAGGCCGAGTTTAGCCGCGACCGGCAGGATCAGTCGGCCAAGGCCTGGCGGGTACCGGTCATCGCCTCGGCCGTCGGGGGCAGCGAGAGCCGCACCCTCGTCACCGGCGGCGCCGGCGCGCTCACCGTCCCGGGCTGCGGGCCCGTCGTCGTCAACAGCGGCCAGACGGGATATTACCGCACGCTCTACACGCCCGCCTTGCTCGACCGGCTGACCGAAAGCTTCCCGCGCCTGAAGCCGATCGACCAGATCGGCCTCCTCGCCGACAATTGGGGACTGGGCCTTGCCGGCTACCAGTCGGCGGCGGAGGCTCTGGACATGGTCGACGCCGTCCCGGCCGGGGCCAACCCGCAGGTGTGGAGCCGTGCCGCGGCGATCCTCAGCAGCGTTCACAAGATGTATGAGGCCGATCCGCCCCGCCGGGCGATGCTTGCCCGCTACGCGTCGGGAAAGCTGTCGCCGGTGCTGGCCCGGATCGGCTGGGCGCCCAGAGCGAGCGAGGCGCCGACCGTGCCGGTGCTTCGCGCCGATCTGATCCAGACCCTGGGCGAGATGGGCGATCCCGCCGTCGTCGGCGAGGCCAATCGCCGCCTCGCCGCCAACGACCCCCTCGCCGCGGCCGGCCCCCTGCGCTCCACCATCCTCGCCGTCAGCGCCCGCAATATCGACGCCCAGGGCTGGGAGCGCCTCAGGGCGCAGGCTCGGGCGGAGCGGAGCCCGCTGGTCAGGGCCCAGCTCTACCGCCTCCTCGGCACCGCCCGCGACCCCGCTTTGGCCCAGCGGGCGCTGGACCTCGCTTTGACCGACGAGCCCGGCGCCACGACCAGCGCCGGCCTCATCTCGGCGGTGGCGGACGAGCATCCCGACCTCGCCTTCGATTTCGCCATCCGCAACCGCGAGAAGGTGGAGGGGCTGGTCGATATCTCGTCGCGCTCGCGCTACCTCGCCGGCCTAGGAGGCGGCTCCGCCGACCCGGCCATGGTCGCCAGGCTGGAGGATTTCGCGACCCGCCACATGACCCCCCAGTCGCGCGGCCGGGTCGACGTCGCCATCGCCTCGATCCGCGACCGCGTCCGGGTGCGGACGACGAGGCTTCCCGACATCACCAAATGGCTGGAGGCGAGACGCTAGGCTATATCGAATTCAGCCCGAGCCCCTCTCCCGCGAAGGACTGGAGGGGTTGATGCTCCGGGCTGCCAAGCTAAATATCGATATGCCCTAAGTTTTTTCTGCCAGTGAACTGAGATGCGCGCGTAAACTAGTCACTGTTCAAGCAGAACCATCCAACGTCGTCCGATTGGATCGACTCTCGAGCCGAAACATCGCTATAGTCGACTTCACGCCTCCTGTGCACATGGCAATCACGACATGCGACATCGATTGGCGATCGTGGAGAGAGCTATGGCATCCGATCCCCCTATGAAGATCATCATAGCGAAGACGCCGGCACCCGGTTGGGTCGGAGGATTTTCGACTTCCAACCCCAAGTTCGCCTACGACCCCAATCCCGACCTGTCGCCGCTGCCGATGCTGTGCAACATGGACAATATTCGCCTGCTGGATCGGCAGCTCGACGTGCTGTGGCCGCAATTCAGCTGGGAGACCCGCCCCGGCCATCCGGATTCGCGCTGCTTTCAGATGTTCGCCCCCGATATCTCGCGCGCCGGCTACACGAACGCCGGACGGATCTATTCGATCATCTGCCCACAGCAGGGCGCCTATTCGCCTACCCTCGGCGACCTGAACGTCGAGGTCACCGTCACCGGCCAGCGCGGATGGGTCGACGAGACCGTGACCGACCGGGACCACGACCTGCTCGCCGCCGACATGACCGTGAGCGCCCAGATCTGGTTCGGTCCGTCCGCCAAGGACCAGTTCTGGTACAATATCCTCGAGGCGGTCATGGCGCAGAGACAGCTGCCCTTCCCCCTCGACAAGGCCAACGCGATCCAGCTCAACCTTCACCACGTCGGCGATCCCGACCAGCCGACGCTGTCGGTCCGGTCGGGCATCAGCGACGCCTTCGTGAGCCCCCCTTTCGCCAGGCACGACGAAGTGGCCTGGGCGGTCGCCAACGTGGCCGTGGAGATCGGCCCGATCCTGCCGTCGGGCAAGGAGATGGTGGACGAGTTCAACGCGATGATCCTGTACATCTTCAACCTGGCGACGGGCAATATGCTGGCAAAGGGCAATGTCCTGACCTGGAACGTGTGGGTCGACGCTCCGACCCCGGTCGACCGGGTCGAATGGAAGGCGCATGCCGAGAAGTGGCGCCATTCGATCGACACCGGCCATGGCAGGAAGGGCCTTCCGCCGCGCTATGCCGACGGTACCTATTTCAACCCGGCCGAAGGATTGATCGAGCAGGAGCTGGAGGCGATCTGGACCTGGCTGAAGAAGCACTTTCCGGAGCTCACGGCGCTGGCGGCCAGCGCACCCGCCGACCGTCCCGGTTCCGGCCCGGAGGTGCAGGCGACGATCGCCGGATGAATGGAAGCAAAGGCAAGCTGGCTTAATTCCTCCCCGAGATTTCTCGGGGAGGGGGACCGCGCGAAGCGCGGTGGAGGGGCTGGTCGATATCTCGTCGCGATGGCGCTACCTCGGCGGCGGCTCGGCCGATCCGGCCATGGTCGCCAGGCTCGAGGATTTCGCCGACCCGTTACGTGACCTCGCAGTCGCGCGGCCGGGTCCACGTCGCCATAGCCTCGATCCGCGACCACCTCCGGGTGCGCACGACGAGGCTACCCGACATCGCCAAATGGCTGGAGGAGAAGGCGGGCCGACCAATCTATTGGTCCGATTTGGCGCAGATTGACGTCGCGGGCCTCCAGCTTCTGCTCTAGATTCACCAATGGGCGCGACGATGGGGGTTGCGATGGGCAGATTGTTCAAAGTCATGGCGGTTCCGTTGCTGCTGATCGGACTGACCGCCGCTCATGAGAAGTCGAACCGGGAAGAAGAGGACCTTCTCGGCCCGGTTCGCTCCGTGAGCACCCAAATGTCGAGCCGGTTGATGGGGGTGGGTCCGGGCGAACCGGAGGCGGAGGGGCGCCCCCAGCAGCAGGACCTTGCCGTCTACGACGCCAGGGGAAACGCCGTCGAGCGGACCGTACACGACGATCATGGCTTTCCCGTCGGCACGGAGGTGAACAAACGCGACCCGGACGGCCATCTGGTCGAGACTATCCTGTCCGATCCCAAGGGTGCGCTCGTGGGGCGCTACGTACACGTCTATGTCGGCGGCAAAGTGGCCGAGACGGTCCATTATGACCGCGAAGGCAAGGTCTTCCTGAGAGAGGTCAACAGCTACGGCGAACAGGCCCGGCTGAGGGAAGTGACCTATCGTACGGGGAGCAAAGCCGTCGGGAAGACGGTCTATCGCTACGATTCGGCCGGACGTCGCTCGGAAACGACCTTCTACATGCCCGATGGCTCAAAGGCGATCGCCCCGATCGGCCCCTGCCTTGGCGCTCACCGGATAACCTTTACCTATGACAACAAAGGGAGGCCGCATGAAGCCGTCTCCTATGAGCCCAACGGTGCGATGAAGAAAAGCTGGGTCTACGGCTATAACGACAAGGGTCTGCTGTCCGAGGAGAAGCTGGAGGACAGCTACGATCATACGACCAAGACCCACGTCTACAAATATGATTCGCGAGGCAATTGGATCAAAAGGACCTCGACCGTGATCCGGCGGCCCAAAGCCGATCGATTATCCGCCGAGGAGAGGAAACAATACCCCGGGCTGATGGCGACTTCGGAAAAAAGAGTGACGATCGGGCGAACGATCACCTATCACTGAACGGGTTTGAAGGGGGCCGATCCGACGAGGCGCATCGTCCTTCGGTAAACCCACAGCGCCAGCAGCACGAACAGCGCCGTCCCGGCGAGCACCGCCATCGTCTCGAAGCCCTCCCCGAGGACGGCCAGTGGCGCGTCGCTCCCCGATCCCGCGACGATTCCGGCGAAGACGACTCCCCAAAGGCTCTCCCCGACGATGAGGCCGGTGGCGGTGAGCACGCCCATCCGCCGCGCGAACTCGGGTTTCTCGCGGCGGTCCGCCCACCGGTCGTAGAAGAAGCCGATCACCGCCCCGATCACGACGGGGAGGACCGCCGCCATGGGCAGGTAGATGCCGATGCCGACCGCAAGCGGCGGCAGGCGCAGCGTCTTGGCCCGGCCGAGCGTCTCGTCGAGGAGGACCAGGCCGACGCCGGTGAGCGCGCCGTAGCCGATCATGGCCCAGTTGAGGTCGCCTCCGAGCACGCCTTTGGCGAGGGCGGAGATGAGCGCCGCCTGGGGCGCGGGCAGGGCCTGCGGCCCGGCGCCGGGCATTCCGGCGAAGCCGAAGGCCTCGTAGAGCACCTGAAGCACCGGCGGGACGACGAGCGAGCCGAAGATCACGCCGAAGATCAGCGCGACCTGCTGCCGCCACGGGGTGGCCCCGACCAGCTGCCCGGTCTTCAGGTCCTGGAGATTGTCGTTCGAGATGGTCGCGATCCCGAAGACGAGGCCGGTGACGATCAGCGCATAGGCGACCAGGGCCTCCGACGTTCCGGGCGCGGTCTCGCGGCCGAACAGCCCGACGAGCATCAGCGACGCCGCGACGACCGAGAGGATGCCGATGCCGGAGACCGGGCTGTTCGAGGCCCCGATCAGGCCGGCCATGTAGCCGCAGACGGCGGCGATCATCAGGCCGATGACGAGGATGAAGACCAGCGCTCCGGCGATCAGGAGCCCGGCCGAGGCGGCGAGCGGGCCGCCGGCGATGACGGTCCACAACAGCCAGGCGATCGGCACCAGGATGGCGAGCGAGCCCAGGCCGACGATCGCGATCGGAAGGTCGCGCTCCTCCAGCGCCAGCGCTTCCCCGCCGCGCCGGGCCGCGCTCGCCGCCATCGCCGAGCGGATCCCGCCGAGCACGGGCACGGCGATCTTGAGCAGCGTCCAGACCGCGGCGACCCCGATCACCCCGGCGCCGAAGAAGCGCACATGCTGGGTGAAGATCGCGCCCGCCCAGGCCTGGGGTCCGCCGGGGAGCGGCATCTGCGCCGTCAGGATCGGAAGCAGTATCCACCAGCCGATGACGAGGCCGAGGAACATGGCCATCCCGACCGAGATGCCGACGAGATGCCCGACGCCCATCAAAGCGAAGGACAACCCCCCAGAAATGCCGGTCGCGCCCGCGCCCGCCCGGAACCAGGCCGAAGCCTCCGCGGCGACCAGCCGGGTCTGGGTGAGGATCGCGAAGCCCGCCGAGACGAGGCTGCTCCAGACGAGGACGGACAGCCCTTTGGCGCTTTCCTCCTCCCCGGCCCGCGAGTTCGAGCCGACCTGGAGGACCTCGGCCGCCGCCCGCCCTTCCGGGAAGGGGAGCGGGCTGTCGACGACCATCGCCCGCCGCAGCGGCACCGAGAAGAGCACGCCCAATATCCCGCCGAGCATCGTGATCGCGGCGGTGGTGACAAACGGGAAGCCCTGCCAATATCCGATCATCACCAGCCCCGGCAGGACGAAGATGATCGCCGCCAGCGTGCCCGCGGCCGACGCCACGGTCTGGACGATGTTGTTCTCGAGGATGGTCGAGTTGCTGAACCAGCGAAGCACGGCCATCGAGATGACGGCGGCCGGGATCGAGGTTGCGAAGGTCAGCCCGACCTTGAGCCCGAGATAGACGTTGGCGGCGGTGAAGACGAGGGTGAGCAGCCCGCCGAGCAGGATCGAGCGGACCGTCAGCTCGCGAATTGAGTCACCCGTCGCCATGTGGTCGTTCCCCGCGTTGCCAGGAGTGCACCTTCGCGGGTGCTGCCCGTGTCGGCAAGAGGGTTGCGACGAGCCAGATCCTCCCCATCGCCAGATGGGAGGGGGACCATGAGAAGCATGGTGGAGGGGTAGCTGGCTCAGGACTGCCAGGATCAGGTGCGAGAAGGCGCAAGCCTGCGCCAACTACCCCTCCACCACCCTACGGGTGGTCCCCCTCCCCACGCTGCGCGCGGGGAGGATCTAGCGCCCCCGGAACAGCCCGCCGAGCAATCCCCGCAGCAGCTGCCCGCCAAGCTTGCCCGCCACCTGCCGGCCGACCGAGCTCGCCGCCGAGCGGGCGGCGGACTGGACCAGCTTGTCGGTGAAGGTCGGTTTCGCCGCCTCGCGGGCCTTGCGGGCCGCCTCGCGCTCCGCGCCCACCCGGGCGCGCTCGGCTTCCTTGGCCTGGCGCGCCGCTTCGCGCTCGGCGAGCGCCCGCTCCTTCTCCGCGGCCTTCGCCTCGGCGGCGTCGAGCTTCGCCTGCTCCTTCGCCGCCTTCGCCTCGGCGGCCGCGGCGCTGGCCTCGCCGGCCTTGGCGCCGAGCAGCTCCTCGGCGGATTCGCGGTCGATCGCCTCGTCGTATCTGGAGCCGACGGCGTCGGTCTGGACGAGGACTCCGCGCTCCACGTCGGTGACCGGCCCCACCCTCGAGCCCGGCACCCGGATCAGGGTGCGCTCGACCGGCGAGGGCGACCCGTCGGGCTGGAGTAGCGACACCAGGGCCTCGCCGACCTTGAGCTCGGTGATCGCCGTCGCGACGTCCACGCCGGGGTTGGCGCGGAACGTCTCCGCCGCCGAGCGAACCGCTTTCTCGTCGCGCGGGGTGAAGGCGCGAAGCGCATGCTGGACCCGGTTGCCGAGCTGGCCGGCGACATTGTCGGGAATGTCGATCGGGTTCTGGGTGATGAAATAGACCCCGACGCCCTTCGACCGGATCAGCCTCACCACCTGCTCGATCTTCTCGAGCAGCGCCGGCGGGGCGCTGGTGAAGAGCAGATGCGCCTCGTCGAAGAAGAAGACGAGCTTGGGCTTCTCCGGGTCGCCGACCTCGGGAAGCTGCTCGAACAGCTCGGAGAGGAGCCAGAGCAGGAAGGTCGAATAGAGCTTGGGCGAGGCCATCAGCCTGTCGGCGGCGAGGATGTTGACGATCCCGCGGCCGCTCTCGTCGACAGCGATCAGATCGTCGATGTCGAGCGCGGGCTCCCCGAAGAAGCGGTCGCCGCCCTGGGAGCGGAGCTGGAGGAGCGAGCGCTGGATGGTGCCGACGCTCGCCTTCGAGACGTTGCCGTAGGTCACGGTCAGCTCGTCGGCGCGGTTGGCGCAGTCGGCGAGCATCGCCTGCAGATCGTCGAGGTCGAGAAGCAGCAGCCCGTCTTTGTCGGCGACGTGGAAGACGATGGTGAGGACTCCCTCCTGGACCTCGTTCAGGTCCATCAGCCGGGCCAGCATGAGCGGGCCCATCTCGGAGACGGTGGTGCGAATGGGATGGCCCTGCTGCCCGAGCAGGTCCCAGAACTGGACGGGATTGTCGCCATAGCTCCAGCCGGTGTCGCCGATCTCGGCGGCGCGGGCGGCGAAGGCGTCGTGGAGCTTGCCCATCGGCGAGCCCGCCATGGCGAGGCCGCCGAGATCGCCCTTCACGTCGGCAACGAAGACCGGCACTCCGGCGCGCGAGAAACCCTCGGCGAGCCCCTGGAGGGTGACGGTCTTGCCGGTGCCGGTCGCGCCGGCGATCAGCCCGTGCCGGTTGGCGCGCCCGAGCATGAGCCGCTGCGGCTTGCCGCCGCCCAGGCCGATGAAGATCGAATTCTCGTCGTCCAAGCGCTGCGCTCCCATGGCTAAGGGCTGGAAAGCCGTATCTGCGAAGCGGAGCGTGGCGGCAAGCAGGGAGACTTGCCTCCCCATGCGAAGCATGGGGAGGGGGACCACCGAAGGTGGTGGAGGGGTGACAAGGCGCCGATTTCGGAGTCACGAGCGCGAAGCTGCCACTTCAGCGCCCGGTCACCCCTCCACCAGGCTTTGCCTGGTCCCCCGCCCCATCGCGTCGCGATGGGGAGGCAAGTACTTTACCGACCCGCCAAGGCGATCCCGTAATAAGCGGGCGGCGTATTGCCGCGACGGATCAGCAGGAGCACGCTCCTCCGGCCGGCGGAGCGGGCGGCGGCGACGGCGGCGGCAGCCTCCTCAGGGGTTCGGGTGGCGCGCTGGTTGATCGACAGGATGATGTCGCCCGCCTGGATTCCCTTGGCGGCGGCGTCGCTGCTCGGGTTGACCGAGGCGATGACGACCCCCCTCACGTTCGTGTCGGTGAGACGGAGCGAGCGGGCGATCTCCGGAGTGAGGGTCTGGACGGTGACCCCGAGGCTCTCGCGGGCCGACCTCTGGCTGGTCGACTGCTGCGACTCCGCCGGCTCCGTGACGGGCGTATCGTCCTCGATTCCGTTGAGCCGCGCCATCTCCTCGTCGCTCGGCCGGGCGCTGATCGCGACGTTGACCGTCTGCCGGCGCCCGTCGCGGACGATCTCGACCGGGACCCTCGAGCCGATCGGCTGCCTGGAGACGAGATAGGCGAGCGATTCGTCCGGAGTGACCGGGCGCCCGCCGACGCTGACGACGACGTCGCCCTGCTGGATCCCGGCCCGGGCGGCCGGCCCGCCGGCGGTGACCCCGCGGATCAGCTCGCCCTGGTTCTTGGGGATTCCGAGCGAGGCGGCGATGTCCTCGTCGAGGGTCTGGAGGCTGACCCCGATATAGCCGCGCTGCGGGCGCTGGCCCTTGCGCAGGGAATCGATGATCGGGAAGGCCTGCTCGGCGGGAATCGCAAAGCCGATCCCGACATTGCCGCCGGTGGGCGAGATGAGCGCGGTGTTGATCCCGATCACGTTGCCGGCCGTGTCGAACATCGGCCCGCCCGAATTGCCCATGTTGATCGATGCGTCGGTCTGGATGTAGCGGTCGTAGGTGCCGGCGCCGATGTTGCGGTGGAGCGCCGAGACGATGCCCGCGGTGACGGTGCCGCCGAGGCCGAACGGGTTGCCGATCGCCACCACCCAGTCGCCGACCCGGACCTGCTTGGAATCGCCGAAGCGGACAAAGGGCAGGTCGCTGCCCTTGATCTTGAGCAAAGCGAGGTCGGACTGGGTGTCGCGGCCGACCAGCTCCGCCTCGAACTCGCGGCGGTCGGCCAGGGTCACGGTGATCTGCTCGACCGTGGCTCCGGTGCGGGCCGGCGAGACGACGTGGTTGTTGGTGACGACATAGCCGTCGGCGGAAATGATGAAGCCCGAGCCGAGCGAGCCGCCGCGCTGGGTGACCGGGGCGTCGCCGCCGCCGTCGGGAACCGGCACTCCGAACTGCCGGAAGAAATCCTCGAAGCCGGGGGGCACCTGGCGGCTGCGATTGACCTGGACGACCTGCTTGGTCGAGATGTTGACCACCGCCGGCTGAAGCCTCTGCGCGAGGTCGGCGAAGCTCATCGGCGCGCCGCGGGGGGCCGCGGCGATGGTGCCGGGGTCGTTCTGCGCGGTCTGCGCACCGACGGGCCCCACCGTCAGCGTCGCGGCGGCGCCGCCGATCAGGATGGCGGCGGAGAGGCCATAAACGTAACGCACGGTTGGAATCCTCCTAAATTTGTTTCGTCCCGGGCGGGCAGATCCGGGGATAGTCGATTACATCTGTATTTGGTGCCGCTGAACCGGATTTGAATAGGCACTTTCCACTAGAACGCCGGATAATGCTGCGAACGGCCTCCACCCCGCCGAAAGCGGGGTCCGGGCGCCGCCGGAGCGACGGCATCCCGGCCCTGGGGGGACGCGACCGCCGCCGCGCCTCTATTATCGGTTCTTGCCCTTGAACTCCTGCAGATACTGGTTGTCCGGGGACATGATGATCGTCGACCGGCCTTGGTTCTCGCCCGGGGCGAAGGTCGTCTCGTAGCTCTGCATGGCCCGGTAGAAGGCGTAGAAATCCGGATCCTTGCCATAGGCCTCGGCATAGGTCTTCGCCGCTTCGGCGTCGGCGTCGGCCTTGATGATCTGCGCCTGCTTATAGCCCTGGGCGCGGATCGCCCCGGCCTCCTGCTGGCGCGCCGTGCGCATCCGCTCATAGGCCGAATCCAGCGGAGTCCCCTCGGGAAGGTCGGCGCGCTTGATCCTCACGTCGACGATCTCGGCGCCGTATTGCCGGGCGACCCGGTCGAGCGCGCGCTCGATATTCTCCATCAGCTGGCCACGCTCCGGGCTCAGCAGAGTGGCGAAAGGCCGCTTGCCGAGCTCGTTGCGGATGGCGGAGCCGAGGATCGGCTTCAGCTGGTCGCTGACCCTCTCCTCGGTCCGGGCCGAGACGTACATCTGAAGGGGATCGACGATCCGGTAGCGGGCGAAGGCGTCGACCTGGAGCCGGAGCTGGTCGGTCGAGAGCACCTGCTGGCGGTCCATCTTGACGCTGAGGATCCGCTTATCGATCCAGACGATCTGCTCCATGAACGGGATCCGGGCGATCAGCCCGGCGCCCGTCTGGCCGAAATCGACCCCGCGGCGGTAGGCGTTGATCGTCCGGTCGGGGTTGCCGAAGCGGACGATCACCGCCTGCTTGGTCTCCGGAACCGTCGCGAAGGTGCTTCCGACCAGAACGAGAAGGACGATCGCGATGAACGCGAGCGCGATGGGGTTGCGAAGAGCGCGGCTCATCGGGCGGCTCCTTCCTGGGCCTGGCGCTGGACCTGGGGCAGGGGCAGATAGGGAGTCACCCCCTCCGCCTCGACCACGGTCTTGTCGACCTTGGACAGGACCCGCTCCATCGTCTCGTAATACATGCGCCGCCGGGTCACTTCCGGAGCCAGCTTGTACTGCGCGAAGACCTTGTCGAATGCCGCTGCGTCGCCCTGGGCGCGGGCGGTCTGCTGCTGGGCGTAGGCCCGGGCCTGGTTGATGTAGGACTGGGCTTCCTGCTGCGCCGCCGACACCTCCTTGAAGGCGTTGTTGACCGTCGCCGGGGGATCGGACTGCTTGATCGCGATGCCTTCGATCCGGACGCCGGCGCCGTAGCGGTCGAGCACCTGCTGCATGACCAGCGACACGCGCGATTCGATGTCGCTCCGGCCGGAGCCGATCGCGTCGTCGAGCGAGACGGTAGCGAGAATGGCCCGCATCGAGCTCTCGGCGACCTCTCCGATCGTCGATTCCGGATCGTTGATCTGGAACAGGTAGAGCTGCGGATCGCGGATCGTCCAGCGCACCGAATAGGCGACGTCGATGATGTTCTGGTCCCCGGTCAGGATCAGATTCTCCTGCGACGCGTCGGGGGAGCCGATGTCCCGGGTGCGGATCTGGCCGACGTCTACTTTCTGAAGCCGCTCGATCGGGAGCGGCAGGGTCATCGCGATCCCGGAATTCACGGTGCGGCTATATTTGCCGAACAGGGTGACGACTCCCCGCTCCTGAGGCCCGATGAGGTGGAAGCAGGTGAAGAGCAGCCAGAGGATGATGAAGACGGCGAGGCCGTAGGCCCAATAGGGCCGCCCCTCCTGATGCGGGAAGCGGCCGCCGAACTTCTCCCGGCTGCGCCGGAGGAAATCGTCGATCGAGCTGACGTTGGTCCCGGCGCCGGGAGTCCGGCGCTTGCGCGGCGGCTGCCCCCAGGGATTGCGCGGACCGCCGCCGCCGTCGCCGTCGCCGGAGCCGCCGCCGCCCGAGGGGCCCCAGGGGCCGCCGCGATTTTCATTCAACACGGCGCCGAGACGCGCGCCCCACCCAAAAAATCTTGCCATGAGGCCTTTATAGGAACGGGCCGGGCGGAAAAACAGTGGCAAGCCGAACCTCACCCCCTATCTGCGGCGGATGACCGACGAGACCAACCCGCTGGCGGCCGCCCTTTCCTCCGTTCCCGAGGCCCGCGGCCGGGTCGCGGTGCCGCGGCTCAGGGACGGCGCGGCCAGCCTCGTGCTCGAAGTCGGCGGCCTTTCCCCCGAGCAGCGGGCCGAGCTGGAGCTCCAGGTCCGCACGGCGCTCATGGCGGTCGCTGGGGTTCGCGACGTCCGGATCGCGATGACGGCGGACAGGGCGCCGCGGACCATCGTCGCGGTCGGCAGCGGCAAGGGCGGAGTCGGCAAGTCGACCGTCGCGGCCAATCTCGCCGTCGCCCTCGCGCGGGCCGGCCGGAGGGTCGGGCTTGTCGATGCCGATATCTACGGCCCCTCCCTGCCCCGGATCATGGGCAATTCCGATCGCCCCGAGCTCAACGACAAGAGGATCGTCCCGGTCGAGGCCCACGGCGTGAAGATGCTGTCCATCGGCCAGCTGGTCGAGCCGGGGACGGCGCTGGCCTGGCGAGGGCCGATGATCGCGAGCGCGCTCGGCCAGCTGATGGACGGCGACTGGGACGATCGCGAGCTGATGATCGTCGACCTTCCCCCCGGCACCGGCGACATCCAGATGTCGCTCATCCAGAAATGGAAGCCGGCCGGCGCCGTCATCGTCTCCACCCCCCAGGACCTCGCCCTGATCGACGCCAGCCGGGCGATCGACCTGTTCCGCAAGATGGACGTCCCTTTGCTCGGCCTCGTCGAGAACATGTCCGGCTACGCCTGCCCGCATTGCGGCGAGGTGTCGGACCCGTTCGGGGCCGGTGGGGCCGAGGCGGCCGCGAAGGTGATGGCGATCCCGTTCCTCGGGCGAATTCCGCTCACGCTCTCGATCCGCCGCGATTCGGACGCGGGCGTACCGCCGGCGGCCGGCCAGGGGGCGGAGGCTGACGCTTTCGCCGCCATCGCGATGCGGCTCTTGGAGTCTATTCACCTCGCATAGCGATGATTGGCAGACGACGTTTCATCCGTTATGAAAATCAGATGCCGAGAGGTTCTGCCCAAAAAGCTTCCGCCTCGCTGGGCCGGGAGGGTTGGCTGATGGTGGTGGCCTCAGCCAGCCTCGGCAGCATCATAGCCGGCGCATTCACGGTGCTGCACGATTGGAGTAGCAGCGATAAGCAGCGTTGCGCTTTGGCGACGCAGTTTTTGGGAGACGAGACGCCGAGTCCGGCGTTAAACGCATCGAACCGGCAAAGGCTTGCTGCGCAGGCTCAGTCGAGGTTGCTGCGCTGCCTGGGAGATAGTTGATGGCGGAGTTCGGAATCCTTCTGATCTTTCTCGGCGTCACTGGTCTGACCTATAGCCTCCTCAGTCTGCGCCGTTCGAATCCCCGCTCGAGTTGAGTCCCCCATGCCCCTCACCCGCGATGAAGACTTGTACGACCTCCTGGCCTCCACCCGCACGATCGCGATGATCGGCGCCTCCGACCGGCCCGACCGGCCGAGCTACGGCGTGATGAGCTTCCTCCAGGACTGGGGCTATCGGGTCCTCCCGGTGAACCCGCAGATCACCGGCGAGCATGTCCACGGCGAATATGTCTGGCGCGAGCTCTCCCAGATCGGCGAGCCGATCGACCTGGTCGACATCTTCCGCCGCCCCCAGGCCGCCGGCGAGGCCGTGGACGAGGCGATCGCCGCCGGAGCGAAGGCGGTCTGGCTCCAGATCGGAGTGATCAACGAAGAGGCCTCGGCCCGGGCCGAGGCGGCCGGGCTGAAGGTGGTGATGAACCGCTGCCCGAAAATCGACATTCCCAGGCTCGGCGTGCCTCGGGTCTCCTAAGGCGTCGTCCCAGCGAAGGCTGGGGCTCCAGGGGGCGAAGGGCGCCCGCGGTCTTCACGCAACGGGACCCCAGCCTTCGCTGGGGCGACGGGCTGCTTCACCGCTGCGAACCGCATCCCCGCCCGCTCCGAGCTGGACCGCCCGAGCAGCCGCACCCGGCGGTTGGGGAAGTCGACCGAGACCCGGTCGAACAATCGCAGGGCGTCCATCCCCAGGAGCAGCGCCGGCCGCTTCGACAGCCCGAGCTTGGCGAAGGGGTGGACGTCGGCGAAGGCGACCGGCATGTCGTTGATGTCGATCCCGCCGAGGCGGATCCGCCTCACGGTGGTCTGATCGGCCAGCATCTGCCCACCGGTGACGCTCAGCAGCATGATCGGCACGGTCGCCTTCAGCCGGCCCTTCTCCTCGAGCTTGCGCCTGAGCACGTTGTTGGCGACTGTGGTCTGCGCGCCGGTGTCGAGGATCACCCACACCTTCTGCCCGTCGACCGACGCGTCGACGAGAACCAGGTGGCCGAGCCGGTTGCGGGCGGTGACGACGATCGTGTCCGCGGGCCAGCTTTCCTCCCGCCTGTGGCTGTTCGACACCGTCATCTGCTGCCGGACGAAATCGAACGAGACCCGCTGCGACTGAAGCGAATCCACGCCCAATATCCCCTCCGCGCCGATATGGCGGCGCTGAAGCGCCGGCGCGTGGATGTCGCGAACGCTGCGGCCGCCGACCTCCAGCGCCGGGATGAGCACGGTCTGGATCTGGCTCACCTCGGTCATGCTGTGGAGCCGTGCCCGGGAGCCGAGGCCGAGCCGAAGCTCTCGTGCGAGCTCCTGGGCGATCGAGGTCCGCTCCGCGCCGGTGTCGACGACGAAATCATAGGGGCCGCTGTCGCCGATGCTGACCGGAACCGTCATTCGGGCCCAGCGATCCTCGTCGGTGCCGAGCACCGTCCCCTCCTCCGCCGGAGCGGGCGATTCCCCGGGTCCGGGCGGAGCGGCTCCGATCAGTGCGGCGGCGGAAATTGCGAGCAGCCCGAACTTCATGGATGGTCCTCCTGGCGGCCTCATAGCAGGTGAGCGGCCGGAACCGAAACCGCCGCTGCGGCGAAGCCCTCCGTCATTCCGGCGAAGGCCGGAATCCATGAACACGGGCGGCTCAGGCCCTGCTGCGGCCGCGTTCGTGGATTCCGGCCTCCGCCGGGATGACGATCAGACCAGATCCATCGCCCGCTCGCGCAGCCGCTCGGCCGCCTCGGCGTGGATCCCGGGCGCGGCGACGAGGATGCCGAACGCCTCGCCGCTGGCGCTGTTGAAGGCGAGCGGCTGGCCGAGCGCCCCGGTCACCGTCGCCCCGGCCTCCGCCGCGATCAGGGCGGCGGCGGCGATGTCCCATTCGAAGCCCCACCTGAGGGTGGCGACGAGATCCGCCTCGCCCGCCGCGACGAGGGCGATTCGAAGCGCGATGGAATTGGGCTTGGCCACGGCGACGAGATCCGAATCCCCCTCCGGCAGCTGATCGGCCGGCACCCGGGCGCCGCCGAGCCCGGTGCGGCCGCTGGCCCGCAGCCGCTCGCCGTTGCGCCAGGCGCCGCGGCCCTTGTGAGCGACCCAATGCTCGCCGCGCGCCGGGGCGTCGAGCACCCCGATCAGCGGGGTCCGCTCCTGGACCAGCGCCACCGAGACGCACCATCCGGGCCCGCCGCGCAGGTAATCGCGGGTCCCGTCGATCGGATCGACGACCCAGAGCCGGGGCCGCTCGATCCGGTCCGAGACGTCGAGGGCCTCCTCGGACAGCCACCCCGCCTCGGGGTCGAGCTCGGTCAGCCGGTCGCGAAGGAAGGCGTCGACCTCCAGGTCGATCTCGCAGACCGGATGGCCGGGAGTCTTCTCCCAGCGGCGGAAGCCGGTGCCGCGGCGGGCCTCTGCGATCCGCCCGGCCTCGCGAACGATCGCCGAGACGGCCTCAAGCACCGGCCACCATCATCCCGTCGATGCGAAGGGTCGGCACGTTCGCTGAGTAGCGAAATTCGAGGTCGTCGGCGGGGACGAGCCTCGCGAACATCTCGAGCAGATTGCCGGCGATGGTGATCTCGGCGACCGGCTCCCCCAGCCGCCCCTTCTCGACGATGAAGCCCGAAGCGCCGCGGCTGTAGTCCCCGGTCACCGGGTTGACGCCCTGACCGATGAGCTGGGTCACATAGACTCCGCGCTCCACGTCGCCGATCAGGTCCGCCGCGCTCAGCCGGCCGGGCTCCATATGGACGTTGGTGGCGCCGACCCCGGGAGCGCCGCCTGCGCCGCGCGTGGCATGGCCGGTCGGCGCCCGCCCGAGCTGGCGGGCCGAGGCGCTGTCGAGAAGCCAGCCGGTGAGCCGCCCCGCGTCGATGAGGTTCGAAGGCCGGGTCGCAACCCCCTCGCCGTCGAACGGCTTCGATCGAAGGCCCCGGCGGCGGTGGGGATCGTCGCGGACGACGATCGCCTCGTCAAACAATCGCTCTCCCTCCTTCTCGAGCAGGAAGCTGGTCCGCCGGGTGATCGAGGGGCCGCCGAGGGCGCTCGTCAGATGGCCGAGCAGGGTGTTCCCCACCCGCGGATCGAACAGCACCGGCATCGTCCCGCTCGGCAGCTTGGCCGGGCGCAGACGCGCGACGGCGCGCTCGGCGGCCCGGCGGCCGAGCGCCTCGGGATCCTCGAGCTCGTCATAATGACGGACGCTGTGAAAGGCGTAGTCGCGCTGCATCTCGCTTCCGGCCCCGGCGATCACGCTGGCGGAGGCGGAATAGCCGCTGGTCGAATAGCCGCGGCAGAAGCCGTGGCTGGTCGCAAGTGCGATGAGGTTCCGACCGGCGCTCACCCCCGCGCCTTCGCTGTTGGTGATCCCCTCGACGGTCCGCGCCGATTCCTCGACGGCCAGCGAGCGCGCCTTGAGCTCGGTCGGCGCCGGGTCGCCGCCGTCGTCCCCCTCGACGTCGGGGCCGGGCCCGCGCATCAGCCGGTCCTCGGGCGCGAGGCCCGACCAGGGATCCTCCGGCGCCTCGCGCGCCATGGCCGCGGCGCGCTCGACCAGCGCCGCCAAAGCGTCGCCGGACAGGTCGGATGAGGAGACGCTCGCCGAGCGGCTGCCGACGAACAGACGAAGCGAGATGCTCTCGTTCTCGCTCCGGGCGACGTCCTCGAGCTCGCCCAGCCGCACCTGCACCGACGTGGAGGCGCTTGCGTGATAGAGCGCATCGGCGGCGTCGGCGCCTTCCCGGGCGGCGCGCTCGACCAGCGCTGCGGCGCGCGCCTCGGCCTCGTTGATGGTCAGCATCGACGCCACCTAGGGTGGATGGCGCTGGAAATCTAGGAGGTGCCGACGACGAGGCAGGCGAGGAAGAGGATGAAGCCGGCCATCCGGTTCGACCGGAACTTCGCAAGCGCATCGGCGCCGTCGTCCGGCTTCAGCCTCGCCGCCTGCCAGCCGAGGTGCGCCGCCATCGGCAGCAGGGCGACCAGCGCGAGGCCGTCAGGCCGCACCCGCCACAGCGCCGCCGCCCAGAGCGCAAGGGCGACCGAATAAAAGATCGCCACCCCCGCCCGGGCATGGCGGCCGAGCGCGAGCGCCGAGGACTTCACGCCGACCAGCGCATCGTCCTCGCGATCCTGAAGGGCGTAGACCGTGTCGTAGCCGATCACCCAGAAGACCGATCCGGCCCAGAGGATGAGGGCGGCGGGGTCGAGCTCGCCGCGGACCACCGGCCACCCGACCAGCGCGCCCCAGGAGAAGACGAGGCCGAGCCAGGCCTGGGGCCACCAGGTGATCCGCTTCATGAACGGATAGGCCGCCACCGGCGCCAGGCTCGCCAGAGCGACGATCTGCGCCGTCCGCCCGAGCTGGAGCAGGACGACGAGCCCGATGAGGGCCAGCAGGGCGAGGAGGATCCAGGCACCGGCCAGGCTCGCCCGCCCGCTCGCCAGCGGCCGAAGCCGGGTCCGCTCGACCTTCGAATCGAGGTCGCGGTCGATGATGTCGTTCCAGACGCAGCCGGCGCTGCGCATCGCCCAGGCGCCCAGCGCCAGCCACAGGATCAGGCCGACTCCGTCCGGCCCCAGCCCCGCCAGGGCGACTCCCCACGCGCAGGGCCAGAAGAGCAGCCACACCCCGATCGGCCGGTCGAGCCGCATCAGCGAGGCGTAAGGGCGCAGCGGCCGGGGCAGAGCGCCGATCAGGCCCCTGCGCTCGGAATCGGGGACGATGTCTTCGTCTTTGCCTGCATGTGTGTCGCCGACCATGCACCACACCTGCCCCCGCGGGGTTTTCAAGTCGAGCCGCCAAAGCCCTCCCGTTCGACGGGACGGGCTGATAAGCGCATCCGATGCCCGCAACCCCCGCCTGGCCGCCGTCGAGCCTGCCCCGCCTCTATGTGGACCAGACCCTGGCGCAGGGGGCCGCGCTGATTCTCGACGGCGCCCGGGCCAACTATCTCGCCAACGTCCTGCGGCTGGGGGCAGGCGCCCGGGTGAAGCTGTTCGACGACCGCACCGGCGAATGGCTCGCCGAGATCGCCGAAGCCGGCAGGAAGCGGGTCACGCTCGATATCGCCCGGAAGCTCCGCGACCGCGAGGCGGTGCCCGACCTGTGGCTGCTTTTCGCCCCGGTCAAGCGCGGCCGGATCGACTGGCTGGTCGAGAAGGCGACCGAGCTCGGGGTCGCGCGACTCGTCCCGGTCCTCACCCGCCGGACGATCGTCGACCGGCTCAACCTCGACCGTCTCCGCGCCCATGTCGTCGAGGCGGCCGAGCAGTGCGAGCGAACCGCGCTCGCCGAGCTGGCCGAGCCGCAAAAGCTCGGCGCCCTGCTCGCGGCCTGGCCGGCGGAGCGCCTGCTCATCTTCGCCGACGAGGCCGGGGGGGAGCCGATCGGCGACTGGCCTGGCCCGGCCGCGATCCTGGTCGGGCCGGAAGGCGGCTTCACCGACGAGGAGCGGGCGGCGATCCGCGCCCTGCCGCAAGCCCGCCGGCTCAGCCTCGGCCCCCGAATCCTTCGCGCCGACACCGCCGCCCTCGCCGCAATTGCCCTGTGGATGGGCAGGTCGGGCGACTGGAGCGCCCCCTGTCCCGATTAAGCGGTGCATTCGCTCGGCATGCGCTGGATCCCCTCTCCCCTGCGGGGAGAGGGCAGGGTGAGGGGGTCCGGCCTATGCGGAAAATTCTCTGGCTCAGAGCCCCCTCACCCCAACCCTCTCCCCGCTGGGGAGAGGGGGCTGCAACGCGCGGCCCGCTGAGCGACGGACATTGATCCATTCCGGTTTCATCGGGCAACTCGAAGAGGCTGGCGGCTTTCCGCGGCCGGGGTTAGAGGGCCTCGATGACGACCCGGACCGAAACCGCGCGCGTGGACCCGCCGATCGAGAGCCGCGACGACCTGCTCGCGCCCTTCGTCCGAGGCGAGAAGCCGCAAGAGAAATGGCGGATCGGCACCGAGCATGAGAAGTTCGTCTACCGCCGGGCCGACCATCGCGCCCCTTCCTACGAGGAGCCCGGCGGGATCCGCGACCTGCTCTCGGCGCTGACCGAGTTCGGCTGGCAGCCGGTCGAGGAAGGCGGCAACGTCATCGCCTTGTCCGGAGCGGACGGCAATGTCAGCCTGGAGCCGGCCGGGCAGCTCGAGCTGTCCGGGGCCGCCCTCGAGAACCTCCACCAGACCTGCGCGGAGACGGGCCGCCACCTCGCGCAGGTGAAGACGGTCGGCGACAGGCTCGGCCTCGGCTTCCTCGGCCTCGGCATGTGGCCGGACAAGGCCCGCGACGAGCTGCCCCGCATGCCCAAGGGCCGCTACGCGATCATGCTCCGCCACATGCCGCGGGTCGGCAGCCTCGGCCTCGACATGATGCTTCGCACCTGCACCATCCAGGTCAATCTGGACTATGGCTCCGAGGCCGACATGGCGCAGAAGTTCCGCGTCGGGCTCGCCCTCCAGCCGCTCGCAACCGCATTGTTCGCCAACTCGCCCTTCACCGAGGGCAGGCCCAACGGCTTCCTCTCCTTCCGGAGCCACATCTGGTCCGACACCGATCCGCACCGCACGGGCATGCTGCCCTTCGTCTTCGAGGACGGCTTCGGCTACGACCGCTACCTCGACTATGCCCTCGATGTGCCGATGTACTTCGTCTACCGGGACGGCCGCTACATCGACGTCGCCGGCCTTTCCTTTCGCGACTTCCTCAAGGGCGAGCTGTCCGCTTTGCCGGGAGAGAAGCCGCGGCGCGCCGACTGGATCGACCATCTCTCCACCGCCTTCCCCGAGGTCCGGCTCAAGAGCTTCCTCGAGATGCGCGGCGCCGACGGCGGCCGCTGGAGCAAGATCTGCGCCCTCCCCGCTTTGTGGGTCGGGCTGCTCTACCATCAGGGCGCGCTCGACGCCGCCTGGGACGAGGTCAAGGATTGGCCGCTGGAAGGGCGCCAGCGGCTCCGCGACGAGGTGCCGAGGCTCGGCCTCGCCGCGCTCACCCCCTCCGGCGAGCCGCTTCGCGACCTCGCCGCCCGAGTGCTCGCCATCGCCGAGACCGGCCTCAACGCCCGCGCCCGCCTGAACGGGGCCGGCGACAATGAGAGCGGCTTCCTCGACCCGTTGCGCGAGATCGTCGCCCGCGGAGCCACCCCCGCCGAGATGCTGCTCGAGCGCTACAAGGGCGAATGGCAGGGCGACGTCAGCCGCATCTATGACGAGATGAGCTTCTGAACATCCAATGGGGACACGTACTTTTCGAACGAAAAGTACGTGTCCCCATTTCCCGGAATGACCGGGTCCGACGGATTTTTCGAGCAATAGCTGCAAATTGACCGCTCTCCGGCGCGGGCCTAGGGCACAGGCAAAACAGGAGAGGGAAACGATGCGAATCCCAGTCATGGTCGCGGCCGCTCTCGGGCTCGCGATTGCCGGGTGTGCGAGCGATACGAACCGCACCGGGGCCGGGACGCCCGCGGCCGCCCACGCCGGCCTCAGGATCGACAGCCAATATTACACGCTGCCCAACGGGCTCAAGGTGGTGCTGTCGCGCGACCCGTCGGTGCCGACGGCGACGGTCGGCATCTATTACGGCATCGGCTTCAGGATCGAGCCGAGGAACCGCACCGGCTTCGCCCATCTGTTCGAGCACCTGCTCTTCCAGGGCTCCGAGCACGCGCCCAAGGGCACCTTCATCGGCTCGATCACCAACGCCGGCGGGGCGCTGAACGGATCGACCCGGTTCGACTTCACCAATTATTACGAGGTGGTGCCGTCCAACGCGCTCGAGCAGGTGCTGTGGCTCGAGGCGGACCGCATGGCCCGGCCGGTGATCAACCAGGAGGTGCTCGCCAACCAGCAGGGCGTGGTCGCCAACGAGGTCAAGGTCAACGTCATCAACCAGCCCTATGGCGGCTGGCCGTGGCTCGACATGCCGCAGCTCGCCAACGTCAACTGGCACAACGCCCATAATTTCTACGGCGAGCTCGCCGACCTGCAGGCGGCCACGGTCGCCGACGCCACCAGGTTCTTCGGCGACTTCTACCGTCCCAACAACGCCGTGCTCGTCGTCGCCGGCGACATCGACTACCGGCAGACCCGGGCGATGATCGACCGCTTCTTCCGGCCCATACCGGGCGGAGCCAAGGTCGTCCTTCCCGACATCTCCGAGCCGCGCCAGGTAGCGAGCCGGTTCAAGGTGAAGGAGGACAAACTCGCTCCGCGGCCGGCTTATGCCGCCGCCTGGCACGTGCCGGAGCGCAACACCCCCGAATGGTATGCGATGGGGCTGCTCGACCAGATCCTGGTCCAGGGCCAGGACAGCCGCCTGTTCGAGGAGCTGATCCGCAAGCGCGCCCTCGGCGGCGGACTCCAGGGCGGGATCAACATCGGCCTCGGCAACATGTACAATTACAACGGCCCGATGCTGTGGACGATCGGGCTGATCCACGATCCTGCCAAGTCGCACGAGGAGATCACGGCGGCCGTGGATTCGGTCATCGAGGACGTCCGCAACAATCCGGTGAGCGCACAGGAGCTGGCCCGGGCGAGGACCAAGATCCGCTCCCAGCTCTACAACCTCGCCGATCCGGCGACCCGGTTCGGCCTCATCGACCTGCTCGCCGTCGGCGCGATGTGGGAGAACGATCCGAAGTGGGTGAACCGGCTCGAGGCCGGCTTCGACCGGGTCACGCCCGAGCTCATCCAGGCGACGGCGCGCGAATATCTGAGGCCGACCAACCGGTCGATCCTGGTCATAAAACCGGCACCCCAGCCGACCAAGACGGGAGCTTCGAAATGATCCGCCGACTCGTTGCCGCGCTCGCCGCCGCCGGCCTTGCCCTCGCTCCGGCCGCCGCTCCGGCCCAGGGCTTCCCTAAGACGATGCCCCAGGCGGGGGCTCCCAAGCCGTTCACCGTCCCCGCGTCGGAGACCTACATGCTCGCCAACGGGATGCAGGTCACCCTCATCCCCTATGGCCAGATCCCCAAGGCGACGGTGAGCCTTCGGATCTATTCCGGCGCCCTCAACGAGGGCGAGGACGTGTGGCTCAGCCTGCTGACCTCGCAGATGCTTCGCGAAGGCGCGGCCGGCCGCACCGGCGCTCAGATCGCCGAAGCCGCGGCCGGGATGGGCGGCGGCCTCAACATCGGCGCGACCGACCATGAGACCATCCTCAACCTCAGCGTGCTCTCCGAATATGCCGACAATGCGGTCCGGCTGGTCGGCGACGTCGCCCGCAAGCCGGATTTCCCGCAGTCGGAGTTCGGACGGGTTCGCGATTCCCAGCTCCGCAACCTCGCGGTCGCCAAGTCGCAGCCGCAATCGGCCGCCGATGCCGCCCTCGCCGCGGCCTATTACGGGACTCGTCACCCCTACGGCCGCCCCTATCCGACCGAGGCCCAGCTCAAGGGCTATTCGCTCGACGAGGTGAGAGCCTTCCACCAGGCCAATTACGGCGCGCGGCGGGCCCGGCTCTACGTCGCCGGCCGGTTCGACGCCGCCGCGGTCAAGGAGGCGATCAACCTCGCCTTCACCGACTGGGCCGCGGGTCCGGAGCGGCTGCGCCTGCCGCCGCAGCCCCAGCCGGGGCCGAAGCTGGTCCTGGTCGACCGTCCCGACGCGGCCCAGTCGACGATGCGCGTCGCCTTCCCGGCGCCGGTGGCGGGGGACCCGAGCGACCTGCGGTTCCGGGTCACCAACGCTTTGCTCGGCGGCGCCTTCAACTCGCGCATCACCACCAACATCCGCGAGAAGCGGGGCTATACCTATTCGCCTTTCTCCGGGGTCACCTGGAACCCGGGCGAGGCGGTATGGGCGTTCGAGGCCGACGTCACCACCGACGTCACCGGCCCGGCGCTGAGCGAGGTGATCGGGGAGATCAGGCGCCTCCAGAACGAGCCCCCGACCGCCGCCGAAGCGACCGGGATGGGCACCTACATGGCCGGCATCTTCGTCCTCCAGAATGCCAGCCCCGGCGGCCTCATCACCTCGATCGCCAACCGCGACTTCCACGGGCTCCCGGCCAACTGGCTGGAAAGCTACATCCCCGGAGTGCTCGCCGTCGACGCCCCCACGATCCAGTCGATCGCCCGCCAGACCCTTCCGCTCGACAAGATGACCATCGTCGTGGTGGGCGACCTCGCCAAGGTCGAGCCCCAGCTCAAGGCGGTGCCCGAGCTGAGGAACGCGAAGTTCGAGCGGGTGAAGCCCTTCTGACCTAAATCCTCCCCTGCAATTCGCAGGGGAGGGGGACCATGCGAAGCATGGTGGAGGGGCCCTTCTGACTTGAGAAGAACCCCTCCACCGCGCTTCGCGCGGTCCCCCTCCCCGCGAAATCGCGGGGAGGATTTAGTTCAGTCCATGTGCTTGAGCCCCACCCGCAGATAATCCCACCCCGTCACCAGGGTCAGGGTCGCCGCCGCCCAAAGGCTGACGAGGCCGGTGCCGAGCACCCAGGGCATATCGGGGACGGCGGCGCCGAGGATGAGCGCGCCCAGCGCGATCAGCTGGAGGGCCGTCTTCCACTTGGCGAGGCGGCTGACCGGAAGCGAGACCTGGATTCCGGCCAGGAATTCCCGAAGGCCGGAAACGGCGATCTCGCGCAGCAGGATGATGAGCGCCGGAACGATGTGGAAACCGTAGATGACGGGGTCCGCGCCGGCCTGGCGGGTGGAGATCAGCATGGCGATGACCGACACCACCATGATCTTGTCCGCGATCGGATCGAGGAAGATCCCCAGCCTCGACACCGTCCCCTGGGCGCGGGCGAGGTAGCCGTCGAAATAATCGGTGATCCCGACGAGGCAGTAGAGGCCGAAGGTGATCGCATAGTCATACCAGCTCGGTTTCCACAGCAGGTAGACGAGGATCGGCACCGCGAGAATGCGCGACAGGGTGAGGAGGTTGGGCAGAGTCAGCATCGGCTGGCTGAGACCCTTAGCCGGTCGCGGCGCGGCTGTGAACGCACGCCGTCATTCCGGCGAAGGCCGGAATGACGGGAGGGAGGTTTGACCGACGCGCCATTGCGGCTATGACCGCCTGCGCATGTACCGACGCTCCCACCCCGCCCGCGCCTGAGCGTAAGTGCAGGATTCGATCCACCTGCTGTCGAAGCGGCGCTTCCTGCCGCTGTTCGTCACCCAGTTCCTGGGGGCGTTCAACGACAATCTCTACAAGTCGGCGATGGTGATCCTGGTCACCTACGCCATCTATTCCGATCCCACCAAGGAGGCGACGTTCAACGCCGTCGCCGGGGCGCTGTTCATCCTGCCCTTCTTCCTCTTCTCCGCGCTCGCCGGCCAGCTCGCCGACGGCGGCGACAAGGCCCGGATCATCCGGATCGTCAAGACGGCGGAGATCTTCATCATGGTCGCGGGCGCGATCGGCCTCCTCCTCCACAACATCCCACTGCTCCTCGCCGGGCTGTTCGCGATGGGGGTCCATTCGAGCTTCTTCGGCCCGATCAAATATGCCATCCTTCCTCAGCACCTGCGCAGCGACGAAGTGCTGGCGGGAACCGGCCTCGTCGAGGCGGGCACCTACATCGCCATCCTGCTCGGCACCATCGTCGGCGGCCTGCTCGGCGCGGAGCATGCGCATATCGCAGCCGCGGGCGTGCTCCTGGTCGCGGTCGCCGGCTGGTTCGCCGGCCGCCAGGTGCCGCCGGCGCCGCCGGAAGCGGACGCCCCTCCGGCCAAGATGGACTGGCACATCATCCGAGCCTCGATCCGCCTGGTCAGCGCCACCCTTCACATCCCGAGGCTGTTCCTCGCCATCGTGTGCATCAGCTTCTTCTGGATGATGGGCGCGATCCTCGCCGCCCAGTTCCCGCCTTTGGTCAAGAACGTCTTCCACGCCAACGAGCAGGTGGCGACGATCTTCCTCGCCATCTTCTCGGTCGGGGTCGGCCTCGGCTCGGTGCTGATCAACCGGCTCCTCAAGGGCCGGGTCCTCGCCATCTACTCGCCCGCGTCGGCCATCGCCATGGGGCTGTTCATCTCCCACCTCTATTACAATTCCCTCGCCTGGCCGGTCCACGGGCCTGAGCTGATCGACCTCGACACCTTCATCCGAATCCCCCAGGCCGAATGGGTGATGTTCGATCTGTTCGGGGTCGCCGTCTCGGGCGGGATGTTCGTCGTCCCGCTCTACGCCTTCCTCACCACCACCGTCCCCAAGTCGGAGACGGCGAGGACGGTGGCGGCCAACAACATCGTCAATTCCGGCGGGATGGTGCTCGCGGCGTTGATCCTCACCGGCCTCGTCCAGCTCGGGGTCTCGATCGAGGAGACTCTGCTGATGGTCGCGGTGGCGAGCCTCGGCGCCGCCTGGCTCGCCTGGAAGCTCCACAAGGCCTGCGACTGATAATCCTCCCCATCGCAAGATGGGGCGGGGGACCCCGCGAAGCGGGGTGGAGGGGTAGCTGGCGGAAGCGGTGCCACCTACCCCTCCACCACCCTCCGGGTGGTCCCCCTCCCCGAGCATGCTCGGGGAGGATTCAAGCCAGGAACGTGGAGAAGAAGACCAGCCCGCCGGCGAAGGTCAGGAGGAAGAGTCTGACGTCTTCGGAAGCGGGAATCAGGCGGTCCATGGCCCGGGGTTAACGCGCTCTTCACCATTCCGGCAAGGCGCCGAATCGACCCGGCCGGGGGCCTGTCCCGCGGCGGCACATGGGCGGGTGCAATCCTTCGCGGCCTTCTTCTATACCTCGGGCCATGGCCCCGGCTCCGCCCTCCACCGACGTCGACCAGGCGCTGGCGCGGTCGGTCCGTGACCCGCGGCTGATGGAGGCCGCTCTGGCCCTGGTCGAGGGCCGGCTCGCCGCCGCCGAGCCGCTGCTTCGGTCCCACCTCAAGGAGAAGCCGACCGACATTGCGGCGATCCGGATGATGGCGGAGCTGGCCGGCCGGCTCGGCCGCTACCAGGATTCGGAGACCCTGCTCCGCCGGGCGCTCGAGCTCGCGCCCGGCTTCACCGCCGCCCGCGCCAATCTCGCCACCATCCTCTACCGCCGCAACCGCCCGGGGGAGGCGATCGAGGTGCTCGACTCGCTCCTCGACGAGCAGCCGGAAAATGCCGCCCACCAGAATCTCAAGGCGGCGGCGCTCGGCCGGGTCGGCGGCTTCGAGGAAGCGATCGGAATCTACGAGGCCGTGCTCGCCCGCTTCCCCGACCAGCCCAGGATCTGGATGAGCTACGGGCATGTCCTGAAGACGGTCGGCCGGCTCGAGGACGGGATCGCCGCCTATCGCCGCGCCCTGGCCGTCGCTCCCGCCCTCGGCGAAGTCTGGTGGAGCCTCGCCAACCTGAAGACGGTCCGGCTCGGCCCCGCCGACGTCGCCGCCATGACCGGGGCGCTCGCCGCCCCGGGCCTCTCCCGCGAGGACCATTTCCACCTCCATTTCGCCTTGGGAAAGGCCCATGACGATGGCGGCGATCCCGAGCGCGCCTTCGGCCATTATGCGGAGGGCAACCGGCTTCGGCGCGAGCTGATCGGCTACGACCCGGAGGGCACGGCCCGCGACGTCGATCGAAGCCTCGCCCTCTTCACCCCGGCCTTCTTCGAGGCGCGCGCGGGCGGGGGCTGCCCGGCGCCGGACCCGATCTTCATCCTCGGCATGCCCAGGGCCGGCTCGACCCTCCTCGAGCAGATCCTCGCGACCCATTCCGAGGTCGAAGGGACGATGGAGCTGCCCGATCTGCCGGCGTTGGCGAAGCGCCTCGGCGGCCGGTCGCGCAGGTCCGACCCGGGCGCCTATCCTGAGGTGCTTGCCGAGCTCGATCCGGCCGAGCTGCTGGCGCTCGGCGAGGAATATCTCGAGCGGGCCCGGATCCACCGCAAGACCGGCAAGCCCTATTTCATCGACAAGATGCCGAACAACTGGGCCCATGTCGGCTTCATCCACCTGATCCTGCCGAACGCGAGGATCGTCGACGCCCGCCGCCACCCGCTCGACTGCGGCTTCTCAAACTTCCGCCAGCATTATGCCCGAGGCCAGGGGTTCAGCTACTCGCTCGCCGACATGGGCCTTTATTATGCCGATTACGTCCGGCTCATGGCCCATTTCGATCGGGTGCTCCCCGGCCGAGTCCACCGGGTGATCCACGAGCGGCTGATCGAGCATCCGGAGGCGGAGATAAGGGCCTTGCTCGACGCCCTCGCCCTCCCCTTCGATCCCGCCTGCCTCAGCTTCCATGAGAACAGGCGCGCCGTCCGAACCGCAAGCTCCGAGCAGGTCCGCCGCCCGATCAATCGTGACGGCATGGGCCAGTGGCGCCCGTACGAGGCGCATCTGGGGCCTCTGAAGGAAGCACTGGGGCCCGTGCTGGACGCCTACCCCGAGGCGCCCTCCTAGTTCCCCCCCGCGATTTCGCGGGGAGGGGGACCATGCGAAGCAGGGTGGAGGGGTTCTTCGGAAGCTGGAAGAACCCCTCCACAACCCTTCGGGTGGCCCCCTCCCCGGCAAATGCCGGGGAGGACTTTCAGTGACATCGAAACCACAGCTGCCCGGCGGAACCGTTACGCGTACAGAATAAGTTTGACGCCCGCCCTCAGGCGGCACAGATTTCCTGCCAGACGCACGTTCGGGGGATCTGACGTCATGCGCTTCACCTCCAGCCTCAGGCTCGCCGCCTTCCTGCTCGGCTCCACCACGCTCGCCGGCACCGCTTTCGCCCAGGACGCGCCCGTCCAGGACCCTCCCGCCACCGGCGAAGGCAGCGGCGCCAGCGACCGGGGCGACCGCAACGCCGCGGCGGACGACGAGGACAGCGGCGACATCATCATCACCGCCACCAAGCGCGAGGAGAATCTCCAGGACGTCCCGATCAGCATCCAGGCGCTCGGCACCCAGCGCCTCGAGGAGCTGAACGTCGCCAGCTTCAACGATTACACCAAGCTCACCCCCAGCGTCTCCTTCCAGACCGCCTCGCCGGGCACCGCCAACGTCTACATCCGCGGAGTCGCCAGCGGCGGCGACGGCAACCATTCGGGTTCGCTGCCGAGCGTCGGTATCTATCTCGACGAGCAACCGGTGACGACGATCGGCGGCAATCTCGATATCAACATCTACGATATCGCCCGGATCGAGGTCCTGCGCGGGCCGCAGGGCACCCTATACGGCGCCTCGTCGGAAGCCGGAACGATCCGAATCATCACCAACAAGCCGGACCCTTCCGGCTTCTCCGGCGGCGCTGACGCGGAGCTCAACAGCGTCCGCCACGGCGGAATCGGCGGCGGGGTCCAGGGCTTCGTCAACGCCCCCCTCGGCGACAAAGCTGCGCTCCGGCTGGTCGGCTGGTACCGCCGCGACGCCGGCTATATCGACAACGTCCCCGGCACCCGCGCCTTCCTGCCCCAGCCGGGCGGGATCGTCATCGATAACGCGGCCCTGGTCGAGGAGGATTTCAACGAGGTCGACGTGATCGGCGGGCGCGCCGCTTTGGGCATCGATCTCGACGATAATTGGACGGCGACGGCCAGCGTCATCGGCCAGGACCAGAAGAGCCGCGGCGTGTTCGGCTTCGACCCCAGCGTCGGCGACCTCGAGGTCCAGCATTTCTTCCCCGACAAACGCCATGACCGCTTCATCCAGGCCGCGCTCACCGTCGAGGGCAAGATCAGCAACTGGGACCTCACCTATGCCGGCGCCTATCTGGTCCGGAAGATCGATTCCTCGAACGACTATACCGATTATGCCGAGGCCTATGACGCCCTCTACGCCGATTACGGCGGGGTCGCTGGCTATCTCTATTTCTTCGACAATGCCGGCAATTCGATCGATTCCTCGCAGCACATCATCGGCCGCGACCGCTACCGCAAGATGAGCCACGAGCTTCGGATCGCCTCGCCGGCCGACAAGAGGCTCCGGCTCGTCGCGGGCCTCTTCTACCAGCGCCAGTCGCACGGCATCCATCAGGATTACCAGGTCACCAACCTCGCCGACGAGCTGTCCGTCAACGGCTTCCCCGGGACGCTCTGGCTCACGGAGCAGAAGCGGGTCGACCGCGACTATGCGGCGTTCGGCGAGGCGAGCTTCGACGTCACCGACACGATCACCCTCACCGGCGGCCTTCGCGGCTACAAATACAGGAACTCGCTGATCGGCTTCTTCGGCTTCGGCCGCAATCCGGGCGGCGGCTTCACCGACGGGCCGTTCAACGCCGTCGGAAGCTCGCGCACCGGCTTCATCCAATGCTTCACCACCACCGGCGCCCGCCTCCGCGACAACATCACCGGCACCCTGGTGCCGGGCATCGTCCCGGGCACGCCCTGCACCAATCTGGGCGATTTCGAGGACGGCGAGGTCGTTCCAAGGCAGGTGAAGGGCAGCGGCCTCACCCACCGCCTCAACGTCAACTGGAAGATTACGCCCGACCATCTCGTCTACGCCACCTGGTCCAAGGGCTTCCGCCCCGGCGGGATCAACCGCCGAGGCACCCTTCCGCCCTATGACGAGGACACGCTCACCAATTACGAGCTCGGCTTCAAGACCAGCTGGCCGGGGCGGCTGACCCTCAACGGCGCCGTCTTCTGGCAGGACTGGAAGCGGTTCCAATATTCCTTCCTCGGCGAGAACAGCTTCACCGAGATCCACAACGGCCCGAGCGCCCGGATCAAGGGGGTCGAGCTCGATCTCTCCTGGCGGCCGGTACGCGGCCTCTCGCTGACCGCGAGCGCGGCCTATGCCGACGCCAAGGTCAGGGCCAACGTCTGCGACTTCGATGATCCGACCTTCGCCTGCACCGCGCCGGGGCCCCAGGGCCAGGCGAACGGGATCGCCGCTCCGGCCGGGACCCGACTTCCAGTCACTCCGAAATTCAAGTCGAGCGCGACCGGCCGCTACGAATTCCCGCTCGGCGGCGGCAAGGCCCATGTCCAGACGGTGCTAACTCACCAGAGCAGCTCGACCGCCGACCTGAGGGTCGGCCCGGCGGCGGTGCTCGGGCGGCTCCGGCCCTACACCATGGCCGACTTCGCCTTCGGCCTCGACTGGGGCGGCTTCACCGGCGAGATCTTCGTCGAGAACGCCTTCGACAAGCGCGCCGAGCTGACCCGCTACCAGCAATGCGGGCAGTGCAACCTCCGGGTGTACGTCGTCCCCTATCGGCCGCGGACATTGGGCATCCGGGTGGGGACGAGATTCTGACCTAAATCCTCCCCTGGGGAGGGGGACCGCCCGAAGGGTGTGGTGGAGGGGTAGAACGCTCCGAGCTCGAGGGTAATGCGCGAAGACCGCCAAGCCCTGCGCCAATCACCCCTTGCATGTTGGCTGTTGCCCGATCTGTTCGCATGATGGGGAGGATTTCTACCGCGCCGCCCTGAAGAACAGATGCCCGCCGATCACCCGCACGGGCGCGAGCCCCGACGACCAGCGCGGCGACACCGCCGCCGTGTGGTAGAAAAGCGCTCCGCCGGTCGGGTCGGCCGAGGCACCGGAGAGAATCTCCGCCGCGAGCCGCTTCGCCTCCAGCCACATGCGATGATCCTCGCTCTCGGGCCTCAGCTTGTCGATGTTCAGCATCGCCGGATAATTGGGGTCGTTCCTGTTCCAGGCGCTGAACTGCCAGGCGGCGCTCACCGTCTCGGTGGCATATTTGCCGTGGGTGCGCGCCCGCCTGCGATTGTCGATGACGTGGCCGACGGCCCGCATCGCCTCTTCGCCGCCGTTCCTCGCCTCGCCCCACATGGTGAGCGCCATCCAGTGGGCGTCGACGACGTCGATTGCCTCGGCGGGCACGGCCTCGGGCGCGGGCGCCGGCGCTTCGGCCCCGGCCTGCTTCGATTCGGGGCTCAGAGGCTGAAGCGGCCGGGTCCATTCGCCCCAGTCCGCCGGCGCCTGCCTCGCCGGTGCTGCGGGCGCTGCGGGCGCGGCGGGGCCTTCGCCCGCACGGGCGCCTGCGATCGCGACGATGATAGCGGCGATCCCCGCCCCCGCAGCCCATTTCATAAGGATTATAATGCCTTAAAGGAGGCCGCTTGACCAGCGTCTTGTTTCACGGCCGACGAGCGCACCTGCCGGCCGGGCGTCCGGCTAGGACACCGGCACATATTCGAAGGAGAGGCCCACCGGGCCGTTCGAATATGACAGGGCGTCGATCGCGGCCAGCCGGACCGCGTACATCAGGCCCATGGCGTCCGAGAATCGTTCCGGCTGGCCGTTGAAAGCGACGTGCAGCGCCCGCAGGAGCGAGGAATAGGTCTCGTTGAACCGCGTTGCGAGCCTCGCCTCGGCGCTCCCCGGCGCATAGTCGCTCATCTTGGGGTCCTGGGGCATGGGCCACACGCCGGCCGGGTCCAGAACGACGGGAGGCCCCGAGAAAGACCAACCGGCCTTCACGCTCGAGTCTTTCACCAGCGCCTTGCCGCGGACGATCTGCTCGAAGCGGTAATAGTGGGCGAGCGCGCCTTCCTCATCCTCCGGCGAGGTCGGCGTGCCTTCGCCCTGGACGACGATGATGTCGACCGCCCGGCGGGCGGAATCGAGGTCGACGATCGGGAAAAGCTCGTCGGGCGAGAACCAGTTGTTGTCGACCACCTCGAGCGGGAACCGCTCCGGCCGGAACGCAGCCGAACCGAAGTCCCCCAGCTTCGCCAGCACCGCCTTGTAGAAGTCGGCGATCGAGTCGTAGCTTGCCGGCCCCGCCTTCAGCATCGGGAGGTCGATCGGATCGTCCGGCGCCTCGATTCGCATGAACGTGTCCTGCACCACCTCGATGGACGCCGGGGCGAGGTGGACGACCAGACCGCTCTCGACGTTCATCGGCAACGGTCCGGGATAGGCGGGCACGAAACCGGGGCCGTCGATGGCGGGAGAGCCGCCGATCGCGACGAGCAGGTTCGAGGCGATCGTCATGTGCAGCATTTCCTCGACGACGATGCTGCGGATGATGTCGGCCACCGCCACGTTGGCGCCCTGCTTCAGCGAGTAATAAGCGCACAGGTAGGGCGGGATCGTGGAATGCTCCAGCCGGATCGCCCCCTGCACCAGATCGTAGAGATCCTCCGGCGTCTGGGCCGAGCGAACTGCCTGGACGAGTTGGGGCTGGACCTGAAGCATCACTCTTCCTCCGCGCCGGCGGCGCCGGCCTCATCGAGCATCCCGGGATCCATCGCCTTCATCAGCGTGAACCTCTGAAGCCCCGGCAGGGCCTCGCGAGCCGGCGCTGCCGCCGCGGCCGCCGAGTTCAGTGCCTCCTGCGCCGGAACGACATCCGGGTCCGGAGCCGCCGGCGCGGCGGCGAGGCCGAGGCCGCCGCGCAGCCAGGCGAGCAGCGTCTCCCGCTTCCCGCGCGAGAGGTCCCGCGTCGCCGGCATGTAGTTCGGGTCCTCCATCGACTTGGCCAGCGCGAAGTGGAGGAGGTTCGCCTGCGCCCTCAGCGTGGGCTCGTCCGTAAAGCTGAACAGCCGCTTGCTCATCACCGGGTAGAGGTTCCCGAACTGGCGGAGGATCGGTTCGACGTCGCTCCAGGCGGGTTGGGCCGGCGCTTCGAACGCGTCGCGGACGTGGAGGACGATCAGGTCGAGCGGGTGGGACGGCGATTCGTTCGTGAACCCGAAGGCGTAGCCGATCATGTAGATCTGCCCGTCGATATACTTGCGGAAGCCGCCCGGATTGCCGACCAGGATCGTCGCCGCGACGACGCCTTCCTTGGCGGCCGGAGGCGTATTCGGGATGATAGCGCTCTGCGGCTTCCCGATCACCGGCACCGCCGCTCTGGGCTGGTCCGGCGCCGTGGGTTGACCGGTGCCGGCGCCGGACTGGGGGGCACCGAGTTGCAGTTGGATGCCGGGGCCGCTGAGAGGCTGCCCGTATTGGTAGCAGTGGAGCGTCACCGGCACCTGGACGAAGCCGCTCGCAACGCTGTCGACGCGCTGCTCGAAATCGTCGGCGCGAACGAAGAAACCACCGAGCGTCTCGCGTATCACGACGGTGTTGACGCCGCCCTGCGTCGATATCAGCGCGAGTGGAAGCGTTCCGGTCGCTAAGCCCGTCGGCAGATCGAAGCCGACAAGGCCGGACGTCCCCGTCAGCCAGTTGAGGGTGCCGACGGACTGCTGGTACGCGATCGTCCCGATCGGCGCGAACTGACCAGGCGAAACGGTGGCGTTTTGCGGAGTGCCGGCGCCGAGGGTGACCCCGTTCGGTCCGTCGCCGACCGTATCGGGGGCCGTCAGCAGCGCCAGGGTCAGCGTGCCCAGGTCGGGAACGGCTCCGCTTCGGTCCACCATCGGCAGGGCGCCGCCGAGATCGGCGTAGAGCTTTCCCTGCGCCACCACCGCATCGAAGAAGCCGATGTTGGTTGTGCTGGTGGAAAAGCCGCCGTTCGAATCCGCCGCCACGAACCGCCTGCCGCCGACGAAGGAGCGCGGCTCGCCGGTCTGCCACGGACCGATCGCCCCGATGACCTGCCCGTAGGAAAACGCGTTCGGATCCTGGTTGTTGTAGGAAAAGGTGGTCAGGCTGACCGAGAGCGCGTCGCCGTTCGCGTCGGCGACCGCCTTCAGAGCGGCGAGGAAGGCCGACCCCGCGGCCGCGTCTCCCCAGACGAGATTGACCAGACGGCTGGTGAACTTCGCGGACGCGCCGTTGCTGTTCGGCTTCATGCCCTCGTTGCGGCCGAAGAACAGGTCGCGGAAGGGGGCGGGCTCGAAATCTCCTCTTAGATATTCCACCCCGCCGGCGCTGAGGACGAGCTGGAGCCCCCAGAGGGACGATCCCATCTGGAACTGCGGGTCGAGGTCGACGATCTTCGCCGGGGCCGTGTCGGGGTTGCTGGAGATGGCCAGGCCCAGCACCGGATCGTCGGCCGCGGCGGCGCCTTCGGTCGTCGCCGCGCCAGTAACCCGCAGGTCGAGAAGTCGAAAAGAGTTAGTTCCGTCCGGGTTCCACCAGCCGTTTTCTATTGCCCCGTTCTGGGGGTCCTGGAACCTGTCTTCCCAGTCCGGAATAGAATAGTGCCGCACATCGTTGTTCACCGTCGAAGTATCGGCCTGAAAGTGGCCGTAAAAGGTGAAATGCGGCGTTTCCAAGTAACTCATCGGCAGCCCCCGAGCACGAGTCGAGTGAAAGAGAATGATCCTTTTCAAACCACCGCGCAATAGTGCCCTAGCTGACGCGACGGGGTGGACTTCGGCGGGGCACGCACAAGAACTGCTGTCGCCGGTCCGGCGACAAGAGGCGCCCGCGACGCCTGCCTGTTCTGCCATCCGGGAATGGTGGAGCCGAGGGGACCGAACCCCCGACCTCTGCAATGCCATTGGAGCGCTCGACCAGCTGAGCTACGGCCCCGAACCTTTTCGCTGCCCCTGGGCGGGCGGCTTGTGGCGCCGGATTCAGGCAAAGCGGGACAGTACGATTTCTAGCCCCTTCAAGTCGCCGATGGAGGACACATCGGCATCCGCCCGAGCGGGCTCGTCCCACCGCCGGCCCTCCCCTATTGAAGGCCCGCCCAGTCCAGCCCGAAGCGCTGCAGATATTTGCGCAGGCGGTCGGCATCGTTGGCGGAGGCGCGGCGCGAGCGCGACGCGCTGAAGAGGGTTCGCCCCGCCTCCGAGAGCGAGCGGCTGCGGCGGCAGATCCGGACGACCTCGGCGAGCTGCACCCGGTCGAACGGGTCGATCTCGGCAAGCCTCGCAGGCTCGAGCAGCGCGTCGAGCGGGTCGGCCGCGAGATTGCCGTTCGACCAGAAGCGCCTCAGCCTCTCCTTCTCCGAATCCACCGTCGCGATGTCGATCCGGCCCGAAGGCGCGAACGTCGCCATCCGGGTCACGCTCGCCGCGAGGTCGCGGAAATTCCCCGCCCACAAAGCGTCCGGCGCCGTGGCGAAGGTCAGGAAGGCCCGGCGAGCCTCCTTGTTGAAGCTGACCCGGCTCCCCTCGCGCTCGGCGAAGCGGTCGAGCTCATAATCGAGATTGGGCTCGATATCCTCCAGCCGGTCGCGAAGCGCCGGAAGCTCGAAGGTCCACAGGTTGAGCCGGGCGAACAGGTCGTCGCGGAAGCGGCCGGAGGCGACCGCCTGGCCGAGATCCTGGTTGGTGCCGGCGATGAGCTGGAAATCGGACGAGGCCTCGCGGTCCGCGCCGACCGGGAGGAACCGCTTCTCCTCGATGGCGCGAAGGATCATGGCCTGCTCGTCCAGCCCGAGCTCGCCGATCTCGTCGAGGAACAAGACGCCCTTGTCGGCGGTGCGAAGCAGCCCCGAGCGATCCGCCGCGGCGCCCGTATAGGCCCCCTTCTTGTGGCCGAAGAGGGCCGACATCGCGCTGTCGCCCTTGAGCGTCGCGCAATTCACCTCGACGAACTCGCCCGATACCTGGTGCTTGAGGCGCTTCAGGTCGAAGATCCGCCGCGCCAGCTGCGACTTGCCCGCGCCGGTCGGCCCCATCAGCAGCAGCGGCGCCCGCGAGCGGAGGGCCACCTGCTCGATCTCGTCGATCATCCGGTTGAAGGCCGGGTTGCGGGTCTCGATCCCAGATTTGAGGAAGGAGCTGTCTTCCGCGGCCGCGGCCGCGAAGCGGGTTGCGATGCTGTCGTAGCGCGAGAGATCGAGGTCGATGACGCTCCAGCTTCCCGCCGGGCTGATCGTGCCTCGCGACGGGTGGGACTGGAGCAGTCGGCCGGGAAGAAAGCGCGCCTCGGTGAGCAGGAAGAGGCAGATCTGGGCGACATGGGTGCCGGTGGTGATGTGGACGAGATAATCCTCGGCCTCGGGATCGAACGGATAGGCGCGGGCGAAGTCGAGCAGCCTGCCGTACACCTCCTCGAAGTCCCACGGATCGGCGAAGTCGAGCAGATGCGGCCGGACCTCGGTCTCCGGCGAGACGCCCGCAATATCGGCGGTCAGGTAACGCGCCAGGCCTTCGTGAAGGCCGCCGTGGATCAGCTCGAACCGGTCGACCCTCAGATCCTCGTGCATGCACAGGCCCACGCTCGGCCGCCACTTGCTCCAGCGGGAGGGGCCCATCTTGCTGGAATCCAAGGTGGAGCCGACGAACCCGAGGACGACATTAGGTCTCATGCTTATACCATGGGATAAACTCTTATTCCTGTCGATAGGAAATCATCCCGTCCCCCGACAGCACGGCCCGAGGCGGGTCCATGAAAAAAGGCGCAGGCTCAGAGGCTTGCGAACTTTTCCTGCGGCCCCTCCCCTATTTGGCACGCCTTCTGCACTGTTGTCTGCGCCGGGCGACGTCGAACCGCCCGGCAAGCGGCGGAAGAGGGGGCGGCCGGAATGGGCCGGCCGCCCCGAATGCCGAAAAAGGGCCCGGCATGGATTCCGCTTTCGCGGAAATGACGAGCCCTTATCATGACCGAACGCAGGAGGGCCCGATGGCCGAGCAGAGTTTCGAATATTTGCCCGTCGACGGCGGAGCGCCGGTCAAGATGTGGACAAGGGGCGTGGCGGTCGATCCCAAGGCGCGCGAGCAGCTGGCGAGCGCGGCGAGGATGCCGTTCATCTTCAAGCATGTCGCGGTAATGCCCGACGTCCATGTCGGCATCGGTGCGACCGTGGGCTCGGTGATTCCGACCCGGGGCGCGGTCATCCCCGCGGCCGTGGGCGTGGACATCGGCTGCGGGATGATGGCGGCCCGGACCTCGCTTCACGCCCCGGACCTTCCCGACAATCTTGAGGGAATCCGCTCGGCGATCGAGGCGGCGGTTCCGCACGGCCGCGACGTCGGCCGGAGCAAGCGCGACAAGGGCAGCTGGGGCGACCCGCCGCCCGAGATCGCCGCCGCCTGGGCGACTTTGGCCGAGCGATTCAAGCGCATCACCGACAAATATCCGCGCCTGGAGAAGACGAACAACTTCGTCCATCTCGGCACGCTCGGCACCGGCAACCATTTCATCGAGCTCTGCCTCGACGAGACGGACCAGGTGTGGATCATGCTTCATTCGGGCTCGCGCGGGGTCGGCAACGCGATCGGCAGCTTCTTCATCGAGCTGGCGAAGCAGGACATGCGCAAGTGGCACGTCAACCTGCCGGACGAGAACCTCGCTTACTTCCCGGAAGGGACCGACCATTTCGACGATTATGTCGAGGCCGTCGGCTGGGCGCAGGACTTCGCGGCCCTCAATCGTCGGATGATGATGACCAACGTGATCCGGGCGATCCGGACGGTCATCGCCAAGCCCTTCGAGGCGGAGCTGGAGGCGATCAACTGCCACCATAACTACGTCCAGAAGGAGAATCACTTCGGCGAGAACGTGCTCGTCACCCGCAAGGGGGCCGTCCGGGCCGCCAAGGGCGTGATGGGGATCATCCCCGGCTCGATGGGCGCGAAATCGTTCATCGTGCGCGGCCGCGGCAATCCGGACTCGTTCGACAGCTGCAGCCACGGCGCCGGGCGCCTCATGTCCCGAACCGAGGCCAAGAAGACGTTCACGCTCGACGACCACATCCTGGCGACCGAGGGCGTGGAGTGCCGCAAGGACGCAGGCGTGATCGACGAGACCCCGGCGGCCTACAAGCCGATCGAGGCCGTCATGGCCGCCCAGGCGGACCTGGTCGAGATCGTCCACACGTTGAAGCAGGTGGTGTGCGTGAAGGGGTGATCCCCTTCACGCCGCCACTCCGGTCCTTCGATACGAGGCTTCGCCGAGCTCAGCCTCTACTCAGGATGAGCGATTTGCTTCCCGCTCATGCTGAGTAGGCCTTGAGCGAAGTCGAAAGGCCGTATCGAAGCACCGACCCGATCGAAAGACAGACCATGATAGTGATCGACGGCTCCGAGGGCGAAGGCGGAGGGCAGGTGCTCCGCACCGCGCTCGCCCTCTCCATCCTCACCGGCCAGCCCTTCCGGATCGAGAAGATCCGGGCCAACCGCTCCCGCCCCGGGGTCATGCGCCAGCATGTCACCGCGATCGAGGCCGCGTGCGCGATCGGCGGCGCCGAGTGCGAGGAGCTTGCCGTCGGGGCATCGGAGCTGACCTTCGTGCCCGGCAAGGTGAAGCCCGGCGAGCATCGCTTCGCCGTCGGCACCGCCGGAAGCACCAGCCTCGTCCTCCAGACGATCCTCCCGCCGCTCATGCTGGCGAACGGCCCGTCTTCGCTCGTCCTGGAGGGCGGCACCCACAATATCCACGCCCCGCCCTTCGACTTCCTGGACCGCGTGTTCCTTCCGATCCTCAACCGGATGGGCCCGCGCATCGCGGCGAAGCTGGTTCGCCCCGGCTTCTACCCGGCCGGCGGCGGCCGGATCGAGGTGGAGATCGAGCCCTCCCCCGCCCTCACCCGCCTCGACCTCCTCGAGCGCGGCGAGCTCCGCTCGGTCATGGCCCGGGCGATCGTCGCCGCGCTCCCCGACGAGATCGCGGTGCGCGAGCTTGCGTCGGTGGAAAAGGTGCTCGGCTGGCCGGAGGAATCGCTCAGGATCGAGCAGCTCCCGGAGCGCCAGGGCCCCGGCAACATCCTGATGCTCGAAGCGGCGTTCGACGGCGCGACCGAATTGGTGAGCGGCTTCGGCCAGCTTGGGGTTCCCGCCCAGACGGTCGGCGAAAAGGCGGCGAAGCGAATGGCGGGCTACCTCGCCTCGAACGCGGTGGCGGGCCCCTACCTCCAAGACCAGCTCCTCCTGCCGATGGCTTTGGCGGGCGGCGGCAGCTTCACCACGGTGAAGCCGTCCCAGCACAGCCGCACGGGCGCGGAGGTGATCGCGAGGTTCCTCGACGTGCGGATCGCCTTCGAGGAGAAGGAGGACGGCTGTCACCTCGTGACGGTGGAAGGCTGACCGCCATTTTGGCAAATGCCCGCAATCCGTGAACCCGCGAGCGGCTCTTAAACAGTGACAGTATACATTTAGGCGCGCGGCGCTCGCGCCTGCGAGGCAACGGTAAATATATACTGTCACTGTTTACCCGCTGCCGTCGCCGGCCGGTCAGAACAGATCCGGCGGCGACGCATCCAATAATTGGCCGACTTCGTTTTTCTGCGCGGCGGAGATCGCTTCGCGTGTCACCTGCTTTACGCACAGCGCCTGAACGAGCGGCAAGACCTTCTCCTGGCTATAGCGGCGCGGGCCGATGCTCCGGTCGAGGCCTTCATAGCGAACGCGATCAACAATGCGGCGCGTATGATAGACCGTCGACTCGGACAGGAGGTCTATCACGACATTGGCCCAAGTCTTGACGGCGGCGCCGGCAACCCAGCCGGCGACGCCGCCGAGAGGGCCTCCCATCGCATAGCCCGCCGCAGTGGCACCGCCGACGATGCCCTTCTTGGTCGCGTCGGAAAGCACTTCGGCCGATCCGTCCTTGATGCCGGCCGCCGCGAACCGGTCCAGGCCCAGCGTCATCGCGACCGCGCCGAGTTTGGATGAGGGCTGCCCCAGGTCCCCGCACAATTTGCGGGAATATTCGCGACACGCCCGTTCAAGCGCCAGTGGGCCATGCCATTTCGGTCCGCCTTCAAGAGCCCGACGTATTTCGACCAGAACCTCTCGCTTGAGCTCGACGAACTCGCGATTGCCGCCGGCAGTGCCAACGTAGGACGCAAGCTTGGCCCAATTCTCGGGGCGGTGAAACAGGTCGAGCGGCACGCGCAGATTGCGATGGACGACCTCGAATACCTCGCCCTCGATCAGGTCCTGGAGATGCTTCTCGTTCAGTGGCATCCCGCTGTCGACAAGGGAGCGAGTGAGCGTGTTGAACGATTTGATCTCGCTGGTTTCGACGAGTGGAATCTCGTCCCGCTCTTCCGTGATCTCATGCATCGCGAGCGCATAGGCGTAGTGGTTTACGGAATTTATGGTCGACATCGCGGAGGCTTTTCCCGGTGATCCGGGCCCGTAGGTGGCATCGCACAGTTTTTCGAACTCACTGCGGGTTCGACTCAGCACAGACGCGCGCGCCGTCCAAAGCGCATGCATCTCCCGATACTCGGGAGTGCCTTCCGGAACGGCGCGGTCGGCCAGGACTTGAAACAGGGCATGAAACGAGGGGGAGTAACGGCGGACCCCGTGTGATCCGGCGCGTGCCTGGAGATCGTCCAGGGCACGGTAGACATCACTCCCGATTGACCAGCCCGTCTGCTTGATCCAGGCGAGAGTGCTGTTGGTGCTCTCCAAGCGCCGGCGTTCGATGCTGTTGTTGAACGACTCCCCTTTCATGTGAAACTGGAAGAAGCCGGTTTCGGCAAAGGCAAGCAGCGGCGTCTGGTGGCTGCGGAATGCCTCGAAGTAAGGCTGGTGATAAAGGATGTTGCCGACCCGCGCGCACAAGCGGGGGCCCAGCAGCGCATGATAGATCAGAGTGTTGGTCAAGTTGTTCGCGTCGGTGCGCTGGAACCCCCAGGGATTACGGCTCACTGAATCGTCGAAGGTTCCGAGGAACATCCGACCTCGCTCAGCAATGCTGGGGTTGAGCACGCCGGACGCCCGATCCTCATTCATGAGCCGCCTCCGCTCGTCGTCATCGCGCAACAACTGCGCCACGACGTCGTAACGCGGAAGCTCCACCTGCGCCTCCGACAATCTCAGCCGCGCGCAGGGCCGAGCGCGCACTCCGGGCCGGCCGGGCGCCCTTGATCCTCTACATCTCTAGGGAAATGGTGGAGCCGAGGGGGATCGAACCCCTGACCTCTGCAATGCCATTGCAGCGCTCTCCCAGCTGAGCTACGGCCCCGAACCTTTTTCGCCGCCCCTGGGAGGGCGGCTGCGGCGCCGGATTTAGGGGAGGCTTGCCCCCGGCGCAAGGCTGTTCATCGGTCCCCTCCCGCTCATCCTGAGTAGCCCCTTCGACTGCCTGCAAGGCAGGCGCTCAGGGTAAACTTCCGAGCTTGCCGAAACGGCGTATCGAAGGACGGTCCTTCGATACGGGCCTTAGCCAGGCTCAGTCCCTACTCAGGATGAGCGGATTGGACTTAAACCTCCTCGTCGTCGTCCCCGGCCCCGGGCACTCCGATATCGTCGTCGCCGCCCAGATCGACCTCGTCGTCCGGATTCTCCTCGGCATCCTCGTCGATGACGAGATCCTCGGCGGCCAGATCCGCATCCTCCTTCTCGTCGACGACGACCTCCTTCTTGGGCGCGTCGAACGGCAAGGGCTGCTTGGACTTGAGTACGGGCTCGGGATCCCAGGCGACTCCGCAGTTAAGGCAGGTCACCGGATCTTCCTTGCCGAGATCGTAAAAGCGGGTGCCGCACTTGGGACAAGTGCGCTTGGTGCCCCATTCAGGCTTCACCATCGGTGAAAAACTCCACTGCTTCATTGGAAAAGACGGCCGCTTCCGACCGGATGCGGCGCGCTTGCCACATGGGATGGCCGCTGTCAAAGCCAAGCCCCATGGCGAAGAGCGGCCCCCTGCCGATGGCGTTTGGAGCGTCGCGGCCGCTTCGCGGAACCGCCCTGGTCCCCGGCGACAAGTCGATCTCGCACCGAGCCCTGATCTGCGCCGCCATGGCTCGCGGCCGAAGCCGGATCGAAGGGCTTTCCGAGGGCGATGACGTCCGCGCCACTGCCGAGGCGCTCGGCGCCATGGGGGTGCGCATCGGGTGGGACGGCGGCGCCTGGGCGGTCGACGGAGTCGGCGCCGGCGGCCTGCTCCGGCCCGAGGGGGCGCTCGACCTGGGCAATAGCGGCACCTCGGCGCGGCTGCTCATGGGCCTCGTCGCCTCGCACCCGATCGCCGCCGCCTTCCTCGGCGACGCCTCGCTGTCGCGGCGGCCGATGGAGCGGGTGGCGGCGCCGCTCCGGCGGATCGGCGCGGAGGTGACGGCCGCGCCGGGCGGGCGCCTTCCGCTGACCGTCCGCGGCCTCTGCCCCGCCGTCCCTCGAGCGCAGGCCATGGAGGTGCCGTCGGCGCAGGTGAAGTCCGCCTTGCTCCTCGCCGCCCTCAACATCCCCGGCGTGACCCGTATCGCCGAGCCGGTGCCGACCCGCGACCATATGGAGCGGATGCTGAGGCTGTTCGGGGCCGACATTGCGGTGGAGGGCGGGGAGATAGCCCTTCGCGGCGAGGCGGAGCTCAAGCCGCGGCATCTCGCCGTGCCGGCAGATCCCTCGGCGGCGGCCTTCCTCGCCGTCGCCGCTCTGGTCGTCCCGGGCTCGGAGCTCAGGATCGAGGGCGTCGGCGCCAATCCGCTTCGCACCGGCCTCTACGAAATCCTCGCCGAAATGGGCGCCGACCTCGCCTTCGAGAATCCGCGCGAGGAGAGCGGCGAGCCGGTCGCGGACCTCGTCGTTCGCCACTCCGCCCTGAGCGCCGTCGAAATCCCCCCCGCCGTCGCGCCTCGGATGATCGACGAATATCCGATCCTCTTCGTCGCCGCCGCCTTCGCGCGCGGCACGACCCGCACCTCCGGCCTCGGCGAGCTCCGCCTCAAGGAATCGGACCGGCTCGCGGCCATGGCGGAGGGGCTTCGAGCGATCGGCGCCCGCGCCGAGGACTCGGCCGACGGGTTCGCGGTCACAGGCACCGGCGGCGATCCGCTCCCCGGCGGCGCGGCGATCGACCCGCGCCTCGACCACCGGGTCGCGATGAGCTTCGCCGTGGCTGGCCTCAACGCCCGCCAGCCGGTAACGGTCGCCGACATGACCTGCGCCGACACCAGCTTCCCCGGCTTCGCCGCCCTCCTCGAGAGCCTCCAGCGATGATCGTCGCCGTCGACGGGCCCGCCGCCAGCGGCAAGGGCACGATCGCCAAGGCGCTCGCCCGCCATTACCGCCTTCCGCACATGGACACCGGCCTGCTCTACCGCGCCGTCGCGCTGAACCTGCTCCGCTTCGGCGGCGATCCCGACAGCGAGTTCGCCGCCGCCCGCGCCTGCGACTTCTCGCAGACCGACTTCGACGATCCCGAGCTGAAGAGCGAGGCGGCCGGCGGGGTCGCGTCGCGGATCTCCGCCTACCCGATGGTCCGCGCCGCTCTGGCCGAGCGCCAGCGAGATTTCGCCGCCCGGGAAGGCGGCGCCGTCCTGGACGGCCGCGACATCGGCACCGTCATCGCGCCCCACGCCGACGCCAAGCTCTTCGTCACCGCGGCCCCGGAGGTCCGCGCCCGCCGCCGCTTTGACGAGCTCACCCGAATGGGCCTCACGGTTCATTATGAGGACGTCCTCCTGGACATAAGGGCGCGCGACGAACGCGACATGGGCCGGGCCGCGGCGCCTCTCGTGAGGGCGGAAGACGCGGTGCTCCTCGATACGAGCGGGATGGGGGTGGACGAAGCGGTGCAGGCCGCAATCACGGCGGTGGAGCGGCGGCTAAAGGAGCGCTGATCCGCCGGTCAGGCGGCCGCCTGCAGCTCCCGCAGGTCCACCTCTACCCGCTTCCCGCAGGCCGCGATCGCCTGCTCCAGCTGGGCGACGGTCGAGCCGTGCCGAAGGTCGAGCAGGCGGTCGATCTGGCGTGGATTGAGCGACATCGCGCGGGCGAGGTCAGCCTTGCGCCAGCCGCGCTCGCACATCGCCCGATAGACGCTGATCTTGAGCCTGCCGAGCAGCGACGGCGATACCGTCTTCCGGCCTCGCGAAGCCGAGGGCCGAGGAATCTCCCGCCGTTCGGTGATCAGTGCGGAGAAGAGGGTCTCGAGCGCGTCCACGGCATTGGCCAAGGCCTCGCCTTCGTCACGGCCGAAGGTAATGGCCCCCGGCACATCCGGAAAGGTGACCAGCACGGTTTCATTGTCATCGGGCCTGAGCTCCACCGGATAGTCCATCGTGCCTGCGGTCTTCACAATCCCAAGTCCTTCATGATGCTATTGACGAGCCCGGTTCCAAAGCTGCTTGCTGCCGCCGTGGCGCGGCAGCGCGGCCATCTTGTCGCCCAGGCGTACAATGGTATGCCGCTTGCCCTCCTCGAAGCTGCATCCCCGCTTCGCGAGGTATCGACGGAGCTGGTTCGCATTCACCCTGTCGCTGTAGACGCGCCTGTCTACACTCAATAGACATTTCTGTCTATATACGAAACTGGTATCCCGGGAAATCTCAAGCCTCGGTCCCCTTGAGCGGCTCCCGGCGGCTAGGGCCCGGCAAGGTCGCGCTTGGCGGCCGGCGCATCGCCTTTGTCGGCGCCACGGGCGGTCTCCCCCGGCACATCCGAAGCGGCCGAGATCAGCGTCCCGTTGTCATCGAGAATCTCCTCACGGTGGTTCTTCTTTCCGGTGACCTTCTTCACCATCGCAGGTTCCTCCCGATGTATCAGCCTGTTCGACCTGGCTTCAATCCAGCCCCACCAGCAGCTCGTTCACCCGCCGCTCCGCGTCCGCGAGGGCTCGCTTCGTCGACTTCTGGCCGTTGAACGCGGCCGCGACTTCCTCGCCCACGAGCCCCTCGATGGCGTTCTGGCGTCGGACCCCGCCGGGCAGCGGCCGCCCCGTGCTGGCGACCGGCGCGATGTTCATACGGTGCGGAAGCGCCTTGAAGGCCGGGCTGTCGACCACCGCCTTGAAGGCGGGAAGGTGGCCGGTGCGCGCCCAGTCGAAACCATGCTCCGCTATGAAGCGGAAGAAGCGGCCGATGGCGCGGCGCTGCTCGGCAGTCCGCTCGCGCTTCGGCACCACCCAGGCATGGCCGCTCGCATAGCTCACCTCCGCGCCCCACAGCCGCGGGTAGGGATAGACGGTGTAGCTCCGGTAGAGCGGGCGCCCGGGCGTGTTCGCTTCCGCCTCGAACTGGCCGATCATCCACGTGCCGGTGGGGTAGATCCCGCCCTCTCCCGACATGAAGCTGGCGATGGCCGCCGGCGTGTCCTGGTTGCGGGTGCTCGTTCCGGACTCCGTGATCGCACGGAAGAAATCGACGATCCGCTCCGCCTCGGGCGTCTGCAGCCGGATGCTCTTGGGGGTCGGGAACAGCACCGCGTCCTGGGAGAGCAGATAGGTGTAGAGGTTGCGGGCGGCATAGGCATTGTCGCCGACCAGGCTCTGGATGAGATAGGGCTTGCCGGTCCTCGCCGTGAACTGTCGGGCGTGCGCCATCATCTCCTCGGGCGAGGTGGGAAGCACCGGCCTGCCGCCCTTCATCAGCCCGGCCTGGGCGAACAGCTTCGTGTTGATATGGAAGAGCCCGCCATGCGTATCGAACGGAAGCCCGTAGAGCCGCGCGCCGATCGTCACCGCCCCCCGGCTCGCCTCGGTCAGCGCCGAGGGCGCGATCCCGGCCTCGGCCAGATAGGGCTCGACCGGCTCGAGCAGGCCTTCGGCGGCATAGTCCGAGATCATGCCGGTGTGCATGGTGACGAGATCGGGCGGGTCCCTCGCCGCCATCTGCGCCGAGAGCTGGGGATAGCCGGGCCAGGCGACGACGTTGCTGCTGACGTGGACGTCGGGGTTGTTGGCGTTGAACTTGTTGATCATCGCCGTGACGATCCCGCACTCGCCCTCGACCTTCGACACGTCGGTCGCGCCGCCATATTGGGCGCCGCACTCGCCGAAGAAGCGCTGCAGGTAGATTTCGGCGCGGTCGTCCTTGCCGGCGCCCTCGCCGCAGCTCGCCAGCGCGAGCGCCACGAAAGGCAGCAGGAGCCCCCTCACCTCACCGCCGTCCCGGCCATGGCGCGGACGATCTGCTTCTGGAACAGGATGTAGACGATGAAGATCGGGATCGAGGCGAACACCGCCTGCGCCATCAGGAAGCCGAGGCCCGACGTCTGCGCATAATTCATCTGCGCCGCGGCGAGACCGACGGTGAGCGTGTACATGTCGCTCCGGGTCGCGGAGATGAGCGGCCACCAATAAGCGTTCCAGGTGCCCAGGAAGGTGAACACGCCCAGGGTCGCCTGCGCCGGCAAGGTGAGCGGCAGAAGCACCTTCCAGAACAATTTCAGCCGCGACGCCCCGTCGAGCATCGCCGCTTCATCCAGGTCCCTCGGGATCGCCCGCATATATTGGGTCATGAAGAAGACCCCGAACGGCCCCGCCAGCCCCGGCAGGATCAGCCCCGGATAGCTGTTGTGGAGCCTCAATTCGGCGAACAATTGATGCTGCGGAAGGATCACCGCCTGCTCCGGGATGGCGAGGCCGAGCAGCACGAAGATGAAGAGCGTCCGGCGGAACGGGAAGTCGAGCCGGGCGAAGCCGTAGCCGGCGAGGCTGCACAGGACGAGCACCCCGAGCGTCGTCCCGCCCGAGACGATGAGGCTGTTGACCAGCCAGCGGAACACCTGGTTGCCCTGCAGGATCGAGCGATAATTCTCGAGCGTGTAGGGCGGCGACAAGGCCGCTCCGCTGTTGCCGATCAGAGCCTCGTTGGCCTTGAGGGACAGCAGCAGGGTCCAGATCAGCGGCGCCAGCATGATCAGCGCCGCAAGCAGGATCGCGACCAGCGTCAGCGGACGCCATCGGTAGCGCTGTGGACCGGCCTCGGCTTTCGTGACGGGGGGGTCAGAGCCTGTCGGCATTCAGCCTCGCCCCCTTCAAATCCTCCCCTGCATTTGCAGGGGAGGGGGACCACCCGAAGGGTGGTGGAGGGGCCTTACGAACTCCGAAGAACCCCTCCACAATGCTACGCATGGTCCCCCTCCCCCGGAAATCCGGGGGAGGAATAAACGAAAGCCGCACCCTACCGGCCACCCTCGGCCTCCTGTCCGCGCATGGTCGTCGCATATTGGGTGAGGGTGATCAGGACGATGAGCAGGAACAGCACCTCCGCCGCGGCCGTCGCATAGCCCAGCTCCCAGCGGCCGAAGGCGGCTTCGAACATGAAAAGCACCATCGTCCTCGTCGCCCCGCCCGGGCCTCCGCCTGTGAGGAGCTGAGCCTGGCCGAAGATCTGCAGCTGAGCCGCAGTCTGCAGCATGATCACGAGCACGACGGTTCGCTTGAGCGCCGGAAGCGTCACCCGCCGAAGGGTCGTCCAGCGGCTCGCCCGGTCGAGCGCCGCGGCTTCGTAGATGTCGCCCGGGATCTGCTGGAGGCCGGCCAGGAACAGCATCATCGGCAGCCCGATCGACCACCAGATGGTGGCGATGGCGAGCGCCCAGAGCGACCATGTCGGGTGGCTGAGGAACGGGATCGGCTCGGCCCCGATTGCCTGCGCCGTCTCGCCCAGCAGGCCCGCGTCGGGTGCCAGCACGAAGCGCCAGATCAGGGTGACGATGGTCACCGACAGGACCGAGGAGGAGAAGAACACGCCCCTGAAGATCGCCGCCCCGCGCGTCGCCCGGTTGAGCGCCAGCGCCAGCGCCAGCGCCAGCACCGTCAGCAGCGGAACGATCATGAGCGCGAGCATGAAGGTATTGAGGATCGAGCGGACGAACGTGTCGTCGGCGAACAGCCGCGCATAATTGTCGAGCCCGACGAACGTCCCGCCACCGAACAGATCGACCCTCTGCACGCTGAGCGCCATGCCCCGCAGCAAAGGATAGATGAGGATGACGACATAGGCGGCGAGGAAGGGCAGGACGAAGAGCATCCCGCTCCAGTCGCGGCGCCTGGGCCTGGCCGTCGTCAACTCCCTCTCCCCTGCGGGGAGAGGGCTGGGGTGAGGGGGCTCCGAGTCGGAGGAAAGCTTCGATCGCCGAACCCCCGCACCCTGCCCTCTCCCCGCTGGGGAGAGGGGACCGTCCTGGCTGACTGTCCGTGCCGCCCGGCGCGGCTGCGCGCGCCCCTCATTCGGACCCGGCCTCCGCATGAAAGCCCTGCCCGTCCGGCCCGAACAGATGCGCCGATCCGCCCTCGATCCTGAGCCCGATCGTCTCCCCGATCCGGACCCGGCTTAGCCCCTCGTCCTCGGCGGTGATCGCCTGCCCGTCGGCGAGGCGGGCGTAGATCAGGGTCCGCTCGCCGAGCCGCTCGACAAGCTCGACCTTGGCCGCCGTGCCGCTCGCACCGCCGCCCGCGACCCGCACGCTCTCGGGCCTGAGCCCGATCTGGAGCGGCCCGTCGGCCGGAAGCCCGGCCCTCGGCACCCGGGTCTCCACTTCCGACCCGTCGCCGAGCCTCACCCGGGCGAACTCGCCGCCGCCCTCCACCAAAGTCGCCGGCGCGAGGTTCATCGCCGGCGAGCCGACGAAGCGGGCGACGAAGGCATTGGCCGGCCGGGCGTAGATCTCCATCGGCGCCCCGACCTGCTGGATCTTCCGGTCGTTCATAACCACGATCCGGTCAGCGAGCGTCATCGCCTCGGCCTGGTCGTGGGTCACCATGATGAAGGCCGCGTCGACCCGCTGGCGAAGCTGGGCGAGCTCGACCCGGGTGCGCATCCGAAGCGCCGCGTCGAGGTTCGACAGAGGCTCGTCGAGAAGGAACAGCTTCGGGTTCTTGACGATCGCCCGACCGATCGCGACCCGCTGCCTCTGACCGCCCGACATCTGCCCGGGCTTCTTGTCGAGCTGCTCCTCGATCTCGAGCACCCGGGCCGCCTCCGCGACCCGCGAGTCGATCTCCTCCCTCGGCACCTTCGCGTTCCTGAGCCCGAACGCCATGTTCTCGCGCACCGTCATGTGCGGGTAGAGCGCGTAATGCTGGAACACCATCGCCACCCCCCGCCGCCCGGGCGGAAGCTGGTCGATCCGCTCCCCCTCCAGCCGGACCTCGCCCCCGTCGGCCGTCTCCAGCCCCGCGATGATCCGGAGCAAGGTCGACTTGCCCGATCCCGAGGGCCCGAGGAAGGCGACGAACTCCTTCGTCTCCATGGTCAGCGACACGTCGTCGAGCACGGGCGTCTCGCCATAGGCCTTGCTGACGTTGCTGAGCTCCAGACTGGGCAATGCTTTCCCCTTCGGCGGCGGCGATTTGTCGGACAAGACGGGAGCGCCGTCAATGCCACACGCAACCCTTTCCCGTCGCCGCTTCCGGTCGGGAGGAATGCCGGCAGCGGGTACTTCGCCCGCGAGCTAGGCGGTATCGGCATTCAGCGGCGTCGCTTCAATCCCCCTCTCCCCGAGGGGAGGAGAGGGCCGGGGTGAGGGGGCCCGGCCGCCGAGAACAGGCGCTGCCGCCGAACCCCCTTCCCCTGCCCCCTCCCCGCTGGGGAGAGGGATTAACGTTCGCACAAGCCCTCTGAATGTCGATACAGCCTAGAACTTCGCGCCGAACCCGATGGTCCAGTTGGCCTCGCGCGGCAGCAGATCTTCGCGCCTGCGGCGGGCGTTCCGAGATCCACCCCGAAATATTTGCTCTCATCCAAATAGAGCGAGAACACAGCCGTGAGGCAGGAGAGATCGGGGCGCTCACCGGTGAGCGATGCCGGGTAGGTTTCGGTGACGGTCGGCTCGACCGGGAGCCACTTCAGGTCGCTGGTGATCGCGACTCCGAACTGCCCGCCGAGGCGGGTGAAGCTGCGGCTTTCCTCGTCCGTGCGCCTGCCCTGGCCGATGAAGTCGCCGATGTTGAATCGCTGGTCGAAGCGGGGAATCATCGAGAACAGGGCCTGGTTGCGCCCATTGGTGATGTTGTCGCGTCGTTGACGGCTCGTAAGTGGGAACCGGTCGGCGCTTCGGCTCCTCCTTTCGTTCCCGGAACAGTCGCCGAGCTTTGCCCGTTGGATACCGGGCCGGTGCGTAGACCGGGTGCAACAGGGAGAAACTTCATGCGCAAGCCGTCGATCCGGGCCGCCCTCGCGTCCGCCGCCATCCTCGCCCTCTCGGCTCCCGCCTGAGCCCAGGACGACCTTGCCGAGAAGGCGAAGGATATTGCCGAGCAGGCCAATGACGTCCAGGCCCGGGCCGGCGCGCTCGCCAACGAGGCGGCCAACGCCACGGCGGAGCGAGAAGGGCGCGACCACCGGGATGGGCGCGACGCCGTGGACGGCGTGGACGGCGCTGCGGCGGACGCCACCCGCGTCGGCGACGGCCGCGACGACGACGACGACGGCGGCAAATGGGGGCTGCTCGGTCTCAGGAAGCGGCCCGACCATCGGGTCCACGCCGACCCGCTTCACGACCGGCGGCCGTAGCGGCGGCTGGAAAAAGTCGGGGCCGGCACCCCTGGTTGCGGATGCCGGCCCCGCCCCCGTTACTCAACTGGAGGGGCCCGTCCGGGCCGGCGCTTCGACATACATCGTCGAACGCAGCGCCGGCCGTGGAGGGCAAGGCTCCTCTGCACGAATCGCGATGATGAGCGTCTGAACGGGCCTGACAGACGCCGTTCACCTGCACCCGGCGAGTCGCTCATTGGCTGCGGCGAATGGAGTGGAGGCGGTGGCCTGGGCCGCCCGGGGCGGCCGGAAAGGGCCGGGGGTCGCGTAAATCCGCCCCCGGCCCCCGCTGCCGAAGGAACCGAATCCTCGGTGGCTGAGGCGCCCTTAACCTTGTTCGACGCCCGTGCAAAGCGCAATGATTCCAACGGGAAAGGAGCCGATCGGCGCGCCCTTTGTTATGCGGCGATGCCCCCGCTCCAGACCGCGCCCGAGGCCGCGCCCCCCCGCCTGCCCGATCGCCTGCCCCATCGCCCGCTAAGGGGCGCCTTGCTTCTCCTCGCGGGCCTGCTCCTGTTCGCCTGCATGGACTCGACCACCAAATATCTGGCCGAGCGCTACGACGTGCCTCTGATCGTCGCGGTCCGCTACGCCGTCAATTTCCTGCTGATGATCCTCCTGCTCGCCCCGGTCCACGGCCGCCGCCTGGTGGAGACGAGGCGAACCGGATTGGCGCTCCTCCGGGCGCTCTGCCTCGCCTCCGCATCTTTGCTCGTCGGCCTGGCGTTGCAGCGCCTCCCCGTCGCCGAGACCACCGCGATCACCTTCCTCGCCCCGATGCTGGTCGTTCTCATCGCCGGGCCGGCGCTTGGCGAGCGGATCGGGCGGGTCGGCTGGGCGGCCGCCCTGGGCGGGTTCGCGGGCGTGCTGCTCGTCGTCCGCCCCGGCACCGGGCTCGATTCGATGGGGGCCGCCTTCGCTCTGGCCGCGGTCGGCGCCAACGTCGGCTACCAGCTGCTGTCGCGACTGCTCGCCTCGACCGAGCGGACCCTCGCCCTGCTCTTCTACACCGCTCTGGTGGGCGCGATCGGCTTCGGCCTCGCGGCGCCCTTCTTCTGGGGAGGCCCGGCCCCGGACGCCCTCACCACCCTGCTCTTCCTCAGCCTCGGCCTCTACGGCGGCCTCGGCCATTTCCTCTTCACCGCCGCCTACCGCCACGCCCCCGCCTCGATGCTCGCGCCGATGACCTATTCCCAGCTCGTCTGGGCCGGGCTTCTCGGCTGGCTGGTCTTCCGGCACGTTCCCGACGCGGTCAGCGCGGCCGGGATGGCGGTGATCGCCGCCTCCGGCCTCGCCACCGCCCTCAAGCCGCAGCGGCGGCAGGCCGAGGCGGCCCCCGAGCCGGGCTGAGCCCCGCCCGCCGGGATGAGCAGGTCCGCCTGCCGCCCGAAAAGACGGCTCGATCGATTTACTCGGCGCACCCCCCGGTTTGGAGTTCCGCTGCTCCCTCCCGCCCACTAGACGGCATCTAGCCCCGGAAAAAAGCGCGAGGTCCTGTAATGCCCGATTCACCCGTCCGCCCGCTTCGCTCCCTCTACCCGCCGATCGAGCCCTACGAGAGCGGCCGACTCGACGTCGGCGACGGCCACAGCCTCTACTGGGAGCGTTGCGGGACGAAGGGCGCCAAGCCGGTCGTCTTCCTCCACGGCGGCCCCGGCGCCGGCTGCAGCCCGGACCATCGCCGCCAGTTCGACCCGGCACGCTACGACATCCTGCTCCTCGACCAGCGCGGCTGCGGCCGCTCGACCCCGCATGCGAGCCTCGAGGCGAACACCACCTGGCACCTCGTCGACGACATCGAGCGGCTTCGCGAGCTCGCGGGCCATGAGCGCTGGATGGTGTTCGGCGGCTCCTGGGGCTCCACCCTCGCGCTCGCTTACGCCCAGGCCCATCCCGCGCGGGTCACCGAGCTGGTGCTCCGAGGCATCTTCACCTTCCGGCAGACCGAGCTCGACTGGCTCTACCTTTACGGCGCGTCCGAGGTCTTTCCCGACAAATGGCAGGACTTCCTCGCCCCGATCCCCGAGGCCGAGCGGGGCGATCTGGTCGCGGCCTATCAGCGCCGCCTGACCGACCCGGACCCGGCGACCCGCCTCGCCGCCGCCAAGGCGTGGAGCCAGTGGGAGGCGGAGACCGTCACCCTGCTGCCGAGCCCCGCCACGCTAGCCCAGCACACCAGCGATTCCTTCGCCATCGCCATCGCCCGGATCGAGAATCACTATATGATCAACCGCGGCTGGCTCGAGGAGGGCCAGCTCATCGCCAACGCGGGCCGCCTGAAGGGCATAAGGGGAGTCATCGTCCAGGGCCGCTACGACATGTGCACCCCTCCGTCCGCCGCCTGGGACCTCCACCAGGCCTGGCCCGAGGCGAGGCTCGAAATCGTCCACGGCGGTCATCTCTTCAACGAACCGCAAGTCCTCGACGGCCTGATCCGCGCCTCGGACGAGTTCGCGGCCTGAGCCGGCCCGCTAGAAGGCGAGGATCCGAGGCTCCGCCCGCGGCCGGATCAGCTCGGTCGTCGCCCACCCAACCAAACCCGCTTGCCCCTCTCCCGCCCTTCCCTTATATGCCCGTCCGTCCAGCGGGCGCTAAGCGCCTGTGGAGGCTCGGCTAAGGCTCAGCGCGCGCAAGGTAGAGGCGAAGACGCCCACCTGCGACGCGCTCTTTTTGCTTTTCATGAGGCTTCGCTTCGCTCGCCCGATGGATGCCGCGTTTCGCATGAGGCGGGTGCGGCAATCACGTTTCGAAGACCGGGGGAGACAACCCCTGGCCGGAATAAAAGCAACGAAGGATACTAGAGCTTATGGCAACCACGGCGATGCCGACCCGCGACGATTTCGCGGCACTTCTGAACGAGACCCTCGGCGGCGAGAATGAGGGCTTCGAGGGCAAGGTCGTCAAGGGGACGGTCACCGCGATCGAGAACGACATGGCCGTGATCGACGTCGGGCTGAAGTCGGAAGGCCGGGTTTCGCTCCGGGAGTTCGCCGCTCCGGGCCAGAAGGCCGAGATCGCGATCGGCGACGTCGTCGACGTCTATGTCGACCGGGTCGAGAACCACCAGGGCGAGGCGATGCTGTCGCGCGACCGCGCCCGCCGCGAGGCCGCCTGGGACAAGCTCGAGACCGAGTTCACCGCCGGCAACCGCGTGGAAGGGATCATCTTCGGCCGCGTGAAGGGCGGCTTCACCGTCGACCTCGGCGGCGCCGTCGCCTTTCTTCCCGGCTCGCAGGTCGACATCCGGCCGGTCCGCGACGTCACCCCGCTGATGGACATCCCGCAGGCCTTCCAGATCCTCAAGATGGACCGCCGCCGCGGCAATATCGTCGTGTCGCGCCGGGCCATCCTCGAAGAGACCCGCGCCGAGCAGCGCAGCGGCCTGATCATGAGCCTCGCCGAAGGCCAGGTGGTCGACGGCGTGGTCAAGAACATCACCGATTACGGCGCCTTCGTCGACCTCGGCGGGATCGACGGGCTGCTTCACGTCACCGACATTTCCTACAAGCGGGTCAACCACCCGTCCGAGGTGATCAACATCGGCGACACGGTGAAGGTGCAGATCATCCGCATCAACCGCGAGACCCAGCGCATCTCGCTCGGAATGAAGCAGCTCGAGGCCGACCCCTGGGAGGGCGCCGGCTCCAAATATGCGGTCGGAGGCGTGTTCAAGGGCCGGGTGACCAACATCACCGAGTACGGCGCCTTCGTCGAGCTCGAGCCGGGCATCGAGGGCCTCGTCCACGTCTCCGAGATGAGCTGGACCAAGAAGAACGTCCATCCGGGCAAGATCGTCTCGACCTCGCAGGAGGTGGACGTCTCGGTGCTCGAGGTCGACGAGGAGAAGCGCCGGATCTCGCTCGGCCTCAAGCAGGCCCAGGCCAATCCGTGGGAGGCCTTCGCGGCCTCGCACCCGGTCGGGACCGAGGTCGAGGGCGAGGTCAAGAACGCGACCGAGTTCGGGCTGTTCGTCGGGCTGGACGGCGACGTCGACGGCATGGTCCACATGTCGGACATCGCCTGGGGCGTGACCGGCGAGGAGGCCTTGAACCTTCACCGCAAGGGCGAGATGGTGAAGGCGGTCGTCCTCGACGTCGACGTCGAGAAGGAGCGCATCAGCCTCGGCATGAAGCAGCTCGAGCGCGGCGGGGTCGCCAAGGGTGGGACCGCGGCCGCGGGCGGAGGCGTGAACAAGAACGAGACGGTCACCGTGACCGTTCTCGAGGTCCGCGACGGCGGGCTCGAGGTCCAGGTCGGCGACGACGGGGCGACGGGCTTCATCAAGCGCACCGATCTCGGCCGCGACCGCGACGAGCAGCGCCCCGAGCGCTTCCAGGTCGGCCAGAAGTTCGACGCCCTGGTGATCGGCTTCGACCGCTCCAAGAAGCCCAATTTCTCGATCAAGGCGCTGCAGATCCACGAGGAGAAGCAGGCCGTCGCCCAATACGGCTCCTCGGATTCGGGCGCGAGCCTCGGCGATATTCTTGGTGAAGCATTAAAAAACAAGGCCAAGGACTAATCCCTTGCCGGGCGGGCCGTGGTGCGGCCCGCCCCGGCAAGGGCCGAATTTTCCTCGCTTTTTTGAACCTGAGATATTGCGTTCGCCGCAAAATTGAGATTTAACTTGGGTTAGCGGGTCATGTTTCGGGGGCGAAGCAGTCATCCGCATTGGCCGTCGCTCTCATGTTGGGGGGAAGCTGTGATCCGTTCCGAGCTCGTGCAGATGCTATGCGATGATCATCCGGATCTCACCGGCAAGGAGATCGAGCGGGTGGTGTCCGCCTTTTTCGACTCGATCACCGACCAGCTTCAGCATGGCGGCCGGGTCGAGCTTCGCGGCTTCGGCGCCTTTTCCACGCGCGAGCGCGACGCCCGCAAGGGCCGCAACCCCCGGACCGGCGACGCGGTCGACGTCGACGCCAAGCGCGTCCCTTACTTCAAGCCCGGCAAGGAAATGCGCGAGCGCCTGAACGTCTGAGGCCATTTCCGTCTTTCCCGCGAAAGCGTGAATCATACCGACCCCTCGCCTCGTCCAGACGCCCGATGGATTCCCGCTTCCGTGAGAATGCCGATTGGGGCAGACCCGTGGCGCGTGCGGACGTGGCGGAACCGGTAGACGCCGGAGACTTAAAATCTCCTGCCCCTCGGGGCGTGCGGGTTCGACTCCCGCCGTCCGCACCAGCCGCCGTCCGCACTCGCCGCTCCATTCGGCGGTGCCGCGAGGCGTCGCCGAAGCGGGCTCCGTCCGTGCGTCCGAATGGCCTGGGGTCACCCCACTGAGCGCCTGCGCCACGTCGAACCGGGCGGGTTCCGGCCCGCGCGGCGCGCCAACGGCCACCGCCCACGACAAGAAAGCCGCGCTCACCGCGATCGAATCTGAAATGGTGGAAGCGAGCGGCGTTCGAGGTCCCGCTTTCATCCTGTCACGGTATTTCCCGCATGTTGAATTCGAACATGGCCGGGGGGCAGTCGGCCGGCCAGAAGGCGAGGCCGCCGTTGAGGCTCGCGGTCGCCCTGACCCGGTACCAGGTGTTGGGCGCCAGAAGCAGCCCGGTGAACCCGATCGGCGAAGGCGTGGGTGGGCAGCCTGGCGTCGTGCAGGCCCAGGCCGTGCTGGCGGTCGTGACCACCGGCCCCGCCGGACCGCCCGGCAATACGCCTGTGCCCTGGTTGGTGATCACCCAGCTGACGGTCAATGTGGTGGCGGCCGGGTTCATGGCGCGGACGTAGTTGATATAGGCCGGCATCTGGACGCTGTAGGGCGCCGCCGGAACGATGAAGAAGCTGAAATTGGTCGCCACCATTCCCGGCTGGTATAAGCGAAGCTGATCCTTCACGAATGCGGTGCTGAGCGGCGGACAGCAGAGATTGGCCGACGGCCCGCACGGCGAGGTGGTGATTTCCACCTCCCAGTTGCTCAGGTCGCTGACGGAAACGATCGGGGTGACCGGCAACCCCTCCGGGTTGCTGTTGCCCGAATAATAGCCGAGCGTGATCGGCGCGCCCGTGCAGCTGAAATCGGGGTGCTGCGAGCTGTCGAGAGTCCCGTTGCTTCGGATGAGCGAGAAGCCGTTCGCCGTCAGGGTGTGGCTGACGGTCGCGGCCGCGGTCGTCGCGGAATCGAAGGGCCTGGAATAATGTTGGCCGCCTTGCTCGATCATCGGCGCGTAGCCGACGTTGATGGTGTGAGCCCGAAGGCCATAGCGAAACCGGATATTGGCGATCTGGCCGCCGGCCGGCGCGTAGGTCTGCAGGGAATTCAAGTGGCGAGCGAACATCGCCATCCCGTTGTAATAGCCGTGGGTCAATTGACGCCGGCTGGGGCTGAAGGGCGGAGCGGCGACGGCGGACGCGGTTGCGGCGGGAGTCGCGGGAGCCTGATGGTGGAGCGTGGTCGACCAGCCGGACGTGAAGCTGTTGTCCGTATAGGTCACCGCCGCCGCCGGCGCGGCCTGCGCCGACAGCAGGACGGTGACGACGACGGCGAGATCCCGGATCCGGCTCGGCATGGGCGGTCTCCTTTTGTGAGGGGCGCCGACGCAACGCGGAGCGACTGAATATGCAGGTACCCGCCAGCTTTCGCACGCTACCGCAGGATCACCGAGTTTGACAGGTGAACATGGTCCGAAACGGAAGGGTCGCGCCGCTCTCCCGTGCTTTCCGGCCAGCGATTAGTTTGGGGGCGGGGCGAGCCCGGTACGGGCAGCGGGCGGCGTAGTCGACGCGCCTTCGTTCGGCACCACCAGCGCGCCGAAGATCGACTGGGTCCCGGTCCTGGAATCGGGACGGGTCGGCGCCCGGGCGACGATTCAGGGATAAGTGGCGATTGTCGTTCGGATTGGTGAACGACGCCAGCGCATAAACGCGAGGGAGGTCAGGCGGCCCGCTGGGGCGGGTCCACCGGCGCCGCCGTCCAGTCGCAGCGGTTGAGGCTGATCGGGTCGAGGAACTGCCCCCCCATCCGCTCGCCGAGCTGCCAGCGGACCTGGGCGTTGACCGGGCCGATACCCGGAACGTCGAGCGACACGTAGCTGCCGATCCGCACCGTCTCCGGGCATTGCGCGTTGAAGCCCGTGGTCGAGACGTCGCAGACGGTGACCTCGATGCTGTACCAGCTCTGCGCTCGAAGCCGGGTGCGGCCCTCCACCGGGGTCCGGCCGGAGTTGCGCGGCTTGAATTGGCCGCCTGGGCCTCCTTCGGAGTTCATGGCTTCAAAATCCCGGTGCAAGGGCCGAGTCTAGGGGGTGAATGATGAAGGCCCGGTAAAGGGCGGCGCCGGCTCGCCCCGTCGCCCGCCGGCCGGGCCGGGATGACGGTCGTTCCCCGCTGAGCTATCGCTGCCGGAGATGGCGACTCATTCCCTGCCGCCGCGGCTGCTCGCCGCGACCCTGGCCCTCGCCGCGTGCGGCGACCGGCAGACGGGGCCGATCGTGATCAGCGCGGTGGGCGGGGGGCCGCTCGTCGCCGACCCCAACCGCGGGCCGCTCTCGCCCCCTTCCGCGATCCTACTGGACACGACCGCCCAAGGGCTGGTCCGGTTCGATTCCGGGGGCGAGATCGAGCCGGCGCTGGCGCAGCGCTGGATCGTCTCGGACGACGGCCTGCGCTATACCTTCCGTCTCGGCCAGGTCAGCTGGCGCGGCGGCCGGATCACGGCGCGGCAGGTGGCGGCGAGGCTTCGGGCCGCCACCGCCCCGGCGAGCCGCAACCCGCTCAAGCCGATATTGGGTGCGATCGACGAGATCGTTCCGATGACCGACGATGTGCTCGAGATCACCCTGAAATCGCCGCGGCCCACCTTCCTCCAGCTGCTCGCCCAGCCGGAAATGGCAATCATCCGCGACGGCGAAGGCTCCGGGCCCTATGGCGCCCGGCGCCAGCCGGACGGAGCGGTTGAGCTCGCGCCCCTCGACGCCGAGCGGGACGAGGGCGATTCGATACGGCCGCCGCTGCTCCTGCTGCGCGGCGAGCGGGCTGCGGCGGCAGCGGCGCGCTTCGACGAGGGCCAGGCCGATCTCGTCCTCGGCGGCACACTTGCCGACCTTCCGCTGGCCCGGGCAGTCGGAGCGCCGGCGGCGCAGCTGCGATTCGATCCCGTCGGGGGAATGTTCGGCCTCGCCTTCGCCGCTGCGCAGGGGCCGTTCGCGAGGATGGAGACCCGCCAGGCCCTCGCCATGGCGATCGACCGGCCGGCGCTCGCCGCCGCCATGGGCGTGCCCGGGCTTCAGGCGCGGGAATCCCTGCTGCCGCCGGGGATAGAGGGGCTGGCGCAGGTCTCGGCGCCGCTCTGGATCCACGACCCGCTGCCGGCGCGGCGGGCCCGGGCGGCGGCGCTGCTGCGCGGTGCCGGAGACGGCGGGCGCCTCAAGGTCCGGGTCGCCATGCCCGACGGCCTCGGCCACCGGCTGCTCTTCGCCCGGCTGAGGCGGGACTGGGCGGCGGTGGGAGTCGAGACTGTGCGGGTGCCCGCCGCCGCCGAATCCGACCTGCGCCTTGTCGACGAAGTGGCGCCGGCCGGGCTGGCCAGCTGGTATCTTCGCCATTTCTCCTGCGGGTCCAGCCCGGTCTGCGATCCGGCTGCCGACGAGATGATGGCGGCGGCGCGAATCGCGCCGGACGCCGCCACCCGCCGTGACCTGCTCGCCAATGCCGACCGGATACTTGCCGGCCTCGGCCCGTTCATCCCGCTGACGGCGCCGGTGCGCTGGTCGCTGGTCACGCCCCGACTCACCGGCTTCCGACCCAATCCCTTCGGCCGCCACCCGATTGGCGAGCTGATCCGCCAGCAGCCCTAGGAGCAGCCGATGCCGAGCCCGCAGGAACAGTTCGAGGCGCTCGCGGAGCGACTCCCGGTCGGCCGAGACCCGGCGTCCGTCCGCCGCAGGATCGAGGCGATGGAGAAGCTGCTCGAGCGCATGTTCACCCTGCCCGGCACCAACCGGCAGTTCGGCCTGGACGTCGTCTTCGACCTCATCCCGGTCGGCGGAAGCCTGATCGCCGCCGCCATGGGCAGCTGGCTGGCCTGGGAAGCGCGCAACCTTGGAATGCCGAAATGGCATCTGATGCGGATGGGCGGCAATATCGGAGTGGACTTCCTGCTCGGCGCCATCCCGTGGGTCGGGGCGATCCCGGATTTCTTCTTCAAGTCGAACACGCGCAATCTGAGGATCGTCAAGCGCTGGCTCGACAAGAACCATCCGGAGACGATGATCGTCGAAGGGGAGGTGGTGGCGCGACACGACTGATCCTCCCCACCGCTTCGCGGCGGGAGGACTTAAGAGAAATCCAGCCCGATATCGGCGGCCGGCGCGGACTGGGTGATCCTGCCCACCGAGACGTACGTCACCCCCGTCTCCGCCTTGGCCCGGACCGTCTCCAGCGTCACTCCGCCGCTCGCCTCCGTCGGCACCCGCCCGCCGACCAGGCCCACCGCCTCGCGAAGCGACGCAACCTCCATATTGTCGAGCAGCAGGTGAGTGGCCCCGGCCGACAGGGCCGGCTCGATCTGGTCGAGACGGTCGACCTCGACGATGATGCTTCGGATCCCGGCCGCGGCGGCCCGGCGGACCGCTTCCGCGACTCCGCCCGCGACGGCGACGTGATTGTCCTTGATCATCGCCGAATCCCAAAGCCCCATGCGGTGGTTCTTCGCCCCGCCCATTCGGGTCGCGTATTTCTCGAGGAGTCGAAGGCCCGGGATGGTCTTGCGCGTGTCGAGCAGGACCGCTCCGGTTCCGGCGATGGCATCGACGTAGCGGCGGGTCAGAGTGGCGACCCCCGACAGATGCTGGACGATGTTGAGCGCCGAGCGCTCGGCGGTCAGCAAGGCGCGTGCCCGGCCGTGCAGCCGAAGCAGATCGGCGCCGGCCTCGACCCTGTCCCCGTCCCCGGCGAGCCGCTCCATCTCGACCTCCGGATCGAGGGCCCGGAAGAAGGCCTCGGCCATCGGCATGCCGGCGAGGATTATCGCCTCCCGGCTATCCATGACGCCGCCGAAGCGCGCCTCGGCGGGGATCACCGCCGCCGAGGTGATGTCGCCCGCCGCGCCGAGATCCTCGGCGAGCGTCGAGCGGACGAAGCCGTCGAGGTCGAAGCCGGAGAGCTGGAAGGTCACGGACGCTACCGCCTCGCCCCGACCAGCTCCCGCTTCAGATAGGCCATCAGCAAGGCCGCCCGCTTCGCGTCCTCGGCATTGTCGGCTCCGACGCTGTGCCCCCCCTCCAGATATTCGTGGAAGTAGAAGCGGTTGCCATATTCCTCGAGCCGGGCCGCCATCTTGCGGGCATGGCCGGGATGGACCCGGTCGTCCTTGGTCGAGCTGTAGAAGAAGACCGCGGGGTAGCGCATGCCCTTCTGGAGGTTCTGGTAGGGCGAATATCTGGACAGGAACGCCCAGTCCTCCGGCTTGTCGGGATCGCCATATTCGTCGATCCACGAGGCTCCCGCGAGAAGGTGGGAATAGCGCTTCATGTCGAGCAGGGGGGAGCCGTTGATGACGGCCGAATAGAGATCGGGCCGCTGGTTCATCGCCGCCCCGACGAGCACTCCCCCGTTGGAGCGGCCGGAAATGGCGAGCTTGCCCTTCTCCGTCACTCCGGTGCGGATCAGGTCTTCGGCGACGGCGTGAAGGTCGTCGAAGCTCTTCTGGCGGTTCTCGCGGAGCACCGACTTGTGCCATTCGGGCCCGTACTCGCCGCCGCCGCGGATGTTGGCGAGGACATAGGCATTGCCCTCCTCCGTCCAGAACACGCCCAGCGGGCCGGCGCGGTAGGGCTGACCGGTCAGATAGCCCGGAGTCTGGGCGGCCCGGAAGCCGCCGTAAGCGTGGATCAGGGTCGGGACAGGGCCGTCCGAGCCCTTGCGGCGGACCAGGAAGTAAGGGACTTTGGTGCCGTCCTTCGACGTCGCGAAACGCTGCTCGACGGTCCGGGTGGCCGCGTCGAACTTGGCCGGCAGGCGCTGGACCAGGGTCGGCCTTCCCGAGCGTTGGACCGCGTAGAGGGCCGGCGGGGTGAGCATGCCCTCGACCGTCGCGAAAGCAAGGTCGGGCTTGCCGCCCACGGCCAGCAGGTGGACGGTGCTTTTCTCCGGAAGGTCGATCGAACGCGAGGCCCAGGTGCCGTTCTTCCTGGGAGTCAAAGCGAACAGCTTGCCCGAGACGTCGTCGAGCGCCTTGACCCAGAGGACGTTGTCGGACGCCGAGACCTCCTCGATCGCCTGCTTCGCCGTCGGCGCCATCACCAGCCGCGGCTCGGCCCGCCCCCGGGCGAGCATGTCGCCAAGCGAGTAGGAGACGAGAGTGCCGGCGCGGAAGGCGCCGAGCGGGCTCTGCAGCTTGGCGATCAGCTGGTCGCCGATCACGTCCTCAAGCTCGGCATCGGCCGGCAGCGGCACCGGCATCAGCCCGCCCGCCGGGGTCAGGAGGTGGCGCTCGTTGGTCCAGAAGGTCTTGCCCCGGTCGACGAACACCCAACGCCGCGTCGCGCTCTGGATCGCGACCGGATCGACGCTGACGTCGCCGGCCTCTCCCTTGAACAAGGTTCGGGCGGAGGCGAGCGGGGTCCCGCGCTTCCACAATTTGAGGATCCGCGGGTAGCCGGACTTGGTCAGGCTTCCCTCGCCATAATCGGTGCCGACGAGCAGGGTGTCGGGATCGACCCAGGTGACGCTGCTCTTGGCCTCGGGAATAGCAAAGCCGCCCACCACGAAGCGGCCGGTGCCCAGATCGAACTCGCGGACGACGTCGGCGTCGGTGCCGCCGGGGCTCAGCGAGACGAGGCAGCGGCGATAGTCGGGCGCGAGGCAGTTGGCGCCGTGCCAGACCCAGGACTTGCCTTCCTGCCGACCGAGCGAGTCGACGTCGATGATGGTGCGCCATTGCGGCTTGCCGGCCCGGTAGGCGGCGAGCGGCGAGATCCGCCAGAGGCCGCGCGGATTGGCCGCGTCGCGCCATAGGTTCGCCACCCTGTCGCCGAGGATCTGGTCCGGCGCGGCGATCTGCTCCTTGTCGTCGAGGATGGCGAGGGCACGCTGGCGGTAGCTCTCGAACTTCGGGTCGCGGGTGAGCTGCGCCTCGGTGGCCGCATTCCACTTCCTCACCTGGTCCAGCGCCCGCTTGCCCTCCACTTCCTCGAGCCAGAGATACGGATCGTCGCTCGAGGCCGGCGCGGCGGCGACGAGGATCAGCAGGGACGCGGCGGGAAGCAGGAAGCGGTGCAAGGGCGGTCTCCGGATCGGTTCGATGGCGGATTAGCGCGTGCCTCTCCGTCATGCCAGCGAAGGCTGGCATCCCGGCGGGTGAAAGGCGCCGGCGTTCTTCACTCCATTGGGCCCAGCCTCCGCTGGGGCGACGGGAACTCAATCCCCAGAGATCACCGGCCGACCGACATCGCCCTGGCCGACCGTCCGCCCGGCCATTTCCAGCATCCGGTCGAGCGACTTCTTGGCCGCGAGGCGAAGCTCCTCGTCCATCTCGATTCGCGGCTGGAGGTCGCGCAGCGCGACATAGAGCTTCTCCATCGTGTTGAGCGCCATGTAGGGACACATGTTGCAGTTGCAGTTGCCGTCCGCGCCGGGCGCTCCGATGAACGTCTTGTGCGGCGCCGCTTTCTCCATCTGGTGCATGATGTGCGGCTCGGTGGCGACGATCATCACCTCCGACGGCGACGACAAGGCATATTCCAGGATCGCCTTCGTCGACCCGACCAGGTCCGCATGGTCGAGGATGTGCGGCGGGCATTCCGGGTGGGCGAGCACCGGGGCGCCTGGATGCTGCGCCTTCAGCTTGAGAAGCTCGGTCTCCGAGAAAGCTTCGTGGACGATGCACACGCCCGGCCAGAGCAGCATGTCGCGCCCGGTCTTGCGGGCGAGATAGCCGCCCAGATTCTTGTCTGGGCCGAAGATGATCTTCTGCTCCTTCGGGATCTGGGAGAGGATGACCTCGGCCGAGGAGCTGGTGACGATGATGTCGCTCAAGGCCTTCACCGCAGCCGAGCAATTTATGTAGGTCAGCGCGATATGGTCCGGATGGGCCTCGCGAAAGGCCTTGAACTGATCGGGCGGGCAGCTGTCCTCGAGGGAGCAGCCGGCGTTCATGTCGGGCAGGATGACGATCTTCCCGGGCGAGAGGATCTTGGCCGTCTCGGCCATGAAGCGGACCCCGCAAAAAGCGATGACGTCGGCCGAGGTCGACGCCGCCTTACGCGACAGATCGAGGCTGTCGCCGACGAAATCGGCGAGGTCCTGGATCATAGGGTCCTGGTAATAATGGGCGAGGATGACGGCGTTGCGCTCCTTGCGCAGCCGGTCGATCTCGACGGCGAGGTCGAGCCCTCTGAGGCTCTGATGGGGTGCATTCATGCTGCCACTCCTGATGGGGACGCGGCCTTCGCGATCCGCCCCCGTTGCCGGTTTAGCTTAGACGTTTCGTGCCCCGAATGCGCTCTGGAAAGGGGCGGCATGGATGGGCGGGAAATAGGGAGGAATGCGGGCTTTTTCAACTCGTCGGCCCAGCGAACGCTGGACCCCAGAGGGTGAAGAACCAGGCGCCTTTCACCCCCCCCGCCCCCCCCGCAGCCTTCGCTGGGGCGACGGCCTTCACCGCTCCGCCTGGCGATCCCTCAGCCTTGCCTCCAGCGGGCGGGGGCGGTCGAGCCAGGTCGCTTCCTCCTTGCCGGCGGGGTCGACGAAGCGGACCGCGACGCTCGCGTCTATCCCGGCGGCCCGGAGCGGAAGCGCGAAAGCCCGCGCCACATCCCGCATCGCCGCGGACCGGGCGATCTGCATCGGCCGCGGATCGCGGGCCTGGCGCATCAGCTCGTCCTGGGCCGCCTGGCGGTTGGCCGAGTCGAGCTCCTTCTCCGAGCCGGCGAGCGCCATCACGAACCCGCCTTCGGAGCTCTCCTGCACCTGGTTCAGGTCGATCTCGGGCCCGGACAATTCGAGCGGCGGCAGGGTCACGGAGAGGGTCCGGCTGGCCTCGTCCCAGGCGAGGCTGGAGCGGCGCAGCCGCGACAGATCGACCCCGTAGCGCACGATGCCGGGCATGATCAGGGTCTTGCGGGCGGTGAGGCCGAGGTGGGTCTCGCTCGCGCTCGCCACGGAGACGAAGCGGGCGCTGAACGGCACCACGCGCCCCGAATCCCGGACCGAAAGCAGGGCCGCGACGGCGATCGCCTCGGCGTCCGCGCGGGGCGCCGCCGGCGACGGCCGGAACGCCCACCCAAGAGCGAGCCCGAGCAGCAGCAGGCCGAGCGCGGGCAGCACGAGCTGAAGCTTCAGGCGGCGAGCGTCCATCGCTCCCCCTCTTCCCGGGCCAGCCCGCGCCGCTCGAGGTCGACGAGATGGGCGAGCACCGACCGGCCGGCCGCAGGGAAGAGCCGCGGGTCGAGGCCGGAATACATCGCCTCGACCATCGCCGGGATCCGGCCCTCGCCGCGATCGAGGTGGCCGAGGATCTGGCGCTCCCGCATCCGGCGGTGCTCGATCAGGCGTCGGACGTGGCCGTGGGGGTCCTCCACCGCCGGGCCGTGGGCCGGATAGTAGACCCGGTCGTCGCGGGCGAGCAGCCGCGCCAGGCTCGCCATATAGTCGGCCATGTCGCCGTCGGGCGGAGCGACCACCGTGGTCGACCAGCCCATGACATGGTCGCCGGTGAACAGCGCGCCTTCCTCGCCTAGGGCGAGGCACAGATGGTTGGACGTGTGGCCCGGGGTCGCCACCGCCTCGAGAGCCCAGCCGTCGCCGAGGATCCTCTCGCCGTCGGCCAAGATCCGGTCGGGCTGGTAGCCCGAATCGAAGGATTCGTCCGCCCTCGGACCGCCGTCCTCGAGGCTAAGTGGGGCGCAGCCGACGATCGGGGCGGCGGTGGCGGCTGCGAGCGGCCGGCTGGCCGGGCTGTGGTCGCGGTGGGTGTGGGTGCAGAGGATGGCGGCGACCCGCGCCCCGTCCAGGGCGGCGAGCAGGGCCTCGACATGGGAAGGAAGGTCCGGGCCGGGATCGATCACCGCCACGTCCCGCTCCCCGACGATGTAGGTCTGGGTGCCGGTATAGGTGAAGGGCGAGGGGTTGGGCGCAAGCACCCGGCGCACCCGCGCCCCAAGCCTCTCAACCCTTCCGGTCTCCATCGCGCCGATGTGGCATTGCGGGCGGGGAAAACCAAGCTCGGGGCAAGAGAAAGGGCGGGGCTTGGGGCACCCCGCCCTTTCCCCGAGTCGCGCTTGCCCGTCAGCGGGCGCTGCGGGCCCGGTCGATGGCAGAGCGCAAGGCGGTTTCGATCCTCGCCTTCTGCTCGTCGTTGAGCTGGTCCATCTCGGCGATGCGGGCGAGCGCCTTCTCGAGGCGCTCCGCGTCGGCACCGGTCGGCGTGCCCTGGCTGCAGATGATCACCTTCGTCTGGTTGCCGTCATCGCCGGTGACCTCGTCGACGATCTTGTCGCCGCCGTTGCAGGCCACCGCCCCGCCGGCGCGGTGAATTGCGAGCGCACGGAAGGGATCCCCGGCGCGCCCGGAAAGCGATTCGCCTTCCTTGCCTTGGTGGATGACGACGAAATTCCTCACCTTCTCGCCGTCGCCGCCGGGATGGGGATGGGCGAAAGCCGCTCCGCCGGCGCCCGCGAGCAGGATCGCCGCGGCCGCCAGGCCGAATTTCGGGCTGAGTTTCATCGAATCATTCTCCCTTCACGAGCGTCTGGATGTTGATGTCGAAAGCGTGGCCGCCGCCTCCGCCGCCGGCCGTCTCGATCCGGTCCAGCCGCACCTTGACCTTGCGGCCTTCGGCGGCGGCCTTGGCGATCGCCCGCCGAATCTCGGCCGCCTGCTCCGCGCTGAGCCCCTGCCCGACGACGAAGAAATGGGCTTCGGAGTGGCTGGACGTCGTGATCTGGGCGACCCGGTGCTCGCGATACTCGACATGGGCAGGGGGCGCCGGCGGCGGCGGGGGCGGGGGCGCGAGCATGGCGAAGGCGTAGGTGCGCAGCTCCTCCCTAGGCGCCGCGTTCGGCGCGATGGCGCGCGGCAGGCGGCGGAGCATCCTGCTCATCGCGAGTTCGCCGGAGCTGGCGGCCGGAGCCTCGGCCGAGGCGAAGCTCATGGGCTCCGAGGTCAGCCGGGGCGCGGACGGAGCGGCCCCGGAGCGGCGATGACGGCGCCCGGTGACGACGATCTCCGGCTCCGCCGGCACCGCCGCCGCGACCCTTACCGGCGCCGGATCGGCCACCTTGCTCGGCGCGAGGGCATAGGGTGTCGAGGCCTCCGCCGGCCCGGGGCCCTGGCCGCTTCCGAAGGCGAATCCGGCCGCGGCGAAGGCGGTGAGAGCGACGACCCCGCCCGTGGAGCGAAGCCGGCTCGCCCGGTGGTTGCGCATCATCTTCAGGCGGCGCTTGAGCTCGCCCGCCGGGTTTAGCGCGCAGGCGGCGATGAGGCCGGGCCGGCTCGCCGATTTGACGAGGGCGCGAGCATAGTCGCACCTTTCGTCGAGCGAGGCGGTGCGGGCGACGGCGGCGTCGCAGGCCAGCTCCTGGTCGCTCCGGAAGGCCCGGAAGGCGAGCCATGCCACCGGATTGAACCAGAAGATGGCGAGGATCGTCATCGCGACGAGGTTCCACCAGATGTCGCCGCGCTTGTGGTGGACGAGCTCGTGCTCGAGCGCCAGCCGGCGCTCCACCGGGTTGTAGCGCCTCGAGAAATCGCCCGGGAGGACGATCCGCCGCTCGATCACCCCGAGCGCAAGCGGCCCGTCGACGGCGTTGCTGATCCAGGTGCGGATCCCGCCGAACAGAGCGGGTCGCGCCGGCCGCGACGTCTCCCGGATCCGCCCGAGGAACGCCCGGTAGCCGAGCCATTGCAGAATGAGGAAGATGACCGCACCCCCGGCCCACATTGCGAGCATGAAGGGCACCCACTGCCCGGGTCCGGCTTCCGCCGGCAGGGGTGCGGCCATTTCCGCCGCCGTCGGGATGAAGAGTACGACGGGCGGAAGGTAGAGGTCCGGCGCCAGCTGCGGAAGCGGCGGAAGGACCAGTCGAAGCGCGGGCACGGCCCAAAGGGCATAGGCCCAGCCGGCGCCGAAGGTGCGGGCGACGACGCCGCGCAGGAGGAGCACCATCACCATCAGCAGGGTGACGGCCACCAGCGTCTCGATCAGCCAGGCGATCATGACTTGAGCTCCTTGAGGAGCTTCTCGATCTCGGCGATGTCGGCGGGAGTCAGCTTGTCGCGGGCGGCGAGCTGGGCGACGAGGGCCGGCACCCGGCCTCCGAACATCCGGTCGATCAGCCGGCCCGATTCCTCGGCGACATAATCCTCGCGGCGGATGGCGGGGCGGTAGAGGTAGCGGCGGCCGTCCTCCTCATGGGTGAGGACGCCCTTGGCGAGAAGGCGCGAGAGCATCGTCTTGACGGTGGCGAGGCTCCAGCCCCGGTCCTCCGGCACTCTTGCGGCAACGTCGGCGGCGGTCAGCGGCGCCTCGTCCCAGAGCACCTCCATCACCGCATATTCGCCTTCGGCGATTCTCTCCACGGTCTCACCCTCCCTGTCGATTACAAATGTAGTTCTGCCTCCGGCGCTGAACGGCGGATGAATGGCACGGTCCTGTAACGGCCTCTGTCGGCCCGCTTTACAATAAGCAAAAGGGGTTAAATCGCGTGAACCATCGCAACCCCCGGAAATCCGCCAACGGCCCGGTCTGGCACGGTGCGTGTATCCTTATCCGCGTCCACACGTTCCCACACGAACAAGGGGCGGATGAGCGGTCTTTCTGGTCCCGCCATCCGCCCCTTTTCTTTGGCGGGTCGTCCCAGCGCAGGCTGGGACCCCGGCGGGTGATGAACTCAGCAATCTTCACCCCCTGGGGCCCCAGCCTTCGCTGGGGCGACGGATCGTCACCAGATCCGAACCCTCTTTTCCGGCGGCAGATACAGCTTCCCGTCCTTCACCTTGAACGCCGCGTACCAGGCGTCGAAGTTGCGCACCGTATTGGACCTGAGGTGGCTCGGCGTGTGAACCCCGGCCTTGAGCTGCTGCTGAAGCAGCGGCTCGCGATATTTGGCGCGCCAGACCTGGGCGAAGCCGAGGAAGAAGCGCTGATCCCCGGTGAACCCGCCGATCACGGGGGCGGGCTTGCCGCCCAGCGCTATCTTGTAGGCGTCGTAGGCGATCGCCAACCCCGCCAGGTCCGCGATATTCTCGCCCAGGGTCTGCTCGCCGTTGACCTTGAAGCCGGGCAGCGGCTCATATTCGCTGAACTGCGCCGCGAGCGGCGCGGAAAGCTGCTTGAAGCGCTCGACGTCCGCCGCCGTCCACCAGTCGGAGAGCTTGCCCGAGGCGTCGAACTTGCGCCCCTGGTCGTCGAAATGGTGGCTGATCTCGTGGCCGATCCCGATCCCGATGCCGCCGTAATTGACCGCATCGTCGGCATCGGGATCGAAGAAGGGCGGCTGAAGGTGAGCGGCCGGGAAGACGATCTGGTTCAGCTCGGGATTGGCGTAGGCGTTGACCGTCTGCGGGTTCATGAACCACTCGTTCCGGTCGACCGGCCTGCCGAGCTTCGCAAGCTCGGTCTGATAGTAGAAGCGGACCGCGCGCCGCTGGTTGCCGAAGGCATCGTCGCGGACGATCTCGAGCGGCGTGTAGTCGGTCCACTTGTCGGGATAGCCGATCATCGGATTGAACGCGGCGAGCTTCGCCCTCGCCTTCACCTTGGTCTCCGGCGCCATCCAGGTCAGGCCGGCGATCCGCTTGTCCATCGCGGCGATGAGGTTGCGCACCAGCCGGTCGGCCCTGGCCTTGGACTCGGCGGGGAAGTAGCGCGCGACGTAGAGCTGCCCCACCCCCTCGCCGACCGCGAAATTGGCCGAATTGAGCGCCCGCTTCCACCGCTCCTGGAGCTGCGGCGTTCCGGAGAGGGTCTTGCCGTAGAAGTCGAAATTGGCCTCGACGAAGGCCGCGGGGAGAATCGCGGCGTGGCGCTGGAGCGTGCGCAGGCGAAGATAGTCCTGCCAGGGTTCCACCGGCTCCGACGCCAGCAGTGCGGCGGTGCCGGTGAGAGCGCTCGGCTGGCCGATGTTGAGAGTCGGCTGCCCCGCCACTCCCGCCGCCTTGAGGAAGGCGCCCCAGTCCAGGCCGGGCGCGGCGGCGGCGAGCTCCGCCGCCGTCATCGGGTTGTAGCCCTTCTCCACCTGGCGAAGCTCGAGCGTGCTCCAGTGCGCCGAAGCGAGCTTCTTCTCCAGCTCGAAGACCCGCTTCGCCCTCGCCTCCGGCTCCGGGAAGCCGCCGAGCCGGAGCATGTTGGCGATATAGGCCTGATATTTGGTCCGTATCTCGGCGAAGCGGGGATTGGCCTCGTCGAGGTAGAAGTCGCGGCTGGGCAGGCCGAGGCCGCTCTGGTTCAACGTGACCACATAGCGGCTGCTGTCGCGAAGATCGGTGCCTATGTTCACGGAGACCGGCGAGGGTATGTTGTTGCGCTGCGCTTCGGCGAACAGCGCCGCGAGATCCGCCTTGGATTTCACGGCGGCGATCCGGTCGAAGTCGCCCTTGAGCGGCGCCGCCCCCCGAGCCTCGATGGCCGCCTCGTCCATGAAGCTCGAATAATAGTCGCCGACCTTCTGCCTGATGCTGCCCCTGGGCGCTCCCGCTTTGGCGGCGTCCTCGAGCACGGTGCGGACCTGCTCGTTGACCTTGTCCTGAAGGACGGAGAAGCTGCTCAGCGCCGGCTTGTCGGCGGGGATCGCCGTGTTCCTGTCCCAATTGCCGTTCGCGTAGAGGTGGAAGCTGTCGCCCGGATTGGCGGCGCGGTCGATCGCGCTCGAAGCGAAATGCCAGGCGCGCTCGGCCGACCAGGCCGGAGCCATGGCCGCGGCGACGGCCAGGGTCGCAGCGCCCGCCGCGAAGATGAGATTCTTCATTGGATACCCTCCCACTGATACGATTACATATGTAATCAGCGAGCCGCCGCCGCGACAGTGGCGCAGGGCGAAAAAGCAATTGCGGGCAAGGCTCTATCCGGCGCGCAGAAGCTCGGCCGTCGCCGCATCGGCCGGAAGGAAGGCCTCCACCGCCAACTCGGCCAGGGTGATGTCGATCGGGGTCCCGAAAACAGTGGTCATGCTGAGGAAGGACAGCAGGTGCGGGCCCTGCCTCACCTTGAGCAGGATCGCGACTCCGTTCGACTCGCCCGATTCCGCGACCCCGCCCGGATAGGCGCGAAGCTCTTCGAGCAAGGCCGAGATCACAGGGTCGGCGCTCGCATCCACCTGCTCCTCGAGCCGGCGGAAGACGTAGGCGCGCCACTCCGGCAAATTCTCGATCCTCGGCGCCAGCCCTTCGGGATGAAGGCTGAGGCGAAGCACGTTGAGCGGCGGGTTAAGCAGGTGCGGCGCCACGTCCGCCAGGAAGGGTGCGATCCCGGCATTGGCGGCGACGAGGTTCCAGTGAAGGTCGACGGCAAGCGCCGGATAGGGCTCGTAGGCGGCGAGCACCTTGTCGACCGCCTGACGGGCCGCGGCAAGCGCGGGGTCGTCGAGGGTCCGGGCGGGCAAGGCGGGCGCGAATCCGCCGGCGACGAGCAGGACGTTGCGCTCGCGCGGCGGGATCCGGAGGCGTTCGGCCAGCCGAAGAAGCATCCCCCGGCTCGGCCGCGAACGCCCCGTCTCGATGAAGCTCAGGTGGCGCGCCGAGATCTCGGCGTCCAGCGCGAGGTCGAGCTGGCTGAGGCGCCGGCGGGTTCGCCAGGTTCGAATCTGGGAGCCGACCAGGTCGGCGGGTTGAGCGGCCATGGCCCAGCCTAACGCAGGCGCGAGGCGAATCCCATTACCTGGCAGGTAATCGACAGCATGACCTCGAAAGGCGGATCAGGGCCGGGTGGCGCGGCTCGACGCGTCCCTCGAAAGAAAGGATCGGACCCATGAACTCCCCAGCCTTCCTGCGGCGCGTGCTCGCCCTCGATTCCGCCAGCTGCGCCATGCTCGGCCTGCTGCTCAGCCTCGGCGCTGCGCCGCTCTCCGAGGCGTTCGGTCTGGGCGAGAGGCTGCTGTTCGGCGCCGGATTGCTGCTCCTCCCGCTGGCCGCCTTCATCGCCTGGCTGGCCTCGCGGCCGTCGCCGCCGAGCCCGCTCGTCTGGATCCTCATCGTCGGCAATCTCGCCTGGACGGCCGAGAGCTTCCTTCTGATCTCGACGGAAGCTGGGAAGATCACGGCCCTGGGAACGGCCTTCGTGGCAGGGCAGGCCTTGGCGGTGCTCGCGATCACCGGGCTTGAATATGCCGGGCTGCGGCGGATGCGCGCGGCGGCGTGAATGGACCGTCGTCCCAGCGAAGGCTGGGACCCCAGCGGGTGAAGAACGCCGAGCTTTTCACCCCCTGGGGCCCCAGCCTGCGCTGGGGCGACGTGTCTAAGCCTTTGCGACCTGCTTCTCGTCGAGCAGCTGCTGGAGCTCGCCGGCCTCGAACATCTCCATCATGATGTCGGAGCCGCCGACGAACTCGCCCTTGACGTAGAGCTGGGGCACGGTCGGCCAGTCGGAATATTCCTTTACGCCCTGGCGGATCTCCGGATCCTGGAGGACGTCCACCGTCTCGAAGCCGACCCCGAGATGATCGAGGATGGCGACGGCGCGGCTGGAGAAGCCGCATTGGGGGAAGAGCGCGGTGCCTTTCATGAACAGCACGACGTCGCTCTTGTGGACGATCTCGTCGATTCGGGCCTTGGTGTCGGACATCTTTACTAATCCTCAGTCGGGGGTCGCGGTCGAGAGCTGGAGCGCGTGGAGAGCGCCGCCCATCCGGCCGCCGAGCGCCTCGTAGACCCGCTGGTGCTGGCGCACCCGCGGCAGGCCCCGGAAGCTTTCGGCGACCACCCGCGCGGCATAATGGTCGCCGTCGCCGGCGAGATCGGTGATCTCGACCCGGGCATCGGGGATCCCGGCGCGGATGAGCGCCTCGATCTCCTCGGCGGCCATGGCCACTAGGGTCTACCCTTGCAGTAGGAGGTGGTCGTGATCGGCCGGGGTAGGCGGCGGGGGAGGAGAG
>DASWLZ010000020.1:0-6706 GCA_036399975.1 Allosphingosinicella sp.
CGGTCGCCCTTCTTGATCTTCATAGCCACGGTTACAGGACCTCCGGCGCCAGGCTGATGATCTTCATGTGCTTCTTGGCGCGCAGCTCGCGCACCACCGGACCGAAGATACGGGTGCCGATCGGCTCGGCATTGTTGTTGACGAGGACCGCCGCGTTCGAATCGAAGCGGATCGTCGAGCCGTCCGGACGATGGATGTCCTTGGCGGTGCGGACGATGACGGCCTTGTGGACGTCGCCCTTCTTCACCCGGCCGCGCGGCGCCGCCTCCTTGACGGAGACGACGATGATGTCGCCGACCCCGGCGAAGCGGCGCTTCGACCCGCCGAGCACCTTGATGCACTGGACGCGCTTGGCACCGCTGTTGTCGGCGACCTCAAGGTTGGACTGCATCTGGATCATCGATCCAATTCCTTCTTCACTTCAACCGGGAATGCCCGGCGATCAGCTTCAACTATCCCTGAACCGTCACCCCGGACTTGATCCGGGGTCCACCTTCTTCTCCCGGGTCGAAGGAGAAGGTGGATGCCGGATCAAGTCCGGCATGACGAGCTTGCGTTACGCCACGTCGGCCTTTTCGGGCGTCGCGTGGGTGTCCACGCGATCGATCACCTTCCAGGTCTTCAGCTTCGAGATCGGCCGGGTCTCCTCGATCCGGACGGTCTCGCCCTGCTTGAACTCGTTGCCCTCGTCATGGGCATGATACTTCTTCGACCGCTTGATGATCTTGCCGTAGAGCGGGTGCTTCACCCGCCGCTCGACGTTGACGACCACGGTCTTGTCCGTCTTGTCCGACACGATGATGCCGGTGAGAACGCGCTTAGGCATTCGTCTACTCCTTATGCCTTCGCCTGAGCGCTACGGGCGCGCTCGGACTGCAGCGTCTTGATCTGGGCGATCGTGCGGCGCACGTCGCGGATCCGGGCCGGCTTCTCGAGCTGGTTGGTGGCGGCCTGGAAGCGCAGGTTGAACTGCTCGCGCTTCAGCTCGCCCAGCTGCTCGTTGAGCTGGTCGTCGGTGCGGGTCTTCAAATCGTCGATCTTGGCCATCTTACGCGTCCTCGAGCAGGCTCTCGCCCAGGCGGGCAATGACCTTGGTACGGATCGGCAGCTTCTCCGCGGCGCGCTCGAAAGCGACCTTGGCGAGGTGGCCGGGGACTCCGTCCAGCTCGAACAGGATGCGGCCGGGCTTCACCCGCGCGACCCAGAATTCCGGCGAGCCCTTGCCCGAGCCCATGCGGACCTCGGCGGGCTTCGATGAGACGGGCACGTCCGGGAAGATCCGGATCCACAAGCGCCCCTGGCGCTTAATGTGGCGGGTGATGGCGCGGCGGGCCGCCTCGATCTGGCGGGCGGTGATCCGCTCCGGCTCCATCGCCTTCAGGCCGTAGGCGCCGAAGTTCAGCGCCGTTCCGCCCTTGGCGTCGCCGTGGATCCGGCCCTTGAAGGCCTTGCGGAACTTGGTGCGTTTGGGTTGCAGCATTTTCTTTTGTCCTTAGCGGCGGTCGTCGCGCGCGGGACGCACGCCGGAGGTCTGCGCTTCCATCATCAGGCGATCCTGCGACATCGGATCATGGCCGAGGATCTCGCCCTTGAAGATCCACACCTTGACTCCGCACACCCCGTAGGAGGTGTGGGCGGTCGCCTCGGCATAATCGAGATGGGCGCGAAGCGTGTGGAGCGGCACCCGGCCCTCGCGATAGCCTTCCGTGCGGGCGATCTCGGCACCGCCGAGGCGGCCGCCGCAGACAACCCGGATACCCTCGGCGCCGAGGCGCATCGACGACTGGACGGCGCGCTTCATGGCGCGGCGGAAAGCGATCCGGCGCTCGAGCTGGTCGGCGATGCCCTGGGCGACGAGCCTGGCGTCGATCTCCGGCTTTCGGATCTCGACGATGTTCAGAGACACGTCGCTGGACGTCATCGCCCCGAGCTGCTTGCGCAGCTTCTCGATATCGGAGCCCTTCTTGCCGATGATCACGCCCGGACGGGCGGCATAGATCGATACGCGGCAGAGCTTGGCCGGACGCTCGATCACCACCTTGGAGATCGCCGCCTGGGGCAGCGACTTCATGATGAAGTTGCGGATCTTGAGGTCCTCGAGCAGCAGCCGCGCATAATCGCCGCCTTCCGCATACCAGCGGCTGTCCCAGGTGCGGTTGATCTGCAGCCGCATACCGATCGGATTGGATTTCTGACCCATGTACTTACGCTTCCTGCTGCTCGCGGACGACGATGCGCACGCGGCTGAACGGTTTGACGATCCGGCTGGCACGGCCGCGGGCGCGGGGCGTGAAGCGCTTCATCGAGAGGCTCTTGCCGACCGAGGCCTCGGCGACGACCAGAGAGTCGACGTCGAGATTGTGGTTGTTCTCGGCATTGGCGATCGCCGAGGCGAGCACCTTGCGAACGTCCACCGCCATCGCCTTGGGCGAGAATTGGAGGATGTTGAGTGCGTCCTCGACTTTGCGGCCGCGGATCAGAGCTGCGACGAGGTTCAGCTTCTGGGCCGAGCCGCGGATCTGCGTGTTGACCGCGAGCGCCTCGTTGTCGGCGACGCGGCGGGGGGATGCTTGCTTGCCCATCAGCGCTTACCCTTCTTGTCCGCAGCGTGGCCGGGGAAGTAGCGCGTCGGAGCGAACTCGCCGAGCTTCATCCCGACCATGTCCTCATTGACGGACACGGGAATGAATTTGCGGCCGTTATAGACGTTGAAGGTGAGGCCGACGAACTGCGGCAGGATGGTGGAGCGGCGAGACCAGGTCTTGATCGGCGCACGGGTCTTCGCATCCTGCGCGGCCTCTGCCTTCTTCAGCAGCGACAGCTCGACGAACGGACCTTTCCAGACGGAGCGGGCCATGGATTACCTCTTCTTCTTCGCGTGGCGGGACCGGATGATCATCTTGTCCGTCGCCTTGTTGTTGCGGGTGCGGGCGCCCTTGGTCGGCTTGCCCCAGGGGGTGACCGGGTGACGGCCGCCCGAGGTGCGGCCTTCGCCGCCGCCATGCGGGTGATCGACCGGGTTCTTGGCGACGCCGCGGGTCAGCGGACGACGGCCCATCCAGCGGGTGCGGCCGGCCTTGCCGAAATTCTGGTTCTGGTTGTCCGGGTTCGAGACGGCGCCGACGGTGGCCATGCAATCCGAACGCACATAGCGCTGCTCGCCTGAATTGAGCCTGACCATGACCATGCCGCGGTCGCGGCCGACGACCTGGACGTAGGTCCCGGCGGAGCGGGCGAGCTGGCCGCCCTTGCCCGGCTTCATCTCGACGTTGTGGACGATGGTGCCGACCGGCATCTGGCCCAGCTCCATCGCATTGCCCGGCTTCACGTCGACCTTGCGGCCGGCGACGACGGAGTCGCCCGGGGCGAGGCGCTGGGGCGCGATGATGTAGGTGAGCTCGCCGTCCTCATACTTCACCAGCGCGATGAACGCGGTGCGGTTGGGATCATATTCCAGGCGCTCGACGGTGGCGGGCATGTCCCACTTGCGGCGCTTGAAGTCGATATAGCGGTAGCGCTGCTTGTGGCCGCCGGCGATTCCGCGCGAGGTCACATGGCCCTTGTTGTTGCGGCCGCCGGTCTTGTGCTTGCCTTCGGTAAGCGCCTTGACGGGCTTGCCTTTCCACAGGGACGACTTGTCGACGAGGATCAGGCCGCGCTGCGACGAGGTCGTCGGATTATAGGTCTTGAGTGCCATTACCGGGCCCCCTCAGTCACGTCGATCGAGCTGCCCTCGGCGAGGGTGACGACCGCTTTCTTCACGTCCGAGCGCGTGTAGGGGCGACCCTTCCAGCGCTTGGTCTTGCCCTTCTGCGTAAGCGTGTTCACGCGAGTCACGCTGACGTTGAACAACGCCTCGACCGCCGCCTTGATCTGCGGCTTGGTGGCCTTGTTGGCGACCTTGAAGACGACCGCATTATGCTCGGAGAGCGCGGTCGACTTCTCGGTGATCACGGGCGCGAGGACGACATCGTAATGGTTGATGTCGACCTGCTTCTTGGCAGCCTTAGCCATTGAACCGGGCCTCCAGCGTCTCGACGGCGGCGCGGGTCAGCACCAGCGTGTCATGGTTGAGGATGTCGTAGACATTGGCGCCCACGGCGGGGAGCAGGTCGATCTCGCGGAGGTTGCCGGCCGCCAAAGCGAAGCCGACGTTGAGCGCGTCGCCGTCGATCACCAGGGCGTTGCGGCCCAGGTTGAGACCGGCCAGCCGCTCCTTGAGCGCCTTGGTCTTGGCCGCGTCGAGATCGAGATTCTCCAGGACGACGAGATTGCCGTCCCGGGCCTTCGAGGACAAAGCCATCCTCAGGCCGAGGGCGCGAACCTTCTTGTTCAGCGACGGGTTGAAGTCGCGGACCCGGGGGCCGTGCGCCTTGCCGCCGCCGATGAAGATCGGCGCGCGCCGGTCGCCGTGGCGGGCGGTGCCGCCGCCCTTCTGGCGGCCGTACTTCTTGCCGGTGCGGGCGACGTCCGAGCGCTCGCGGGCTCCGCGGGCGGTGCCGCGGCGCTTCTCGAGCTGCCAGGTGACCACCCGGTGGAGGATGTCGGCGCGCGGCTCGACCGCGAACACCTCGTCGGAGAGTTCGATGTCGTTGCCCGGCTTGCCGCCGTCCAGGGTCTGAACCTTGACCTTCATGGCTTAGCTTTCCTTGCTCTCGTCGGCCGCGCCGGTATCGGCCTGGGCGTCGGACTCGGCGACGCCGGCGGCGACTTCCTCGGCGCCGGGCAGCGGCGGCAATTCGTGGGTGGCGGCGGCCTCGACCATTCCGGCCGGAGCTTCCTCATGCTCGATCGTGTCGGCGATAGCGCGGATCCCGGCGGGATAGGGCGCGCCTTCCGGACGCGGGATCTTGACCGAATCCTTGACCAGCAGCCAGCCGCCCTTGTGGCCGGGCACGGAGCCCTTCACGAAGAGCAGGCCGCGCTCGAGGTCGGTGCGGACGATTTCGAGATTCTGCTGGGTGCGGTTCTTCGCGCCCATGTGGCCGGCCATCTTCTTGTTCTTGAAGACGCGGCCCGGATCCTGGCGCTGGCCGGTGGAGCCGAGCGAGCGGTGCGAGAGCGAGACGCCGTGGGTGGCGCGAAGACCGCCGAAGCCCCAGCGCTTCATTCCGCCCTGGAAGCCCTTGCCCTGGGTCGAGCCCTGGATGTCGACATATTGCCCTGCGACGAAATGGTCGGCGGTGATCTCCGCGCCCACGTCGAGAAGCGCGTCCTCGGCGACCACGAACTCCGCGACCCGCGCCTTCGGCTCCACCTCGGCCTTGCCGAAATGGCCGCGCTGCGGCTTGGCGACGTTCTTCACCTTGGCGGTGCCGGCGCCGAGCTGGAGGGCCGTGTAGCCGTCCTTCCCCGCTTCTTTGCGAGCGACCACCTGAACATTCTCGAGCGCCAGGACGGTGACCGGCACGTGGCGGCCGTCCTCCTGGAACAGGCGGGTCATCCCCATTTTCTTCGCGATCACGCCAGTGCGCATGACCATGCTCCTTATACAGAGGCACCCCGGACCATTCCGAGGTGCATGAGGGACCCCATCGAAGTAGTACTTCGATGGGAACCCTAAGCCCAAATTGTTCAGCGTGCCCCGCCTGGGCTCGTGCTTCGCGAAAGCGAAACGGCGGGGACGCAGGACCGGAGGCTCAGCCTCCGCGGTATCCCTGTTTTCGTTGGCCGGCGCTGCGATATTCGCGCGCCGTGCCGGGGCCTTAGGCCAATTTGATCTCGACGTCCACACCTGCCGCGAGGTCCAGCTTCATCAGCGCGTCGACCGTCTGCGGCGTCGGCTGCACGATGTCGAGCAGCCGCTTGTAGGTACGAACCTCGAACTGCTCGCGCGACTTCTTGTCGACGTGCGGAGAACGGTTCACGGTGAACTTCTCGATGCGGGTCGGAAGCGGAATGGGACCGCGGATGAGAGCACCCGTACGGCGAGCCGTATCGGCGATGTCGCCGGTGGCCTGATCGAGCACTCGATGATCGAACGCCTTCAGGCGAATGCGGATATTCTGCGTTTCCATAACCTGCTTACCGATTGCAAAGAGCCAGCCCCGAGGGGGCAAACCAAATTCACGTCGTCCCAGCGAAGGCTGGGACCCCAGCGAGGAAAGGCTCAGAGCCTTTCACCCCCGGGGGCCCCAGCCTTCGCTGGGGTGACGCTCAACAAAAATGCGAGCCGCCCGAATCTTCCCGATCCGGGCGGCTGCGCGTGCCTCTACTACTTCGTGATCTCGTCGACAACCCCTGCGCCGACGGTCCGGCCGCCTTCGCGGATGGCGAAGCGCAGGCCCTGGTCCATCGCGATCGGAGCGATGAGCTTGACGCCCAGGTTCACGTTGTCGCCCGGCATGACCATCTCGGTGCCCTCAGGCAGGACCACTTCGCCCGTCACGTCGGTCGTGCGGAAGTAGAATTGCGGACGGTAGTTGGCGAAGAACGGCGTGTGACGGCCGCCTTCGTCCTTCGACAGGACGTAGACGTTGGCGCTGAAGTCGGTGTGCGGCTTGATCGAGCCCGGCTTGCAGAGAACCTGCCCGCGCTCGACTTCCTCACGGCCGACGCCGCGGATGAGGGCGCCGATGTTGTCGCCGGCCTGGCCCTGATCGAGCAGCTTGCGGAACATCTCGACGCCGGTGACGACCGTCTTGCGGGTGTCCTTGATCCCGACGATCTCGACTTCCTCGCCGACCTTGACGATTCCGGTCTCGAC
>DASWLZ010000021.1:0-38660 GCA_036399975.1 Allosphingosinicella sp.
GAACATGGCGAGCGTCTTGGCGATGTCCTCGTCGGTGTCGACCCCGAAGGTGGCGAGGTAATCGTGCTTGTCCTTCATCTCCTTATACTGGAGGAACATGCTGTACTCGCTCTCGGGCATGCCGATCGTGTCGAGCAGGTGCGAGTAGGCCGCGATGTGGACCGTCTCCATGTTGGAGAAGGCGGCCAGCATCATCTTCACCTCGACCGGCTTGAACACCCGGCCGTATTTGTCGTGGTAGCAATCCTGCACCTCGATGTCGGCCTGGGTGAAGAAGCGGAAGATCTGGGTGAGCAGGCTGCGCTCGTGATCGGTCAGCTTCTGCGCCCAGTCGCGGCAATCCTCGCCGAGCGGCACTTCCTCCGGCATCCAGTGGATCTGCTGCTGGCGCTTCCAGAAATCGAACGCCCAGGGATATTCGAAGGGCTTGTACTGCTTGCGGGCTTCGAGAAGGGGCATGTCGGTTATCCTTGGACGAGTCGGATGAGGTAGAAGAGGAAGACGGGTCCGCCGCCGACGATCGCGGCCCCGCCGAAGCGGCGGACGGTCCGCGGGTCGGTCGCGTCGAGAAAACCTTTGCCAACATAAGCGGCGGGTCTCGCCATCTGGTGCGCGCCCGTCAGGACCAGCGAAACGCCGAGCAGGAGGCCCAGGATTTCCGTCACGCGACCGCCAAATCGTGCAGCGGGGTGAGCCAGCCGAGCGCGATCAGGAGCAGTGCTGCGAGCAGCGCCCAGACGGCGTAGCGCTTGCCGTCGCGGCGCCGGGCATATTGCGGAGTGCCCGTACCGGCGCCCTGGTGCTTGAGGAAGATCGATGCCTGCCAGAGCGCGTAGAGCGCGGCGAGGGCGCCGAGCAGGGCCAGGATGTGGCCGAGGGTGATGGTGTCGGGCATCAGCGCGCTCCCCTGCCGCCGGTCACTGGCACGCCAGGCATTCGTCGTAATCCGTGGTGGCGAGCTCGTATTTCGGAGCCTCGGCGGTGTTGTCGGCCTCCACCCCGCCCGCGAAGCCGGCGCGCTGCACCGACTTGGAGCGCAGATAGTAGAGGCTTTTGATGCCCAGCTCCCAGGCGCGATAGTGGAGCATCAGAAGGTCCCATTTGTCGACGTCGGCCGGGATGAAGAGGTTCAGCGAGGTCGCCTGGTCGATATAGGGCGTGCGGTCGGCGGCGAGCTCGATCAGCCAGCGCTGGTCGATCTCGAAGCTGGTCTTGAACACGTCCTTCTCCTCGGGCGTGAGGAAATCGAGATGCTGGACCGAGCCGCCCTGCTCGAGGATCGTGTTCCACACCGCGTCCGAATTCTTCGATTTCTCGATCAGCAATTTCTCCAGATACGGATTCTTGATCGAGAAGGAGCCGCTCAGCGTCTTGTGGGTGTAGATGTTGCCCGGGATTGGCTCGATGCAGGCCGAGGTGCCGCCGGTGATGATCGAGATGCTTGCGGTCGGCGCGATCGCCATCTTGCAGCTGAAGCGCTCCATCACGCCCATGTCGGCCGCGTCGGGGCAGGGCCCGCGCTCCTTGGCGAGCATCATCGACGCCTCGTTCACCTGGGCGGAGATGTGCCTGAAGATCTTCATGTTCCAGCTCTTGGCCATCGCCCCCTCGAAGGGGATCGAGCGGGCCTGGAGGAAGGAGTGGAAGCCCATCACGCCCAGGCCCACCGAGCGCTCGCGCATCGCGCTGTACCGGGCCCTCGCCATCTCCTCGGGCGCTCGCTCGATATAGTCGCTGAGGACGTTGTCGAGGAAGCGCATGACGTCCTCGATGAACTGCTTGTCGCCGTTCCACTGGTCCCAGGTCTCGAGGTTGAGGCTGGAGAGGCAGCAGACCGCGGTCCGGTCGTTGCCGAGATGGTCGCGCCCCGTGGGAAGGGTGATCTCGGAGCACAGGTTCGAGGTCGAGACCTTTAGGCCGAGCTCGCGGTGATGCCTCGGCATCGACCGGTTCACCTTGTCGATGAAGATGATGTAGGGCTCGCCCGTCGCCAGCCTCGTCTCGACCAGCTTCTGGAACAGCGATCGGGCGTCGACGGTGGCGCGCTCGGAGCCGTCCTTCGGGCTCCTCAGCGTCCACTCGGCGCCGTCGCGGACCGCTTCCATGAAATCGTCGGTGACGAGCACCCCGTGGTGGAGGTTGAGCGCCTTGCGGTTGAAGTCGCCCGACGGCTTCCTGATCTCGAGGAACTCCTCGATCTCGGGGTGAGAGATGTCGAGATAGCAGGCGGCCGAGCCGCGGCGAAGGCTGCCCTGGCTGATCGCGAGGGTCAGCGAGTCCATCACCCGGACGAAGGGGATGATCCCGCTGGTCTTGCCGTTGAGGCCGACCGGCTCGCCGATCCCGCGCACCGCGCCCCAATAGGTGCCGATGCCGCCGCCGCGGGCGGCCAGCCAGACGTTCTCGTTCCAGGTGTCGACGATTCCCTCGAGGCTGTCCGGCACCGAGTTCAGATAGCAGCTGATCGGGAGGCCGCGGCCGGTGCCGCCGTTGGAGAGGATCGGGGTCGCCGGCATGAACCACAATTGCGAAATGTAGTCGTAGACCCGCTGGGCGTGGGCGGCGTCGTCGGCATAGGCCGAGGCGACCCGGACGAACAGGTCCTGATAGGTCTCGCCGGGCAGCAGGTAGCGGTCCTTCAGCGTCTCCTTGCCGAAGTCGGTGAGCAGCGAATCGCGGCTATGGTCGACCTCGAGCGGGTAGATTTTCGGGTCCGCGCCGGCGGTGCCCGATTTGCCCTCGGGCGAATCGGAGACGGTGGTGGCCAAGTCGCTCGCTCCCGTGTCGCTGCTGCCGGAAAGGTCCATCATCCCTACCCCTTGTACTATTTTCGTTCCAGTGGATTTAACCCCACCTTAAGCGCTTTTGAGGGGGCGCGGGCGCTTAGTTTCGACTTGCCCCCGATATCCACAGGGCAAGCGAAATCGGCCTGCTCCCAATATAGGGTGAGCAGCGCCCGCCTACAATCTGTTGCGTGCCCCCTTGGCAGCGCCACTAGCCATAGTGCCTCAACTCGAATCCGACGCCAAGACGGTAAATGACTTATCCACCATAATTTGCGGTGGGTTGAGGGGGATACGTTATCCCAGCGAAGGCTGGGATCCCGGCGGGTGAAAGGCACCCGAGCCGTTCACTCCCTGGGGCCCCAGGCTTCGCTGGGGCGACGCGGTGCGCCTACCCCTTCATCAGCTCCTCGACCCGCCCACTCGTCACCGAATGGTAGGTCGGCCGAGCGCGCTCCCACAGCGGCCTGGCGATCGCCCGGCCCCATTCGTCCTCCGCCCACAGGGTCTTGAACAGCGGCCCGACGAACTTGGCCCGGCCCATCGACAGCAGGAAGCGCTCGGCGGCCGGCACCGCGGGCTGGTAGCGGTTGGCCAAGGCGAGCTGGAGCCAGGCGAAGAGGACTTCCGAGTTGCGGCTCCCGGTCAGCGCGAGCGCCCGGTCGAGCTCGGCGAGCCTCGGCAGCGCAAGCTCGCGCGGAAGGCCGTTGAGGAAGCGAAGCCGCTCGGCGGTCGTCCAGCGCGCCCACAGCTCCGCCGGGGCTGGCCCGCCGGCCTTGACGGCGCCCAAGGCCTGGTCGACCGGAGCGAAGGTCCGGGGATCCGGGCGGACGGCGTTGGCGGGGAGGCCGGGCCTGTAGACCCAATCGTCCAGCATCAGCTTCTGCTCCAGCGCCTTGTCGCCCTTGATCAGGTTGGCCCGGAGGTCGGCGAGGAAGAGCGCGGAGGTCATCGGCTGGAAGGCGTGGCGGTCGAAATAGGCGCGGAGCCACGCATCGAACCGCTCGCGGCCGGCGATCCGCTCCATCGTCCTCAGGAACAGCGCGCCCTTGTCGTAGACGATGCCGCTGGCACCGCCCTCGGTCGTCTCGTCCGGATTGTGGAGCCGCGTGCCGGGCGCGGTTGCGCCGAGCTCGGTGAAGGCGCTCTCCATGTCGGCGAACGACAGGGCCGCCTCCATTCCGGAGCGTCCCGGGCCGTACAGCGCCTCCATGATCCGGTTCTCGAAATAGGAGGTGAAGCCCTCGTTCAGCCAGCTGTCCGGCCACACCGCGTTGGTGACGAGATTGCCCGACCAGCTGTGCGCCAGCTCGTGCGCGACCAGCCCGACCAGGCTCCTGTCGCCGGCGAGGAAGGTTGGCGTCAGGAAGGTGAGGGTCGGGTTCTCCATCCCGCCGTAAGGGAAGGCCGGCGGGAGCACGATCATGTCGTAGCGGCCCCAGCGATAGGGCCCGTAGAGTTTCTCGGCCGCGTCGATCATCTTCTCGGTGTCGACGAGCTCGGCGGCGGCCGCCTTCACCGTCGCCGGCTCGGCATAGACTCCGCTCCTCGGGCCGAGCGGCTGGAAGGCGATGTCGCCGGCGGCGATCGCGATCAGATAGGGCGCCACCGGCTTGTCCATGCGGAACCTGAAGGCGCGCTGGCCGCCCGCCATCGCCTCGCCCTCGGCCGTCAGCCGCTCGCCGCTCATCACCGCCTTGAGCGGCTCCGGAACGACGATCCGGGCCTCCCAGGTCTGGCGGATGCCGGGGCTGTCCTGAGTCGGGATCCAGCTCCGGTTGAGGATCGCCTGCCCCTGGCTGAACAGGAAGGGATGCTTCTTGCCCGCGGTCTGCTCGGGCGTGAGCCACTGCAGCGCCTCCGCCGCCGGAGCGCTCTTGTAGGCGATCCGGATCTGGCGGGCGCCCTGCAGCTGGATGGCGAGAGGCGCTCCGAGGTTCGGGTCGGCTTTGCCGAGCGCCCATTGGAGCGGCTTGCCGTCGGCCGCATTGTTGACCGAGCCGATCTCGAGCCCCTTGCTGTCGAGCACGATCTCCTTCGCGTCCGGCTTCGCCTGGATGTCGAGGGTCGCCGTGCCGCCGATCCGCCTCGCATTGAAATCGGCGACGAGGTCGAGCGCGACGTGGGTCACCCGCGCTTCGAGCGGACGGGCGTAGCTTTGCGGGTCCCTGGCGTCGGGCGTGTCGAGGATCGTGGCGACCTGCCGCTCTCCCTCGGCCTCCTGCCCGTTCGATGCGGCCTGGTCGGCGGCGGGCGAGCAGGCGGCGAGAAGGGCGAGACAAGCGAGGGTCAACAGGCGCAAGGCGCAACTCCTATCTTCAAACGGGTGTTTCCGGCTCCTTCACCAGCCGCACGCCGATGTCCACTACCGCCTCGGCCGCGATCCCGATGGCGAGTCCGGCGCCGACGTCGGTCGGATAATGGGCACAGCGCGGGACCTGGGCCAGAGCGAGGGCGCTTCCGGCGGCATAAGCGGGGCCCGCATATTCCGGATAGTCCCTGGCGAAGGCCCAGGCGACGGCCGCGGCGCCGGCGCTGTGGCCGGAGGGGAAGCTGGTCTCTTCCTTGGCGCTGTCGCGGCCCGGCCTCGGCACATGATCCTTGCCCTTGTCGCCCTTCGAGCGCGGGCGGGTGCGGTCGACCCGCTCCTTTACGAAATCCTTGGCGAGCGTGGCGAGCGTATGGGCGACCAGCATCCGAACGCCGGTGCGGGCGAGGCGCCTGTTGCCGCCCGCGACGCCCGCCGCGATCACCGCGGCGCACAGGGTGCGGAGCGGAGGCTGGTCGCCGAGCGAGGCGAAGCGGCCGAGCGCCTCCATCGCCGGCGAGCCCTGATAGGGCAGCGCCGCCTCGGCGGCGGCCGCGTCGGCGGCCAGCACAGCCTTGCCCGCCTTGGTCCGAGACTGCTCCGACATTCAGATAATCCCCGCCACCGGCCTGAAACCAAGCAAATCCTCCCCTGCATTTGCAGGGGAGGGGGACCGCGCGAAGCGCGGTGGAGGGGTTCTTCGGACGCCCCAAGAACCCCTCCACCAGGCTTCGCCTGGTCCCCCTCCCCGCGAAATCGCGGGGAGGATTGAAGTCGCCGACCTAGCCACGGCCGAACACCGAGCTTTCGAAGCGCGCGAGCAGGTCGCTCGGGCCGTCGTACAGCTCGCACGCGCCCGCCTTGGCCAAGGCGTCGTCCGGGAACCCGCCGGAGCGGAAGCCGACGATCCTGAGGCCGAGCTTGCCGGCCGCCTCGGCGTCCCACGGCGTGTCGCCGACCACGGCGACCTCCTCCGCCCCGAGCGGCGCGACTCGGCGCAGGGCGGCGGCGAATATGTCCGGGCAGGGCTTCGACTTCTCGACATCGTCCTTCGATGTCGTCGCGCTCACCAGGTCGGCGCAGGCGATGAGGCTGAGATGATAATCCACCTCCTCGCTGTGGGAGGAGGAGGCGAGGACGATCCTCGTCCCGTCTGCCGCCAGCCGCTCGAACAGGTCGCGCACTCCCGGGAAAGGCGTCGCCCGGGGCAGATAGTCGCGCTTGAACAGATCGCCGCGATACGCCTCTATCTCCTCGCGCCGCGCTTCATCCAGGTCGGGGAATAGCGAGGGGATGAGGTTGTCGCCCCCCTTCCCCACCTGCCAGCGTATCTCCTCGACGGGCCTGTCCAGCCCGAACTTCAGGAACGCCTCACGCCATGCGGAGGCATGTAGGTCGTTGGTGTCGACCAACGTTCCGTCGACGTCGAAGAGGGCGGCGCGCGGGCGGGCGCCGTCGCAGCCCCTGTGTTGCTCGTTCATCCCCGCCCAACGGCCGAGTGCCCGGCAATATCCCTGCCCCGGCTCGGCCCGCCGCCGGAAGATTCGCGCCCCGCGATGACCCAAATGCGGACAGGGCCGTCGCGGCCGCGCGAGCGTGCTTAACGGGCCGTTGAGGATCATTGTCGTGGGGGCCCGCCTTTGCTATGCTTTCCGCCAGGTCAAAAGGGGCAGTGCCAGCTTATGCAGCAAGCGCTGAAGGGTATTTTCTTCATCATGCCGTTCCTGTTCGGGATCGGCTTCATCGCGCCCGTGACGGCCGAGCTGATGGCGGTCGCCGGAATCGAGGCTCCGCTGAACCTCTCGCGCCTCACCTTCGGGCTGCTCTTAGGGGCGGCCTGGGGCCTTTATGCGACGGTGAAGGGAAGCTGGCTGTGACGGTCCAAGCCGCGGCGGCGGCCGCCCCCGCGCTTGAGCGGAGCCTTTCCACTCCGGCGGCCCAGGCTCCCGCCCCCGCCGCCGACGATCCCGAGGAGCGTGCCCGCCTGCTCAGGCAGGAGAGGGAGATCGTCGCCCGATATGCCGCGGGCGCCGACTGGACGCGTTACATCTATCCCGCTTTCGCGCTCGGCGGCTTCGCCCTCTGGGTGTCGATGTTCCCGCTGGCCGTGGCCGGGATCCTGCCCTTGTGGCTGGGCTGCCTCGTCTCCACGGTGCTTGCGACCGGCGGCTACGTCACCTCGCACGAGGCGATGCACAGCAATATCGCCCGCAAGGGCGAGAAGCTGCGCTGGCTCAACGAGCTGACCGGGCAGGTCAGCACCATCCCGATCCTGTTCCCGTTCAGCATGGCCAGGATCATGCACCTGCAGCATCATTATCACTGCAACGATCCGCACCGCGATCCCGATTATCCGGACTCGGCGCCGAGCGCCTGGCACGCCCTGATCAAGACCTGGCTGAACCGCCAGCCGCGCTATGCGGGCTCGATCCACCATTACAAGCGCATCCTCGCCGACATCGACTCCCCGGCGTCGCGGCGGGCGCAGCGCGAGACGGCGCTGCTTCAGCTCTTCGCCATGACTTTCTTCTTCGCTATGGCCTGGGGCGGCTACGCGCTCGTCGTCGCGGCGATCTGGTGGCTGCCGCGCCACATCGGGCTCTCCTACATCCGCTTCTACCTGAGCTGGGCGCCGCATCATCCGCGCGACGGGAAGGGCCGCTATTTCAACACCCGGGTGTTCAAGAGCAAGCTGGGGCACGTCCTGTCGATGGGGATGCAATACCACCTCGTCCACCACCTCTACCCGAACATCCCCCACCACCGCCTGAAGCCGGCTTATTACGAGATGCGGTCGGTCCTCGCGGCGCGCGGCGTGGACGTAAGCCCGCTCTGAGGCGGGATCCAAGCCCATTCAGTGAACGGGGGCCTTTAGCCGTTGGAGGTTCGGGCGGGCCCTAGGCTGCATCGACATTCAGAAGGCTTGTGCGAACGTTAATCCCTCTCCCCGAGGGGGAGAGGGTAGGGAGAGGGGGTTCGGCGGCAGCGTCTGTTCTCGGCGGCCGAGCCCCCTCACCCCGGCCCTCTCCCCCTCGGGGAGAGGGGGATTGAAGCGACGCCGCTGAATGTCGATACAGCCTAGGTCCGGCTGAACGTCAACAGCGTGCCTTCGGGCGCGATCGCGTCCAGGCGCGGATAATGGCCGATGAAGCGCTCGATCCCGGCGGAGAAGCTGACGGTCCAAGGCTCGCCTTCCGGCAGCCGGAGAACGAGATCGACCCGACTCGACTGCGCCGAATCCCGCGACGTTGCCGTAAGAGCTTCCCGGATGAAGGCGGCGGCGCGTTTCATGCTTGCGGGGGTTAGCCTGCAAACCTTTACGGAGGGTTGAGCGGGCGCGGTAAAGTTCGCCCGGCATTTTGTGCCAACGTGCGACTTTGCGCTCGCCGAGGGTCCGACGGCGTGGCGGGAGGTTCCATCGCGGCCAGTCTGTGGTAAAAGCGATGGAAAGCATTTTTAGGCCGCTCGAAACGAGGGGCGCGGGGAGCGGGCGAATGAATCGGACCATGTCGATCAGGGAAGAGAGGCAGGTGGCGGAAACCCTGTCGCCGCCGGTGGCGTGGCCGACCCTTCGGCTCGCGGCCTTTCTCCCCCTCGCCCAGGCCGGGCTGATCGCCGGCGCCCTGCTCGGCGCCCTGCCGCTCTGGCTCGTGATCCTGCCTCTCGGCTACATCCACTTCGCTTATTACACCCTCGTCCATGAGAGCATCCACGGCAACGTGGTCCGGAGCCCCCGCTTCGCCTGGGTGCATCAGCTGCTCGGCTGGTGGGGCGCCCTCAACATGATGACCAGCTATCCCGCGCTTCGCAGGATCCACCTCCTCCACCACCAGCACACCAACACCGACGGGGATCCGGACTACAATTTGTGCCACGGCCCGCTGTGGAAGAGCGTCGGCCGGGTGATCCTGCTTCGCACCCTGCTGCTCCTGCCGCTGCCGATCGTCAGGCTGGTCCCGGCGGCGAGCTACACGATCAAGCAGGCGCGGCTGACTTCGGACGAGATGAAGGTCCACGCCATCACGGTGACCGCCCTCCAACTCGCTTTCTGGGTGGCGATCGCGCTCGGCTACGCGAAGATCGCCGTGCTGCTCTACTGGGTGCCGGTGATGATCGGGCTGGTGCTTCTCAACGTCTTCTTCCAGTGGCTTCCCCACGTCCCGTTCGACAAGACCGACCGGTACAACAAGGCTCGGGTCTACTGGCCGTTCGCGCACCGGGTCCTGCTCGGGCAGAACCTCCATCTCGGCCACCATCTGTGGCCTTCCGTGCCCTTCTACAATTACCGGCCGCTCAACGACAGGCTGCAGCCGCACTTCGAGCTTGCCCGGGAAAGCGGCCACGCCGCCGCCGCCGGCTGAAGTATCACCCTTCCGCGGCCGCGGAGGTTGACCCGCTCCGCGGGCATCCTGCCGGCCGGTATTCCAGAAGCCGATCGTCCGACCTGAGGCCGGGCACCCTGGAATAAGGGCCGATGAACCGCTCCATGCCGTCCGAGAAAGTGACGCCCCAGCAGTCGCCGTCGGCCGTCCGGAGCATCAGCAGGGTTTTGGCAGAGGATCGGGGCGGCGCCGGCCGCTCGGTACGCAAGGGATACATCATGGCGGCTAAACCGCTGGGGAGGCACGCAAGTTCCGAGCGCCGGAACCCGAATCAACGCCCTTAATTCAAGATAAAGAAGTTTGCGCGAGAAGGGCCACTCCTGGGGGAGACACGTGGCCAGCATCCTCGCCAAGTTGCGCGACATAGCGAAGACCGATCGCACGGCCGCGGAAGAGGTGCGCCGTTCGCTCGTCGAGACTCTGTTCGCCTCTCCGACCTCGCTCGGGGCGGGGGCGGTCGGCGGCGCCGCGACCAGCACCGCCATAGCGCTCGCCAGCGGCGATCCCTGGCTCACCGCCGTCGCCGTCGCGATCGCGCTGACGGGAGCCCTTCGCCTCGGCCACGCCGTCTTCTTCCACCGGGTCGTCAACCAGAATGTGGCCGAGAACGCCCGCTCGGAGACGATCTACGAGATCGGCGCCTGGGCCTATGCCGCGCTGCTCGGCCTGATGACCCTGCTGGCCCTGCTCAGGACCGACAATTCGCTCTACCATCTCCTCGCCGCGATGCTGACGACCGGCTACGCCGCCGGCATCTGCGGCCGCAACGCCGGCCGGCCCGTCATCGCCATAGGCCAGCTCGCCCTGGCCTCGATCCCAGTCTCGGTCGGCCTCTTCGCGAGCCCGGATCCGCTCAACTGGGTCCTCGGGGTCGTCAACTGCGCCTTCATGATCGGGATGGTCGATATCACGTTGCAGACCTATTCCGCCGTGCTCAAGGCGATGATGGCGACCCAGGAGCAAAGGGGTCTCACCGAGCGCTTCGAGCAGCTCGCGCGCTTCGACGCGATGACCGGCCTTGAGAACAGAGGCTCGTTCCAGGAGCGGCTCCAGAGGGAGCTGGCGGCCCTCCCCGAGACCAGCGATCAGCTCGCCGTCCTCTGGGTCGATCTGGACCGGTTCAAGGAGATCAACGATTCGCTCGGCCATCCGACCGGCGACGGGGTGCTCCGGACGGTCGCCCGGCAGCTTTCCTCGATCGTCGAGGGACGCGGCACCGTCGCCCGCTTCGGCGGCGACGAGTTCGTTCTCCTCGCCCGCGGCACCAAGCCCTATTTCGCCGAGGAGCTGGCGCGCGAGGTGATGCGCGGCCTGTCGGTGCCGATGATGATCGAGGGCGCCTCGATCCAGGTGACCGGCTCGATCGGAGCGGCGGTCGCGCCCGGCCACGGCACCGAGCCCGACATCCTGCTTCAGCATGCCGACATGGCCCTCTACCATGCCAAGGCGAACGGCCGGAACGACTTCTGCCTGTTCGAGGCCAAGATGCAGGACGAGTTCCAGAAGAAGCGCCAACTCGAGGCCGCGCTCAAGGAAGCGATCGAGAAAGGCGAGCTCGAAGTCTATTATCAGCCGATCGTCGACCTCAAGACCAAGAAGGTCACCTGCTGCGAAGCGCTTCTTCGCTGGCATCATCCTGAGCTCGGCATGGTCAGCCCGGGCGAGTTCATCCCGATCGCGGAGAGCACCGGCCTTATCTCCCCGATCAGCCACTGGGTGCTCTACCAGGCCTGCGCTGCAGCGGCCAAGTGGCCGGAGGACGTCAGCATCGCCGTCAACATGTCGCCGGCGCTCCTGAAGGACCTCCACCTCAGTCACATGATCCTATCGGCCCTCTATCGCTCCGGCCTCGCGGCGCGGCGGCTGGAGCTGGAGATTACCGAGAGCGTGCTTCTGGAGGAGAATGCCCAATCCAACTCGCTGATCCGCGAGTTCCAGAGGATCGGCCTCAAGCTGTCGATCGACGATTTCGGGACCGGCTATTCGTCGCTGACCTATTTGAAGAAATATCGCTTCGACAAGATCAAGATCGACACCACCTTCATCGCCGACGTCACCAAGAGCCGCGAGGCGAGGGCGATCATCCACGCCCTGGTCGGCCTGGCCGCGGAGCTCGACATGGAGATCGTCGCCGAGGGGATCGAGACGGAGACCCAGCTCGGCTACGTCACCGGCGCCGGCTGCACCGCCGCCCAGGGCTTCTACCTGGGCCGGCCGATGCCCGAATCCGTGATCAACCGCCGGCTCGAGATGCAGGGGCGCGGCGAGGAATGGCTGGAAGAGGATGCCGCGGCGGCAACCCTCAAGCGGCTGCAAGCCTAGTCTGGGCGCTCCCGAGCCGGCGCATCAGCTTCAGGTCGGCATGGCTCAGGCAGAGCGCGCTGTCGGCCCAAACTTCGACGATCGCGTCCAGCTCTTCGAGCGTGACGGCATCGGTGAGGCTCGAGGCGTGATAGATGCCGCGATGGCCGGCATGGCGGCGCCCGTTCCTGTCGATATAGGCCCGCACCGCCTCCTCGCCGCAGCCGGGCTCGGCGAGGATGTGGACGATGCCCATCTCGTGCATCTCTTCCGCCGTGTAGAGCCGGTTGGACAGCATCATCTCCTCGGCGCGGGCGAGACCGATCTTGCGCGAAAGAAGGCTGTGGGCGCCCATCCCGGGGAACAGGCCGAAAGCGATTTCCGGAAGGCCGAAGCGGGACCCTTTCTCCGCGACGATCACGTTGAAGCTGAGCACGGCCTCGAAGCCGCCGCCGAGCGCGTCGCCCTGGACGAGGGCAATGGTGACGACCGGAAGCTCGAGCCGCCGCAGATTGTTGTGAAGGATCGAGACGCAGTCGCGGCCGTAGCGGACGAGCGCATCGCGGTCGCCCGACTGGATGAAGCTGGCGAACAGCTCGAGATCGCCACCAAGGTTAAAAATTCCCGGGAAGCGCGAGCCGAGGACGAGGTATTTGAGCCCCTCCTCGGGGTCGGCGAACTCGCGGCCGATCTCCGCCTGCCAGCGCTGGAAGTCCCGAAGCATCGGGCGGTTGAAATTGGGCCGGTCGACCGGTGTCATGTAGGTCCACAGGGCGCCCGTCGCCGCCTCCCAGCGGACGTCGAGCTGGCCGAGATCGAAGAGGCGGGTGCCCGCCGGGCTATCGCGGTGCTGGAGGGGCAAGGGTCCCGGACGGGCCCCGGGCGGGGCCTCGATCGCCGGGGCCTCCTCGCAGGCGGGAAGACTGAAATGTTGATTCATCGTTTTGCCCCAAGCATTTGGTGTACGCATCAATAAGCATATAAGCGCCTGTGGAACAATCGGGCGACCGCACGTTTCGAGTGTTAACCGTTTAGGTGTTGCTGCATAGGCTCGTATTGGTCCGGATCAGGATCGGTCAAATATCCATTTCGGATACAAATTAAAAAGGTTGAGAAACAAAGATTTCGTTTCTAACCCTTAGGGGCGATGGGGCTTTGCAAGTGGGGGAAATGATGATCGCAGGACCGGGCGGGCGCTGCCGCGCCGAGCAGCGTTTGTTGCTTTTCGGGACGGCCGCCGGGCTGGTTATGACCGCCGCGGGTCCGGCCCAGGCCGCGGGTTTCTATCTTCAGGAACAGTCGGTTAGGGGCTGGGGCCGGGCCAACTCCGGAGAGGTCGCCGATCAGGGCCCGGCCTCCCTGTGGTGGAACCCGGCGGCGATCGCGGGCGCGACGGAGGCCGAAGCGGTGTTCGGGGCGACGGCGATCTTCCCGACCGGGAGGGTCAGCGACGAGGGCACTCTGATCGACCGGCCGGGGGCCGCGCCGGCGCCCGTCGGGGGCTCTCCCGTCCTCCGCGACCCCATCCTACGCGGCGCGGCGCCTCACAACGCCTTCGCGCTTCCGCTCGGCGAGCGGATCGCGCTGGGCCTCGCCGTCACCGCCCCGTTCAGCTTCACCAGCGACTACGACCCGACCGGGTGGCAGCGTTACTCCGCGATTCGCACCCGCCTGCTGACTCTCGACTTCCAGTCCTCCGTCGCCGTGAAGGCCACGGACTGGCTCAGCCTGGGCGCCGCGGTGAACCTCCAATATAGCGACGCCTGGCTCTCCAACGCGCTCCCCAATCTCGCCCCCGGATCACCCGACGCCCGGCTTCGCCTGACCGGCAACGGCTGGGACCTCGGCTGGACCGCGGGGGTCCAGTTGCGCCCGTCGGAGCGGGTGTCGATCGGGATCGCCTACAAGTCGGCGATCGAGCACAAGACCCAGGGCCCGATCTCCGTCGCCGGCCTGACCGGAGCGCTCGCCTCGGCCAACACCAGCGGCAAGGCCACGGTCCGCTTCACCACCCCCTGGCAGCTGATGGTGGGCGCCCGCGTCGGGGTTACGGAGGCGCTGACCCTCAACGCCCAGGTCGTTCACTTCGGATGGAGTCGGTTCGACGTCCTCGACATTTCGGGCCCGGTCAACAATGCGATCGTCCAGGATTATCGGGACACGTGGAGCCTCGCGGTCGGCGTGGATCACTCGCTCGGCGAGCGGCTCACCCTTCGCGCCGGAGTCCAGATCGACCCGACCCCGACCCGCGACGCCAATCGCGATCCGCGAGTGCCGGACGGCGACCGGGTCGATTACAATGTCGGAGCGACCTACCGGATGAGCGACCGGATCACGATCGACGCCGCGGCCGGGCTCACCCGGGTCGAGGACAGCCCGATCAACCGCGACGAGCGCTTCTACGCCGGGACCCCGGCCCAGACCGACATATTGACGGCCGGACGGGTCGACAATCAGCGCGTCGTCGTCCTCTCGCTGGGCGGAAGGATGAAGTTCTAGCCTCCGACGGAAAACCGTCGGAGCGCTCCTGTTCCCGCCGCTCGTGCGACGGTCTCAGCCGCCGCCGCCCTCCGAGCCGCCGCCGCCCGGCGAGCCGCCGCTGCTGCCGCCCGAGGCCGACGCGCCCGCGCCGCCGCTCTTTCGGCCGCCGCCGCGGCCGCCGCCGCTCGACGCCGCCTTGCCGGAGCTTCCGGTCGAGCCGCTTGCGCCGGAGCGGCCCTTGCCGGCCGCGGATTTCGCCGCCGAGGCCTTGCCCCGCCCGCCCGAGCCGGCGCTCGAGGCGCTCGAGCCCGAACCCGAGCCGGACCCGGCCGATTTGCCGCGCCCGCCCGAGGCGGAGGCCGCCTTGCCGCGCTTCGCTCCGCCCGACGAGGCCGAGGCGTCGCCGCCGCCCGAACTCCTTGAGCCGCGGCCGGAGGTGCCGGAAGCCGCTTTGCCGCCGGACTTGGCTCCGGCGGGCTTGGCCCCGGTGGGCTTGACCCCGGTGGACTTGGCGGTCGTGGACTTGGCCCCAGTGGACTTGGCGGTCGTGCGCGAAGCGCCGGCCTTGGCGCCGGACGGCTTGGCCGAGCTCTTGCCGCCGCTCTTGCCGCCGCCCTTGCGGCCGGACGAGGCGCCGCCGCCGCTTCCGGTGCCGCCGCTCTCGTCGCCGGCGAGGAGGCGCCGGACGGCGTCGGTCGCGGCGGTGACGATGGCCGCTCCGATCTTGCTGGCGCTGTCGGCGGCCGCCTCCGCCGTGTCGAGCGCGTCCCGGCCCGCGTCGCGCACCGACTTCCTCACCCGCGCATTGGCGGTGAGCGCCGCGGCGGCGGTGACGAGGCCGGCCGCCAGCATCGATCGGGCCACCGGATTCTGCGCAAGCTCGGCCGCGCGCTGTCCGGCTTCCTTCAGCGCGTCGGGGAGGACTCCGGACGAGCCGCTTTTGCCCTTCGAGCCGCCTGAGCCGCCCTGGTCCGAACCTTTATTCGCCATGTCGGTCTCCCGAGGTTGTAACTGATGCGTAACAAGACGAGCGGCGACGCGAGTGGTTCCCTTCGCGCCGCGCGTGAAGAAGAAGGGCCGCCCGGTGAGGAGCGGCCGTTCCTTTCAGATCGAGAGGCGGCGCCTAGCGCTGGTCGAACTCGATCCCGCCTTGGCCCTGGCCGCGATCCTGGTGCGACTGCTGATCCTGCTGGAATTCGACGCCGGAGCCGCCTTCGCGCTGCGACTGCCCGCTTTGCTGCTCTTGCTGGAACCCGCCCTGGTCGGGCTGGCCGCCCTGCTGGCCCTGCTGGATCTCCTCCTGGGCGCCGAACACTCCGCCTTGCTGGCCTTGCTGGAACTGGGCCTGGCCCTGCTGGAACTGGGCGTGGCCGCCCTGCTGGCCCTGCTGAGCATCGGAATTGCCGCGGCCGCCGCCCTGCGCCTCATCGAACTTCTCGCCGCGCGACTGGCCCTCGGAGCTTCCGCCGCCCTGGCGAAGGTCGCCGCCGCCGCCGAGGCCGCTTTGGCCGCCTTCGTCCTGCTGGCCCTGATGGAATTGCTGGTTCTGCCCGCTGCCGTAGCCGCCGCCGCCGCTGCTTCCGCCGGCCTGATCCATGTCGGAGCCGGAAGCGCCGCCGCCCTGCTGGCCGCTGCGCTGCTGCTGATCGCGATTGCCGCCGAACTCGCCGCTGCCGCCGCCGGACTGCGATTGCTGAAGCTCGCTGCCCGAGAGACCGCCGCCCTGGTCGTTCTGATTGGCCATGATCATGCTCCTGACTGAGATACTGGGAAGCTTGATCAACGTTAAGTGGGTCGGTTGGCTCCGGGCCGAGCGCCGGAATGGTGCGCGGACGCGCCAAGCTAAATCCTCCCCGGCAAATGCCGGGAGGATCTATCACTCTCCAATCTTCTCCGCCCGGCCGTTGTCGTCGTAGCGGTAGCGCTCGCCGTCGGGGTTCACCGCGTCGCGGCCCGGCTGGACCACCGGCTTGCTGTCGTCGCCGCGCCCTTTTTCCTCCGCCACGTCCTCCGGAATCTCGTTATGCCGGGCCTCGTCGCTGCCCGGGAGCGGATGGCCTTCGCCTTCCATCTCAAACCCCCTCGTCGGGATCGATCGGGCGATCGGCGCCCTCGTCCGCTCCGCGCGGTCCGTGCGGAGGCTCGGCGCCCGCGCCGGCCATCGGGTCTTGGTCGTAATCTTCCGCCGGGTTGCCGCCGCCGCCCGCGCCGGAGCCGGAGCCGTGCACTTCGCCCGTCTTCGGATCGAAGCTCGCGGGCTTGCCCCGCTCGCCGTCGCTGTCGCCCATGAGGTCGTTCCTTTCGGGCTGAGAACGTCCTGCCGCTTCCTCCCGTTCCCGGCCGCACCCTTCCCGCCGCCCAAGCGTTGAGCCGCCGACCCCCAAAAAAGGAGAGCCTCCATGTTCAACCAGAGTCACGACATCGCCGTCCTCAACAGCCTGATCGAGACGACGATCGACAGCGTCGACGGCTATCGCCGCTCCGCCACCGAGGCGACCGCCAGCCGATTCAGCTCGATCTTCCGCGACTGGGCGTCCGAGCGTGAGCAGGTGGTGACGAAGCTTCGCGACCGGGTGCGCGAGCTGGGCGGCACTCCCGAGCATGACGGAAGCATTCTCGCCGCCGCCCACCGCCAGTTCCTGTCGCTTCGCGACATGGTGACGGGCAGCGACGACGCCGCCGTCATCGCCGAGGTCGACCGCGGCGAGAGCTATCTCAACGGCAAGTGGGAAACGGCCCTCAAGGACGACCAGCTCTCCCCCGAGACCCGGGACGTGATCGGCCGCTGCTATGACAGCGTTCGCTCCGGCCACGAGCAGTGGGAGACGGTGCACAAGGGCATCGACGCGGCGGGGTGAGACTACGGTTTGCCTCCCTGCCGCGAAGCGGTGGGGAGGGGACCACATGAAATGTGGTGGAGGGCCGACCGGGCGCGGGCTGGGTGGTTCTTGCGAGAACCTCAGAATCGATGGCCGGTCACTGCCTTCGGCGGCCCCCCTCCCCATCTAGCGATGGGGAGGCAAATCCATCAGGTCTGCACGCGCTTCCTTGCCCCGCATCAGCATCTTCTCCTGCTGCAATCGCTGGAGCTGCTCGTCGTAGAGCTGGGGCGCGCGGCCCTGGTCGGCGGGGAGCTTTCCGGTCATGCGCGCATGAACGCGCCGCAGCCTCCCGCCGTTCCTCGGCCGCGGACAAGTTGAAGGGCCGCCGCGCCTTCGCGCGACGACCCTCCGAACATGGTCAGCGGCCGGATGGCTCCAGCCCGGGAGACCGTGAGAAGGCTAGGCCTTCATCTCCCGAACGAGCAAACCCGACCTCTTAGCTGAACCATGAGACATCGGATCACCTCCTTTCGCGTTGTTGTGGCGAGAGGGAGGATGAATCATCGCGAATCGGCGCGCAAGGCTTGTTTTGATCTTTTTCGCCGCTAATCTTTTCGCTTCGCCGCCTCCCTTGGGGTGGCGTGATTATCTCACCCGCGGCAATCCTCCACCACCCGGGCCGGCTCGGGCCACGTGGGCAGGATGAGGGGCGGCAGACCCTCCGCCTCGACGGTGAACCGTCCGCGGCTGAAGGCCATCTCGTCGAGCAGGGGATCGTCCGCGGCAAGCTCGGCGACCGGCGGCAGGGTCCGCTGCCCGTAGCTCGTCCCGACCCTCAGCGCCGAGCCCGAACCCTCCCGGGAAAGGACCATGCGGCGGCGGGCGGGATCGCAGCGAAGGCTGAAGCTCGCCGACCCCGCGCCTCCGAAGCGCGCGACGCTTCCGGCGGCGTCGCCGGAATAGCTCCAGTCCCCCGGGGAGAGCGGCGGATCCGGCGCATCCTGCTGTCCGATCGGCTCCGCCGCCGGGGGCGGGACCCGGACGGAAGGCGGCGCCGTGACTCGGGGCGGCCGTTGCGGCGCCGGAGCCGGAGCCGGCCTGGCTGCGCAGCCGGCGAGCAGCGCCGCCGCACCCAACTCTGCCGCAATCCGTACAAGCCCGCTCATGAAGGCGGCCTCAGCACGAGGGCGGCGCGAATGCCAAGCCGGAAAGCGACAAACCGTGCCTCATCGTCATTCGGGCGGAGGCCAAGATGTCGCCAATCCCCATGACCCCACCCTGTCGGGCGCATTCATGGGCTATTCAATGCCCCTGCTCTATGTCAGGCCTCGAACAGCAAAAGCAGTAACCCCCATGCGTATCCTCTCCGCTTTCCTCGCCGCTGCCACGGCCCTGACCGCAGCCGCCTCCGCACCGGCCGAGGCCGGCCCGCGCGAGCGCGACCAGGCGTCGGCGCTCAGGGGCGCCCAGGCCGGGCGGATCATCCCCCTGCGCGCCATCGAGGCACGAATCATCCCGCAGATGCGCGGCTTCGACTATCTCGGCCCGGAATATTATGCCGACGCCGGCCGCTACCGCCTGAAGTTCCTCCGCGGCCAGCGGGTCGTCTGGATCGACGTCGACGCCCGCTCGGGCGAGGTGATCGGCAAGTCCGGCTTCTGACCGCCCGTCATCCCAGCGAAGGCTGGCATCCCGCGGAGTGAAAAGCGCCCTCGCACTTCACCCGTGGGCCCCCAGCCTTCGCTGGGGTGACGAAACGCCAATGAAACAATTGGCCACAACGCCGGTTGGGCGGCTATTGAGGCGCCGACACAGCCATAGGGGAGTGCGATGCGGGTTCTGATCGTCGAGGACGAGCCCAATCTGGGGCGCCAGCTGCGGGCCACGCTGGAGGGCGCGGGCTATGCGATCGACCTCGCCACCGACGGCGAGGACGGCCATTATCTCGGCTCCACCGAAAGCTACGACGCGATCATCCTCGACCTCGGCCTTCCCGAGATCGACGGCCTCACCGTGCTCGACCGCTGGCGCAAGGAAGGGATCGCCGTGCCCGTGCTGGTCCTCACGGCCCGCGACAGCTGGTCGGACAAAGTGGCAGGGCTCGACGCGGGCGCCGACGATTATCTCGCCAAGCCCTTCCAGACCGAGGAGCTGATCGCCCGCCTGCGCGCCCTCATCCGCCGCGCCTCGGGCAACAGCTCGTCCGAGCTGACCGCCGGCGACGTCCGCCTCGACACCCGCTCGGGCAAGGTCACCCTGAACGGCGAGCCGGTGAAGCTCACCGCCCAGGAATATAAATTGCTCTCCTACCTGATGCACCACAAGGGCAAGGTGGTCAGCCGGACAGAGCTGATCGAGCATATCTACGACCAGGATTTCGACCGCGATTCGAACACGATCGAGGTGTTCGTCACCCGCATTCGAAAGAAGCTCGGCCCCGACGTCATCACCACCATCCGCGGCCTCGGCTATTCGCTGGAAGATCCCAACGGTTGAGCAGGGAGGTCCGTCATGCTGAACCTGTTTCAGCATCCAGTCGCGAGCGTTCCCGCGGGTGGAGAGCTGGACCCTGAGACAAGTTCAGGGTGACGACAGGGTGGACGCCCGAGTAATCGCCCCCATGAAGATCCCCCGCCGCCTCAGACTGTTCCGCCGGGTTCCCCGCGCCGCCCGCACCGGGTCGCTGACCCGGCGGATGATCGGAGTCTCGGCGCTGTGGATCCTCGTCCTGCTCAGCGCCGGCGGCTATGCGCTCGACCGGGTCCTGATCACGGCGATCACCAACAATTTCGACGCTCAGCTCGAATATCTGCTCACCACCGCCTTGGTGGCCTCGGCGGAGGTCGGCCCCAACGGCGGCGTCTTCCTCAATCGCCCGCCCGCCGATCAGCGCTTCCTTGAGCCCTATTCGGGCCTTTATTTCCAGATTATCGCGGTCGCCAACCGGCCGCCTGGGCCCGCGGCGGAGATCGACATGCTGTCGCGTTCGCTTTGGGACGGGCCCCTTAGGATCACGAACCCCCATAACGACGTAGACCTCCACGTCTACGACAGCTCGGAACTCGCCGGCGAGACCCTGCGCGTGGTGGAGCGGGACATCCAGCTGCCCGGCTCGCCGACGCGCTGGCGCTTTCAGGTCGCCCAGAGCCGCGAGGATCTCGACGACCAGATCAGCGTGCTCAGGAAAACCCTGCTTCGCTCGTTCGGGATCCTCGGCCTCGGCCTCATCATCCTCGCCGCGCTGCAGGCGCTTTACGGCCTTTGGCCGCTCAGGCGGGTGCGCCGGGCCATCGCCGCCATCCGCTCGGGCGAGCGGTCGCGGATCGCCGAGCGCTTCCCGACCGAGATCGAGCCCCTGACCGAGGAATTGAACGCCCTGCTCGAGCATAATGAGAAGCAGGCCGAGGAGGCGCGTCGCCACGCCGGCAACCTCGCCCATGCCTTGAAGACCCCGCTCACCGTCATCACCAACGCCGCCACCGCCCGCGACCCGGACCTCGCCGACACCGTCTGCCGCGAGGCAACGACGATGCGCCGCCAGGTCGACCACCATCTCGCCCGGGCGCGGGCGATCGGCCGCCGCTCCTCCGCCCAGGCTCGCTCGGACGTCTGGCCCTCGCTCGAGGCGGTCGAGCGCGCCGTCACCCGGCTCCACGACAACGTTACCGTCGACCTCGCCGGCGACAAGACCGCCTCGGTCCGGGTCGAGCGCCAGGATCTGGACGAGATGCTCGGCAACCTCATCGAGAATGCCGCCAAATATGGCGGCGGCCGGGTCTTCGTCACCGCCAAGACCACCCCCGAATGCGTCGAGATCGAGGTCGAGGACGACGGCCGCGGAATTCCGGAGGAGGAGCGTCAGAGCATCTTCGACCGCGGCGCCCGCCTCGACACGGGCAAGCCCGGCACCGGCCTCGGCCTCGCCATCGTCCGCGACGTCGCCCAGATCTACGGCGGCTCGATCAGCCTCGAGGAGAGCGACGACCTGGGGGGATTGCTGGCGAGGCTGAAGCTGCCGCTGTGCAGCTGAAGACGGTCCTTCGATACGCCGTTTCGCCAGGCTCAACGGCTACTCAGGATGAGCGGAAGGGCAATGACTCCAGCCGCTCATCCTGAGGAGGGACTGAGCTTGGCGAAGGCCCGTCTCGAAGGACGCACCCTTGCCTTTCTCCGCCCCCCGGCGCAAATCGCCGGGCGATGAGCGCCTCCGTCCATCCGATCCGCCCGGGCCGGGCCCCGTCGCTCGACCCGATGATCCAGCTCGTCGCCGCCGACCTCAACCACGTCAACGCCGTCATCCTCGATCGCATGCAGAGCCCCGTCGCCCTGATCCCCGAGCTCGCCGGCCACCTCATCGCCGGCGGCGGCAAAAGGATGCGGCCGATGCTCACCCTGGCCTGCGCCCGGCTGCTCGACTATCAGGGCGCCCGCCACCACAAGCTCGCCGCCGCCGTCGAGTTCATCCACACCGCCACCCTTCTCCACGACGACGTGGTCGACGGCTCGGGCCTCCGCCGCGGCCGGCGCACCGCCAACATCATCTGGGGCAATCCGGCCAGCGTCCTGGTCGGCGACTTCCTCTTCTCGCGAAGCTTCGAGCTGATGGTCGAGGACGGCAGCCTGAGGGTCCTCAAGACCCTCGCCCGCGCCTCCGCCGTGATCGCCGAGGGCGAGGTCGACCAGCTCACCGCCCAGCGCCGGGTGGAGACCGGGGAGGACCATTATCTCGAGATCATCCAGGCCAAGACCGCCGCGTTGTTCGCCGCCGCCTGCAGCATCGCCGCCATCGTCGCCGAGCGCGGCGAGGAGACCGAGCGGGCGCTCGACTGCTACGGCCGAAACCTCGGAATCGCCTTCCAGCTGATCGACGACGCGATCGACTATTCCTCCGATCCCGAGACGATGGGCAAGGGCGTCGGCGACGATTTCCGCGACGGCAAGGTCACCCTCCCCGTCATCCTCGCCTTCGCCCGGGGCTCCGCCGCGGACCGCCGCTTCTGGCAGGAGGCGATGGAAGGAAGCCGGGCCTCCGACGGCGACCTCCGCCACGCCACCCGCCTGCTCGAGCAGAGCGGCGCCCTCGCCGACACGATCGGACGGGCCCGAACCTACGGCCAGCGCGCCATCGACTCCCTCGGCCCCTTCCCGGCGGGAAAGGCCAAGGCGGCCCTAACCGAGGCGGTCGAGTTCGCCATATCGCGGGCTTTCTGATGACGTCGCCCCAGCGAAGGCTGGGGCCGCAGCGGGTGAAGAACGCGGTCGCCTTTCACCCGCCGGGATGCCGGTCTTCGCCGGCATGACGGACCTCCCCATCCACGCCGTCCTCCCGGACCTCCTGGAAGCGCTGCGCCGCACCTCCAATGCCGTCCTCGTCGCACCGCCCGGCGCGGGCAAGACCACCGCCGTCGCTCCCGCCCTCCTCGCCGAGCCGTGGTGCGTCGGCGAGATCCTGCTGCTCTCCCCCCGCCGCCTCGCCGCCCGGGCCGCCGCCGAGCGGATGGCGGAGCTGGCCGGGGAGCGGGTCGGCGAGACGATCGGCTACGCCACCCGGCTCGACTCCAGGCGCTCGGCGCGTACCCGGATCCTCGTCCTCACCGAGGGCATCTTCAGGAACCGGATCCAGGCCGATCCCGAGCTCTCCCGAGTCTCGGCCGTGCTCTTCGACGAGGTCCATGAGCGAAGCCTCGACAGCGATTTCGGCCTCGCCCTCGCGCTCGACGCGCAAGCCGCCCTCCGCCCCGATCTGCGCCTCGTCGCCATGTCGGCGACCCTCGACGGCCAGCGCTTCGCGGCTCTGATGGCCGAAGGTGGAAAGCCGACCCCCGCGATCGAAAGCGAAGGCCGGAGCTACCCGATCGAGCTTCGCCACCTCGGCCGCTCCGCCGAGAAGCGGATCGAGGACGAGATGGCGGCGGCGATCCGCCGGGCCCTCACCGAGGCGGAGGGCAGCCTGCTCGCCTTCCTCCCCGGGGTCGCCGAGATCGAGCGAACCGCCGAGCGGCTCGAAGGGCTCCTGCCCGGGACCGACCTCCACCGCCTCCACGGCAGCCTCGAGCCCGGCGCCCAGCGCTCGGCCATCGCCGCCGCGCCGCCGGGCCGGCGCAAGGTCGTGCTCGCCACCTCCATCGCCGAGACCAGCCTCACCCTCGACGGGGTTCGTATCGTCGTCGATTCCGGCCTCGCCCGCCGCCCCCGCTACGACCGGGCCGCCGGGATCACCCGCCTCGTCACCGAGCGCGCCAGCCGGGCCGCCGTCACCCAGCGCGCGGGCCGCTCGGGGCGGCAGGGGCCGGGCCTCGTCTACCGGCTGTGGGAGGAAGCGGCGACGGCGGGCCTTCCCCGCTTCGATCCGCCCGAGATCCTCGAAGCCGATCTCAGCGCCCTGCTGCTCGACTGCGCGCTCTGGGGAGTCGCCGATCCGCGCGAGCTGCGCTGGCTCGATCCGCCCCCCGCCGCCGCCGTCGACGAAGCCCGCCGCCGCCTCCAATCCCTCGGCGCCCTCGGCGGCGACGGCCGCCCGACCGCCCACGGCAAGGCGATCGCGGCCCTGCCGCTGCCCCCGCGCCTCGCCCACATGCTGATCGAGGCCCAGGCGCTCGGCTGGGGCCGCACGGCCGCCGAGGTGGCGGTGCTGCTCTCCGAGCGCGGGCTCGGCGGCAACGACGTCGACCTGGAGTCGAGGCTGAGGCGCTGGCGCGGGGACCGGGGGCAAAGGGCGGAAGCGGCCAGGGGGCTGGCGAAGCGCTGGTCCTCGATGATTCCCCTCCCTGAAAGGGAGGGGTTAGGGGTGGGCCCGCCGAAGGCGGCCGAAACTCCGCCGCCCGAAAAGTCTCGCTCCGCTCGCCTACCCACGCCCGGCCCCTCCCTTCCAGGGAGGGGAGAGATCGCCCCCTGCCTCGCCCTCGCTTTCCCCGATCGCCTCTCGAAGCGCCGCGATTCCTCGGGCGAGAATTGGATCAGCGCCGGCGGCCGAGGCTTCCGGCTCGACATGCACTCGCCGCTCGCCCGGCAAACCTGGCTCGCGGTCGGCGAGGTGAGCGGGACCGCCGCCGGGGCGCGCATCCTCTCCGCCGCCGCCATCGACGAGGCTCAGGTCGAGGCCCTGTTCGGAGACCGGATCGAGAGCGGCGCGCAGCTCAGCTTCGACCCCGCCACCGGCACCGTCCGCGCCCGCCGCGGGCGCCGGCTCGGAGCGATCACGCTTTCGGAAGGGCAGGACACCCAAGCCTCGCCGGACGAAGTCGCCGCCGCCCTCGTCGAAGGAGTCCGGGCCCACGGCCTCCACCTCCTGCCCTGGAGCGACTCCGCTTGCTCGCTCCGCCGCCGGGCCGCCTTCGCCCGGGCCCAGGATCCAGGGCTCGCCGACCTCTCGGACGAGGCCCTGCTCGGCTCGCTCCACGAATGGCTGCCGCTGCTCGTCGCCGGGCGGCGAAGCCTCCGCGACGTGGATCCGGCCGCCCTGTCGGGCCTGCTCGATTCGCGCCTCGGCTGGGAGGGCCGCAAGGCGGTGGACCGGCTCGCCCCGCACGCCTTCGAGACTCCTGCGGGCAGCAGCCATGCCATCGATTACGAGACCGAGGCCGGGCCGACGGTGACCGTCCGGGTTCAGGCGCTCTACGGGCTGTCCAGCCACCCCGCCGTCGCCGGAGGCAAAGTGCCCCTCGTCCTCAGCCTCACCTCGCCCGCCGGCCGCCCGATCCAGACCACCCGCGACCTCCCCGGCTTCTGGGGCGGAAGCTGGTCGGCGGTGGCGAAGGAGATGCGCGGCCGCTACCCGAAACATCCATGGCCCGACGACCCCGCCGCCGCGGATCCGACGCTGAGGACGAAGAAGGCAACCGCCCGAAACTCCCCTCCCTGAAAGGGAGGGGAGAATCAAGCACCCGGTTGATTAAACTGGAAAACCCCGGCACCTAAGGCAAGACGGAAGGAGCTTAGAACATGGCTGCGGCGCGGATCTTCCAGCGGTCCAGGAATGCGATGCAATCGGGCAATGCCCGAACCGGCGAGTGGGTGCTCCAGTTCGAGTCGCACCGCCCGCACGTGCCCGATCCGCTCACCGGCTGGTCCGGCGGCGGCGACACGCAGGCGCAGGTGACCATCGCCTTCCCCACCCTGGAGGCGGCCCGGGCCTATGCCGAGAAGAACGGCATCTCCGCCCATCTCGTCCCTCCGGCCGAGCGCAAGCTCAAGCTCCAGGCCTATGCCGACAATTTCAAATGACCGGCGCCCGATGAGGGCGGCGGCCCTTCTCCTGCTGATCGGCGGCGGCTCGGCCGCGCCGGCGACGACGATCGAGATCGACCCGAGATATGAGAGCTTCGCAAGCCGGTCCGCCTGCGAGGAGGCGCTCCAGCGTCGGCACGGCGCCGCGCTCGCCCGCTTCGCCGCCCTGCCGGCAAAGGAGCGGCGGGCAAACCGCGTCGACGCCCTCACCCGCATTGGCGGGCAGCTCGGCTATTTGGAGGTGGTCGATCTGACCGAGGGCGAGCGGGACGCCCTGATCCCCGCCAGCCAGACCGAATATTTCACCTGCCGCGACAACCGCCTCGAGCACCGCATCGCGATCGGGGAAGGGCCGCGATGATCTAAAATCCTCCCCCGGAAACCGCGGGAGGAATCAGGCTGTATCGACATTCGGCGGCTGCTGGGTGCAGCCCCCTCTCCCCTGCGGGGAGAGGGTTGGGGTGAGGGGGCTCTGAGCTCGCGAATTTCCTCGAAAGCCGAGCCCCCTCACCCTGGCCTCTCCCCGCGGGGGGGAGGTTTTGGCTCATGCCGCCTGAATGCCGATACAGCCTAGGCCAGCATCCCGGCCCCCAGCAACAGCAGCAGCTTGGCGTCCATGGCGACTCCCGCCGCCCGGCGCTCCGCCACGAAGCCCGGCAGCTCCGCCAGCTTGACCCGGTGAACCACGATATCCTCGCCGGCGATTCCGCCGCCCTCGCCCACCCGGGTCAGCCCCTCGGCCCTGAGCAAGGTGAAGCCCTCCGACGACATGCCGGGGGAGGCGTGGAACCGGCCGAGATCGACCGCCCGCGCGGTGCGATAGCCGGTCTCCTCCTCGAGCTCGCGGATCGCGGCCGCGGCGGCCTCCTCGCCTTCCTCGTCGTCGCCTACCAGCCCGGCGGGCAATTCGAGGCAACGGGCGCCGATCGGTACCCGATATTGCTCGACCAGGATGGCATGGCCCTCGTCGATCGCGAGGATCACCGCTGCGCTGACCCCGCGGGTGCGGGAGACATATTCCCATTTGCCGAGCCGCTTCGCCTCGATGAAGCGGCCGCTCCAGACGATCTCCGGCGACGCCCGATCGTCCTCGGCGATCACAGCTCGATCAGCCGGTCGGGAAGCTCGTTGGGATTGTCGAGCGTCGGCGGCAGGCAGGTCGCCAGCACCTCGCCGATCCTCTCGACGGCGATTGCCATGCCTTCGCCGGGCCGGCCCGATTTCACCCCGTCGACCAGGGCCGCCATCGCCTCGCCCCAGACGTCCGGCTCGACCCGGCTGTGGATGGCTTCGTCGGCGACGATCTCGGCCCTGTGCTCGAGCAGCGAGAGATAGAGGAGGATGCCGGTTCGGCCTTTGGTCCGCTTCTCGGTGCCGGCCCGGAACAGCTCCACCGCGCGGCGCCTCACCCGGCGGGTCTTGGTGCTCGCCGGGGTCAGCGCCATGCGAAGCGGCATCCATTTGAACAGCAGCCAGACGAGCAGGAAAACGCCCGCCATCTTCGCGAACAGATAGGTCATCACGAAGCCCCGGCTCGGCTCGTAATTCCAGCCGAGGAAGGTCCCCACCGCCCAGTCGATCCAGCCCTGCGGCACCACCGCGAAGCAGATCGGGACGAGGAGCATCAGCAGCACCGCATAATGGAGGCCGACGTCGTGATAGGCGTCGGATCGGGGCGCGACGATGGTGACGATCTCGCCGTCGCTGGTGCGCTCCGCTTTGGCCACCGCGTCGGTGACGAGGGCATGGTCCGCCGCGCTGAACCTGGGTGTCACCATCCTCCCGACGCTCCCCCGCCGCCGAAGGAGCCGCCGCCGCCGCCGAAGCCGCCGCCGCCGCCAAATCCTCCGAAGCCGCCGCCGCTCGAGCCGCCGCCCCAGCCGCCGCCGCCGCCGAGACCCGGCCCCCAGACCCAGACGCCCGAGCGGCGATGCCGCCGGCCGCGCTTGCCGCCGCGAAGCATCGGCAGGATCACGAACATGAAGACGATCCCCCAGAAGATGAGCGGGAAGAAGGAGCCGCCGTCGTCATTCCCCCTCTGCCGCTGGGCCTCCTGGGCGGCGATCGCCTTCCGCTCGGCCTGCTCGGGCGGCGCCCCGAGCTGCTCGATGATCGCGTCGGCGCCGCCGGCGATCCCGCCGGGATAGTCGTTGGCCTTGAACCTGGGGAGGATCTGCTGGCTGATGATCTGGTGCGAGAGCGCGTCGGTCATGATCGGCTCCAGCCCGTAACCGACCTGGATCGTCACCTTGCGCTCGGTGGGCGCGACGAGAAGGATGATGCCGTTATTCGCTCCTTTTTGCCCGATCCCCCAGTGCCGCCCCAGCTGATAGCCGTAATCGGCGACGTCATAGCCCTGAAGGCTCGGCACCGTCGCGATCACCAGCTGGCGGCTGCTCGCCTGCTCCACGGCCGCCAGCTTCTGGGTCAGCGCCGCCTCGTCGGCATCGGGGATGATGTTCGCCGAATCGACGACCCGCCCGGTCAGCTTCGGGAAGTCCTGAGCCGCGGCGGGCGCGGCCAGGATCAGCAGGAGGAGAAGGAGCAGGCCGCGCATCATTCCGCCCCCGGCCTTCGCCTCGGCCGCCTCGGGTCGCTCCTCAGCACCTTGGCGATGGCGGCGACTCCGTCCGCCACGGCCCGGTCGCAGCGCCCCTCGCGGCACTCGGGGATGACCTGCTCCTTCAGAATCCGCTCCGCCCGCTCGTCGGTGAGGAGACCTTCCAAGCCGAGCCCGACCTCGATCCTCGCCTGCCGGTCGGTTGGGGCGACGATCAGGAGCACCCCGTTGTCGGATTCCTTCTGCCCGATGTGCCAGCCATTGCCGAGGCGAAGGCCGAGATCGCCGATCGGCTCCCCGTCGAGGCGGGCCACCGTCACCACGACCAGCTGGTCGGTCGTCTCCTTCTCCAGAGCGGCAAGGCGGGCGTCGAGCGCCGCCTCCGCCTGCGCGGTCAGGATCCCGGCATTGTCGACGACCCGGCCGGTCAGCGCCGGCAAAGGCTTCGCCGCCGGCGCCTCGAGCGCGGCCACGGGCCGGGCCTGGGTACCGCCGGCCGGCGCCTGAGCGTCGCACGCGGCGCTGGCCAGCAGGAGCAGGGGCGAGAGGAAAGCCCGGATCACCGGCCGGGTCAGGCGCCGGTGTTCGTGTCGAAATTGACTTCCGGCGCCACGTCCGCGTTGGGGGTCGTCGCCTGGAAGGTCGCCATAGGCTTGGACCCGTAGATCACGTTCGCCCCGATCACGGCCGGGAAGGTCCGGATCGTCGTGTTGTAATTCTGCACGGCCGTATTGTAGTCGCGGATCGAGATGTTGATCCGGTTCTCGGTGCTCTCGAGCTGGCTCATCAGCGTGCCGAAATTGGCCTGGCTCTGGAGGTTCGGATAGGCCTCCTGGAGGCGCTGGAGCGGGATGATCGAGGCGCTCAGCCGGTTCTGGGCGTCGGCATAGCGCTGCAGGGCCGCCGGATCGGAGAGCTGGTCGGGGCTGACGGTGACCCGGGTCGCATCGGCCCGCGCCTGGGTGACGCGGGTCAGGATCCGCTCCTCCGACGCCGCTGCCCCGCGCACCGTCGAGACCAGGTTCGGGATCAGATTGGCCCGGCGCTGATAGGCCGCCTGCACGTCCGCCCAGCGCGCCTTGGCGTCCTCCTCCGCGGTCGGGATCGAATTGACTCCGCATCCGGAGAGCGAAAGCCCCGCCACCGGCACCAGGAAGGCGGTCATCAGGGAAGTGCGCTTCATGTCGTGCCCCTCTTCATGCTTGCGACACGCAAGTAGGGGTTTCGCTTCGGTCCCGCAACGGGGTGCGCCCCAAGGTCCCTTTAAATTCAGCGGAAATCCCCTATATGGGAGCTGCCGGGTTCGCCCGGCTATGGTGATAAAGTGCAGCGTGCAATAGACGCAGCGGACCCGGGGGCGGTACCCGGCGGCTCCACCAGGTGGGCCGAGCCTACAGGTGGCGACACGCGTGATGCGTGCCGCCACAGCGGCTCAGCTGATGGGGCCGAACTAGGATCGACGTGTGTTGAAAAGCGCTGTTTTTGCCCGGCCTGAATGCGCCGTAAAACCGTTCATAACCACAAGTGCCAACGATAACGAGGCGCTCGCGATTGCTGCTTAATCCCAATCCTCACGGATAAGATTAAGTAGGCCAAAAGCGCGGTTGGGCCGAACCGGGCAACAGAATCGGTTCCAGCGGTACGGGGAGCACCGGGCAACAGAAGCTCCCCACTTCCCTTTCCCCTCCGCCTCAAATGCGCCGGTAGGGCGTGTCGGCATAATAAATATCGATGTCGTATCCCGCCGATCTGCAGAGGAGGCGGACGGCCTCGAAATCGTCGCTCCCCGAGAAGCCCGGGCCGATGCCGATGGTCCGGATGGGCAGCTTGCCGCCGCACTTCGCCGCCAGGTCGATCTCGACATAGGGGACCAGCCTCCGGCCGCTCACCCGGGTCTTGATCTCCGCGCCCTCGTCGCCCTCGGCCACCCCGAACAATATCCTCCATTCCTTCTCCGCGGAGAAGGATCTGTGCTTCGCGACGGCCGCCCGGGCCTTGATCAGATAATCCATATAATAAGAGGCCTCCTCGCAGAGCCGCGCCTCCTCCGCGGGAGTCTCGCGGACGGCGGCGGCGAGGGCCGCCTCCATGTCCTGCAGAGCGGCCTCGATCGAGCTCAGCTGCCTGTCAGGGTCGTATTCGACCTGGCTGAACGAGAAATCGGCCGGGCGCTGCTGGGCGAGGTCGTAGATCTGGCGGCCGACGAAGCCGATCGTGAATCCTTCCCCGTCTTTCGCATAGGCCCGCCACTGGCTGAGATCGTCCTTTTCGGAGGAGAGCGAGAATATGAACAGCGAGAAGTGAGTCGTGGATTCGAGGGAGTCCAGAAGCTTCTCGTAAAAGGCCCCGGTGGCCTTGCTCCGGCCGTCGCGGCTCCGCCGGCGCAGGAACTCGCGGCTGGATTTCACGAGAAGGCGCATCTCCTCCTTGTCGTTCAGGAAGCGCGCTCCGGTCGCCCATATCTTGCCGCTGCGCAGCATCCCCCACAGCCCGGCGGCGTCCGTGTAATGATAGGCGACGGCCGGGATGTCGGCGAGCTTGGAGGTATTGGCGTCCTCGAGCCATTTCTGGCTGGTGGCCTGTAGGATCGAGGCGTCCTGCTCCATCACCTTCCCCTGAGGCAAGCTTGCGCCGCCGGATCCGGGCTGGGCATCCTGCCCTGCCGGACCGGGGCAGCCGATCGATCAGTCGCGCAACGGGCTTGCTTTAGCAATCCCTCGCCGCCACGGGAAATCGGGGACCCGGATCGTCCCGCCGCCGCCCGTGCCTGCTCCTTGCTCGTGGAGATGAAGATGAGTTCCGCTTCGCTGGCCTTGAGGCCGCTCGTCGCCCCGCTCCTCCTCCTCGCCGCCTGCGAGCCCGAGCCCGAGAACGTCCAGGCCAAGTCCGAGGACATGTCGCGCCAGCTCGAGGAGCGCGCCAACCAGATCCAGGCGGAGGCGGAGAATATGGTCGAGGCCCAGGCCGCCCCGCTCGACAACGAGGCCGACGCGCTCCTCAACCGGATCGACGGCAACAACGCCGCCGACAACGCCTCGGCCGCTCCGCCTCCCTAGGTCGAGAGCCGCAAAAGCGGGCGCCTAGGGCGCCGTATGGGCGAAGGCGATCTTGAGCACCGCGAACAAGGCGAAGGCCCCGGCCCCGACCGCGGCGAAGTTCAGGAGCAGGATCGAGAGGAACCTGTTGCCCTCGTCATGCACATAATCCTCGAGGATCACCTGAAGCCCCATCTTCAGATGCCAGAAGGTGGCGAGGACGAGCAGCAGCATCGGCACCGCCGCGAGCGGGTCGCGAAGCCACTCCGTCACCCCGCGATGGTCGAGCGAGGGCAGCCGCAGCAGCGACACGATCAGCCACACGAAGAGGAGCAGCACCGCCACCGAGCTCGCCCGCTCGTGCCACCAATGCTCGGCGCCCTCGCGCGCCGAGCCGGTGCCTCGCACCCGGCCGAGCGGAGTGCGGGTGACGGGATCGGTGGCCGGGCTCGCTCCGGGCTCGCCGGTCTGGCTGGTCTCCATGGTCACAGGCTCCCCTTTTCGAGCGCGATATAGAGCCACAGCGCCGCCGTGAGCAGGATCGAGCCCGCGATCGTCATCGTCGCCCAGAATTTGTTGCGCTCGATCTCGAAGCCGGCGCCGATGTCCATGACGAGGTGGCGGAGCCCGGAGAGCATGTGCTGGAAGAAGGCCCAGGTCAGGCCGACCCCGATGACGATCCCGACCCAGGAGGTCGCCCAGCCGGCGAAATCCTCATAGGCCTCCTTGCCCGAAGCCGCCGCGACCAGCCACCAGACCAAAGCCGCCGCCCCGATCGTCGCGAGCCCGGCCCCGGTCACCCGGTGGACGATCGAGACCAGCATGTGCGGCCCCCATTTGTAGACGGTGAGATGCGGCGAGAGCGGGCGATCGGGATTGCGCGACATGGGGAGCCTTCCTGTTGGGAGGGCTTTTAGGCGGTGGGCGGGGGGATGCAAGGCCGGGAAGCGGGGTAATCGCGCCTGGAGCCGACACTGCGGGCTGCTGGCCGCTGCCAGCCGCGGTCAGAGGCGCTCCTCGACCCAGTCCCAAACCGGCTGGGGAAGCCAGCCGCAATAGGAGCCCTCCATCACCTGGGCGACGACGATCTTGTCGTCGGGATCGAGCCCCTGGTGGAGATCGATATTGACCTGCCCGGCCCTGAGCGGCGTCGAGATGAAGTAGACGAACTCGAAATCCTCGTCATGGATGTAGGGATAGGCCTCGATCCGCTCGATCAGCCCGGCCTGGAGCGCCTCCACCTCGGCCTCCTCCCGCTCCAGCTCCGGGTTCAGCTTCCAGGTGACCAGATAAACGCCCATTCCTCGCTCTCCACCTACTGCCTGGACCGCAAGTCGGGCATCGCCGCCCATGATAGCCCTTCCCCGGTCGCACACAACGCCGGGCGGGGCCCGGACGCTGGACCCGCTGATCGGCCCGGGAAACCCGCGAAGTTCACGAAGTTCACGATCTCACGCCGTTTCGTGAACTTCACCGCGCGGCCCGCCGGTGCCGAGGGCAGACGCCGCCCGGCCGCCCGAGGCCTTCCGCCGCGGCGCTGCACGATCCATTTTCAAGGCGATCCTCCTTTTTCCGTCCTGCCGTAAGGCTCGAAGTCTCTCATCCCGGACTGTCCCGATCTCCTTCAACCTGCCTCCCCGCCCTTCAAACCCCGAGCGACACGACCTGTCGAAAAGCGTCTATTCGAGGTTGGCATAATACGCTAACCGATGACCTCAACCATGTGGGGCATGGACGAGACGTGACCGAAGACCGGGAAGCCTTTGTGCCCGAGCAGGCCAGCCTGCTGGCGATCAGCCGAGTGCTCGAGGAGACGGCGCGAATGCTTCACGACTGGGCACTGGCCGACGATCCGCCGCTCAGGCGCCCCGCCGATCCGCCGATGCCAATCACGGCCGCGACGGTGCGGACGATCATCGCCGCCCGCTGGCTCCGCCGCGATTTCCTGGGCTTCGACGTCGGCGACCCGGAATGGAGCCTGATGCTCGAACTCTACGCCGCCCGCCTCGAAGGCCGCCCGGTCCACCAGACCGGGCTGTCGGTCGCTGCCGGGGTTCCCCAAAGCACAACCCTCCAGGCCACCCGCCGCCTCGTCGAAGCCGGAATCTTCGCCACCCGGCCGGACCCGAACGACGGCCGCAAGCTCCTCGTCGCCCTCACCGCCCCCGCCGCGGCGCGCATCCACTCCTACCTCACCGCAGCGCTGGAAATCGGCTCACCGGTCGTCTGAGCCCTCCCCCTAAAATCCTCCCCGAGATTTCTCGGGGAATGAGCAGGCACGCCATGCCCCCGGCATGGCTGGGCCTTGCGGGGCAAGGCCCACCTGCTCATGACCGCGCGAAGCGCGGTGGAGGGGCTCTTTCAGAGTCAGCAAGGCCCCTCCACCAGCTACGCTGGTCCCCCTCCCCTGCAAAAGCAGGGGAGGACTAGATGAGTACGCCTAGCCCGCAATCCTCGAAAATGCGCAGGCCAAGCGCAAACCTTCACATACTATAGTTGATAAACTCCGCCGCCCCATGCGCCCATCTAACCCCGCATGGACATGCGCAAGCTCGTCGGCCGAAACGCCGCGCGCCTCCGCCAGGCCGCCGGCCTGACGCAGGAGCAGCTCGCCGAGCGCTCGGGCTTCAGCCAGCAATATATCAGCGGCCTCGAAGCCGGCCAGCGCAACCCCACCATCGTCACCCTCTACGAGCTCGCCACCGGCCTCGGCGCCACCCCCGCCGACCTGCTCCGCCCCGACTGACCGGGCGAATGGCGAGCTATGAAGACGAACGCGCCCGCCTGGAGCGCAAGCTGTGCCGGCTCCTCATCCACGCCCGCGAAACCGCCGGCCTGAATCAGACCCAGGTGGCCAAGGCGATCGGCCGCTCCCAGAGCTTCGTGTCGAATTACGAGCGGGCGCAGAGGCGGCTGGATCTGCCGGATCTCATCCTTGTGTGCCGGGCGATGGGGGTGGAGCCGGTTGAGCTGTTGGGGCGGCTGCATTAGGCATCATGCTGCTTCATCGAATTATACTCTTTCTAGATGCCTTGCTGGGCCGGCTTGTCCAGCGGACTCACATCGGCCAATGTGATGCCTTGAGGAAAGGAGCCGACGTTGGCCACGAGGCACCGCCGAGATACGTGGACGCGGCGTCTTCGTTCATCATTGCATCGACGCGGTGGCTACCCGAAATCACCGGCTGGCGGCGTGCGTGGATCGAACGGACGCCTTCGGCAAAAGCGTATGACTGAGGCAGTGTCAGTGGAGAAAGAGGGCCAAGAATCTCAGCCGCACAGCGGGGAGCCGCTAGCGCCGTCGTTTGTTGCCGTCGATTTTTTCTGCGGCGCCGGCGGCACCACGCGGGGGCTCATCGACGCCGGCGGATATGTCGTCGCTGGCGTCGACAAGGACGACCGCTGCCGCGAAACCTACGTTCGTAATAACAAGAACGAGTCGTTGGACTGCGAAGAGCCTGAGTTTCTTCAGCGTGACATATTTCCTCGGACGGCGGATTACCAGGCTGGTGAGCAGGGGCGCCTCTATGGTGAGTTGCTCGAGTTGATCGCCGCAAAGCGGAAGATGGCTCCAGGGGTGCCCCTACTTTTCGCGATTTGCGCGCCCTGTCAGCCGTTTACCACGCTCTCTCGGAAAGAACTGTCCGATGGGCGCAAACGGGGACGTGAACGCGACCGCGGCCTACTCCAACAGGCAGTGAAATTTGTCCGGCGTTTAAAGCCGGAGGTAGTGCTCTCCGAGAACGTCGCAGGCATTCGCGACCCCCGTTATGGGGGGGTCTGGGACGACTTCAAAAAATCCTTAGAGGATCTTGGGTACGCCACTGGGACCAAGATTGTATGCACGTCGAAGTTCGGAGTTCCTCAATTTCGTAAAAGATCAATCATGGCAGCTGTAAGGCGGGATTTAGTCGTCGAAGAGTGTTTCACTGACACCGCCCAAGGCGAGCTTCTCATTCCTGATTGTGACGCGAGCGCTCTTGTTAAGAGCGTTAAAGAGGCCATCGAGCACCTGCCGCCGATCACCGCTGGCGAGTTGCACGAAACTATTCCGAACCATCGTGCTCGGACATTGAGTGCCACTAATTTAAAGCGCCTCGCTTCAGCTCAACCGGGTCAGTCTAACGCTTACATGGCAGAAACCAAGGATGGCGATCTTTCGCTCGGATGCCATAGGCGCCTTAATGAACGGATGGGTGTGCGCTGTTTTACTGACGTCTATACTCGGATGAGTCCTGATCGTCCGTCTCCGACTATAACTACTAAATGCCACAGCATCTCGAATGGCCGCTTCGGTCATTACGACACATCTCAGCTCCGGGGGATTTCTCTCAGAGAGGCAGCTATCCTTCAGTCGTTTCCCGAAGAGTACGTTTTTTATCCGAAGGACCGCGTCGAGACTGTCGCAAGAATGATTGGAAACGCAGTACCTCCTAAGCTTGCACAGTTCTTCGCAAGTTATCTAGTCAAGTCGATGGACACGACGCCTCGCGCGCAGGAGTATTAACTCTTCAACCAAAGCAGAGAGCCCATCGGTAAGATCGCACTCCCAGACTATCTTTACCTGCCAGCCCGCTTCTACTAGGTCGGCCTGAACTCTCTGGTCGCGAATACCGTTGCGGTCGAGCTTTTCGCCCCAAAATGCTATATTTGAATTGGGCCGTCTCTGCCCTTTCGGGCACTCGTGTCCGTGCCAAAAACAGCCGTGAACAAAAACGATTGTCCGAATCCCTGGCAGCACAATATCAGGATTGCCCGGGAGATGTCGCTGATGGAGCCGGAAGCGCAATCCTGCTGCGTGGAGCGCGCGCCTCACTTGCATCTCGGGCCGGGTGTTTCGCCCTCGGACCTTGCTCATAAGCGCTGAGCGCTTGTCTCTGCTCATTCGGTCGGCCAAGCTGTGCCTCAACAAAACGCTGCGCCGCGGAGCTGCGCGGCCACTACAGGGGACAAACATGGCGAGCGCTCCCGAACCACAGCTTTTCCTTCGCTTCCACGGGCGAATCCTAGATTCACTTGGGATTCAAATGTACCAAAGTCCGGTCGCCGCCGTAGCCGAGCTAATCGCGAATGCATGGGACGCCGACGCTCACACGGTCAAGGTCACCCTGCCCCAACGCCTCGATGGGGCGCCCGAGTTGATCGTCGACGACGACGGCATCGGCATGACCTTTCTTGAGTGCCAAAACTTCTATCTAAACGTAGGCCGCAATCGCCGCAGCGACGGGGCCGCGCGCACCGCGTCCGGCCGACCGGTGCTCGGCAGAAAAGGCATCGGCAAGTTCGCCGGTTTTGGCATCGCGGACGTCATGCGGGTTGAAACCACCAGCGGCGAAACCGGTGAGCGCACTGTGTTTGAACTCGATATTCGGACACTACGCTCAGACGTGTACGTAGATGTGACACCTCGGCCAGTGACGGTAATCGAACATAGCGGGCCTGATCCGGCTAAAATTCGAGAGCAGGGCACGTGCATTCGGCTGCGCGAACTCAAACTACATAATGTTCGCACGCCTGAGCCGTTCGCTCGCAGCATGGCTAGACGGTTCAATCTGGCAGCACAAGCTGACGATTTTGCAGTAACTATAAATGATTACCCTCTTCCGGAAGACGTTGAGCCTTTTGCCGTGGAGTTCGACTTTCCTAGGGATTATCTTCCTGAGGAGCGGCCAACTGGCCTAACGATAGCCGGAGATTGGGGTCGCGAGACACTCGAAGATGGGAACACCATTGAATGGCGAATGCGCTTCTCAAATACTCCGATCGCCAATGAGGAGTTTAGGGGCGTCTCAGTTTTCTGTGGAGTTAAAATTGCGCAGAACCCGTTTTTCTTCAATCTTACTGGCGGTCTGGGCGGCCAGCATGGGCAGCAGTACCTCACGGGCAAGGTGGTAGCAGACTACCTCGATCTCTTAAGCGAAGACGTAATCACGACGGAGCGTCAGCGGATAAACTGGGAGGAACGTGATGCTGCGGCACTGCAAACTTGGGGCCAGCAGCGATTGAAGGAGCTTCTGGTAATTTGGAAGGAGCGACGTGCGCACGAGAAGCTAGAGCGGCTGGACGCTCGCGTAGAACCGTTCGCACAGCGCCTTGACCGCCTTCCGCCCTCGGAGCGCAGGACCGTGCGCACTGCTCTGGTCCGTATCGCGCAAGTAGAGGCAATTGATGAAGCTCAGTTCTCGGGACTCGCTCAAGCCGTGTTGACGGCTTGGGAGGGCGGTCGCCTGCGGGGACTCATCGACGATATCTCGCGAATGGATCAGCTTGAGGAAGGAGCCTTGGTCAGGCTGCTAACGGAGGCCCAGGTGATTGGTGCCTTGCATATGGCCGAGATCGTCGACGCGCGGGTGGGTATCATCCGTGGTTTGGAACGCCGTATCGGCGCTGCGGATTTGGAAAATGCCGTGCGTGATTATATCGCGGCAAATCCTTGGCTGATTGGTCCCAAGTGGGAAACATTCCGACGAGAGATCAGTGTTAGCCGCTTCGTTAACGAGGCGCTTGAGGAAACCGGTATCGATCGACATCCGGACTGGGCTGGTCGCATGGATCTGGTGCTTCGGTCCGGCGACCAACTCCTAATTATCGAATTCATGCGGCCTGGCCTAACGGTTGACCGCGATCACCTAAGCCGTTTTCGGCACTATATTCAAGTTCTCCGAACTCGCGTGATTGCGAACTCTGAACTGGAAGTCCGCCAAGTCACTGGCTTGCTCGTCGCCGACAATCTGGACAAGCGAGCGGACCGGCTTTTGGAGATCGACAGCCTTCGAAGAGATGACATGTATTGCCAAGAATGGTCCTCTCTCCTCGCAGAGGCAAAGGCCAAATGGCAAGAATTCATGGCAGCCGTGGCTGAAGCTGCGCCCGATGATCCACGGGTGCAGGGGCTGCGCTCGGACGCCACTGCTGATGCCATGAACCCAGTCACTGAGAGCGGCATCATGGCTTCGGAGCCTCAAGCAGTCGCTGCCGGCCCGCAACCAGCGCCCGAACCCGAATAGAGCCACCCACTCCACATCTGCCTCAAGCGCTCAGGTCGCAGATGGGCGTAAAAAAGGCCCCGCGGTCACCCGCGAGGCCTCTTCTGTAGAACCCGGCTCCATCCCCGATGGCGCCGAATCCATCAATCGTCGTCGCGGGTCAGGAACGCCGGGGCGAATTCGGGCTCGGGGCCGTCGTTGCGCTCGGGCCGGTCCTCGCGCTCGCGGCGCGGGCCGCGGTCGCCGCCTTCGCCGCGGGGGCCACGATCACCGCCGCCTTCACCGCGGGGGCCGCGGTCGCCGCCGCCGTCGCGAGGACCACGGTCGCCGCCACCGCCGCCGTCGCGCCTCGGCCCACGGTCGCGCCCACCGCCGCCCCGGTCGCCGCGGCCTTCGCCGTCGCGCCTGGGGCCTCGGTCGCCGCCGCCGCGCGGGCCGCGGTCACGGTCGCCGCCTTCGCGCGGCGGACGGGTGTCCTCCAGCTCGGCGCCGGTCTCCTGGTCGACCACCCGCATGGAGAGGCGGACCTTGCCGCGCGGGTCGATCTCGAGGACCTTGACCTTGACTTCCTGGCCTTCGGACAAAGCGTCCGAGACCTTCTCAACCCGCTCGTTGCGGATCTCGGAGACGTGGACCAGGCCGTCCTTGCCGCCCATGAAGTTCACGAAGGCGCCGAAATCGACGAGGTTGACGACCTTGCCGGTATAGACCTTGCCGACCTCGGGCTCCTCGACGATGCCCTGGATCCAGCGGCGGGCCGCCTCGATCTGGCTGACG
>DASWLZ010000022.1:0-60589 GCA_036399975.1 Allosphingosinicella sp.
CTGTCACCCCCGACAGATAGACCATGTGCTTGCCGTTGCCGCCGCCGGTGATCCCGATATCGGTCTCACGCGCCTCGCCCGGGCCATTGACCACGCAGCCGAGCACCGACAGCGACATCGGCGTGCGGATGTGCTGGAGCCGCTCCTCGAGCGTCTGGACCGTGCGGATCACGTCGAAGCCCTGCCGCGCGCAGCTGGGGCAGGAGACGACGCGCACGCCGCGGTTGCGGATGCCGAGGCTTTTCAGGATCTCGAAGCCGGCGCGGACTTCCTCCTCGGGCTCGGCCGAAAGCGATACCCGGATCGTGTCGCCGATGCCGAACCAGAGCAGCGAGCCGATCCCGATCGCGCTCTTCACGGTTCCGCCGCGGAGCCCGCCGGCCTCGGTGATTCCGAGATGCAGCGGGCAGTCGACGGCGTCGGCGAGCTGCTGGTACGCGGCGACGGCGAGGAAGACGTCGGAGGCCTTCACCGCGACCTTATACTCGCGAAAGTCGTGGTCCTCGAGCAGCCGGATATGATCGAGGGCGCTTTCGACGAGGGCCTCCGGGCAGGGCTCGCCATATTTCTCGAGCAGATCCCGCTCGAGGCTTCCGGCATTGACCCCGATCCGGATCGCGCAGCCATTGGCCTTGGCGGCATTGACCACTTCCCTCACCCGATCGGCCGAGCCGATATTGCCGGGAGTGATGCGCAGGCAGGCGGCGCCGGCATCCGCCGCTTCCAACGCCCGCTTGTAGTGGAAATGGATGTCGGCGACGATCGGCACCCGCGCCGCCCGGACGATCTGGCGAAGCGCCCGGGTCGAATCCTCGTCGGGGCAGGAGACCCGGACGATGTCCGCCCCGGCCTCCTCGCAGCGCCTGATCTGGTCGACCGTCGCGCGCACGTCGGACGTGACGGTGTTGGTCATGGTCTGCACCGTGACGGGCGCGTCCCCTCCCATCGGCACGGAGCCGACCATGATTTGGCGGGACGGACGGCGCGCGATGTCGCGCCACGGGCGGATGCTCATCCGGCCCATATAGGCGGTTGAAAGGGCTGGCGAAAGCCGCGCCGGAATGGAGGGAATGGGAGGAAGCCGGGGAGGCGGCGTGCAGAGCCCCTCATCCTCCCCATCGCCAGATGGGGAGGATTTGGCGGCTACAGGTAGAAATCCGTCACGAGCAGGGTGACATCGCCCGAGAAGACGATCTCGAAATCCGCGACTCCGTCCCCGGTGCGATCGCCCTGCAGCCGGGTGTCGGTGCCGTCGAAAGCGTAGCGCAGCTCGCCGACGGTGCCCGAGAAGGCCGCGGTGCCGATGAAGCTGAACGCCTGGTCCCCGGCGGTCCCGCTGTCGGCGTCGACGTCGCGAAGATCGATCTTGTCGACCCAATTGATGAAATCGGTGATCGCGTCCGCGCCGGCGCCGGTCCCCGAATCGCCTTCGAAGAAGCGGAACAGGTCGCCGCCGCTTCCGCCGGTCAGCAGGTCCGAGCCCGACCCCCCGACCAGCAGGTCGTCGCCGGCGCCGCCATCGATGATATCGTTGCCGGCATTGCCCTGAAGAACATCGGCGCCGCCCATGCCGTCGATAAGATCGTCATTGGCGAGCCCGTTGAGGATGTTGGCGGCGTTGCTGCCGGTCAAGTCGAGGGCCGGGTTGCCGATGCCGTTGAAGGTGAGGTTCTCGACATGATCGCCGAGCACGTAGGTGGTGAGCGAGGTATAGACATGGTCGGTGCCCTCGCCGCCCAGCTCGACGACGGTGTCTCCTGACGATTCGACGTGGAACGTGTCGTTGCCGGTGCCTCCGTACATCAGGTCGGAGCCGAGGCCCCCGTTCAGTATGTCGTGGTCGCCGTTGCCGTGAAGCTCGTCGTCGCCCTCGCCGCCGTTCAACGTGTCGTGGCCGTCGCCGCCGTTGAGGTAGTCGAGATAGAGGCCGCCGTTGATCTCGTTGTTCAGATTGTTGCCGTTCCCGACGAAGCCGTAATAGCTGGTCCAATTGGTCAGCTTCTCGACATAGGCGGTGAGCGTGTAGGTGGAGATGTTGCGGGCGCGCACCTCGTCGCTGCCGCCGCCGGCCGCCTCGATGACGATGTCGCCGGCATTGTCGACATAATAGATGTCGCTGCCGTTGCGGCCCTCCATGATGTCGGCTCCCGGGCCTCCGTCGATGATGCTGGCCGTGCCGAGGGCGCGAAGGACATCGTCATAGGCGCTTCCGGTGAGGTTCTCGATGCCGGTGAAATAATCGTCGGCCGCCTCGCCGCCCAGGGTGATGGTCCACAGGTCGATGCTGACCGCGGCCGTATAGGCGTATGACAGGGTGTCGATCCCCGCCCCGCCCATCGCCGACTGGGCGCCGGTGCCCATGATGAAGAGGTTGTTGGCCGAATTGCCGGTGACCGAGATCGAGCCGGAATAATAACGCAGGTCCGCATTCTCGACATTGGCCGGGAGCGTGTAGCTCGACTTCCTGACCTTGACCGTGTCGATGCCCTCGTCGGCATATTCTATGACGACGTCGCTGGCCGAATCGACGTGGTAGACGTCGTCGCCGGTGCCGCCGATCATCGTGTCGCTGCCCTGCCAGCCGTCGAGCTCGTCATTGCCGGAGCCGCCGTCGAGATGGTCGTCGCCGCCGCCGCCGAGCAGCCAGTCGTTGCCGCCCTTGCCCTCGAGCCAGTCGTTGCCGGTGCTCGAATTGATGAAATTGTTGTTGGCGCCGCCGATTAGGGTTCCCGATCCGTTGCCGGAATAATAGATTTGCTCGACCACGGCCGAGCCGATGTCGAAGTAAGACGCATAGACATAGACTATGTCGGTATCGCCGATGGCCGCGGCTTCGACGATCGTGTCGCCGGAGTCGTCGACATAATAAGTGTCGTTGCCTTCGCCCCCCATCATGATGTCGGCGCCGGCGCCGCCGTCAAGCGTATCGCTGCCATAGCTGCCGATCAGCAGGTCGTTGCCACCGTTGCCATAGAGGAAGTCATCGCCCTGGAAGCCGTAGATCTCGTCGTCGGAGCCGGTGCCGACGAGGGAGTCGCTGACGGTCGTACCCTGGATGATAGCCATGGTGAGAGCCCCTTCCCGATGAGCGCCGCAAAGCGCGGCGCAAAGCGAGAGGGTTACCCGCGAACCTTGCTAAAATCCTTTCTCGACACCGATTTACATCGGAATCGAACCAAATAGTTGTGGACCTTTTCGGAGACCGGCGAGTCGTCCCGTCGGGACGGTTCCCGGCTTCCGCAAGCGACCGGGGACGGCCGCCGCGGCCGCCGCCCCCGATGAGCCATCGCCTAAAGTATGAAGTCGGCCGCCGTCAGCGCCACGGCGCCGTCGAAGCGAATCTCGAAGTCCGCGATCCCGTCGCCGGTGATGTCGCCCTGCGCCCAGGTGTCGATCCCGTCGAAATAGGTGCGGAGCTCGCCGGCCGTGGCGGTGAAGGCGGCGCCGCCGATCCAGCTGAAGGCCTGGTCGCCCGGCGCGAAGATGTCGGCGTCCCATTCGGTGAGGTCGATCAGGTCCCCGCTCTGGAAGTCGGTGATCCTGTCGGCGTCGACGCCCGTCCCGCTGTCGAAATAGTCGATCTCGAACTCGTCGGAGCCCGCGCCGCCGGTGAAGGTGTCGGCGCCGGCGCCCCCGACCAGGAGATCGTCGCCGTCGCCGCCGCTCAGGCTGTCGCTGCCCGATCCGGAACGAAGCTCGTCGGCGCCGTCGCCCCCGCCGAGAACGTCGTCGGCGCCCCAGCTGACGATCCGGTTGTCGAGCGCGTTGCCCGTGCCGGTGAAGTTCCCGGAGCCGTTCTGCTGGAGGTTTTCCAGATTGGCGCCGAGCGTGTAGCTAGCGAGGCCCGAATAGACCATGTCGACGCCCTCGCCGCTCGCTTCCACGACGGAGTCGCCGGAATTGTCGACGATATAGGCGTCGTTGCCGTCATTGCCCTCCATATAATCGGCGCCGGCGTCGCCGGAGAGCAGGTCGTGCCCGAGGCCGCCGTACAGGCTGTCGTCGCCGCCCCTGCCGTAAAGCTGGTCGTGCCCGTCGCCGCCCGAGAGGACGTCGTTCCCGCCGCCGCCGGTGATGTCGTTGTTGAGGGCGTTGCCGGTGCCGGTGAAATTGCCGACGCCGATGAAGCGAAGATGCTCGACCTCGGCGCCCAGCGCATAGCTGGCGAGCGTGGTGCGGACGGTGTCGGTGCCCTCGCCCGAATTCTCGTTCACCGAGTCGCCGATATCGTCGACGATGTAGGTGTCGTTGCCGGTGCCGCCGCTCATCGAGTCGGCGCCGCTGCCGCCGTCGAGCGTGTCATTGCCGCCGTTGCCGAACAAGGTGTCGTCGCCGCCGAAACCGAAAATCTGGTCCGAACTGTTCGTCCCGTTGAGCGTGTCGTTGCCGCCCGTGCCATTGATGATAGCCATGTCAGAGCCCCTTCGCTCACCAGCGCCGCGGCATGCGGCGCGGTGTGAGGACTCTACGCCTGCAGCGGACCGAAATCTGTCCCGGAGAGGGATTCGGGTCCGAAACGAACCAATCTACTTCTTGCCTTCCGCGGGCGGGCGGCCCCTCGGCCGCTTCTCCGGAGGCGCCAGCTTCACCCCCCGCCGCTGCAGCGCCTCGCGCAGGAGGCACTCGATCTCGGCGTTGACGCTCCTCAGGTCGGCCGCCGCCGAGCGCTCGAGCGCGGCCCACAAGGCCGGCTCGATGCGCAGCGGGAACGCCTTCTTCGGGGGCGGCGGCATAAGCTGCGGCCCTATTGGTAGAGCGTGCCGGTATTGACGATCGGCTGGGTGTCCCGCTCCGAGCAGAGCACCACCATCAGGTTCGAGACCATCGCCGCCCGGCGCTCGTCGTCGAGCTCGACGACATTCTTCTCGGAGAGCAGCTGGAGCGCGCTCTCGACCATCGAGACGGCGCCGATGACGATCTTCTGCCGGGCCGCGATCACCGCCTCGGCCTGCTGGCGGCGGAGCATCGACTGGGCGATCTCCGGCGCATAGGCGAGGTGGGTGAGCCGGCATTCGTCGATGGTGATCCCGGCCACCCCGACGCGCTCCTGAAGCTCCTCCCTGAGCTCCTGGCTGACCACCTCGGCATGGCCGCGAAGCGTCGTCTCCTGATGCTCGATGTCGTCATAGGGATATTGGGCGGCGATCGCCCGAACCGCGCTCTCGATCTGGACGAAGACGAACTTGGTGTAATCGTCGACGTCGAACAGCGCCTGGGCGGTGTCGGTCACCCGCCAGACCACGTTGGTGGCGATCTCGATCGGGTTGCCGCGAAGGTCGTTGACCTTGAGCCGCTCCGAAGTGACGTTGTGGACCCGGGTCGAGATCTTGGTCCGGGTCAGCCACGGCCAGCGCCAGCGCAGCCCGGCATTGCGGTCGCTCCCCTTATAATCGCCGAACAGGAGCAGGGCGGCGGCCTGGTTGGGCTGGAGCAGGTAGAAGCCGCTCGCCACCAGCAACCCGGCCAGCGCGCCGACGGCGACCAGCACCAGGCCGGCGACCCTCATGTCCTGCACGAACAGAGCGAAGCCCGCCGGAACCGCCGCCGCCGCCGCGATCAGGACGAGCAGCATGACATAGCCGCTATAGGTGCTGGCGGGCCGCTCCCGCGACAGCCGAAGGTTGGGGGAATCGTGAAGTCCAGTCGCCATTTCGCCCTCCTGTAATGGTGATATCATAGTTATATGATCCGAGGTTTGGCAAGAGGATTCGCGACAAAGCCCCTCTCGCGCTGTTGGCGAGAGGGGCTCATCGCCTTCCTTGCTCCCTTGGCTCGCCGCGGATAGGGCGGCCCCTCCCGTGCGTTGCCCTCCCGAACGGAGCGAAGTGAATGACCCAAATCCCCTGGAAGCTCGTCATCCACGGCGGTGCCGGAGTGATCGAGCGGGGGCAGTCGACTCCGGAGCAGGAGCGGGACATCCGTGCCGCGCTCGAGCGGGCGCTGGCCGCCGGGGCGGCGCTGCTCTCGGCCGGCGGCGACGCCCTCGACGCGGTCGAGAGGGCCGCCTGCATCCTCGAGGACGACCCCCATTTCAACGCGGGCCGGGGCGCCGTCTTCACCTATCAGGGCACCAACGAGCTCGACGCGGCGGTGATGGACGGGCGAAGCCGCGACGCCGGTGCCGTCACCGGAGTGACGGCGACGAAGAACCCGGTCAGCCTCGCCCGGGCCGTGATGGAGCACAGCCCCCATGTCTTCCTGAGCCGAGAAGGCGCCGACCAATTCTCGCGCGAGCAGGACCTCGAGCAGGTCGGGCCGGAATGGTTCGCGACTCCCGAGCGGCGCCGCCAGCTCGACGCGATGCGCGCCGAGCAGAGCCATTATTTCGACGAGGAGCTGAAATACGGAACCGTCGGCGCCGTCGCCGTGGATGTGAACGGCCACGTCGCCGCCGCCACGTCGACTGGCGGGCTCACCGGCAAGCGCTGGGGCCGGATCGGGGACACGCCGCTGATCGGCGCCGGAACCTATGCGGACGACCGGGCCGGCGCCGTCTCTGCGACCGGCGCGGGCGAATATTTCATCCGCGCCGCCGTCGCCCATGAGATCTGCGCCCGGATGCGCATGCTCGGCGAGCCTGCCTCGGTCGCCGCCGACAAGGCGATCGCCGAGGTCGGGTCGCTGGGTGGAAGCGGTGGGGTCATATTGGTCACGCCCGCGGGCGAGGCGGCCTGGGCGTTCAACACGCCGGGAATGTACCGCGGCCTCGCGTCCGCGGAGGGCATCAGAGTGGCGATCTACGCGGACGAATAGTCCGTCACCCCAGCGACGGCTGGGGTCCCGCGGGGTGAAAGGCTGAGGCGCCCTTCACCCCTGGGGTCCCCGCCTTCGCTGGGACGACGTCCCTTATTGCGGCAACACCGTCACCGCTCTTCGGTTCTGCGCCCAGGCGCTCTCGTCCGAGCCCAAGGCCTCGGGCCGCTCCTTGCCGTAGCTGATCACCGTCATCCGGGCGGGCGAGACCCCGCGGGCGGCGAGGTGGTTCTTGGCGGCATTGGCTCGGCGGTCGCCGAGGGCGAGATTGTAGTCGCGGGTGCCGCGCTCGTCGGCATGGCCCTCGATCGTGACTCGCACGTTCGTATAGCGGTTGAGCCACTGCGCCTGGGCGTCGAGCGTAGCCCGGTCGCGATCGTCGAGATCATACTGGTCGGTATCGAAGAAGACCCGGTCGCCCTCGAGACCGACGGTCCGGATGAAATCCTCCCGGGAGCCGGGCCCCACGCCGGCGGAATCGTCCGCGGAGCCGTCCTCGACCCCGGTGGCGGTGCCGGCATCGGCGCTTTCGCCCGGCGGCGGCGGAAGCTCCTTCGGAGCCTTCTTGCCGCAGCCGGCGGTGAGCGCCAGCGCCGCGGCGATCGCCGCGACCTTCCAGGGGGTTGCTTTCATCTTACGCTCTCCTTTGTCGGATACTTTCACGGGAGGATCGGGCCCCAGGCCGGGTCGGAGCCGTCAAGCGGGGTGGGGATCCGGCGCTCGTTGCGGCCCGTGAGGTCGACCTGCCAGACGCTCGACCGGCCGCCGCGGCCCTGGCTGGTCCGGAAGAACTGAAGGACCCGGCCGTTCGGCGACCAGCTCGGCGCCTCGTCCTGCCAGCTGTCGGTCAGGAGCCGCTCGCCCGAGCCGTCAGGGCTCATCACCCCGACCCGGAAATTGCCGGCGATCCGGGTGAAGGCGATGAGGTCGCCGCGCGGGCTCCATTCGGGGGTGGCATAGCCGCCGCCGCCGAAGCTGATCCGGCGCTGGCTCGAGCCGTCGGCGTTCATGACGTAGAGCTGCTGGCGGCCCGAGCGATCGCTCTCGAAGACGATCCGGCTGCCGTCCGGCGAATAGGAGCCGCCGACGTCGATCCCGGGCGAGTTGGTCAGCCGGACCGGCTGCCCGCCTTGCGCGGAGACTCGGTAGATGTCGGTATTGCCGTTCACCGACATGGCATAGAGGATCCAGCGCCCGTCCGGGGAGAAGCGCGGGGCGAAAGTCTGGTTGGAGCTCTCGGTGACGATCCGCTGCCGGCCGGTGCCGATATCGTAGATGTAGATGCGCGGGCGCTTCTCGACATAGCTCAGATAGACGATCTGCTTGTAGTCGGGCGAGAAGCGGGGGGTCAGCACGGTCGACTGGCCGTTGGTCAGGAAGCGGTGGTTGGCGCCGTCCGAATCCATGATCGCGAGCCGCTTGACGCGCCGGTCCTTGGGCCCGCTCTCCGCGATATAGGCGATCCGGCTGTCGAAGAAGGGACTCTCGCCCGAGAGGCGGGAGTAGATGGCGTCGGCGCATTTGTGCGCGGCGCGGCGCCAGTCGCGGGGCGCGACGACATAGCCGGCGCGGGTCAGCTCGGACTGGAGCGCGACGTCGTAGAGATAGCAGCCGACGGTGAGCTGCCCGTCGGGATTGGCCCGGACGAAGCCCTGGACGAGCGCGGCGGCGCCGCTGCCGCTCCAGGCGGAATAGGCCGGGGCCGTCACTTCGCCGAACGGGATCTGGCGGATTCCCTCCGGGCCCACCGGCTGGAAGATGCCGCTGCCCCGCAAATCGCCGGCCACGACCTGAGCGACCTGGCGGCCGAGCGCCGCGGTCGAGCCGGCGGGGGTGTCGGTCTCCTGGGGGGTCGGCATGTAGGGCACGGCGATCGACATCGGAGCATCGATTCCGCCGACCACGTCGACGACCAGCTTGCCGCCTTCGCGATTGGGGCTCGAACCGGCCGGCGGCTGCGACTGGGCGAGCGCCGGAGCGGCCAGAAGGGCGCAAGCTGCGAGGGCCAGGCGGCGGAGTGTCTTGATCATGGTCTCTCCGGTCATGGCAGATTGTAGTTCATGTCGAAGTCGCTCCACCCGTTGGAGACGGCATATAGGTTCGAGGGAAGGTCCCGAAGTGGCGAGCAGGAGGTGAAGACCGCGACGGCCATCTCCTTCACCCGTTGCGCATAGCGGCGATTCTCTTCGTCGAGACCGCTCACGCCCTCGACGCTCGGCGGAGCGCGGAGCGACCCGTTGCGGTTGAGCTTGAGGTTGAGCCGCACCTTGATCCGGCTGGCGCCGGGACCGGGGCTGACCATCCGGTCGGCGCAGGGCTGGACCTGCCGGCGGATGAGGCCGCCGATATTTGCCATCGCCCGGGCGTCCATCACCGCGGCCGGGCTCCCCGCGGTCTCGGCCTTGCCCGGGCCGTCCCGGGCGCCGTCGAGATTGATGTTGAAGCGCTCGCGACTCTTGCCCGGCGGCGGCCTTGAGGGTGCGGGCTTGGGCCTCGCCGGCGTGGGCGGGGCGGGTTTCGCCGCGTTCGCCGGCTTTGGAGGCTGGGGCCGGGCGATCTGCCGGGGAGCCGGCGTCGGGGCCGGCGCCGGAGCGCGGACCTCCGTCGGCGGCGACGGCAACGGAGGGGCGGGCGTCGGCGGGGGCGGCAGCGGAGTCGGAACCGGTGGGGCGCTTTCGGGAAGCGGCTCGAAGGCGGCTGCCTGGCCGGGCGCTTCCTGAGAAGGGTCGGGCGAGGCGCTCACGAGCTCCGCCTCGTCGACGAAGGCCACTTCGATCGGGTCGCTCTTCGGCACCGGCAGATCGGTCGTGGCGATCCCGTAGGTGATCGCCGCCAGCAGGGCGGCATGGCCTACGGCCGCTACTCCCAGCCCGGTGGCTTCCGCCCGGTCCATCAGCGCTCCTGCCCCTGGGTGCTGACGAGGGCGACCTTGCGCAGCCCCGCGCTATTGATCTCGCCCATCACGGCCATCACCCGGCCGTAATCGAGGCCGCGGTCGGCGCGGAGGAATATACGCGGGCCGCCGGGCTCGCGGGAGGACGCAGCGATTGAGGCGAGGCGCTGGCCGAGCTCCGCCGGCGGCACGGCCTGATCGTCGAGGTGCAGGCTGCCGTCCGCGTCGAGCGAGATCTGGACCGGCTTCTGCTCCTGGTCGAGCGCCCCGGCCTTGCTGTCGGGCAGGTCGACCGGGACCCCGGCGACGAGCAGCGGGGCCGTTACCATGAAGATGATCAGGAGGACGAGCATCACGTCGACCATCGGGGTGACGTTGATCTCCGCCATCGGCGAGCGCCGGGCGCGGCGGTGGCCGCCGAGGATCGGGCCCATGGCCATTACCGCTCCCCTCCCTGGAAGGGAGAGGCTGGGGGTGGGTAGGCGAGCGAAGCGAGACTGTTCCGACTCCGAGTTTCGGCCGCCTTCGGCGGACCCACCCCCGGCCCCTCCCTTCCACGAAGGGGAGATCCAGCGACCCCCCTCATCCCTCCAGCTCCAGCTCTCGACTGAGCGTGGCGTGGAAGCCGTCGGCGAAGCGCTGGAGGCTCGCCTCGAGGCGGTTGATCCCGAAGCTCATGCGATTGTAGGCGATCACCGCCGGGATGGCGGCGAACAGCCCGAGCGCCGTCGCGAACAAGGCTTCGGCAATTCCCGGGGCGACGACGGCGAGGCTGGTGTTGTTGGCGCCGGCGATCGCGGTGAAGCTTCGCATGATCCCCCAGACCGTCCCGAACAGGCCGACGAAGGGGGCGACCGAGCCGACCGTGGCGAGGATGTTGAGGCGCACCGCGAGCTTGTCGACCTCCTCGGTCAGCGCCGAGTGCATGACGAGGGCGAGGCGGGAGCGGGCGCCCTCGCGGTCGACAGTCTTGCCGCCGGTCGAGCGGCGCCATTCGGCGATCCCGGCGGCGAGGACCCGGGCGCTCGGTATGTCGGCCTGGCCGCGGGTCTCGTAGAAGCGGTCGATATCGTCCGCCTTCCAGAAATCGCGCTCGAACGCCTTCGATCCGGTCGACGCCCGGCGGAGCTTGAGCGCGTGGCCGATGATGATCGCCCAGGTCCAGATGCTGGCGACGAGCAGGCCGAGGATCACCGCTTTCACGACGATGTCCGCCTGCAGGAACAGGGCGACGGGCGACATGTCGGCTCCCGTCATCGCCAATTCGTTCACGCTCTTCCTTCCTCCAGCAATCGCTCGAACAATTCGACCCACGCGCGCGGATGGCGCCTGGGGCGGCCTTCCGGAGTCAGGAAGGCCGCGGTCACCCTGGCATCGGCCAGAAGTTCATCCCCGCGCATGACCCGCTGATGAATGAGGACGCTCGCCGACCGCACCTGCTCGATCTCGGTCAGCACGACGAGCTCGTCCGCGAGCCTGGCGGGCGCCCGGTATTTAACCGCGACCTCGGCGACCACATAGACGCCCTCCCCGCCTTCGAGAGCCTCGCGCTGGTCGATCCCGATCAGCCGGAGCATGTCGGAGCGGGCGCGCTCGATGAAGCGAAGGTAATTGGCGTAATAGACGATCCCGGCGACGTCCGTGTCCTCGAAATAGACCCGCAGCGGGAAGAGGTGCGCCCTCCCCCGCATGATTCCGTCCGCCGGCCTCGGCTCGTCCCCTCCCATCCTCATAGGCTCTATGGGCTGGGGATTCGTGGGGGCAAGGCCAAAGCGGGGGGCCGGGACGAGACGAGACGATTTTGCGTTGACGCCATGTAACCTTCGGGTTACATGTCACCTATAGGTTACTTAGGGCGAGTCGCTTCATGGCCGAGGGCCTGTCGAACCGGCTGCTCGAGCTTCGAAGCGAGCGGGGCCTGACCCAGGCGGCGCTGGCCGAGCGGGTCGGGGTCAGCCGCAAGACGATCAATACGGTCGAGAACGGAGTCTTCGTCCCCTCGGCCCTGCTCGCGCTCAGGCTGGCGCGCGCCTTGGGCTGCCCGGTCGAGACGATCTTCTCGCTCGAGGACTGAGGGTTGGGAGACTGCGAATGAGACAGGATGCGAGCGTGGAGCGGGCGGAGCGGGCGTCAAGCATCCGGGCGAGCCTGATGGCGGCCGGAGCCTTGATCCTTGCGATCAGCGTCTGGCTTCAATGGGGCAATGCGGAAGCGCTTCGGCCGGGCCGCCTGGGCGGCCTGTGGGTGCTGCTCGTCACAGTCTGGACTCTCGTGCTCGCGACCGGCGGCGGCCTCGCCCTCGGCAGCCGGATGCGCGCCCTGATCAACGACGAGCTGTCGCTTCGGAACCGCGCCCGGGCGGTGGCCTGGGGCTTCTACGCGATGCTCGCGGCGGCGCTCGGCCTCTACCTCCTGGCCTGGAGCTCCGAAGTCGCCACCGGCGACGCGATCAGGGCGATCAGCGCCGCGGGGCTGTCGACGGCGCTCTTCGTCTATTCCTGGCTGGAGCGGTGACCCGATCTTCCCCATGCGGAGCAATGGGGAGGATCTAGCGCTTCGCCGCCGCCTGCGCCTCGACGAGCCGGATGAGGTCGCCCTGGGCGACGTTCATGTCGACGAGGTGGAGGCCCCAGCCCGGGTTGAGCTTGCCGGCGATGTAGACGTCGCCGGGGATTCGGTCGGTGCGGGCATCCTTCGGGTCGGCATTCTCCGTCACCGCCAGATAGCCGGCCTGGCCGCTGTGCCGACACTCGGCCGTGACCAGGCCTTCAGTGCGGAGGAAGGGCGTCGGCGGGCCGCCCTGGCTGGACCAGGCGATCGGCGCCACGCCCGGCTGCGGCGGCGCCATCGTGAACCAGTAGGAATCGAGCTTGCCCCTTCCGCCTCTCAGCGCCGCGGGGTTGGTGCAGCCTGCCGTCATTCCCGGCCGCGCGGCGCGGCCGAGGAACGCGCCTGCCGGCGGCGGAGCCGAGGCGCGGAAGGTCATGTAGGTGATCACGCAGCCGGTCTGGCCCACACGCGTGCAGAGCGGAGTCGACTTGAGGCTTCCGCCGACCAGCCTGCCTTCCGGCACCTCCACCGCCCAGCCGAGCAGGATCGCCGAGAGCATCCTCCTGGCAACCGGCTTACCCTCGATCTCCTCCTGCAGGAGCTTCAGCAGGTGGATCGAGCCCTGGCTGTGGCCGATCAGAACGAAGGGCCGGCCCTGGCTGCGCCGGCCGAGAAACTCCTTCCAGGCGGCGAGGACGTCGCCATAGGCCGTGTCGAAATTGGGCCTCACGTCCAGGCCCGCGAAAGCCTTCGGAAGCGCGGTCGCGGTCACCTGGCGATAGAGGGGGGCGAAGGTCCGGCAGACGGTTCCGAACCGAGCCAGCTGCACGGTGGCGGTGGCCTTCTCCTCAATCCCGGGGACGAGATCGCTGTTCAGTTCGGGATCGCGCGAGACGGTCGGGTAGACGTAGAAGCAGTCGACCTTCGCTGCCGGGTCCGCACGCACCTGGCCGCTCGAGCCGTAGCCGTTGGTGCTGAGCGCCGTCGTCGCGAGGGGGGCTCCGCAAGGATCGGCGCGGCCCGGGAGGCAGAGCCAGGACCCGTCGACGGCATAATTGATGATTTTGTGGCTCGCCACGGTGAAATTCCCGCCCTCCTTGGTCGGCTGGGCGGTCGCCGGCATCGCCAGCAGCAGTGCCGCGACGGCGGCGGTACGGATCAACGTCATTGCCTTCCCTTCACATTCAGTCGAACAGCCCGTCCTGAGCCGTTTTGGGCTGGGGCAGGCCGAGATGGTTCCAGGCGCGGCCGTTGAGGCAGCGGCCGCGGGCGGTGCGGGCGACGAGGCCGAGCTGGATGAGGAACGGCTCGATCACCTCCTCGATCGTGTCGCGAGGCTCCGAGAGACCGGCGGCGAGGGTCTCGACCCCGACTGGCCCGCCTTTGTACAGGTCGGCGATCATCAAGAGGTAGCGCCGGTCCATCGCGTCGAGGCCGAGCTGGTCGACCTCCATCCTGGTGAGGGCCCCGTCGGCCACCTTGGCGTCGACCTCCCCATCGCCGGCCGAATGGGCGAAGTCGCGCACCCGGCGGAGCAACCGTCCGGCGATCCGCGGAGTGCCGCGCGAGCGGCGAGCGATCTCCTGGGCGCCGTCGGCGGTCAGCGAAAGGCCGAGCAGGCGCGCGGCGCGGCGAACGACCTGCTCGAGCTCCTCGACCGAGTAGAAAGTGAGTCGGACAGGGATGCCGAAGCGGTCGCGAAGCGGGGTGGTGATCAGGCCCTGGCGGGTGGTCGCTCCGACCAGGGTGAATTTGGGAAGGTCGATCCGGACCGAGCGGGCCGAGGGCCCCTCGCCGATCATCAGGTCGAGCGCCCGGTCCTCCATCGCCGGATAGAGTATCTCCTCGACGGCGGGCGCGAGGCGGTGGATCTCGTCGATGAACAGGACGTCGCCATCCTCGAGGTTGGTCAGCAAGGCGGCGAGATCGCCCGACTTGGCGATGACGGGGCCCGAAGTGGCCCGGAAGCCGACCCCGAGCTCGCGGGCGATGATCTGGGCCAAGGTCGTCTTGCCGAGGCCCGGCGGGCCGAAGAAGAGGACGTGGTCGAGCGCGTCGCCGCGGCTCTTCGCCGCCTCGATGAACACCCGCAGATTCTCGCGGGCCGCCTTTTGGCCGACGAAATCGTCGAGACTCTTGGGGCGCAAGGCGGCGTCGATATCCTCGGGCCGACGCTCCCCGCCGATGATCCGCTCCTGCTCCACCGGGGCAGCATTAGCCGAAGCGGCCTTTCTGTCCATCCGCTAGCGCGCGGCTTTCTTCAGCGCCGTTCGAACCAGGGCGTCCAGGGTCGCGCCGGGGCCGAGGTCCGTTTCCGCCTTTCCCACCGCGGCCGCCGCCTCGCCGGGGCGGAAGCCGAGGTTGAGCAAGGCGGAGACGGCGTCGGCGGCGGCGCTTCCGGGAGCCGGGGCGGAGGCCGCGCCCGAACCCAGGGCGAGGCTCCCGACCTTGTCCTTCAGCTCGTGGACGATGCGCTGGGCGAGCTTGGGGCCGACGCCCGGGGAGCGGGCGATCATGGCGTGGTCGCCGCTCGCCACGGCACGGTGGAGGTCGTCGCCGGGCAGGGTGGAGAGGATGGCGAGGGCGACCCGGGCGCCGACCCCCTGGACCGAGGTCAGGAGCCGGAACCAGTCGCGCTCGTCGCCCGAGGCGAAGCCGATCAGCCTTATGTCGTCCTGGCTGACCTGCATCACGGTGTGGAGGACGATCTCGCCTCCGACGGGACCAAGGGCGGCAAGGGTCCGGGTGGAGGCGAAGACGAGGTAGCCGACCCCGTTCACGTCGACGACGGCATGGTCGGCGGCGAAGCTGTCGAGCAGGCCGCGGAGCTTTGCGATCATGGTGCGGGGGGGCGAGCCGGGGACATGGAGGATTTCCTATCGGTTTAACCGAGACCCGTCACCCCATCCGCCGCCCGGTCGCGAGGTGATGCGCGTGGGTGATCGCCACCGCGAGCGCGTCGGCGGCGTCGGCTCCCACGATCTTCACCCCCGGCAATAGCCGCTGGACCATGGCGTGAACCTGCGTCTTCTCGGCAGCGCCGGTGCCGACCACCGCCTTCTTGACCAGGCGCGGCGCATATTCGCCGACGGCGATGCCGAGGCCGGCGGCGGCGAGCAGGGCCACGCCGCGGGCCTGGCCGAGCTTCAGGGTGGACTGGGGATTGTCGTTGACGAACACTTCCTCGACCGCCGCCGCGGCGGGCCGATGCTCGGCAAGGACGGCGAGGAGGCGGCCGTGAAGCTCTAGGAGGCGGGCGGGCAGCTGGGCCTTCGGATCGGTGCGGATCTGGCCGTTGGCGACGTGGCTGAGCCGATTGCCGTCGGCCCGGATCACGCCCCAGCCGGTGCAGCCGAGGCCTGGATCGAGGCCGAGCACGATCATTCGGGTTCGAATACCACCCGGCCGGGTGCGTTGCGCTCGATCCAGCCCCTTTCATTCCGCTCCAGCGCATCCGCGTTGAAGAGTGTCAGCTTCCCGCCACCGTCCTGAACGTCGCGAGCAAGCCAACTCAGCCGGACCGCCGAGAAGCGCTTGGCGTCCACTCTCAGCGGTTCACCGCGCTTCGCCTTGGCCCTCAACTCAGCATATGAGTCCATGATCGACTCCTACGTTCCCAATCCCTCCATCACCTCGTCGGGAACTTCGTAATTGCCCCAGACGGTCTGGACGTCGTCGTCGTCCTCGAGCGTGTCGATCAGCTTCATGAGCTGGCCGGCATCGTCGGCGCCGACCTCGACCTTCGTGCCGGGGCGCCAGGCGAGCTTGACGCTTTCCGGCGCCCCGAGCGCTTCCTCGAGGGCGCGGGCGACCCCGTGCAGGTCCTCCTGCGCGGTCCATACCTGGTGGCCGTCCTCGTCCGATTCGACGTCCTCGGCGCCGGCCTCGATCGCCGCCTCGAAGACCGAGTCTGCGCTCCCGGCTGAGGCCGGATAGGCGACGAGGCCGAGCCGCTCGAAGCCGTGGCTGACCGAGCCCGAGGCGCCGAGATTGCCGCCGTTCTTCGAGAAAGCGGTGCGCATGTTGGTGGCGGTTCGGTTGCGGTTGTCGGTCAGCGCCTCGACGATCAGGGCGACCCCGCCGGGGCCGAAACCCTCGTAGCGAAGCTCCTCGTAATTCTCCGCCTCGCCGCCCGAGGCCTTGTCGATCGCGCGCTGGATATTATCCTTGGGCATGGACTGGGCGCGGGCGGTGGTGACCGCGGCTCGAAGGCGCGCGTTGGCGTCCGGATCGGGAAGGCCCATCTTGGCCGCGACCGTGATCTCTCGCGAGAGCTTGGAGAACAGGTTGGAGCGCTTCTTGTCCTGGGCGCCCTTGCGATACATGATGTTCTTGAACTTGCTGTGGCCGGCCATGGCGGTGCGGGCGATCCTGCTGTTGGGTGAGAGAGAGGCGATACCGCGAGGGCGTGTTCGGCGCAACGGCGGCCATCTTGCCTCCCCATCGGAAGATGGGGAGGGAGACCACCCGCAGGGTGGTGGAGGGGTAGATGGCGCAGGATCCGGCGGATCGCGCGTGAAACCACCTTTGCTGCGCCTTTTACCCCTCGACCATGCTTCGGGTGGTCCCCCTCCCCGCCGCTTCGCGGCAGAGAGGCAAATTCACTCCAGCCCGAGCGCGGCCTTGTAGGTCTCGAGCAAAGCGTCGGCTTCCTGGCGGTCGTGGGTTTCCATCTTGCGGAGGCGGACGATGGTTCGGATGGTCTTGGTGTCGTAGCCGCGCGACTTGGCCTCGCCGTAGACGTCCTTGACGTCGTCCGCGATCGCCTTCTTCTCCTCCTCGAGACGCTCGATCCGCTCGATGAGCAGCCTCAGTTCGTCGGCCGCGATGGTGCCTTCCGCCATTTGATCCTTCTTCCATTCAGGGTTGAGCGGCGGGCTTAGTGGCGGCTATGCGCGGCTTCAATGGCCAATTCCGAAACGCTCCCCAGCAAATTCGTGCCGCGCAGCCGGAAGGTGCGCATCCTCGCCACCCTGGGCCCGGCGAGCAACACGCCCGAGATGATCCGGAAGCTGGCCGAGGCCGGCGCCGACGCCTTCCGGATCAACATGAGCCACGGCAGCCACAAGGACCATCTCAAGCTGATCGAGACGATCCGTGGGCTGGAGAAGGAGCTCGACCGGCCGACCACCATCCTCGCCGACCTGCAGGGGCCCAAGCTTCGCGTCGGGCGGTTCGAGGCCGAGGGCGGGATCGAGCTCGAGAAGGGGCAGACCTTCGTCTTCGACCGCGACTCCGCCCCGGGAACGTCGAAGCGGGTCGAGCTCCCGCACCGCGAGATCTTCGCCGGCGTGGAAAAGGGCACGAGGCTCCTGCTCGACGACGGCAAGTTGGTCCAGCGGGTGACGAGCGCGACGAGCGACCGGATCGAGACGATCGTCGAGGTCGGCGGCCGGCTTTCGAACAACAAGGGCCTCAACGTCCCCGACGTGGTGCTGCCGCTCGCCGCCCTGACCGACAAGGACCGGGCCGACCTCGCCTTCGCGCTCGACCAGCATGTCGACTGGATTGCCTTGTCCTTCGTCCAGCGCCCGGAGGACGTGGCCGAGGCGCGGCGGCTGATCGCCGGCCGCGCCTCGCTCCTCGCCAAGATCGAGAAGCCGGCCGCGGTCGAGCGGCTCGACGGAATCCTGGAGCTTGCCGACGCCGTGATGGTCGCCCGCGGCGACCTCGGGGTCGAGCTTCCGCCGCAGGCGGTGCCGCCCCTGCAGAAGATGATCGTCGAGGCGGCGCGGCGGATGGGGCGGCCGGTCGTGGTCGCCACCCAGATGCTCGAATCGATGATCAGCTCGCCCAGCCCGACCCGGGCGGAGGTCTCCGACGTCGCCACCGCCGTCTATGACGGGGCGGACGCGGTGATGCTGTCGGCGGAGAGCGCCTCGGGCAAATATCCTTGCGAGGCGGTGACGATGATGAATTCCATCGCCACCAGCGTCGAGGCGGATCCGAGCCATGGCGAGCGGGTCCACTTTACCCGCACCCTGCCCGATCCGACCACTGCCGACGCCATCGCCCAGGCGGCGAACACGATGGTCGGCACGGTGGGGGCGGCGGCGATCGTCTGCTTCACCAGCTCCGGCTCGACTGCCCGCCGGCTGTCGCGGGAGCGGCCCTCGGTGCCCCTGCTGGTCCTGACCCCGTCGCCCAGGACGGCGCGCAAGCTCGGCATCCTGTGGGGCGCCCATGCGGTCCGAACCCGGGAGATCGCCAGCTTCGAGGAGATGATCGCCAAGGCCAAGAGGATGGCGCTCCGCCACGGAGTCGCCAAAGGCGGCGACCGGATCATCATCACCGCAGGGGTGCCGTTCGGCACTCCGGGATCGACCAACGTCATCCACATCGTCCGGCTGATCGGCGACGAGCTCGAGCGGCACAGGAAGGCGCAGGAGAAGCTTCACTGAAATCCTCCCCGAGCTCGCTCGGGGAGGGGCACCACACGAAGTGTGGTGGAGGGGTATTGGCACAGGCCTCGTCAGTTACCCCTCCACCAGGCTTCGCCTGGTCCCCCTCCCCCAGGCAAGCTGGGGGAGGATTTCAGGCCTCCATAAGCCCCGGCACCTCGTCGAGCAGCTCCCTCGCCAGGAAGCCGATCCGGCCGATCCGCTTCGCCAGCCTCCGTCCCGCCTCGCCGTGCAGGTAAACGCCCCACAGGGCCGCCGTCAGCGGATCGGCGCCCCTCGCGGCGAGGCCCCCGACGATTCCCGCCAGCGTGTCTCCCGAGCCCGACGTCGCCAGCCCGACTCCGCCGCCGGTGAAGCGGAAGGCTCGGCCCCCGGGCTCGACGATGTAGCTATACTGGCCCTTGATCAGCGCGACCGCCCCGAACGTCTCCGCGGCCCGGCGGGCGGAGGCGAGCGGGTCGGCCTCCACCTCCTCCGCCTCGCATTCGAGCAGCCGGGCCATCTCGCGGGCGTGCGGCAGGAGGATGGTGCCGCCCCGCCAGGCGCGCAGGGTCTCGGCGCGGGGCGCCAGGGATCCGAGCACGGCCGCGTCGAGCACGAGCGGCTTGTCGAGGCCGCTGCCCAGCAAGGCGTCGAGCATGTCCTCCAGAGGCGGTCCGTGCTGGAGGCCGCAGCCCATCAGGATCGCCTGGGCACCGCCCGCCCATTCGAGCATCGACCCGATCGCGCCCGTGGCGATGCAGCCGTCCTCGGTCTCCGGGCAGCCGACGACCCGGGCCTCCGGCATGGCGACGGCGAGGCCGGTGGCGACGCTTGCGCCGGTGGCGATCTGGAGCTTGCCGGCCCCGGCGCGAAGCCCGCCGGTGCCGGCGAGAAGGGCCGCCCCGGCCAGCTCCCGGCTGCCGGCGATGACGAGGAGGCGGCCCCGCTCCTCCTTGTCGCCGTCGTCGGGATGGTGGGGGAGCGGGAACCGGCCGAGCAGGGCGCGGTCGATGATCTCGAACTCGCTCACCGCGCGGCGACCATGGCGTCGGGCTCCGAGGTGATCGGGGCGTCCTCCTCGATCAGCGGGGCGGCGAAATTGTAGCAGACCAGCCTCGGCACGCAGTCCTTCTCGTCGTCGGGCTCGAACTCGTACTGGAGCAGGCCGCAATTGACGACGTCGCCGGCCTTGTCGATGGCCAGGATCTGGGCCTCGTCCAGCTCCTCCAATATGTAGCGGAAGCAGAGCACGACGACCTGGTGGCAGACGATCAGAACCCGCCGGTCGGCATGGTGGAGGCTGACGGTGTCGAGCGCGCTCCTCAGGCGGAGGATGACGTCGGCCCAGCTCTCGCCGCCCGGCGGGCGGTGGTAGAATTTGCCCAGCAGGGTGCGCTGCTCCGCCTGCTCGGGGAATCTCTCGCGCACGCCGGCGGTGGTCAGCCTGTCCCAAAGGCCGAATTCGCGCTCGCGCAACCGTTCGTCCTGGCGGGGGGCCTTGGCGCCCTCGACGGATCCCCCCGCCTTGCAGATCGCCTCGGCGGTCTGCCTGGCCCGGACGTAAGGCGAGGTCAGGACGACTTCGGGCCTTTCCGCCTCGGGCAAGGCGGCGAACCAGTGGCCGAGCGCGTCCGCCTGGCGGTGGCCGAGCTCGCTCAGGGGAACGTCGACGTCGCGAATGTCGAGGTCGATCACGCCCAGCCCCGCGGCGTCGGCGGCGTCGCGGGCGACGTTGCCGGCGCTCTGCCCGTGGCGGACTATCCAGAGCTTGGCGGGCCATCTTTGTCTCATGGCCGAAACAAAGCGCGAGGAAGGTGGAAGTTGCGTCCGCTCCTCCCGGAACGGGGAGGAGCTTAAAGCAACCCCTCCGCCTCCAGCCTTTTCCGCAAATCCTGCGCGCCGGTGAACAGATGCCCGTGCATCCCCACCGCCTCCGCGCCCTCGACGTTGATCGCTCGGTCGTCGACGAACAGGGCCTCGCGCGCCTGGAGCCCGAAGCGGTCGAGCGCCAGATAATAGATGGCCGGATCGGGCTTGAGCATCTTCACCTCCCCCGAGACGACGATGTCGCGGAAGCGGCTGAAGAAGGCCTTCTCGCGCGCCCGGAAGGGCGCCCAGAAGTCGGCGGAGAAATTGGTGAGGGCGAAGAGCGGCACGCCGCGCTCGTCCAGGGCCTCGACGATCTCGTGGGTCCCGGGGACCGGGTCGCGGATCGTCTCCCCGAAACGCTCGCCCCAGGCGGCGATATAAGCGGCGTAATCGGGGAATTTCTCGGAAAGCTCGGCCGCAGCCTCGTCGAACGGGCGGCCGCCGTCGAGCGCGACGTGCCAGCCCCACAGGTCGACGTCCTCGATGAAACGAAGCCGGGCCTCGTCCTCGGGCAGCTGCCGCTCCAGGAAGGAATGAGGGTCCCAGCCGTAGAGGACGTTGCCGACGTCGAAGATGACGGCGGCGGGTCCTTCGATACGGGTCTTCGCCAAGCTCAGCCCCTACTCAGGATGAGCGACCAGGATAGCCGCAACCGCTCATCCTGAGGAGCCGTTGAGCTTGTCGAAACGGCGTCTCGAAGGACCTGCCGGACGGCCGCAGGAGGCCTCAGCCCTGGCGCGCCTTGAAGCGGCGGTTGGTCTTGTTGATGACGTAGGTGCGGCCCCGGCGGCGGATCACGCGGCAGTCGCGGTGGCGCGACTTGAGGGACTTCAGCGAATTGCGGATCTTCATGGCCGAAAGGACCTGCCTATTTCTTTGCGATTCATGCTGGAAAAGCGAGGCGCCCAACTAGGGGGAGAGCGGCTTCAAGTCAAGCTCCGCCTCGGCCCTCGTCGCCCGGCCCGCCGTGGAGCTCGATCGCCTCGTACAAAGCGGCGATCTGCGCCTTCTCCTCCTCGCTGAGCTCCGGCCGCCAGATCTCGAACAGCAATATGACCCTCGTGCCGTCGCTGTCGTTCCAGGCCTCGTGCTCGACGCTGTCGTCGAAGACCAGCGCCTTGCCCTCCTCCCACTCGCGAACCTCGTTGCCGACCCGAAGGCGGCAGCGGCCCGGCAGGATCAGCGGGATGTGGCAGATCAGCCTCGTGTTGAGGAGGCCGTTATGGGGGGCGATGTGGGTGCCGGGACGAAGCAGCGAGTAGAGCGCCATCGGCGAGCGGCCCTGGACCTCGGGCATCGGGGCGTGGCGCAGCGCCGCCATCGTGCCCGGGCAGTGCTCGGCATTGCCCGGCACCGGAGCGCCCCGCTTCCAGAGGTGGTAGGCGCTCCAGCTGGGGTCGCCGAGGAGCCGGTGGGTCGCCGCCGGGCGGTTCGGCTCGCCTTCGACATAGGGGGAGAAGGCGCCGTCCCGGGCCATCGCCGCCTCGGCCTCGGAGCGGATTTGCGGAATGGCGGCCTCGATCCCGGCCAGCCAGGGAAATTGCAACCGCTCGTAGAATTCGATCTGGGGCAGGCCGGGAAAATAGAAGGCGGTGGGCTGCTGGAGGAAGACCTGCTTGCGCCCGAGCATCAGATCGACGGCGGTGGCGACCCGCCCGGCCAGCGGCGCTCCGGCGAAGCCGTCCGACAGCCGCTTCTCGACATGGGCGGCGAACTGCCGCTCCAGCGCCGCCGCCTCAGCCTCGGCACGGCGGAGCTCGTTGGCCATCATCGGCGAAATCGGCTCCCGTCCCGCCGCGGCGGCGCGCAGAGCGGCGCCGTAAAAGGAGGCGGCGGCCCGGCTGTCGCCCGAGCGAAGATGGCAATCCGCCCGCATGATCAACCCGCCGAGGTGGCGCGGCTCGGCTTCGAGCAGCTTGTCCAGCGCGGCCTCCTCCCCTTCCGGGTCGCCGCCATGGCGGCAGGCCTGGGCGAGGAGGAACAAGGGCGGCGGCACCGAGCCCGCTTCGGCCGCGTCGCGGAGCAGGCGCATCGCCTCGCCCGAGTCGCCGCGCTGGAGGGCCGCGACTCCGGAGCGGATCATCGCTTCCGCCTCGGCCGCGCTCCTCGTCATGCCTTCGGCCCCCTATCCGCGCTCCGCGAGCTTGCGCTCCCACGCCAGCGCATGGGTGACGATCGTGTCGAGATCGTCAAGCTTCGGCCGCCACGGCAGCGTGGAGAGGATCTTGCCATTGTCGGCGACGAGCGCGTCCGGATCGCCGGCGCGGCGCGGCTCCATCCGCCGCTCGATGCGCATGTTGGTCACCCGGTCGACCGCGTCCAAAACCTGGAGCACCGAGAAGCCGCGGCCGTAGCCGCAGTTTATGATGTAGCTGTCGGTGGGGCCCTCGATCAGCTTCTCGAGCGCGTGGACATGGGCGGCGGCGAGGTCGCTGACGTGGATATAGTCGCGCACCCCGGTGCCGTCGGGCGTATCGTAATCGGTGCCGTAGACCGAGACCGACGGCCTCTTGCCGGTCGCCGCTTCCACCGCGACCTTGATGAGATGGGTCGCCCCGGCGGTGGACTGGCCCGAGCGGCCCTCCGGGTCGGCTCCGGCCACGTTGAAGTAGCGAAGCGCGCAGAAGTTGAGCGGATGGGCGAATGCCGCATCGGCGAGCATCCGCTCGGTCATCAGCTTCGACCAGCCATAAGGGTTGATCGGCTGGGTCCGGCTGCTCTCGACGACCGGCACCCGCTCGGGCAGCCCATAGGTCGCCGCGGTGGAGGAGAAGATGAAGTGGCGGATCCCGCCCTTCACGGCACTCTCGATCAGCGAGCGGCTCTTCACCGTGTTGTTCTCATAATATTTGAGCGGCTGCTCGACCGATTCGGGAACGATGATCGAGCCCGCGAAATGGATGATCGCTCCGATCGCATGGTCCTCGATCAGCCGGGCCACCAGCGCCTGGTCGGCGATGTCGCCCTCCGCGAACGAAGCGGCCTCCGGAACCGCCCAGCGGAAGCCGGTGGTGAGGTTGTCGATCACGACCACTTTCCAGCCCGAATCGAGCAGCGCGAGCACCGCATGGCTGCCGATATAGCCGGCGCCGCCGGTGACGAGCACGGTGGGCTTGTTCATCTAACCACTTCCCTCAAGGAACCCGATTGCGGCAAGAGCGCTGAGAGGATCGTTACAGCACCCATATGATGCGCGGGCGCTAGACCAAGAGGTACCGGGATGAAAACAGCTTTTCTTCGCAGCGCCCCCCTCCTGCTGGCGGCGGCGCTCGCCGCGTGCGCCGGTGGCGGAGGCAAGGAAAGGCCGACCGCCGGCGGAACCGACGTCGCCCGCTTCCACCTCGGCGAGACGATCGCCCGGGCACAGATCGCGATCGAGCCGTTCGACAAGGCCGACGGCAACCGGCCCGAATATCCCGCTTATGCGGCGGCGGTCGGGCGGCAGCTGAGCCGGCTCGGCTGGACGGTGGTGCCGACGACGACGGGATCGGAGCAGATCGCCCTTATCGATCTGGAACAGGGCAGCCGCGAGGCGATCGCCGCGCTCAGCGCCGCCCGAATCGGCCGCGGAGTCTCAGGCGGCGCTCCGGAAGGCGCTTCGGCCAACCTCACCGCGAGCCTGCTCGAGGTTGCGATCCGGCGCCGCTCCGACGGGACCGTCTTCTGGGAAGGCCGGGCTGTCGGGGAGGCCCCCACCGGAAGCGCCCTGGCCTCGCGAACCGCCGCCGTGGAGCGGCTCGCCGAGGCCCTGTTTCGGGACTTCCCCGGGGAGTCGGGCCGCACTATCAGGGTTCGATGACCCTATCCGTAACAAGCCCCTTCGATGGCGGCAACATTCGCACCGTCGCCGTCGCCGGGGACCGAGTCGATCTCGAAATCGTCCAGGACGCCCAGTCCGATTTCTACCAATGGTTCTACTTCCGGCTGACCGGTGGAGCCGGACGGAAGGTCGAACTGAGGATCCTCAACTGTTCCGGCGCCGCCTATCCGCTGGGCTGGCAGAATTACCGGGCCTGCATGTCCGTCGACCGCGAGGAGTGGGAGCGGGTCGACACCCGCTATGAGGGCGGGATCCTCACCATCCGCCTCACTCCACCGTCCAACAGCGTCTGGTTCGCCTATTTCGCGCCCTACACGATGGAGCGGCACCACGACCTCGTCGCCTCGGTCGCGGGTCATCCGGTCGTGGAGCACCGCTCGCTCGGCCAGACCCTCGACGGGCACGAGATGGACTATTTCCGGATCGGCGAGGGCCCGCTGCAGGTCTGGCTCTACGCCCGCCAGCATCCGGGCGAGACGATGGCCGAATGGTGGATGGAAGGCGCGCTCGAGCGGCTCCTCGACGAGGCCGACCCGGTCGCCCGCCGCCTCCTCAGCCGGGCGACCTTCCACATCGTCCCAAACATGAACCCGGACGGGTCCCGCCGCGGCCATCTGCGCACCAACGCGGTCGGCACCAACCTCAACCGCGAATGGCACGACCCGAGCCCCGAGCGCAGCCCGGAAGTGCTGTGCGTCAGGAACGAGATGGACCGGACCGGAGTCGATTTCGCCATGGACGTCCATGGCGACGAGGCGATCCCCGCCAACTTCCTGGCCGGGTTCGAGGGCATACCGAGCTGGAACGAGGGGCAGCAGAAGCGCTTCAACCGCTTCGCGGAGGAGCTGGTCCGCTTCTCCCCCGACTTCCAGACCCGCAAGGGCTATGAGATCGCCAGGCCCGGCCAGGCCAACATGTCGATGTCGACCTCGCAGCTCGCCGAGCGCTTCGGCGCGGTGTCGATGACGCTCGAGATGCCGTTCAAGGACAATGACGACCTGCCCGACCCGCGCCGCGGCTGGTCGCCGGAGAGAAGCGCCCTGCTCGCCCGCGCCTGCCTCGACGCGCTTCACGCCATCTTGGACGAGCTTCCCGCCCGGAAGCGCTGATGCCCACCCTCGTCCTCATCCGCCACGGCCAGTCGGCCTGGAACCTCGAGAATCGCTTCACCGGCTGGTGGGACGTCGACGTCACCGAGAAGGGCGCGGAGGAAGCGCGCCTCGCCGGTGAGCTGATGGCGGCGAAGGGGCTCGACTTCGACCTGTGCTTCACCAGCCTCCAGACCCGGGCGATCAAGACGCTGAACCTGGCGCTGGAGGCGATGGGGCGGCTCTGGCTTCCGGTCGAGAAGGACTGGCATCTCAACGAGCGCCATTACGGCGGCCTCACCGGCCTCAACAAGGCGGAGACGGCGGCGAGGCACGGCGACGAGCAGGTGCGGATCTGGCGCCGCTCGTTCGATATCCCGCCCCCGCCGATGGAGGCCGGGAGCCCGTACGATCTCGAGTCGGACCGCCGCTATGCCGGGATCGAGGTGCCGCGCTCGGAGAGCCTGAAGGACACGATCGAGCGGGTTCTGCCTTATTGGGAAGGGCGGATCGCGCCTGCGCTTCGGCAGGGGCAGAGGGTGCTGATCTCGGCCCACGGCAATTCGCTTCGGGCGCTGGTCAAGCATCTGTCGGACATACCGGCCGACGAGATCGCCGGCCTGGAGATCCCGACCGGGCAGCCGATCGTCTACGAGCTGGACGAGGGTCTGAACGCCACTGACCGATATTATCTGAGCGAGCGGTAGGATTCACGTCATCCCAGCGAAGGCTGGGATCCCGCGGGGTGAAAGGTGCAGGCGGTCTTCACCCGCTGGGGCCCCAGCCTTCGCTGGGGCGACGGTGCGTTACCCCTCCGCCTTTGCCAGGCTCAGGTTGCGCTCCGCCCTCGCGAGGACGTCGGAGATTTTGTCGCCGGGCAAGATCCCGGTCGTGGCGACCGCCGCGTCGAGCTTCGCCTGCGCATGGCCCAGGTCCAGCGGGTTCTCGGCGATGCAGCGGGCGAGGCGGTCGGCGGTGTCGATGGCGCTGTTGTGGTCGAGGTGATCGAGGATGAGGTCGAAGCGGTTGTGGTCCGTTCGGGCGAGGATATCGGTCGAGCGGATCAGGCCGCAGAGCAGGCGGGCGACGTGGACGAGCGCGGCGTCGACGGCGAAATGGCCGTGGCGCTCATGGACCTCGGCGAGGCCGGTCAGCTCGATCCCGACCACCGCGGCGGCCGTCCCGTGGCGCTCGGCGAGGCCCACGACCCGCTCGAGCTCCGAGCGGAAGCGGAGAGCAGTGGGAAGCGGCGTGAGGCCGTCGCTCTCGACTCTTTGCTCGAGCTCGCTGATGCGGCGCTGGGCGTCGGCCAAGGCGGCGCGGAGAAGCGCGTTCTCGTCGGAAGTCTCGACCGGAAGCCCGTCGAATTCGGATGCGTGCTTTGACATGGAGGCTTCATAGCGCGGCTTGGTTAAGCAAAAACGAAGCTCTGGCCTCGCCGCCTCCGCCCCGATAGAGGAGCGAGGATGGCCGAGGTCGGGATCATCATGGGCAGCCGCTCCGACTGGGAGACGATGCGCCATGCCGCCGACATGCTCGACGCCCTTGAAGTGGCCTATGAGACCAGGATCGTCTCCGCCCACCGGACGCCCGAGCGGCTCTACGATTATGCGAAGAGCGCGGCCGGGCGCGGGCTCAAGGTCATCGTCGCAGGCGCGGGGGGAGCGGCCCATCTGCCCGGGATGGCGGCGTCGATGACCCGGCTGCCGGTGCTCGGCGTCCCGGTCCGCTCCAAGGCGCTCGACGGAATGGACAGCCTTTTGTCCATCGTCCAGATGCCGGCCGGAGTGCCCGTCGGAACCCTGGCGATCGGCGATCCCGGAGCGGCCAATGCGGGGCTGCTCGCGGCCTCGATCCTCGCTCTGTCCGACGAGAAGCTGGCGGCGCGGCTGGAGGAATGGCGGCGGCGGCAGACGGACGGCGTCGCCGAATCGCCTGAATGAGCCTTCCACCCGGCTCGACCATCGGGATCGTCGGCGGCGGGCAGCTCGGCCGGATGCTGGCGATGGCGGCGGCCCGGCTCGGTTACAGATGCCATGTCTACGCGCCCGACGAGGCGCCGCCCGCGGCCGAGGTTGCCGCCCGATTCACGCGCGGCGCCTGGGAGGACGAATCGGCGCTCGCCGAATTCGGCCGGACCGTCGACGTCGCCACCTACGAGTTCGAGAATATCGCCGCGGCGCCGCTCGCCGCGCTGGCGGCCGAGGCGCCCCTATATCCCCCGGCGAGGGCGCTGGCGGTGGCCCAGGACCGGCTCAGCGAGAAGAGCTTCGTCGCCGGCCTCGGCGGCCGGCCGGCCACCTTCCGGCGGGTGGACGATCGCCAAGGCCTGGACGAGGCGCTGGCCGCGGTCGGGACTCCGGCGGTGCTGAAGACCCGGCGCTTCGGCTATGACGGCAAGGGCCAAGCCCGGATCATGACCGCGTCCGACGCGGACTCGGCGTGGGAAGCGGTTCGCGGAGCGCCGTCCATCCTCGAGGCCTTCGTCGGCTTCGAATCGGAATTCTCGATCCTGCTTTGCCGCGGAACGACCGGGGAGACCGTCACCTGGCCGGCGCCCGCCAACGAGCATGAAGGGGGCGTCCTTCGCCGCTCGCGGGTCCCGGGCTTCGGGATCGAGGCGCAGTCGGCGGAGGCGGAGGCGCTCGCCCGCGGGGCCGCCGAGGCGCTGGATTATGTCGGTGTGCTGGCGCTGGAATTCTTCGCCACGGCGGAGGGGCCGATCTTCAACGAGATGGCGCCGAGAGTCCATAACAGCGGCCACTGGACGATCGAGGGCTCCATCACCTCGCAGTTCGAGAACCACATCAGGGCCATTTGCGGCCTGCCGCTGGGCGCGACGGGGCTCACCGGGGCCCGGGTCGAGATGCAGAATCTGATCGGCGGCCAGTCCGACGAGTGGCTCGCGATCCTCGCCGAGCCCGCCGCACACCTCCATCTCTACGGCAAGGGCGAGGCCCGCCCGGGCCGCAAGATGGGCCATATGACCAAGGTGTACCGCTGACTCACGTCGTTCCAGCGCAGGCCGGGATCCCAGGGGGTGAAAGACCCAGTGCCTTTCACCCCCTGGGATCCCGGCCTTCGCCGGGATGACGGAGTCGGCCTAGGCCGAGGCCGCATCCGTCACTTCGGAGTCACTTCCTCGATCGGAAGCCCCAGCCCGGTGAGCTGCGGCCGCACCTTGGCGGCGTCGCCGACCACCACCCAGACGATCTTCCTCGGATCGATCACCTTGCGCGCGGCCTGGTCGATCGTGCTGGTCGTCATGCCCCGATAGCGGTCGGAGATCGCCTCCCAATAATTGTCCGGGCGCTTGTAGAGCGCGTTCGAGCGAAGCGCCGAAAGGACGGCCCCCGAGGTCTCGAACTGGCCGGCGAGCTGGCGGGTGTTGCCGTTGATCACCCGGGTCAGCTCCACGTCGGTCAGCCCCTTGTTGGTGATGAAGCCCGACACCTGGTCCATCAGCACCCGGATCGCCGGGCCGGTCTTGTCGGCCTGGACGGGGGCGGTGATCAGATAGGGGACGGTCTGCTCGCGCATTCCCAGGTTGCTCCGCGACCCGTAGGACCAGCCCTTGGTCTCGCGAAGGTCCATGTTGATCCTCGACAGGAAGTTGCCGCCGAGCACCTCGTTGGCCGCATTGAGGGTCAGCACGTCGTCGGTGCCGCGCACCGGCAGCACGGCGCCGGCGAGGATCAGCGACTGCGGCGATTGCGGCCGGTTGACCAGGACGATCCGGGGCCTGGGCGCCGGAGGCGTGGCCGCGAAATTCTTGGTCCCCTTCGGCGCGGAGGGCGGGCTCCAGTTGCCGAACCGCGCCTCGAGCATCGGCACCAGCTCGGCGAGCGGGACGTCGCCGACGGCGAAGATGGTGGCATTGTCCGGCCGGATCCAGCTCTGGTGGAAGCGGACGAGGTCGTCGCGGCTAAGCCGGGCCACGACCGCCTTGTCGCCGCTTCCGCTGGACGGGCGTCCGTAGGGATGGTTCGAGCCGAACAGCAAGGCCGGCAGGGTGCGCGCGCCAAGCCCGCTCGGCTCGGTCAGCTCCTGGTCGATCGCGGCGAGCTGCTGGGCTCGAAGCCGCTCCACCTCGCTCGGGTCGAAGGCGGGATTGCGGACGATGTCGGCGAGAAGGTCGAGCGACGCCCCGAGATTGGGGGTCAAGGCGGCCAGGCTCACCGCGGTCCGGTCGAGCGACATCTCGGGCTCGATCGCGGCGCCCAGCCGCTCCTGCTGCTCGGCGATCTGGATCGAGTTGCGGCTGGTCGTGCCCTCCTCGAGCAGGCTCAGCATCAGCGACTGGGTGCCGAGCGCATTGGCGGGATCGGCTGCGACCCCGGCGTTGAACTCGAGCGCGATCCGGACCACCGGCACCGCCGTCCGGCGGGCGTAGACGACCGGGATCCCGTTCGACAGGCTCGCCCGCTCGATGTCGGGGAAGTCGAGGTTGGAGACGTCGCCGACCGGCGGTAACGGGATCCTCTGGAAGGCGAGCGGCTCCGGCGCGTTCTCGTCGGGAGCGACGAACGGCAGCGGCGCCATCGGCTTCTCGCCGGGCTCCGGCTGGCGATAGTAACGCGGCCGCTGGCTGGCGGCGCCGCCGCGCGACCCTTTGGCTTCCTCATAGGCCTTGCGCTCGCCCGGCTCGACCCGGAGCGCGTAGACCGGCCGGGTCAGCCACTTCTGCATGGCGGCCTTGACCGTCGCGGGGGTGACCCGGCCGTAGGCGAGGAGCTGCTTCTTGTAGAATTCGGGATCGTTTGCGTAGAGCGCGCCCTCGGCCAGGGCGACGGCCTTGCCGCCGAAGCCGCCGACCTGCTCGAGCCCGCGGATCCGGCTCGCGACGTCGGACATGACGACCCGCTGGACCTCGTCCTCGGTCGGCCCGTTGGCGATCAGATCGGCGACGATCTGGTCGAGCCGCGCGCCGACCTTGTCGGCATCCTCGCCGGGCTTCACGTCGACCTGGATCTCGAACTGGCTGACCCGGTGGAAGGGCAGGATGTAGGCGCGAACGCCCACCGCCGTCTGGTCCTTGCGAACCAGCTCGTTGTCGAGCCGCGAGCTGGCGAGGCCGCCGAGAACGCCCGCCGCGACGTCGAGCTGGACGGAAGCCTCGTCAAGCATCCCGGGAACGATCCAGTTGCGGTAGAGCCGGGTATTGGCGACCCGGTCCTTCATCACCTCGACCTTGGGCGCGGGCAGGGTCGGCACGTCGGCCTTGGCCGGGTTGTTGACGGGGCCGCGCGCGATCTTGCCGAAATGCTTCTCGACCAGCGGCCGCGCCTCGGCGGCGGAGACGTCGCCGGCGAGGACGAGGACGGCATTGTTCGGGCCGTATCTGGAGCGGAACCAGGTCTTCACGTCCTCCAGCGTCGCCGCGTCCAGATCGGCCATCGAGCCGATCGTCGAGTGACGATAGGGATGGCCTTCCGGGAAGAGCGCCTCGAGCTGGGCATATTCGACCAGGCCGTAAGGCTCGTTGTCGCCCTGCCTCTTCTCGTTCTGGACGACCCCGATCTGGTTGGTGAGATTCTGCTGGGTGATCGCTCCGAGCAGATGGCCCATTCGGTCGGCCTCGAGGAACAGGCCGCGCTCGAGCGCCGGCTTCGGCACGGTCTGGAAATAATTGGTGCGGTCGAACCAGGTGGTGCCGTTGAAATCGGTGGCGCCGATCTCGCGCAGAGGCTCGAAATAATCGCCGGGCGCGTTCTCCGAGCCGTTGAACATCAGATGCTCGAACAGATGGGCGAAGCCGGTCTTGCCCCTGGGCTCGTCCTTGGACCCGACATTGTACCAGATGGAGATGGCCACCACCGGCGCCTTGCGGTCCTCGTGGACGACGACGCGGAGGCCATTGTCGAGGGTGAATTGCTCATAGGGAATGTCGATCTGGCGGACGAGCTCGGCGACCGGCGCTGGGCCGGCGGCGGCCGGAGCGTCGTCGGCGGCCGCGGCCTCCGCGGCCGGAGCGTCGGACGCGCTGGCGACCTCGTCGGTCGTCGGCGAGGCGCAGCCGGCGACGGCAAAGGCGGAAAAGAGTGCAAAGGGGAGCAACAGGCGGCGCATTTTTTAGCAGTCCTTCCCGAGTCTTATTCGGGCCGCACCATAGCGGCCCGCCTTGGCCGCGCAATGCCCCCGATGACGATCGCGACCTATCCTGTTCCTCCCCGACCTCGCTCGGGGAGGGGGACCGCGCGAAGCGCGGTGGAGGGGTAACCGGAACTCTGCATTGCCCCTCCGCCACCGCGCTTCGCGCCGCGATCCTCCTCCCCCAGGCAAGCTGGGGGACGAATCGAGCGAGCGCGGCTTTTGACGCCTCCGCCATCTGATGTAGGGAGCGGCGAACTCGAACCAGGATTCTTCATGCGCCTCAACAGCTTCGCCCTCGCCCTCCTCAGCTTCTCCCTCGCCTCGCCCGCGCCCGCCCAGCCGGCCGCCCTCTCGCCCGATTTCACCCCGGAAAGCTTCCGGAGCCATGTCACCTTCCTCGCCGACGACCGGCTCGAGGGGCGCGACGCCGGAAGCCGCGGCTACGACCTGGCGGCACTCTACGTGGCGAGCCGGTTCGAGGCGCTGGGGCTGAGGCCCGCCGGGACGGAGGGCTGGTACCAGCAGGTTCCGTTCCTCGAATCGCGCCTCACCGGTGAGCCGGCATCGCTGTCCATCGGCGGCCGCCGCTTCCTGCACGGCCAGGAGGTGATCCTGTCGCCGACTCCGGAGCCGTCGCGGGTCGCGGTCGAGGCCCCGGTCGTCTTCGTCGGCTACGGCCTCAAGGCGCCGGAGCTCGGCATCGACGATTACAGGGGCCTCGACGTGCGTGGGAAGATCGTGGTCGCTCTCAACGGCTTCCCCAACGGCATGAAGAGCGACGTCGGCGCCCATCTCAACTCGGAGAAAAGGCGAGTCGCCTCCGAGCAGGGTGCGGTCGGGCTGGTCTCGATCCGGACGACGTCCGAGTCGAAGCGGCGGCCCTGGGCGCGGATGCAGCAGACGGCGAACGAGCCCGGCATCGGCTGGATCGGCGAGGACGGCCTGCCCTACACGCCGGCGCCGGGCCTGCGTTTCCGGGCGACCCTCGACACGCCCGCCGCCGAAGCCCTGTTCGCGGGTGCCAAGACCCCGCTGGACCGGGTGCTGGGCCAGGCGGAGCGCAAGGACGGCCGGCCGAAAGGCTTCGCCTTGAAGCAGAGGCTGTCGGTGAGCCAGCAGAGCGTCGGTCGCCGCTTCACCAGCCCGAACGTGCTGGCCGTCCTGCCCGGGTCGGACCCGGCGCTGGCCGGCGAATATGTGCTCCTCATGGCGCATCTCGACCACGAGGGGATGAAGCCCGAGGGAGACGGCGACCGGATCTACAATGGCGCGATGGACAATGCGGTCGGGATCGCGACCATGATCGAGGTGGCCCGGGCGATGGCGACCTCGCCCGACCGGCCGAAGCGCTCGATCCTGTTCGCCGCGGTCACCGCCGAGGAGGACGGCCTGCTCGGCGCCCAATATATGGCCCGCCATCCCATCCCCGGCGGCGGCAAGGTCGCCGGCGTGGTCAATCTCGACATGCCGGTCCTGCTCTACGACTTCACCGACGTCATCGCCTTCGGCGCCGAACATTCGACCATGGGTGCGGCGGTCGCCCGCGCGGGCCGGAGCATGGGCGTCGCCCTCTCCGAAGACCCGCTTCCCCACGAGGGCCTCTTCACCCGCTCCGACCATTACCGCTTCGTCCAGGAGGGCGTTCCCTCCGTCTTCCTGATGACCGGCTTCGCCAATGGCGGGCGGGAGAAGTTCACCGGCTTCCTCTCGACCCATTATCACAAGGTCAGCGACCAGCTCAGCCTGCCGATCGACTGGAAGGCCGGCGCCAAGTTCGCCCGGATCAATTACGAGATCGCGCGCGAGATCGCCGACTCCCCGGAGGCGCCGCGCTGGTATGCCGACAGCTTCTTCGGAAAGGTGCTGGCGCCGGGGCAGGCGAAGGCGGCGCGGTAGCCCTTCGTCCCAGCGAGGCTGGGAACCCAGCGGGTGAAGATCACCGAGCCTTTCACCCGCCGGGGCCCCAGCCTGCGCTGGGGCGACGAGGATCCTCGTCGCGACCTCTTGTGTTGCTAATGAGCAACACCATATCCGCCTCATCGAATGATGAGGGGCAGATATGAACCTTGAGAAATTCACCGACCGGGCGCGCGGGTTTCTTCAGTCGGCGCAGACCGTCGCGCTTCGGATGAACCACCAGCGGATCACGCCCGCCCATGTGCTCAAGGCTCTGCTCGAGGACGAGCAGGGCATGGCCGCCGGCCTGATCGCCCGCGCCGGCGGAAGCGCCGAGGCGGCGCGGCGCGAGACGGACGAGGCGCTGGCGAAGTTCCCCGTCGTGTCCGGAAGCGGCGCCAATTCGACTCCCGGCCTCGAGGCCGAGACCTTGCGGGTGCTCGATCAGGCCGAGCAGATCGCCCAGAAGGCGGGCGACAGCTACGTCACGGTCGAGCGGATGCTCCTGGCCCTGGTGCTGGCCTCGACGACGGCGGCCGGCAAGGCGCTCGCCGATGCGGGCGTCAAGGCCGAGGCTCTGAACGCCGCGATCAACGAGCTTCGCGGCGGCCGGAGCGCCGACACCCAGTCCGCCGAGGACCGCTACGACGCCCTGAAGAAATTCGCCCGCGACCTGACGGAGGCGGCTCGCGACGGCAAGCTCGATCCGGTCATCGGCCGCGACGAGGAGATCCGCCGCACCGTCCAGATCCTCGCCCGCCGGACCAAGAACAACCCCGTGCTGATCGGCGAGCCCGGGGTCGGCAAGACCGCGATCGCGGAAGGCCTGGCGTTGAGGATCGCCAATGGCGACGTGCCCGACAGCCTCAAGGACCGGCGGCTGATGGCGCTCGACATGGGCAGCCTCATCGCCGGAGCGAAATATCGCGGCGAGTTCGAGGAGCGCCTCAAGGGCGTCCTCGACGAAGTGCGTCAGGGCGAGGGCGACATCATCCTGTTCATCGACGAGATGCACACTTTGATCGGCGCCGGGAAAAGCGAGGGGGCGATGGATGCCTCCAACCTCCTGAAGCCCGCCTTGGCCCGAGGCGAGCTCCACTGCATCGGCGCGACGACGCTCGACGAATATTCGAAGCATGTCGAGAAGGACCCGGCGCTCCAGAGGCGCTTCCAGCCGGTCGTGATCGGCGAGCCGACGGTGGAGGACACGATCTCGATCCTCCGCGGACTCAAGGAGAAATACGAGCTTCACCACGGCGTCCGGATCACCGACGGCGCTTTGGTCTCGGCCGCGACTTTGTCGAACCGCTACATCACCGACCGCTTCCTTCCCGACAAGGCGATCGATCTAATGGACGAGGCCGCCTCGCGGCTTCGCATGGAGGTGGAATCGAAGCCGGAGGAGATCGAGAATCTCGACCGCCGCATCATCCAGCTCAAGATCGAGCGCGAGGCGCTCAAGAAAGAGAAGGACCGCGCCTCCCAGGACCGCTTGAAGGCGCTGGAGGAGGAGCTCGCCAATCTCGAGCAGCAGTCGGCCGAGCTCACCACACGCTGGCAGGGCGAGAAGGAGAAGCTGGCCGGCGAGGCGAAGATCAAGGAGGAGCTGGACCGGGCCCGGCTCGAGCTCGAGCAGGCGCAGCGCGGCGGCGACCTGGCCAAGGCGGGCGAGCTTCAATATGGCCGGATCCCGGCGCTCGAGAAGCAGCTCGCCGAGGTCGAGGTGGCGAGCGCCAGCGCCATGCTTCGCGAGGAAGTGACGAGCGAGGACATCGCCTCGGTGGTCGCGCGCTGGACGGGCATCCCCATGGAGCGGATGCTCGAGGGCGAGCGCCGGAAGCTGATCGACATGGAGGCGGAGATCGGCCGCCGGGTGATCGGGCAGGAGGAAGCGGTGCGCGCCGTCGCCAGGGCGATCCGCCGCTCGCGCGCCGGCCTTCAGGACCCGAACCGGCCGATGGGCAGCTTCCTGTTCCTCGGGCCGACCGGAGTGGGCAAGACCGAGCTCACCAAGTCGCTGGCCGAGTTCCTGTTCGACGATTCCCACGCCATGGTCCGGATCGACATGTCCGAGTTCATGGAGAAGCATTCGGTGGCCCGCCTGATCGGCGCGCCTCCGGGCTATGTCGGCTATGAGGAAGGCGGAGTGCTGACCGAGGCGGTCCGGCGGAGGCCCTATCAGGTCGTGCTGTTCGACGAGGTCGAGAAGGCCCATTCCGACGTCTTCAACGTGCTCCTCCAGGTGCTCGACGACGGCCGGCTGACCGACGGCCAGGGCCGCACCGTCGACTTCACGAACACGATCATCATCCTCACCTCGAACCTCGGCAGCCAATATCTGACCGGGCTTAGCGAGGGGCAGAGCGTCGACGACGTCGAGCCGCAGGTGATGGAGCTCGTCCGGGCCCATTTCCGGCCCGAATTCCTCAACCGGCTGGACGAGATCATCCTCTTCCACCGCCTCGCCGCCGAGCATATGGCGCCGATCGTCGACATCCAGATCGCGCGGGTCCGGCAGCTCCTTGCCGATCGCAAGATCGGGCTCGAGCTCAGCGACGGCGCCCGCGCCTGGCTCGGCCGGGTCGGCTACGATCCGGTCTACGGGGCCCGGCCGCTCAAGCGCGCGGTGCAGCGCTACCTGCAGGACCCTCTGGCCGACGCGATCCTCAGGGGCGACGTGCCGGACGGCTCGACCGTAAGGGTGGGCGAAGGCGAGGGTGCCCTTATCCTCGAGACGGGCGAGCAGAAGGCGGCGGCGTAACTTAATTCCTCCCCTGCAAATGCAGGGGAGGAATTCCAGTCACCTCCCCTATTTCGGAAGCGCCACGTCGAAGGCCACCGTCCTCGCCGTCGCCGAACGGGCGGGTGCCGTGCGACATGGTGGAGGGGAAGAGGGCGAGGCGCCCGGGCCCTGGCTCGGTGACGCGCAGCGGCGGCAGGTAGATGCCGAGCTCGTCGAACTCGCCGAGCACGAGGTGGCCGGCATCCGCCTGGTCCCCCTCACCCGGCTTCGGCAGGGCGACGTAGAAAGCCGAGCTGAGCCACCCCGCCGGATGGTAACGATCGGCATGATGGCCGCCGCCGCCGGTGAGCCTCACCGACCAGCTGCCCGGGGCAGCTTCGCGCCTAGATCGTAGACTCCGATGAATCTCCGATCCCCCTCCAGCCATTCCCGGCGCGGGTCGCCGGCCGGCCGCCGGGCCACCGACAGATATGCCCGCAGATGCCGGGGGGGATTGCCGGCCCAAAGCGGCGTCGCCCTGGCGCACGACCTCCTCCACCCGGCCGGCCCGCAGCAGGTGGCGAACATAATGGAGGATGAGCCCCATGTTGTTGGACTGGGAGATTTTGGCGAACAGCCGGTCCGCTTCCGACCAGGGCCGACGCGTGGGCAAGCAGCAGCAGATCGTCGTCGGGGGCAAGCTTTCGAGCCCTGGCGAGGAGGGTGAGGTCCGGAACGCCGCGTCGTTGGCGGCGATGGCGTGGGCGACGGCGATCGGTACGTCGTCGGGCGCCAGCGCGCCGGCCTTGCGGACCGCCTTAAAGGCCGCCGCCGGATTTGTCGGCGCCGCGATGGAGGAGCGCGGCAAGGTGCCACAGCCCGACGTTGCGCGGGTGGGCCCGGAGAGCCGCCTCCGTCGCCGTTATGGCGTCGGCGGCTCTCCCCGCCCGGCCTGAAGCGCCGTCACGCCCGCTCGGACCACGGCGTCGACCTCCGCGGGGGGCGCCTGGTGCAACATCCTGCTCATGCTTTCACGGCGCGGTTCCAGCCGGTCGCGGCCCCGGACGGACCGGCACCGATGCGCCGCAACGATTCGTGAAGGCTAGTTGCTCCTCGTGCTGCCCAGCGTGCCCTGAACGGCGCCCCATTCCTGGCGGGTGCGCTCGCCCATCCGGTCCCAATCGGCCTGGGTGGCGCAAAGCCGCTCGTAATCGGCCAGCGAGCCCGTCTTGATCCGGCGGCGGCAGATCTTCTTCTCAGGCTTGGTCGAGGCGATCTTCACACCGACCGGCGCCGGCCCGGGGGCCGCGCCCGGCAGCTTCCAGTTGACCACGCCCTGATGGACGCTGCTCACCTTGCGGCCGCTGCCGTCCCTGATGCCCTTGAACGTGGCTCGGCTGAGGATCAGCTGGCAGGTCTCCTGGTCGAGGCGGGGATGACCGCTGCTGTGCGTGACCTCGCAGGACGAGGCATAGCCGTCGCGGTCGAGAACCACCTTGAAGCCGACCGCGCCCTGCTCGCCGGCGGCGAGCGCCCGCGCCGGATATTCGCTTAGGATGATCTCGCGGTGCGCCGCATCGCGGGCGGCCGATTCGGGGGAAGGCGCGGCCGGAGCCGGGGTGGCGGCTCCGATCAGGAGTGCCGACAGGAAGACCAATGAAGCCATGACATGTCCCTCACTTGCGAGGCAATTCTAACCCGAACCGCGCCCGGGTTCAACGACATGGCTTGCTCGGTTCAGCGCGGCGGCAGCGGCGGGCAGAAATCGGCCCGGCGCCAGGGGGGATCGGGCGGCTCCTCCGCGTCCGGCTCGGCGAAGCTCAGATAGCCGAAGAAGGTCGCGATCAGCCTCTCGCCGGGATCCAGAATGGCGGTGCGGCCGTGCATGAAGCGGGTGTTGTCGAGCATCAGGACGTCGCCGGGCCGCCAGGCGATCTCCACCGCCAGCCTGTCCCCCGCCGCCTTGATCGCCTGGAGCCAGGACTCCGGAACCTGCCGCCCGTCGTCGAGCAGAGGATGATCCGGGCGCTTGTTGTTGAACCTCGCGAAGAGAAGAAAATTCCCGAAAGCCGGCTCGTCGATGAACATCGGCCGGTGAAGCGCCGGGCGGGTGAAGAACCTCACCACATCCTTGTCATATCTTCGGAACTGGTAGGGGCAGGAGACGGGGGGGGCGGCGAGCTGAGCGTCGGTCGGTCTGGAGGTGCCGAGCCAATATTCGAGCAGCGCCGGCCAGGTCGGCTTGACGTAGAGCAGCCGCCGGCCCTCCAGCCCCTGCCGGACCTCCGGCGGCAGGGCTCGGACGAGCTCGACTCCGTCGCAGATCGTGGTGGCGCCGCCGCGGCTGGGCGCGGAGAGGCAGGCGAAGAAGGCGGCGTCCGGCTTCCACGGCTCTCGCGACAGCTCCGGGTGGAGGCTGAACGGCCCGGTGCCGCCGTCCACCGAGTGGATGTTGTTGGCTGGGTCGAGCGGCTGCCGGCCCGGGCTCTCGTTGAAGACGGAAGTAGAGCAGAATTGCCGGGCGAAGGCATTGAACCGGGCGACGTCCGCCGCGAAGCCCCGAAGCAGCAGCGCCCCGTGCGCCTTGTACAGATCGACGATTTGCCCGGGATCGACGTCGAGGATGCCGCCCTCGCCCGAGGCTTCGATCAGAACCTGGGGGCGGCCCGGCTCGGGCAATTGAATCTTCGGCATGGCGAGGTCACCGGATAGCCGATGAAGCCGGTGCGAGCTATAGCCCAGATGATGGCCCTCACCCTCGACGAACTGTTCGCTTCGCCCGATCATTATCTTCATTCCTTCGAGGGCGATTCGGCCCTGTTCGTGCCCATGGACCGGGCGGCCTACTATCGCTCGATCTTCCTCGACGGGCGGATCTCTCCGGCGGCGCCGCAATCGATGAGGCTTCCGGTCGGCGCCCTGGCGGAGCAGGCCCCGCCGCCCGCGCCGACGGGGTGGATCTTCCATGTCGCCCATTGCGGATCGACTTTGCTCGCCCGCGCGCTCGACCGGCCCTCGTCCAATCTTGTCCTGCGCGAGCCGCTGTCGCTTCGCCAGCAGGCCCTGGCACCCGACCCGCGCCGGCTGGCGCTGACCCTGTCGATGCTGTCCAAGCGCTACCGCGAAGACCTGCCGACGATCGTCAAGGCGAACGTGCCGGTCAACTTCCTGCTGCCCCGCCTGGCGGAGGCGGACCCGGACGCGCGCTCGATCCTCCTCTACGCGACGCTTCGCGACTATGTCCTCGCCATCCTGCGAAGCGACAATCACCGCGAATGGCTGAGGCGGGTGACGGCCCAGCTCGCCGCCCATCTGGGCGACCTGTCGAGCCTGACCGACGCCCAGCGTTGCGCCGCTTTGTGGCTGGCGCAGAGGCGCGCCTTCGCCGATTCGATCTCGCTCATGCCCAACGCCCGCTCGCTCGACGCCGAGGCCTTTTTCGCCGCGCCCGGCCCGGTGCTGAGGGCGGCTGCCGACCATCTCGCGGTGCCGATGAGCGACGGCGAGATCGACGCCGCCGTCACCGGCCCGCTGTTCGCGACCTATTCCAAGAATCCCGAGGAGCCGTTCGACAATTCGGCGCGGCTGGCGCGGCGTTCGGAGCTGGAGGGCCCGCTCGCCGGGGAGCTTGCTCAGGCGCAAGCCTGGGTCGAGTCGGCGACCGGGGAAATCGAGCCGGCCGCGGCGGCGCTGGCAGCCGCCCGGCTCGGCGCCTGAGGGTCAGTCGCTGACGGCGATCACGGCCTCGCCGCCCCGGTCCGCCGAGGCGGCGACGGCGTAGAAGCGGCGGAGCAGGTCCCGCTCGATCTCGTCGAGATGCGGGTTCCAGACGTCGAAGATGAGGATCGCCCGGACCTGGTCGGAGCGGTTCCACGCCTCATGCTCGATCGTGTCGTCGAACGCCCAGGCGCGGCCCACCTCCCACGCCCTCGTCTCGCCCCCGACCCGGAAGCCGCAGCCGGTCGGGACGATGAGCGGCAGGTGGATGATCGTCCGGACGTTGCTGACCCCGGTATGGGCCGGAAGATGCGCCCCCGGCTGGAGAAGCGAAAAGAAGACGGTAGGCGTCCGCCCCGGAAGGTCGCAGAGCGGCAGCGCCTCGACCGCCGCCGCCGTCCGGGGCACCCGGGCGCAAACCGCGTCGTCGCGCCGGCCGTCCTTCCACAGGTGGAGAGCGCCCCATGCCAGCGAATTGTCGAGCGGCGACCATTTGTTGGCGGGGGTTCCCGGCTCCATCGCGACATAGGGGCGGATCAAGGCGCCGTCCTCCGCCAGGAGCGCCTCCAGCTCGGAGCGGATCACCTCGGTCTCCGCCTCGATCTGCTCGAGCCAGGGGAAATGGCGGCGCTCGAAATATTCGTCCGCGGGCAGGAACGGGAAATGCATCCCCGCGCATTGATTGGCATAGATCAGGCGGCGGCCCAGAGCATGGTCGATGCAGGCGTCGAAGCGGCGCAGCCGGGCGGGATCGAGGCCGAAGCGCGCCTCAGAAAGGCCGGCGTCGACCGCCGACGCGACGCCGGCGCGGTGGCGAGCGACGACGTCGCGGGCATGGTCGAGCATCGGCTCAAGCCCGGGCGGACGCTCGTCCATCATCCCGGCCAGCGCGATCACGCCCGTCCAGCGCTCGGCCGCCCTGGCCGAATCGTCCAGGCGCTCGAACAGCTCGGCCAGCCGGACGAGGGCCATGAAGTGCCTCTGGTCGATCGCCAGTGCGCCCTCCAGGGCCCGCTGCTCCTCCGCGTCGTCGCCCTGCTCGCGAAAGGCGCGGGCGAGGTTCATCCAAAGCTCGGGCGAGCGGGGGTCGGCGGCGACGGCCCGGCGGAAGAGGCCGGCGGCCTCGCTCCGGCTGCCGGCCGAAAGCGCCGTCAGGCCAAGCATGTTCAGCGCCGCCGGATGCTCCCCGACCTGGCCGATCAGTCGGTTGAGCAGCGCGGCGGCCTCTTCGGCGCGGTTGCCGCGACGCGCCTCACGCGCCGCTGCCAGAGCGCGTTGGATCTCTGCGTCGTCCATAACCGGTCAATAGCCAAGTCGGACGGGATCGACAAACGGCGGAACGCTCCCGCCGCTACTTCCTAGCAATCGTGGGTGTGCTGGCCGGAAGAGGGGTCGGCGCGGAGCCTGCAGGAATCGGAAACACTGAACTGCCGCGCATTGTCCCGCTCGCGGTCCCACTCCCCTTTCGTCTTGCACGTCCGGTAGCTGTCCGCGAGCGTTCCGGTTTTGAGGAAGCGCTTGCAGACCATCTTGTCTTTCGGATCGGCTGCCCGCTCCTGGGTGTTCGCCTCGCGAGGGGCGGATTCGGCCGCGCTCGCGGAAGCGAGGACGAATGCGACCGAGACGGCGATTGCTCTGTGCATAAGCTTGTGTCCTTCGACCTACTCGCAGCTGCCGCTTTCGGCCGACTTGCAGGGGCTGCTCCAGTTGATTGTCCGAACGTTGTCGCGCTCGCGCTCCCACTCGCCCTTGGTCTTGCAGGTGCGGTAGCTGTCCGCAAGCGAGCCCGTCTTGATGAAGCGCTTGCAGACGATCTTGTCGCGCGGGTCGTCCGCTCTCTCGGTTGTGTTCGCCTGGCGAGGCGCCGACTGCGCCGCGGTCGCGCCGAGGATGGCACAGGCGAAGGCAAGGGTGGCTAAGCGAGGCATAAGCGAACTCCTTCGAACGAATATTCTTTCTAGCTCATCCCGCGACGAAGGATACAGGTGTCTTCACGGCAATGTCGAATCGAATCAAACACGCCAAGCCGGCCAAGCCGGCCGCACTCGATCCCGCCAGGCGCGCCCGGATCGAGCAGGCGCTCGCGCAGGGCGACATCCACCGCGCGGCGACGGTGGCCGAAGTCGCCCTGGCGGCCGGCCAGGAAGACCCGATGGTCCTCAACCTTGCCGCCTGGCGCCGGGAGGAGGCGGGCGATTATGCCGGCGCCCACCGGATGCTCCAGAGGGCGCTGGCCATCGCGCCCGGCGACGTCATGGTCCTGGGCGCGATCGGCGCCGTGCTCCGCAAGGAGCACCGGCTGGACGAGGCTCTCGCGGTGCTCGACCGGGTCGTCGCAGCGGAGCCGCGCCACTCGGCCGCCTGGCTCGAGCGCGGCTATACGCTTGAGGCTCTGCGCTCCGAGGCGGGCGCCATCGAAAGCTACGCGCGCGCCGCCGCGCTCGATCCGAACCTGGCGCCGGCGCTCGGCAAGCTCGCCGACATCGCCGCCAGGAAGGGGGACCGGGAGTCGGCCGCGGCCTATGCGGCCCGGGCTCTCGCGGTCGATCCGAGCAACCCGGCGGCGACCTTCGCCCTCGCCGCCATGGAGATCGAGACGCGCGAGCCAGCGCAAGCGGCGGCACGCCTCGAGGCCTTGCTCGCCGGTACGATCCCGCCCGACGACCGCACCCGGGCCCTGACCCTGCTGGGCGACGCGCTCGACCGGCAGGACCGCTGCGCGGAGGCGTTCCAGGCTTGGGACAAGGCCCAGCGCAACTTCAGGAGCGCCTATTGCGCGCTGCTCGCCCCGGGGCCTGGGCGGCCGTCGCACCGCAGCTTCATCGAGACCATCGCGGCGCAGGTCGAAAGCTCGCCGCCCGCGGCGCGGCCGGACCCGGTGCCGCAAGTGGCGGGCGCCGCCGCGGGCCACGTCTTCCTGCTCGGCTATCCCCGATCGGGCACCACCCTGGTCGAGAACATCCTCGCGAGCGCGGCCGAGGTGGTGGCTCTGGAGGAGCGCGACACGCTGGCGGACACGGACGAGATCCTGGTCGCCAACGACGGCACGATGCCGGACCTGGACTCGATCGGCCCGGACCTTCTCGCCGACCTTCGGCTCCGTTACTGGGCGCGGGTTCGGGCCATGGCCGGCGACGTGACGGGGCGGGTCTTCGTCGACATGAACCCGTTCAACGGGATCAAGCTGCCGATCGTCGCGCGCCTTTTCCCGGACGCCCGGATCCTGATCATGCGCCGCGACCCGCGCGACGTGATCCTGAGCTGCTACCGGATCAACTTCACCCCGAGCCCCGCCGCCTATGCCTTCAGCGAGCTCGAGGAGGCGGCCCGCCATTACGACGCTCTGATGCGGCTGACCGAAACGTGCCGTGAGCGGCTGCCGCTCGCCTTCCACGAAGTCTGGTATCACCGGCTCGTGGCCGATTTCGAGCCGACCGTGCGGGCCATGGCGGAATTCGTCGGTCTCGCCTGGACCGACGAATTCCACGCCTTCGACAAGACCGCACGAAGCCGCGGCGTGCGCACGGCGAGCGCCACCCAGGTCCGGCGCGGCCTCTATGACGGCGGCGGACGCTGGCGACGCTACGGCGAGCAGCTGGCGCCGGCGCTTCCCATCCTGGCGCCCTGGGTGGAACGCTTCGGCTTCGAGCCCTGAGCCCGTCCGGGCCCTCCGCCCGAGGGCTCCCCGTCTTCCCGTCTCGAGCGCACAAAAAAAAGGGGCGGCCCGAAGGCCGCCCCGGATAGTCTTGTCGCTTCGCCTAGAACTTCAGGCGGGCGCTGAACGCGAAGCGGCGGCCCAGAGCGTCGTAGGTCGACGGATAGGTGTTGCCGCTGTTGAAGCTGGTCGACCCGATCGTGGAACCGACGATCGGCGGCTCCTTGTCGAGCAGGTTGATGACCGTCATCGTCAGGTCGAGATTCTCGCTGACGCCGAAGCGGAAGGCGAGGTCGAACAGGTCGTGCGCCTTCATCCGGCTGAAATCGAGGCAGCGGCCGGTCAGGGCACCCGTCGAGATGGGCGGATCTTCACCGTTGGCGCAATTGTAGGTGTGCGGGAAGATGTCCGGCTCGACGCGCATCCTCGAGACGTGCCGCCACAGCAGCGAGACGTCGATGTCGCCGAAGGTCAGCGTGGTGCGCTGGTTCCAGCTGTACTTGGGCTGGAGCGAGCCGGCCGCCGAGTTCGGCCCGGCCGAGCCCGGCGAACCGCAGTTCGGCGAGTAGAGGCCGACGCACTCGCGGTTGATGGCGGGCTCGAGCGGGCCGCCGGCGCCGGGGAAGCCCGGCGGGATGATCGAGCCCGGGACCGTCGCCTGGAACTGCGAGCGGCGGGTGTAGTTGCCCTGGAAGCTCCAGTTCAGCCTGGCGAAGCCGAGATCGCGGCGGAAGTTGATTCCGACGTCGATACCGTCGGTCAGGATCCGCCCGGAGTTGGAGACCGGGAAGATCAGGCCGCCGGTCGTCGCCGGATCGCCCGAAAGCTGGCCGGTCACCGGGTCGCGAGCGAAGAGCAGGCAGGCCGGGTTGGCGGCGCTGGAGGCGGTGATCCCGCCCGCATTGGAGTCGCCGAAGCAGCCGTTGACGATGTCGTCCGGGGTCGGCTGCGAAATCGCGTCCTTGATCCGGATGTGGTAGTAATCGACCGTGATCGACAGGCCCCGGACGAAGTCGGGCTGGAACACCACTCCGAGCGTGTAGCTGTCCGCCGTCTCCGGACGAAGCGCGAGGCTGCCGGCGAAAGTGCCGTTGGCCTGCGCCGCGGTGGGGTTGCCGATGGCGCCGATCGCCGACGCCGGAGCGCCCTGCAACAGGCAGACCGCACGCAGGTTCGCGTTGGTGGCCGGACCGGAGTAGGTCGCGGTGGTCCGGCAGGGGTCGGTCGCGAGGTTGGTCAGTCCGACCACCGACGGCGAGAACAGCTCGTTGATGTTCGGTGCACGGACCGCGCGCTGGTAGTTGCCGCGGAACCTCAGGCCGTCGACCGGCTCCCAGGTGGCCGCCGCCTTCCAGGTGGTGGTGTCGTAGCTCGGATTGCCCGGAGCATCGACCTTGTAGGCCGAGTAACGCAGGCCGGCTTCGAGGGTCAGGACGTTGAAGAAGGGCCTGTCCTGGACCAGCGGGGCGATGATTTCGCCATAGACTTCCTTGACGTCGTAGCCGCCCTCGAAGTTCAGCACGGCGCCGCCGGCGCCGCCGAGCTCGCCGGCCGACTGCGAAAGCACGTCGGCGATCTGGGCGCCGGTATACTTGCGATATTCGCCGCCGAGCGCGAAGCCGATCGGATCCTCCGCCCAGGGCGAGGTCGCCCCGAAGTCGCCGCTCAGAAGAGCGCGGGCCTGGGCCAGCGAAGCGCGCTGCTGGGTTCCGGCGTCGGCGGTCAGGTACGGGACCATCGCCGGAGTGATCGAGCCGTCGGCGCCGAACAGGTTGACGGGGACGCAGCCCGTGCCGGCGTTCGGGCTGGCGCCCGGCTGGGCGAGCGGCGGAAGCAGCGGGTTCGCGTTGTTGATCTGCGGCGAGGCGCCGATGTTACAGGAGGTCGCGCTGGTCGTGTAGGCCGCGGTGCGGATGCGCGAGGTGAGGACGTAGCCTTCCTGGTTCTGCTCGTTCTGCGATTCGCCGTAAGCGCCCGAGACGTCGAGATCGATCGTGTCGGTCACGCCCATCCGGACCCCGGCGCGATAGTCGAACATCGTCGTCTGGAACGTGGACTGACGCGGCCCGAGCTCCGTGGTGCGCCGGCCGACCGTGGTCGTGAAGGCGCGGAAGTTCGGGTCGGCCGGGCTCAGCGCGGTCGCCGCGGCGGCGCATTCCGCCGGGGTGATCGGCTGGTTGCCGGCCACAAGCGGATTGAAGTCGTTGTTCGCGCAGAAGGTGGCGCGAGCCGCGGCCGGAAGGAACGGGTTGCTGACCGGGATCACCAGCACCGAGCTGAAGATGCCAGACGGAGCGATGATCGTCTCGACCCGGTTCTTGGAGAACATGCCGCGAGTGTAGACTTCGATCCCGTCCGCCACCTCGTAATGGGCGGCGCCGAAGATGTTGTAGCGCTCGAACGGCGTCTGGAAGATGTTGTACGGGTTGAAGTTGAAGTTGACGACCGGGTTCACCAGCCCGCCGGTCTGCGGGTTGATCTGCCGGAAGCCGCCGTTGACGGGGGTGTTCGGGACGGAGAAGCGCGCCGGAACCGTGGTTCCCGAGCCGCCGGCGAAGCCCGACGTCGAGGTGTAGTTGTTGACCGAGAAGCTGCGGGCGCCCTGGTAGACCGGATCCGCCTGCTGGTAGCCGAGCGACAGCACCGCGTTGCCGCGGCCGTCGTCGAAATTCGCTCCGAGGGTGAGGTCGGTGCGGAAGATGTGGCCGTCGCCGCGCTCGGTGATCTGCGAGCTGCTGTTGATCTCCATGCCGGCGAAGTCGCGGCGGGTGATGAAGTTGATGACGCCCGAAACGGCGTCCGCGCCGTAGGTCGTGGCGGCGCCGCCCGTCAGCGTGTCGACGCGCTCGACGAGGGCCAGCGGGATGTTGTTGAGGTCGACCCGGCCGACGACGCTCGAAGGAACGATGCGCTGGCCGTCGAGAAGGACGAGGTTACGGAAGTTGCCGAGGCCGCGAAGATCGGCGAAGGCCGCGCCGCCGTTGCCGTTGTTGACCGCCGAGCCGATGCTCGGGACCGCGCCCGGAAGGTCGCGCAGAAGCTCTTCGGCGACGTTCGACTGGCGGAGCTGGATCTCCTCCTGGCCGACGACGGCGACGGGCGAGGACGAAGTCAGGTTCGGGTTCCGGATCAGGGTGCCGGTGACGACGATGTCGCCCTGGCTGTTCTCCTCGACCGGGCCGGCGGATTCCTGGGTCTGGATGCCGGCGGGCGGAGTCTCGTCGCCCGCCGGGGCCCCCTCGGTCGTGTCCTGCGCGAAGGCAGGGGTGGCGACCAGCATACCCGCGATCATCGTCGAAGCGAGCAGCGTTTCCCTGAACTTGATTTTCGACATTTGCGTCCCCTTGTGTGTTCGCCAAGGTGTATCGGGCGCAATTCGCCCCCCACCCATTCCCGATCTGTTTATGTCGAGGGCGTAACATGGCGCAAGCACACCCACCGCAGGCGGGGCATTCTTGGCACTGCGTGTAACTTTTCAGCCACAGTCTTGCCCGCAAGGATGAGACCCCATAAACTTTGGCCGTGGCGGGAGGACGGCGATGAAGTGTGGCGGCAAGATCATGGTGCTCGCGGCGCTGGCGGCGCTGGCGCCGGCTCCGGCCTTCGCCAAGCCCAAGGCTCGGGAAGCCGGCAGCAATGCCCTGATCCAGGGGCTCTCCGCGTGCCGCGCGATCGCCGACGAGAAGGCCAGGCTCGCCTGCTACGACGCGGCGAGCGAGCGCCTGGCCCAGGCCGTCGAGCGCAAGGAGTTGGTCGTTCTTGACCGGCAGGAGATCAACGAGACCCGGCGCTCTTTGTTCGGCTTCAGCGTTCCCAACATCCCCCTCTTCCGGGGCGAAGGCGGCGAGCAGGAGAGCCAGCTCGAGACCGTGATCGCCGGCGCGAGTTCGCTCGGAAGCGGCAAGTGGCAGATCCGGCTCGAGGACGGCGCCATCTGGCAGACCAACGAGGGCTGGCTCGGCCTCGCCGACCCGCGCCCCGGGCAGAAGATCGTCATCAAGCGCGGCACGCTCGGCAATTACTTCCTGCGCATCAACGGGCAGAGGGGCATCCGCGGTAAGCGGGTGGGCTAGGGGCTTCCGGCCGGCCGTTCGAAAATCAGGCCCCTCGTCACAGCCGCACCCGCACCAGGGACGACTGCTCCTCGCCGCCCTCCTGCCGCGAGCGGCTGTACACGAACGCTTCGTCGGCGATGGCCGCGACCGTCGCCGAATTGCCGACGGCCGGGTCGGCCAGCAGAACGGCGACGTCCGCCTTCCGGGCTTCCCGGTCGGGCTTGATGCGAAGAAGCCGGGCGGGGCTCGTCTGGTTCTGCACCCCGATCAGATAGCCCTGGTGCCACACCATTCCGTCGATCGCGGCGATGCTGGTCGTCTCCGCCTCCAGTCGCCAACTCTCCCCGGTGGCGAGATCGTGGACCAATATGCCCTCGGCATCCGCCACGAACAGCCGGGCGGAGGCCGGGTCCGTCGCGATGCCGTTCGGCAGGAATATGGGCCTGCCCAGGCGCAGTTCGGAAAGGCGCTCCTGGTCCAGCCTGAACACCAGGCCGTTATTGCTGTCCGTGACCGCGAACCCGCCGCTCGGGAGCAGGGCAATGTCGTTGCACAGGGCCCCGGCCGCCGGCAGCGGGTAGGTGGCCAGCAGCGCTCCGTCGGCAAGGCGATGCCTCGCCACCTGCGAGGTCCCGGCTTTCTCGTGATTGACGCAGGTGAGGAAGGAACCGCGGGAGGGATCGGCGCGGATGCCGAGGACCGTCGCGTCCCATTTCCCGAGCAACCGCTTGGAGCCGTGGCCGTCGGCGCCGAGGTTGTAGACACCGCCCTCGCCGCCGAGCAGGAACGACCGGCTCTCCGCCGACCAGGCGATCGCCTCCCCCCTCATTTCGAGCGGCAGCTTCAGGGAACCGAGCCTCGCCGCCGCCTCGCCGGCCTCGTTGGCGCGATGCTCGCCGACGAGCTTGCGGAACACCTGGAGGCCGGCCATCCGGGCGAAGGCGGGCTCGTCGGAAAGCTTGTAGCCGAACCCCTGGCGGGCGAGCGTCGCCAGCTCGGCTAGCGCGGCCTCGTTCCGGCCGTTCAGAGCATAGGCCCTTGCAAGCGAGTAGCGCACCGAGGCGTTGCCGGGCACGAGCGACTGCAACTCGCGGACGTGGCGAAGATAGGCGCCATGGTCGTTGCGCTCGCGCGCCGCCCTCCCCTCGCGGCTGTGCCGCCGAAGCTCCGCATGAGCCGGAGGCTCCGCGGCCCCGGCGGCGAGGAAAAGCAGCGACGCCATGAAGGTTGCGATCATCGAGGCGGCCTTTCGGGAAGGGCGTGGAAGCCAAGCTCGAACCGCAATCCGTCCGGATCCGTCATGAACAGCGCGGCCGCTTCGCCGAACGGCTGGATCCCGGGAACCTCGAATCCGGCCGCGGCCATGCCTCTCGCCACCGCCAGCACGGCCTCGCGATCGGCGGCCGCGAAGCCGAGGTGGTTGAGCCCTGCGCCGTGGCGATCGTAGGGGCGGGCCCCGGGATCGGCCTCGCCGAGCTTGAGCGAGAAGCCCTCGCGATTGGACCACAAACCCTCGGGCGTCTCGGCGAAGCCGAGGAGGGGAAGCAGCGCCCGGTAATAAGGCAGGCTCCGCTCAAGCGAGCTCACCAGGATCGCGGCATGGTCGACGGGGAAAGCGGAGATCATCTCGGCCAATCGGGTTTTGCGATCATCCCCAGCCGGCTAGCCGCTGCGGCCGTTCCGCGAAATTTGGAAGATTTCGATTTTGAGTGCAGAAAAACTGAAACATGGCCACGTTCTTCCAGCCGAGCCTGAGGGCGCTTCGGAGCTTCGAGGCCGCCGCGCGCCTCCAAAGCCTCACGCTCGCGGCGCAGGAGCTCAACGTCAGCGTGTCCGCAGTCGCCTTCCAGGTGCGCCAGGTGGAGGCCGCCCTCGGCCGGAAGCTCCTCGCCCGGAGCGGCCGGGCCCTCGCCGCGACCGAGCCCGGCCGGGCGCTCGCGCGCGAGCTCGGCGCCGCCTTCGCCCTCATCGAAGAATCCGTCGCGACGCACGGCGGCGCAGCGAAGCGGTCGGTGACCGTCAGCATGCTGCCGAGCTTCGCCGCTTTGTGGCTGCTGCCCCGGCTCGCCGGCTTCAGGCGGGACTGGCCGGAATATGAGGTGCGCCTCCTGACTTCGGAGCGGCTGGTGAACCTCAAGGCCGAGCAGGTCGATTGCGCCATTCGCTGCGGCCCGGGTGAGTGGCCCGGCCTCCGCTCGGAGCCGCTCTTCCCGCAGGAGCTGGCGCCGGTGTGCAGCCAGGCCCATCCCGCGGCGGCGAAGGGCCTATGCGAGGCCGCCCCGGAGGACCTCGTCGTCAACGCGCGTCATCCCGCCGAATGGAGCGAGTGGCTTTCCGCCACCGGGATCGACGCGCCCGCCCCGCCGCGAGGGCAAAGGCTCGAGGGCCGCGAGCTCATCGCCGAGGCGGTGCTCTCCGGCCTCGGGATCGGCCTCATGGACGTCTCGATCTTCGCTCGCCACCTGCGGGACGGGCGGCTCGCCCGGCTCGGCCCGGCGGTCCATACCGGCTGGAGCCACTGCCTGGTCGTTCCGGAAGCCGCTCCGCCCTCACCGGCGCGCGACGCCTTCGAGAGCTGGATATCGTCCGCGGCGAAGGAGGGTGAGGAAAGCCGGTCAGCGACTTGAGAGGGCGGCCCTCATCATTTCCGGGCGGCGATCCAAGCGTCCACCTCGCGCTCGAGGATCGAGAGCGGGAGCGATCCCGAGCCGATGAGGAGATCGTGGAAGCCCTTGATGTCGAACCTGGTCCCGAGCTCGCGCTCCGCCTTCCCGCGAAGCTCCATGATCTTGAGCATCCCGATCTTGTAGCCGGTCGCCTGGCCGGGCAGGGTGATATAGCGGCGGACCTCGGAGCGGGCCTGGTCGGGCGAGGCGCGGCCGGTCGCGACCATATAGTCGACCGCCCGGTCCTCAGTCCAACCCTTGGCGTGGATTCCGGTGTCGACGACCAGGCGGGCGGCCCGGAACAGCTCCGCGTCGAGCCGCATGAAGTCGCTGGCGAGGTCGGGATAGGCGCCCATCTCCTTGCACAAGGCCTCGGCGTAAAGCGCCCAGCCCTCACCGAAGGCGACGTAGCGCGCCGACTGCCGGAACTTCGGCCCCGATTTCTGGCGGACCTGGATGTCGCCCTGCATGACATGGCCGGGAACCGCTTCGTGGCACATCAGGTCGACGATGGCGTCGGTGGGCGGATCGCTGTTGACCCCGAGCAGATGGACGTAGACCCGCCCCGGCCGCGACCCGTCGGGGCTGGGCGCGGAGGCATGCGCCGCGCCGCCGGCCACCTCGCTGAACGACGGCTCGCGAACCACCTCCATCCGGTGGGCGGGCAGCTGGCCGAAATATTTGGGCAGGAGCGCCCGTGTGCGCGTCACGGCCTCGTTGGCGCTTTTGAGATATTCCGCTCGAAGCGCGTCCGTCCACGGCTGGGGAGGATTGCGGCGCTCGCGCTCCGCGTAATAAGCCACGCGGTCCTTGAATCCGGCCTGCCGGGCGAGCGAGTCCTGCTCGTCCTCGATCCGCTTGACCTCCCCGAGGCCGATCTCGTGGATCCGGTCAGCGGTGAGGTCGGTGGTCGTGTTGAGCTTCAGCGCGGCGGCATACCAGTCCGCGCCCCCGGGCAGAGAGATGGCGCCGACTCGGCCGCCCGGCGCGGTCGGAAGGGCGCTTTGCGCCCAGGCGATCACCCGCTCGTAGGCGGGCTTGATCGACAGCAATGCCGAACGGGTGTCCTGGAGAAGCGCCTCCGCCTCCGCGGGGGTGACCTTGCCGTCGGAGCGGAGCTTGCCGATCTTCGCTTGAGCGTCCGCCAGCAGAGGTGAGGGCGCTCCCTCCTCGAACGGCGCGCCCTTCAGGATCGCGCGGCTGCCCGCGATCACGCGCTCGACCTGGAATTTGGGTGCGCGAACGCCGGCCGAAGCCGAGGTGCGACTCTGGGCGATGCCCTCGTCCAGAGCCGCCGGAATCGCCCGCAGCCGCGCCGCATAGGCCCGCATGTCGGCGGCGTCCTGGACATTGTGGGTGTTGATCAGGAAGTCCGGCAGCCGCGAGTGGGCCGAATAGAGGAAGGAATAGAAAGCCGGCGTATATTGCCGGAAGCGATAGCCGAGCTCCGCGCGCTCGAGCTCGAGCTCCCAGATGTCGTAATTGGCCCGGGCGGTGGGCGACAGCCTCGAGCGGTCGAACCGCGCCTTCATCCGCGCGACGCTCGAGCGCCGCCATTCCAGCCGCCGAAGCGCGGCGGTCTCCGAGATGTCGTCGAGCCGGTCCCGCCCCTCCTTCAGCCCGAGCTGCGTGGCGAGCTGAGGCCGCTGGCGAAGCTCCTCCGCGAATTCCTCGTCGAGGAAGGCGTAGAGCCGCGAGTCCTCGCTCGCCGCGCCGGCGGCAGGCGCCTGCGCCCCGGCGGTCGCGATCGGAGGCAAGACCAGCGAAAAAGCGGCGGCGGCGGCCAGCAGGGATGTTCTACGCATGTCAGTCTTTCTCGATGTGCGAGAGCCGCTTAGCTCCATCGACCACCGCGTGGAAGCTCCGTCATCGCGAGCAGGCGAAGCAACCCGCCGATGGAGGAAAATCGGGACAGTATACATTTTCGGAGCCTGACCGACGGTTCCTCCTGACGAAAATATATGCTGTCCCGGTTTTATCGGTCCCGGTCTTCTCGAAAATATATACTGTCCCGGTTTTCTCGAGGATCGACATGCGCCGACTGCTCGCCTTTGCCATGGCCCTGCTAGCGGGATGCGGCGGCCCTCAGCGTCCGCCGCCGCCTCCGCTCTGGTTCGAGGGCCTGCCCGTGAGCGGCAGCCTGGCGGATGCGAAGAAGGCGGGGTTCGGCCGATGCGCCGAGGACAGGGCCTCGATGCGTTGCCGCCGGGACGCCGTCATGTTCCTCGGCCAGGGCCCGTATGACGCCGCGCTCGACCTGGTCGGAAGCGACGGCGCCGGCGGCTTCGATCAACTCACCTTGTGGCACGGCCGGGATCAGGGCGCGGTGCTCGCGATCACCGCCGTCCTGGAACGGCAGGGCTGGCGGTCCTGCTTTACGGGCGAGGACGGCAAGGGCGACCAGGCGATCTACTCGCTCGAGGGCTCGCCCGTGAAAATCTCCATGGACATCAGCTACTGGGCCAAGCGGCGGCTCAGGGTGATCCCAGCGGGAGACAGGCGGGAGAAGGCCTGCTCGCCCGAGCCTTGAGCCTCTTGAGAGGCTCGCGCCGCGGCCGTCCGCCCCGCACCTGGGACGCCGCACTTCCAGGAACCGCCAGGAAGCAGCGCGCCATCCGGGCATTGCCAATTCACCTGGAATGATGAAAGTATCCGTCGGGAGGGACGTTCATGATCGCATCACGTGCGCTGGCGGCGGCGGTGATCGCCTGGGCATCGCCGCCTGCGCTTGCGCAACCGCAGGAAGCCGCCGGGCTCGGCGAAGTGGTCGTCACCGCGACCCGGGGGAACATTCGCTACTTTCAGCAGGACCGTCCGGTGGTGGGCTTGCGCCGGGCGGCCGATGCCGCGGCGATGCCGTTGGCGATCTCCTCGGACACGCGTGAGGAGGCCGCCCGCAAGCGCGAAATTCATACCGCGCTGCTCGCCGCTATCGACCGTGCGGCGGCGGGCGGGCTGGAGCTGGTTTCGGGCACGGCCCAGCTCAACCCGGTCACGAAGGCGAACTATCAGGAGCTGCCTTTCCAGTGGGCCGGCCGCGTCGATACCAGCAAGATCGAGCTGATGGTCAAGGTCAGGCTCGTCGGAACGGCGGCGGCCGCGGAGAAGCGGCTGGTCGACTTCATCAAGGCGGTCCCCGGTTCGGGACGGGCCGTAGTCGAGAAGAACGGCGCGATGACGCTGACCATCGTCGATCCCGATCAGTACCGCGATGCCATCGTTCAACTGGTCGCCCAGGACGCGAGGCACAATGCGGGCATCTTCGGCCCCGACTTCACCTTCAACATCAGCGGGATCGACGGGGCGGTCAGCTGGTCGCAGGTCAGCAGCACCGACGTGTTTCTCTCCCTGCCCTATCGTTACACCATCGTGCCGAAATGAGGGGCGCCGGGGAGAAGCCATGAACCGACTTTCCTGCCTTGCACTTGCCGGCCTGACGCTGCTCGCCGGTCCCGCTCTCTCCCAGGACAGCGGCGAAGGCGAGATCATCGTCACTGGATCGCGGATCTCGGGCCCAACCGCCGTCGCCGTGGTCGAGCAGCGCCCCGTCATCGGGCTGAAGCGGCAGGCGGATTCCGCGGTGCGGCGGATCGAGATCGTCTCGGACTCGCGCGAGGCGGACCTGCGACAGCGCGAAGTCCAGGCGATGCTGCTCGCCGCTCTCGACCGCGCCCAGCGCGAGGGGGTCAGCCTTGTCACCGGCCACTACGAAGTGGTCGAGGTCACCCGCGACAATTGGCGCGACGCGTTCCCCGCGCTCGCCGGCAGGCCCGCCGAGGACGAAGAAGACGACGACGACGATGACGACGACGAGGATGACAAGCCCGAGCCCGGCTTCGAGGACGATGGCAGCACTGCGACCGTGCGGTTGCTGGTCAAGACCAGGCTGCAGGGCTCGATCGCCGGTGCGCAGCAGAAGATCACCGCCTTCGTAAAAGGGGTTCCCGCCACCGGCCGCTCGCAGATCGAGCAGAAGGGCGGCCTCGCCCTCACCATCATCAACCCAGACCAGTATCGGGACGAGATCTACCGACTCGTCGCCGCCGCCGCCAAGCACGCGGCCAGCTTCTACGGCGAAGACTATAGCGTGACCGTCACCGGCCTCGACCGCGACGTCGGCTGGGCCCAGGTGAGCAACACCGAGATATTCCTCTACATCCCCTACAGCTTCACCGTCTCAAAATAATCCGAGCGCGCATAAACAGTGACAGTATGCAATCTCGCGCGAACGGGCAGGCGCGGAAGGCCTGGATGAATGATACTGTCACTCCAGGGCCCGACCGAGGAGCATCCGGCGCCTTTCCTCGCGGGGCACATAGGGGACAGACACCTAAGGCATCAAATTTGTATATTCGCAGCCCCGCCAAGTCTAAGATTATGAGTTAGGTGTCTGTCCCCATGAGACCTGGTTTGACGAGGTGCCGTAATCCTGTTCAGCGTGGCGCGACGTCTTCAGTGATTGTACCTGCGGCTGACCCTCGCGACGCTGACCTCTTACGATGTCGTCAAGATAGACTTCATTCCAAACTAACCCAAGCTGCATGTCTTTTTCACCTTCGCTGGCGACGACCCGAGCACACGCCCACGAATTGAGTCTTTCCGTTGTCCCCATAATCCCTGACTTTCCCGCGTTCGGGCTCGTAGGGATAGACCCGCTGGATGACTGGAGAGCCCGACATGCCCGGTCGAGACGCCGTATCTACAAGCCAGTAAGGCTGGACGCTATCGAGGATCTGCCACTCAGATGCCAAGCTAGCCCGTTTCCAAATTGGTAATCGAACGCCCTCAATCCCTAGTGGAAACCCCAATATGAAAACGTCCCGGCCGATGGACAGGGGGACCCAATCGCTCGGCAACTTGTTGATTGGGTAAGCCACAGCATCTCCCGGACACCGTACCGGAAGCATGGCAACGTCGACATCAGAGCCACGCTCCGGATGAACCAACCACAGCGGCTCACCATCGTCATCTTTGATCGGGATGACGCTTGTCCCCTTCTGACCGACGGGCCGTAGATCCAGGTTCCACCAAACCCCGATGCGGTCGGGCTCAGCGGCCGTCCTCGATAGGTGCTTATTCGTCTGGAAATGGCGTCCAGAAAGGCAGCGCCAAGCAGTGACCAGATAGAGCTGACCATCGACTTCCCAGAAAAAGGCCGTTCCGGTAGAGAGCGACTGTTCGCCAAAGTACATCCCGATTGGCACGGCCGCCATGGGAGTACCAGTCGAAACGAGTGAAGCGGTCGAGGTCCACGACGTCGGCTCCAGAGTAACCCTAGCCCCGCCCCTCCGCCTTCACCGAAAGCTCGGGCGACGAATAAGCCTCCTGCCGGGCGACGCTCCAGTAGCGAAGCTCGTCGAGCGGGATGGGCTGGCCGGTGGCGGCGCAGCGGACATGGTCGCCGGGGGTGAGGATCCGGAAGGTCCCGGGCATGTAGTGGAGCCGCGCCTCGCGGCCCTTGTTCGACATCAGCATCGCTTCGCCTCGTCCTCGTGTTCGTCATGCCGGACTTGATCCGGCATCCACCTTCTCCTGAGCTTCAACCCATTGAAGAAGATGGACCCCGGATCAAGTCCGGGGTGACGGGAAGTGCCTAGAGCAATTTGGGCTGCTCGCCTGTGGGCTTCACATAGGGCGGCCGGCGCGGCCTCTCAACCGGGGTCCCGGCGACTTCGGCGGCGACGTCGCCGTCGCCGAAGATCAGCTTCAGCCGCCCCGCCGCCTTCGCCGCGGCGGCGGAGATCAGGGTCCTTCCGTCCCGGCCCTCGACCCGGGCGTAGCCGCGCTCCAGCGGCCGGTTGGGATGGGCGAGCTGGGCGACCCGCCACAGCGCCTCGAGGCGCTCCCTCGCCCGGGCATGGCTCGCCTTGAGGAGCCCGGGCCGGAGGGCGCCCGCCGACCGCTCGAGCGCCGCCCGGGCATGGCTGAGCTCGGTCCGGAGGCCGCGCGGGAGCCGGTCGGCGAGGTCGTCCAGCCTTTGCCTCTGCGGCGAAAGCAGGGCGTCGCGCTCGGGCCAGCGGCGAAGGCTCGCCTCGAGCTGCTCCCCCGCCCGCTCCAGCGCCCGGCGGGCGCAGCGCTCGATCCTGAAGCCGGTCTCGCGAAGCTGTCCCAGCAGGTCGCCGCGCACCGGCACCGCCATCTCCGCGGCGGCGGTGGGCGTCGGCGCGCGGACGTCGGCGGCGAAGTCGCAGAGCGAGGTGTCGGTCTCATGGCCGACGGCGGAGATGGTCGGGATCCCGGAGGCGGCGACGGCTCGGACCACCTCCTCCTCGTTGAAGGCCCACAAATCCTCGATCGAGCCGCCGCCCCGGGCGACGATGAGGAGGTCGGGCCGGGCGACCGCACCGCCCTCGGGAAGCGCGTTGAACCCCCGCACCGCCGCGGCGATCTGCGCCGCCGCCCCTTCGCCCTGGACCGGCACCGGCCAGACGATGACGTGGCAGGGGCAGCGGTCGGCGAGACGATGGAGGATGTCGCGGATGACCGCCCCGGTTGGCGAGGTTACGACCCCGATCACCCGGGGCTGGAAGGGCAGCTTCCTCTTCCGGGCCGAGTCGAACAGGCCCTCCGCCGCAAGCGCCCGGCGCCGCTTGTCGAGCAGGGCCATGAGGGCCCCCTGCCCCGCCAGCTCGAGCCGCTCGACGACGATCTGGTAGCGCGAGCGGCCGGGGTAGGTGGTGAGCTTGCCGGTGGCGACCACCTCGATCCCGTCCTCGGGCCGGAAGGCAAGGGCGGCGGCGGTCGCCTTCCAGAGCACTCCGTCGATCACCGCCTTGTCGTCTTTGAGGCAGAGATAGCAATGGCCGGAGGCGGCGCGTTTCCAGCCGCTGATCTCGCCGCGCACCCTCACGAAGCCGAACGCGTCCTCGACGGTGCGCTTGAGCCGCATCGAAAGCTCGGACACTGTGAGAGCGGCCGCGTTGTCCCCCGGCCTTTCGGTTGCTAACAGCGCCGTTTCCGGAGGAGGGTCGTTACTGTCCATGAATGTCCTGCTGCTTGGCTCCGGCGGCCGCGAGCATGCGCTCGCCTGGAAGCTCGCGCAATCCGAACGCCTCGGCAAGCTGTTTGCCGCGCCCGGCAATCCGGGGATGGCCGAATTTGCCCAGATAGTCAGCATCGACCCCGCCGACCACCGGGGGACAGTCGATTTCTGCCTGAAGAATTCCGTCGAGCTGATCCTCATCGGCCCCGAGGCGCCGCTCGTCGACGGCCTGGCCGACAATCTTCGGACGATGGGCTTCTGCGTGTTCGGCCCGAACCGGATCCCGGCCCGGCTGGAAGGCTCGAAGGGCTTCACCAAGGATCTGTGCGCCAGGCACGGCATCCCCACCGCCCGCTACGTCCGCGCCTCCGACAAGCTGGCCGCCGAGGCCGTGCTGGAGGATTTCACCGCACCGCTGGTCATCAAGGCGGACGGGCTCGCGGCAGGGAAGGGTGTGATCATCTGCGCCTGCCAGGACGAAGCCCTGGCGGCGCTCGACACCATGTTCGACGGCAGCTTCGGGAGCGCCGGAAGCGCGGTGGTGATCGAGGAGTTCCTCGAAGGCGAGGAGGCGAGCTTCTTCGCGCTCACCGACGGGACGACGGTGCTCCCGTTCGGCTCCGCCCAGGACCATAAGCGCGTCGGCGACGGCGACACCGGCCCCAATACCGGCGGGATGGGCGCCTACAGCCCTGCCCCCGTCCTTGCCCCGGAGCTGGAGGCAAGGGCGATGGACGAGATCGTCCGGCCCACGGTCGAGGCGCTGGCCGCGCAGGGAACGCCTTATTCCGGCATCCTCTACGCCGGGCTGATGCTGACGGCGGACGGGCCCAAGCTGATCGAGTACAACGTCCGCTTCGGCGATCCCGAATGCCAGGTGCTGATGATGCGCCTCGAAAGCGACCTTCTGGAGCTGATGTACGCCGTCGCCCGGGGCCGCCTCGCCGAGGCGGAGCCGCCGCGATTCTCCGCCGGGACGGCGCTGACCGTGGTGATGGCCGCCAACGGCTATCCGGGAACCCCGGAAGCGGGCGGCGCGATCGAGGGGCTGGACGGGATATCTTCCGACGGGGTGATGGTCTTCCACGCCGGCACGGCCCTCGAGGCGGGGCGGCTGGTCGCTCGCGGCGGCCGGGTCCTCAACGTCACGGCCACCGGAGCGAGCGTCGGCGAGGCGCGGGACAAGGCCTATTCGGCGGTCGATCGAATCTCTTTCCCCACCGGCTTCTGCCGCCGCGACATCGGCTGGCGAGAGATCGCCCGCTCCGGCCGGGGCGGCTGATGGCCGCGGCGCCCGACCTCGCCGACGCGGCCGCGGATCCGGCCTGGCTCGCTCACCGCTTCGACGAGAGCCAGGATATGGTCCACCTGCTCCGGCTGACCCGCGAGGCGCATCGCGCCGTCACCTTCATCACCGACGACTATATCGACGCCAAGGCGCCCGGCCTGGTTGTGAGGCGCCGCGACCTGGTTGCGGCGGCTCCGCCGGCGGCGCCGCTGCACTTCATCTTCCATTCGGCTTATTGCTGCTCGACACTCCTCGCCCGGGCGGTGGACATCGACGGAGTGTCGATGGGCCTGAAGGAGCCGGTGATCCTCAACGACATGGTCGGCTGGCGGCGGCGAGGCGCGGACCCCCGGCTTCTGACCGCGGTGCTGGACGACGCCCTGACCCTGCTCGCCCGGCCCTTCTCCCCGGGCGAGGCGGTGGTGGTGAAGCCCTCCAACATCCTCAATTCCCTTGCCCCGGCCATGCTCGGCCTTCGCCCGCAATCCTGCGCGCTCCTGCTCTACGCACCGCTTCCGGATTTCCTCCGCTCGGTGGCGAGGAAGGGGCTTTGGGGGCGGCGCTGGGTGCGCGAGCTGTTCATCGGCCAGCTCCGCGACGGCATGGTCGACCTCGGGCTTGGCGAGCAGAATTATCTCGATCTTACCGATCTCCAGGTCGCGGCGGCGAGCTGGCTTGCCCAGCATGCCGTCTTCGCCGGGCTCGTCGCCCGCTTCGGCCCGGCGCGGGTCAGGACCCTCGACAGCGCAGCGCTGATGGAGCGGCCGGGCGAGGCGATGGCCCGGCTGTCGGATCTGTTCGGGCTCGGCCTCGACGAAGCGGCGATTGGCCGGATCCTCGCCGGCCCGGCCTTCACCAGCCATTCCAAGTCCAAGGCCGGCTTCGGCGCCGCCGACCGGATCGCCGAGCAGCGCGATGCCGCCGCGGCCCATGCCGACGAGATCGAGAAGGTCGCCGTCTGGGCCGAGGCCGTGGCCGCCGCCGCCGGGGTCCCGACTCGGCTCGAGGCGCCTCTGCTCCCTTGATCCGGCGCCGCTTCTGGAACAAGGACGCGGCGGGAGACGCGGTATGAAGATCCTGATCGGCCTTGTGGTTGCGCTGCTGATCGGCTGGGTCTGGCACGGGCCGCTCGGCCATGGCGAGCGGATGATCGGCGCCCTGGAGAGCGGCGCCAAAGCGGGAGTCGCAAGGACGGAGCTGCCCGGCATCTCGGTCAGCCTTTCACGCGAGCCACTCGCCCGGGTGGCGACCCTGAGCGGCCCCGCCAACGCTCTCCAGCGGGAGGGCCTCGGAAGCCAGAAGGGCGTCAGCGACCACGTCCGCGACGTGGAGGGCATCTCCTCCGTCCGCTGGGCGGACGAGCCTGACGCGGGCGCGCGGGTCGTGCCGCTGCTGCTCGAGACCCTGGGGCTTGCGGCGCTCGCCTATTTAGTCGGCCTCGGCCTCGGCTGGCTCCTCTGGGGCCGGCGCAGGCGCGAAGGCTTCGTCTGATTCGAAGAAGGACCTGACCGACCATGTGGACCGTGGCCCAAGACAATCTCATCCTCCTCGTCGTCGTTCTGCTGATCGGCCTCGCGGTCGCGCTCTGGGCCTTCCGCAAGAGCGGGAGCCGGGCGGATTCGATCTCCGACGGGCGCACCGACGGGCCGGAAGGCAATGGGCTCCAGGACGAATTCTCCGCCGCCACCCGGGACGTGGCCGGCGAGATATTAGGCGTGGACGCCCACCCCAACATCCCGGGCCCGAGCGGGCCGCCGGACAATCTGCGGCTCCTGAAGGGCGTGGGGCCCAAGATGGTCGCCCAGCTCAACGAGTTCGGCATCACCCGCTTCGACCAGCTCGCCGGCCTCACCGAGACGGAGGTGGCCCTGCTCGACAAGCGCATGGGGGCCTTCGAGGGCCGAATCGCCCGCGACCGCCTGGTCGAGCAGGCGCGCTATCTGGAGCGGGACGACAAGGACGGCTTCGAGGCGAAGTTCGGGAAATTTGGCGGCGGCGCCTGAATCCTCCCCATCGTCAGATGGGGAGCAACCGTCTTAGGCATGGGCCCAAGGCAGGTTTGTGCGGAGGATGGCGTTGAGGGTGACGATCATCTTTCGCATGAGCGCGACGAGGACGACCTTTGCGGGTTTGCCGGCGGCGCGGAGTCTGTCTTTGGC
>DASWLZ010000023.1:0-90854 GCA_036399975.1 Allosphingosinicella sp.
GGTGCGGCTGGCCCCCGGCCTTCGCCGGGGGGAAGCCGCTCCCGCCTCGTCCGATCATCCCCCTAGAGGATGAAGTCGCTGCTCGTGATCGGATCCGGCGGGTTGATGACGAGAATCACCTCGAAATCCGACACGCCGTCGCCGTTCGTGTCGCCCTGGACCATCCAGACCGGCCCGCCCAGCGAGATATTCTCGAAGCGAAGCTCGCTGGCCGTGCCGCTGAACGCGGCGCTGCCGATGAAGGTGAAGGCCTGGTTGCCGTCGATCAGAGTGTTGGCGTCGATCCTCGACAGGTCGATCAGGTCGCCAGGGCTGAAGTCCTGGATGCCGTCGCGCTCGGTCGAGTTCGAATCCTCCGCGAAGTCGTAGCGGAAGATGTCGTTGCCGCCCCCGCCGGTCAGGGTGTCGCCCCTCAGGCCGCCGTTGATCAGATCGGCGCCGGAGCCGCCGGTCAGAACGTCGTTGCCCGAGCCGCCGAAGATCCGGAAGGTGCCGTCGGTCTCGTCGGAGCCGTTGAAGGCCAGCGACTCCTCGGACTGGAGAAGAGCGGCGTTGATCGTCATCGTCTTGCCGGCGCCGAGCAGGTCGTTGTCCCAGGTGATGGAATAATCGAACTCGGTGCCGCCGCCGCGGGCGTAGCGCTCGTCGCTCGCCGAGGAGAGGGTGAGGTTCTCGAGCCCGGTCAGGGCGCCGGCATAGCCGGCCTGGGTGAAGTCGATCGTGTAGTTGCCGCGCAGGAACAGGCCGTCATAGCCGGCGCCGCCGTCGACCGTGTCGCCCGCGGCGAAGCGGCCGTCGGCGAAGAACAGCACGTCATTGCCGCTGCCCCCGGTCAGGTCGTCCTTGCCCCGGCCGCCGTGCACGACGAACCTCGAGTCCGTCTCGGCCGAGCCGTCGAACGTGAAATCCTCGCCGGCGAGCAGATTGCCGCCATTGATCAGAGCCTGGATTCCGGCCGCGAAATTGTCGTCATGGCTGGTGATGACATAATCGTAGAGGTTGGTGCCCGGATCGCCGAAGCCGGTGTTGGTGCCGGCGAGAAGAGCGATGCTCTCGATATTGATCACCGAGCCGTCGAGGACCAGCCCGCCGCTATAATCGCCCTGAAGGACGATCGTGTCCCGGTCGGGGCCGCCGTCGACAGCGTCGGCCGCGGTCATCGCTGCGCCGAAATAGAAGACGTCGTTGCCGGCGCCGGCGATCACACTGTCGTCGCCGCCGTCCTGCAGCCGGATGATGTCCACGCCGGCGCCGACGGTGACGATGTTGTCGCCCGAATTGGCCCTCAGGTCCTGGCCCGTGGCCGCCGTCCCGGTCAAATTCTCGACATTGGCCTGCGCCTGCATCGAGTAGACGGCGAGCGCGGTGCGGATCTCGTCCGTTCCCCCCAGCTCCGCTTCCGCGGCCGTGTCCTGCTGGCTGTCGACGATGAAGACGTCGTTCCCCGTCCCGCCGGTCATCGAGTCGTTGCCGGTACCCCCGTCGAGATAATCGTCGCCGGTATTGCCGATCAGGATGTCGTCCGCCGCCAGCCCCGAGAGGATGTCGTTGCCGGCCGCGCCCCTCAGCAGATCCGCTGCCTGCGAGCCGTCGGTGTCGAAGACCGTCGTAACGGCGATGTTCTGATCGAGCTTCACGCCGGCGGCGTTCGGGTCGGTGGTATCGACCGACGGCACGGAGTTATTCTCGATCAGGATCGGGCTCGGAGTGACGCTGTCGTTCAGATAGACGCCGACGTCGGTCCCGCCGACGATGTTGCCGGTGACCTCGCCGCCGCTGACCGCGGGGCCGTTCTGGTAGACCCACACGCCGACGACTTTCGAAGCGGCGCTTTCCGCATTCGTGCCGCTCAGATTGTTGCCGGTGATGGCGAGATCGGTGTTGCTAGAGGCGAGGATGAGCCCCGAATAGGCTCCCGCGGGACCGGCGTAGCCGATCTGGCTGATCGTGTTATCGGATATGGTGCCCGTGGAGCGGTTGATGGAAATGCCGTTCTGCGCGATCACCGTCTGCGCCCCGCCGCCGGTGATGGTGACTCCGGTGATCGTGACGTCGGCGCGCACGAATGTCGCGCCCTGCTTCTGGAAGTCGGTGATCGAGCCGCCCGTCATCGCAAAGGCGAGCATCGAGTCGTTGTCGACGACGAGACCGACCCCTCTCTGAACGCCGTCGACGAGCAGATGGCCGCCCGCTGTCGTGCCGCCCGGATAGGGATCCCGCACCGAGGTGATGTCGACGCCGAGCAGGGAGCCGGACGAATTGCGATAATAGACCCCGTAGAAATTGGCGATGCCGGCGCCTCCGCCCTCGTCGACCGTGTTGCCGGCGCCGTGGCCGTCAATGTCGACATTATCGATGGTGACGTTGAGGCTGTTGAGGACGGTCAGGACGGCGTGAATCTCGCGGTCGCCGCTCGAACGTGCCGTCTCGACGAGGTCGGCGGGCGCCCGGATGGTCACCTGCGCCCCCTCGGCGGCCTGAAGGGTGAGATTGTCGCGATCGTCGAGGATCACCTGCTCGACGTAGATTCCCGCTGCGATGACGATCGTGTCGCCGTCGGAGGAGGCATTTACCGCCTCCTGGATTGTGGAATAGCCGCCGGGGCCGACGAACAGGTTTGGCATTATGAGCTTCTCCGCGAAGGGGGCCGACCCGGCGAATTGCGCGGAGAAGCGGGTTGAGGCGTGGAACCGCACCGGTGGGAAGTCAATGGCCGCAAAGGGTTTCTAGGTGAGTGACGCGGGCGCATTCGCGTCGGCCGCGATGATGTCCCGGCCTCCACCGCCTCGTCCTGGGCGTTTCGAACCTGCCGCAGCACGGGCTCGGATCCAAAAAAAAGCCCCAGCGGTTCGCACCGCCGGGGCCGAGTCTCCCTAGGGGTCAGGGAAGGGGTTCAGGCGAGGCGGCCGACCATCTGGATCGGCTGGGCCATGTTGAAGTAATTGGGCGAGGTCGCCATCACCGCCTGGTGGATCTCCTCAAATTGCTCGCGGGTGCCGTCGCCTTCGATGAAGACGGTGTAGCTGAGCCGCCGGTATCCGGCCGGGACGGCCTCGTCGATCCCGAGGAAGCCGCGCAGGTCGAGCTCGCCTTCGCTCTCGATCCGGCAGGCGTCGAGCGTGATCCCGCGCACCGCCGCCTGGGCGACATAGCCGACCATCATGCAGGCATTGACCGCCGACATGAGAAGCTCCTGCGGATTGGGCGCCGCGTTGGTGCCGAGCAGCTCGTAGGGCTCGTCGGAGACGATCGTGAAGCTGCGCGGGACGACCTCGCCGGCGAGGGTGTAGGAATCGACCGTCGATTCGGAGCGGGTCTGGCCCTTCCAGTCGGTCTTCACCCGGAAGGCGAGCTGGCCCAGCTTCGGGTTCTGGGCGACCTCGGCGATGGTCTGGTCGAGGGCGGTGAGGTCTATGCCGTTGACCGGCGGGCGAAGGGTGATGTCGAGCATGATGGGTTTCTCCACGGGTGTCAGGCGAAGGCCGGAGCGACTGCGGCGATGCGGTCGCGGGCGGCGGGTGAAAGGGCGGCGAGGGTCGCCGTGAACCTGGGGTGGGCCATGCCGGAGCCGAGATAGGTCCAGCGCAGGGCCTGGTGCTGCTGCGCCTGGAGCTCGGAGCGCCGCTCGGCGCCCAGGGCGCGCCCGGTGGCGCGCTCGAAGGCGTCGAGGTTGAGCGAGGCCTGGGCTGCGAAGCCGGAGTCGAGGAAGGCGCCGATCTCGAGATAGCCCTCGATCGCGGCCATGATCCCGGCCTCGTCGCGGCCCTCGGCCAGCGCCTCGACCATCAAGGTGTCGAGCTTGGCGTGCTGGGCCTCCTCCATCCAGTGATGCTTGAGAAGGCTCTTGAACAGGGGGTCGAGCTCGCCGTCGTCGCGGACGGAGTCGACATAATGGCTCTGGGTCATCCACTCGACCTGGAGGATGGCGAGCGCCACCGACAGAGGATCGTGGCGGAGCACCTCGGCGGCGATCGCCTCGCCCGGGCCGATCGCCTCGCAGGGCGTTCCGAAGGCTGCGGTAAAGCGCTGGTGGAAAAGCTTGAAGAGGTGGATGTGCTTGGCCTCCTCGCTCGCGAAGTTGAGGAGGGCGCGGACCCGGTGGTCGTCGCCGTTCAGCTGCGGGCGGGCATGGTCGAGCACGAAGGGGAGGATGAACTCCTCCACGAGGCCGAATATGGCCAGATATTCGTGGCCGCGAATCTGGTTGAGGACGCGCTTCTCGTCGCCGCTCAGGAAGGCGATCGAAGCGGTCCGAGCGAGGGCCTCGGGAAGGAAGCGCCGGCCGAAATCGAGCTCGGCATGGGGGGGTAGGACGTCCTCGACCTGCCAGGCCGCCTTGACCGAGCTGGCGAGGACGTCGCTGAAGTTGAAGCTATGATACATTTTCCACCCTTCCCAGTCGCGCCGCTCAGGCGAGCGTCGAGACGTGGGCGGGCTGCTGCATGGCGAGGACGGTCACGGCGCCGCTGAGGACGGCGGAGGACGATCCGAGCGCGGCCGCGGCGAGCAGCACGAGCTGCAGGCGGCTTTTCCTGGCGTTGATGGCGGTCATTTCAAGTCTCCGAATCTGTGCGGCATCCATTGCCGCGACCACGCCCTTCTGAGGCCGGCTCTTGTCCCGCCCATGCCGCGTTGCGGGGAAAGTTGTGTCAATTGTTACAGAAAGGCGGTTTCTGGACTCGCCCGAGGTCGTTATAAGCCCAGCTTCGGGAGCAATCGGGGTTGTGGGACGTGGAGCAGGGCGAGATTGCCTGTGTCGTGGCGAGCGTGATCAGCTCCTCGCTGAATTGCCTAATGCTGCTCGACGAGAATGGCGACATCCTCGAATATAACCGAGCGGCGGAGGAGGGCTACGGCTATAGCCGCGCCGAGATGGTGGGGCGGCCCATCTCGAGCATCATCGTCCCCAATCCCTCGCGTGAGGAGGATGAGGACGCGCTGTTCGGCTACATCGCCGACGGCGACGCGACTCGCGGGCTTCGGGTCGTCGTCGACGTCCGGATGAAGAGCGGCGACATCGTCCCGCTCGAGATCAGCGTCACCGCGATCGTCATCGGCGGTCTTCGCCGCTTCCTGCTCAGCCCGCGCGACCTGTCGGCCAAACAGGCGAATGACGAGCTTGCCGAATCGAGCCGCCGGCTCGAGCTCGCCGTCGACGGCGCCAAGCTCGGCACCTGGACCTTCGACATGGAGACGGGCCGGACCTGGTATTCGGACCGCTCGAAGGCGATGTACGGCCTCCCCCCCGAGACCGAGATGAGCACGTCCGTGATCCGCAACGCGATCCATCCGGATTATTGGGAGGAGGTCTCCGACCCGTATCTGAACGGCTTTCGCGAGGATCGGGTCGAGGTCGAATATCCGGTGACCTGCCCGGATGGGGAGATACGCTGGATCTACTCGCTCGGCGCCCTCAACCGCGACCCGGACGGAGTCGCCGTCAGCGTCAGCGGAATCCATCTCGACATCACCGACCGCAAGCGGGCGGAGGAGGAGCGCGACGAGGCGCGGCGGACGCTCGACCTCGCCGTCGAGGGCGCCCGGCTCGGCCTTTGGTCGGTCGACCCGGAGACCGGCGCCGTCTGGCATTCCGAGACGTCGCGGCGGATGTGGGGGATGCCGCCCGACGTGCCGATCGACACGGCGACCCTCAAGGGCTTCATCCATCCCGACGACTGGCCGGTGGTCCGCGAGCCCTACCGGCTCGGCTTCCCGGAGGACACGGTGTCGCTGGAGCACCGGATCATCTGGCCGAGCGGGGAGGTGCGCTGGATCCAGGCCCTCGGGCATGCCCGCCGGGACCATGCAGGCGCGGTGACGATGGTCACCGGCATCCATCTCGACATCACCGACCGTAAGCGCTCGGAGCAGGAGCTGGCGCGCTCGCGCGACGCGCTCCACCAGTCCGAGAAGCTCGCCGCTCTGGGCTCGCTCCTCGCCGGGGTCAGCCACGAGCTCAACAATCCCCTGGCCGCGATCGTCGGCCAGGCGGAGATGCTCCAGGAAGACAGCCAGGGCACCGACTTCGAGGTCCGCGGAAGGAAGATCGCCGCGGCCGCCGAACGCTGCGCCCGGATCGTCCAGACCTTCCTCGCCATGGCCCGGCAGAAGGACGCCCAGCGCTCGCTGGTCGATCTCAACGAGGTCGTGGCCACGGCGCTCGAGATCACCGAATATGGGCTTCGCACCGCCGGGATCGCGGTCCGGGCGACGCTGGGGACCATGCTCCCAAAGGTGCTCGGCGACCGGGACCAGCTCCACCAGGTGCTGGTCAACCTCATCGTCAATGCCCAGCAGGCGATGCAGGACGGCGAGACGTTCGACAAGACCCTGACGGTTCGGACCTCGGTGGACCAGAGCGGCTCGGTCCTGCTCGACGTCTGCGACACCGGGCCCGGCATCTCCGATAAGGCCAAGGGCCGGATCTTCGAGCCCTTCTATACCACCAAGCCGCAGGGCGTCGGCACTGGGGTCGGCCTCTCCTTCTCGCACGGGATCGTCGAGGCCCATGGCGGGACGATCGGCCTGGAGCCGAGCCGGCGCGGCGCCCATTTCCGGATCGCCTTTCCGCCGGCGGTCGAGGGCGACCTGATCGCGGTGCCGATCGTCGCCGAAACGATGGCCGAGACGCGCCACGGAAGCAGCGCCCTGGTAGTCGAGGACGAGACCGACGTCGCCGACACGCTTCGCGAGCTGCTCGAGCGCGAAGGCTATAGGGTGACGGTCGCCGGCGACGGCGCCGCGGCGCTGATGGCGCTCGACCGGGCCGATTACGACCTCATATTGTCCGACCTGAGAATGCCGGGGGTGAGCGGGTCCGACCTCCACGCCCGTCTCGCCGAGACCAAGCCCCATCTCATCGAGCGGATGGGCTTCGTCACCGGCGACACTTTGGGATCGAGCATGGACGATTTCCTTCGCGGCTGCGGCCGGCCGGTGCTCGAGAAGCCCTTTACCAAGGTCGGTGTGCGATGCCTGATCGCCTCGATCCTCCAGCCTGAGGTGGAAGCATGAACGATATCGCCGCCCATATCGTCGTCGTCGACGACGACGAAGACGTCCGCTCGACGGTCGCCGAATATCTTCGCCGCAACGGCCTCTCGGTCAGCGAGGCGGACGGCGGAGCGGCGCTTCGCGAGCTGATGGCGACCCGGCCGATCGACCTCGCTTTGCTCGACATCAACATGCCGGGCGACGACGGCCTGACCCTCGCCCGCGAAATTCGCTCGCTGGGCGATGCCGGGATCATCATGCTCACCGCCAAGAGCGACGACGTCGACCGGATCGTCGGCCTCGAGATCGGCGCGGACGACTATATCACCAAGCCGTTCAACCCAAGGGAGCTTCTCGCCCGGGTCAAGGCCGTGCTCCGGCGCGCCAGCCGCGGCGGCGAGGCTCCGGCGACCATGGGCCGCGAGGTCCAGATGGGCAAATGCCGGCTCAACCTCGACACTCGAAAGCTGTTCGAGGCGGACGGCACCGAGGTGCCGATCACGGCAATGGAGTTCGACCTCCTGAAATGCTTCGCCGAGCATCCCCGCCGGGCGCTCAGCCGCGACCAGCTCCTCGACCTCGCCCACTCCAAGGAAATGGAGCCCTTCGACCGCTCGATCGACACCAGGATCGCCCGGATCCGCCGCAAGATCGAGCGCGATCCCGCCAAGCCCTCCTGCCTCAAAACGGTGAGGGCCATAGGCTACGTCTTCAACCCGGACTGCTGAGGGGCGCTCGGGGTGGCGCGACCGCTCAGCCGTCATGCTGAACTTGTTTCAGCATCCAGTCCGGAGACCGCGGGGCGGGCGGAGGCCTGGATCCTGAAACAAGCTCGGGGTGACGAAGGGGAAAATCCACTTTTTGGGTAACGCTGCGCGGGTGCTAGCGGGTACCCATGGACCGCGTCTCCTTCGCGTACATCCTCGCCAGCCGGTTCCGCGGGACCCTGTACACCGGCGTCACTTCGGACTTGGTCCGCCGTATCTGGGAGCACCGCAACGGCATCCGTTCCCGCTTCCCGAGCCGCTATGCTGTCAATCGCCTCGTCTGGTACGATGCGTTCGGGGACATCGAGTTCGCGATCCTGCGCGAGAAGCAGCTCAAGCGCTGGCACCGCCCGTGGAAGGTGAACCTAATCGAGCAGACCGACCCGCACTGGGACGACTTGGCGGTCTCCTTGGGCTTCGAGCCGCTGCCGGACGAGCCGAAGCGGACGTCTGCGGCGAAACCGTCATCCTGAACTCGTTTCAGGATCCAGTCCGGAGGCGGCAGGGCGGGCGGAGGGCTGGACCCTGAAACAAGTTCAGGGTGACGTTGATGGGCGACGTTGGCGGCGCGAGCGTGAGCCTTACACGCCCCTAAAGCTGAACCCACGCGCCCGGCTTGATCCGGCGCTCGCCCCAGCGCAGGCCGTCGCCGCCGCCGAACTGGCCTTCCGCGCAGATCCGGATGGCAATCGGGCTTCCGTAGCCGGCGCTCTGGCGCGGGCTCACCCAGCTTCCGGCGCTTCCGTCCCAGACCTTCACCTCGTCCTCGCCGACCAGGACGGTCGTCACCTCATGGTAGATATGCTCGCCGTCGAGCCAGTGGCACGACACGTCCTCGCCGCTCCATTTCGACTGCCATTGCTCCGACGCTTCCGTGCTGTAGCGCTGGACCAGCTGGCCGGGAAATGCGGTCAGGCCGCGAGCGCGGAACGCCTCGGCGGCGAGCGCCGCATGGGCTCCGCAGTCGATCGTCTTGCGCTTGACGACCTCGCACCAATGCATCGGCCAAGGCGACGGCCCCCATTTATATTTCCCCCGGATCCAGCGCGGGCCGCTGGTCAGGTCCGCGCCATTCAGCTGCGCGAAATCCATCGCGGTCACCCACTGGCGCGCGATCTCGCAGCAGGCCTGGCCGTGATGGGAGAAGGCGCTGTGCGGGAAATCCTGCCAGCGGTCGCTGGGAAGCGGCGCCGGCGCGCCGTTTTCCGGCCGGACGTCGATCCGTGCCTCAGCCTCGGCCAAATACATAGGACATGCTCCTGTCATAACCGCCGGCGTCGCAGAAGATGAGCATGTCGCCGGCCTTCGTGCCTTCCGGCAGCGAGACGTTCGAGGCGACGATGTCATGCTCCATGCAGAGCCGGCCCATCAAATGGGTCTTGCCGCGCCCGAGCGGCTGGAGGGCTCCGGTCTTCCCGCACTGGCGCAGGATCCGGTGGGGCTGGAAGGCGTACATCGGAAGCTCGGCGATCGAGCCGTCGACCACCGCCTCGACATAATCCTCCTCATGCTCCTGGATCTCGAGGATCCGCATGGCCAGCGCCATCGACGGCTGGGCCATGGCCTTGCCGGGCTCCGAGACGATCTGGCGCGCGCCGGGAAGCAGCGCCCGGACCGTCTCGACGGCTCGGGCGAACTTGCTCTCGTCGTCCGAATGCCAGTCGTCGGGGAACCAGCCGCCGCCCATGTCGAGTATCTCGATCCTGCGGCCCGTCAGGCTCTCGATCGAGCGGCACCATTTCAGCATCGATTCGAACAGGTGCCACCATTGGGCGACCCCGATGTTCGAGCTCGCCATGTGAAAGTGGATCCCGAAGGCGGTGTCCGTCGGAAGCCGGCCGACCGACTCGATCAGCTTGCCGAAGGTCTCGGGGCTGTCGAGCGGGATTCCGAAGCGGGAGGTGACGTTGGGGGTGCGGATCCGGATCCCGACGGTCTTCGAGGACATCTCGCCAGCCTCGATCGCCGCCACGCAGCGGTCGAGATCGGCGACGCTGTCGCAGAAGACGGCGTGCATCCGCTCCTTCGGCATCATCCCCTCGGGCCACCATTTGCCGGGGCCGTTGAGGATCACCTGGTCGGCCCTGAAGCCGATCTCGATCGCCTTCTGCGCCTCCGCGAGGCTGATGCATTCGGCGTAGAAGCCGTTCTCCAGCGCGAGCCGGATCAGCCTCTCGTCGGGATTGGTCTTGATCGAATAGCCGCTCACCACCTGCACCTCGTTGGTGCTGAGCCGGTGGGCGCGGTCCGCGGCCCGCTTGAACAGCCCTTCGGCCGTCTTCTCGAAGAACAGGAATTGCGGGGTCTGGAGCCCTTCGAGCTCGATCGCGCCGATGTCGCTGAGATAGATTTCGGGAACGTCCGGCCTGCCGTCCGAACCCTCCTCCGCCTCGCCGGACACAAGGCCGATCAGCTCCGCGTCCTTCTTGTGAAGCCGCTCGGCCAGCGAAGTGAGCCCGGACGGGTGCTTCATCGAATGGCCCACGGCCCCGGCGAAAGGCTCCGGAAGGGCGGGGAGCGGGTAATCGGCGCGGACCGGCACCTCGAGGACGACCCGGGTGAACTCGGCCGCTTCCGCCTCGGCGGGCCGGGCCCTGGTCCCGGTGGCGCCCTGCACCAGCAGCGCGGGCAGATTGTGCCCGCCGATCGTGGCGCCGTGCACCCAGGCCGGGAAGCGCGGGTTCATCTCGAGCAGCCAGCATTGGCCGGCGGCGTCGCGAACCATCTCCAGCTCGCCGCCGCCCGTCCAGTTCAGCTCTTTGACGATCCGGCGAAGCGGCCTCTCGAACTCGGGATCGACCTCGCTGATGTCGCCCGCCCAGGTCTTGCCCTCGGCAGTGACGTCGCGCTTGCGCATCGCGACGCAGCCAAGCAGCTCGCCCCGATAGGCGGCGAGCATGACCGAGTCCTCATAGCCGCTGACATGGGCCTGGAGGAAAAGCTTCTCGGTAGACCAGACCTTGGTGAGCGCGGCGCGGGCGGCGACGAAGCTGTCCCAGCCGGGCACACGCGCGGCGTCGTAATAGGGGCCTTTCAGCCACACCCGCCAATTATGCTCGCGGCAGAAAGCGTGAAGCTCCCAGTCGGACAGGTCGCTCGCCACGAAGGGCGGGATCTTGACCGGCAGCCCGTCATGGGCCTCGACCGCGGGCTTGGCGATCCGCTTCAGCGCCGCCGCGGGCGGCGCGAGCAGATTGGGATGGCCTTCGGGAAAGACCGAGGCGAGCCACATCGCCTCGAGGTCGCTTCCGGAGATCCACAGCGCCCCGCCGTCCAGCACCTCCCGGACCCGAGCCGCGTAGAGGTCGAGGTCGAGCTCGTCCCACGGCCGCTGGATCCAGAGATCGTCCAGGTCCTTCCAGTGGATGCCGGAAACCCGGTTGTTATATTCCACGCCGACCAGCGTCGCGTTGGGATAGCCCTGTCGCAAGGATCGGACGATGCCGACGCCCGGCTGCGGGTTGCCTCCACCATAGAGGCCACTGACATATACTTTCATTTTTCTTCCAGGCAGCAATGACAGTTCGCCGGAACGGCGGTCATTAAGTGGGGAACTTGTCCGCTAAATCGATGTTCAGCTTGGCGATGTGCTGTGATTACTTAACGGAACCAAGACATTAACCAGGGTTAGAAATGGACGAATATTTTATAAAACAACAAAGCAATGGCGTTGCGGTTCCGTCACCATCTCTTCGCCCACTCTATCCCTCCTATGTCGACCTTGACCCCTACCTCGACGTTCGCCGCCTGAAGTCGCTCGACCGCTATGTCCGCGACCGGCTGGAGAGTCGCATCGCCCGCGCCCGCGACCTTCAATTCTACACCGGCCCCTTCCTTCTCGACGGCCGGGCGCCGGACCGGCCCGGGCCGCGCATGGTGTATCTGGCCGACTCGTCGCGCGGGCACGGCCTCGAGGCCTATTACGATCTCGACGACACCGAGGTGTGGCAGCCGAGCGGGGAGGCGGCGGAATTTTCCGAGCTGATGGACTTCATCGACACCTTACCCTTCGCCGCGACCGGCCGGATGCTGATCATCTACGACGACAGCGGCCGCGAGGTCCCGGCCCATCGCGACCATGACAGCGAGGATGTCTGTCACGAGTTCATTTGGATGCGGACCAATTTCGACAAGCCCTTCTACATGCTCGATCCGGGGACGGGCGAGAAACTATATGTCGAGGGCCACAGCGCCTGGTTCGACACGGTCAACCAGTTCCACGGCGCCGACGAGACCGGCGGCCTCTCCTTCTCGATCCGAGTCGACGGCCGCTTCGCCGACGAGTTCCGCCGCCGGATCCCCTTCCCCAAGGCCGGCCGGGCCGCGGCGCCCGCGCTGTGGGCCGGGGCCGCGGCGCGCTGAGCCGAGTGCAACAAAGCGCCGCCCGGTCTGTTCTCGCTTTCGACAGGTAGAAGCGGGCGGGTGCCGAAAAGGAACCCTTCAATGTTGCGTTACGTGATGGCTGCCCTTCTCGCCTCCGCGCCGGTCGGTGCGGCGTCCGCCCAGCAGGGCAAGACCGAGGGCTGGGCGCTCGCCGCAATGCCCAACGGCTGCATGGTCCAGGCCGTGTCGCCGCGCGGGACGATGCTGTCCATCTGGGCCTTCGCCGGCGAGGAGAAGCTCGGCTTCCTGCTCCAGAATCGCGGCTGGGAAGTCGAGGACGGCAAGAAGACCCCGCTTCAGGTGGAGTTCTCGGGCGCCCGCCGACTGGCGGTCGAGGCGACCGCCCGGGCCGAGATCGACTCGGACGGCCCCGGCCTCTTCTTCACCGTCGAGCCGGGCGGCGCCGATCGCGGCAATTTCCTCTCCGCCTTCACAAGCGCCGAAGGCATGAGCATCCGGCGCGAGGGCGCCCGGGTCGACACGCTGCCGCTCGCCGGAAGTCGCGGCGCCATCTCCAACCTGGCCAAATGCCTGGCGGACAAATGGAACGAGGCGGCCCCGGCCGCGGTCGAGGCGAAGCCGGCCGAGCCTGACGGCGAGACGATCTGAGCCCGAAGCCCCGCGGGCAAGGCGGGCGGGGAGCTTCGTCATACTTGAAGTAGCTTTGCCCCGGCCGAGCCGGCGGCGGCTGCTTCTCGGGGCGAGGCTTGGCCGGTGGCCGCATGGCGGCGCGCGCCGCCGCCTCGGCGCCGTGGGTGGCGAGCTTGAGATAGGCGCCGTGGGCCCGCCGGAGCCGCTGCCGCTCGGCCTCGCTCCCGGCCTCGCCGAGCTGGACCAGCGCCTCTTCGGCTTTCGCCTGATATTCCTCGGCGGTGCTCATCTCATATTCCTTCGAGAGGGGTGGTCCGGACGCTGCCGGGCGCTCGCGAAGGAGCGTGGGCGCTTTGGCCGGGGCTGGCAACCTAAATCCAGGTTAAGTCCCCGTCTCGAGCCGGCTGGAGGCCGCCTAGACAGGATTCGCCAATCCCCTCCCGCAGGGCTAGCTTCGGCGCCGGACCAACGTGGGGAGCTTTTACCGAAATGACGATCTCGGTCACCATCATCCGCAAGGAGGACGCCGAGACTCTCGGCACCTTCGACTATGCCGCCGCGCCCCGGGTCGGCGAGCATCTCCATTATACCGGCAATTACGCCACCTGGACCGTCCTGGACGTCCTCCAGTCCCCGATCGGCGACGAGCGGCCGCAATATCAGGTCCTGGTCGAGCCGATCCTGGTCTAGCCGAGGCCCCCGGGCCGAGCAGCGCCGAAGCGAAGCGGCGCCGCTGCCCGGCAAGAGAGCGCGAAGGCCGGCCGGCGAGGCGCCGGCCTCGAGCCGCGCCAGCTCGTCCGCGCAGGAGCTATATGCGGAGCGGGAGCGGGTTCGCCGCTCCGACAATCTCCTCGCCGCCGCCCGCGGCGAAACGGCTCGGACGCGAGGCCGGCCGCCGCTGGCGTGGAGCGGCGCCGCGACCCGCCGCCTCCCCGCGGAGGAGCCGGCGGAGGCGCACGTCCCCGATCCGGACGAGGACGAGTCGACAAGGGACATTCCCACCGAGCACCTTCAGCTCATCGCCTCGATCGTCCGGAAGTACCGGCTGAAGCTGGAGGCCGAGCGCCGCTGCCGCCTCGAGGGCCGGATCGCCGAGGCCGATTTCTACCTCCGCCAGATCACCATGCTCGAAGTCGCGGCCGACGTCGTCGGCGGCAACGCCATGGAGGTGCTTAAGCGCGCGCGCCTCGGCGACTACGGCCTCCTCACCATCGCCCAGACCAATGTATCGGCCTTCCTCGACGCCGCCCGCCGGACCTGGTGGGAAGAGCAGGGCGACCCGCCCCGCCCCGAATATCCGCCCCGCCACCTGCTCGAGCAGCACGACGGCTTCGCCCACGAGCCGCTGACCACGAACCAGGGCTTCCACGGCGAGGGCGGGGCGGAGAAGCGCGCGGCGATCGAGGCGCAAATCGCCCGAGATGCGAGGGCGCAGGTGGAGTGGGAAGCGCAGGCGCTCCGAGATTATGAGGAACGACGCGACCGCGACGCTTCCTGATAGTCGTAGAGAAGCGCCGGGCCGGACGGCCTGCCGCGAAAGCGGACAGGACCGATGTCACGAAGCCGCCTTCGTGACGGCCCCGCCTCTCCGCTCATCCTGAGCCTGTCGAAGGACCCGCCAGCCGGCGGACGTCCCCACGAATCGCCGCCAGCACCTCCTCGTCGACCGAATTCGGCTCGAGCTCATGGGTCGAAGAACAGCTCCAGCTTCACCGCAAACGCCGCGAGATCCGGCGCCCCCGCCAGCATCACGTCCCGCACCGCCCCGGAAAAACATCGAGCTGAGCCTCGTAGACGGCCAGCACCGCCTCTTCGACCTCGGCCGAATATCCCGCCGTCGCCCGCTCCACCCCGAACCTCCGCCTCCGCGGCGCGAAAGGCGTCGCCTCCCGCCAAGCCTCGCCACCACACCCACCGTCACCCTGAACTCGTTTCAGGGTCCAGCTGGTCGCCCGCTCGTGGAGTGGAGAACTAGACCCCGGATCAAGTCCGAGATGACGAGAAACCAATGGAAGAGCGACCGCCGCGCCTGGCAGCGCTTGAGTCCTGGATCGCGCAGCAGCCGGAGCCGAGGCCGAGCAAGCCAGAGGCAATTGGGCGCATCCTTCGGGCAGCACTACAAATAGGATAGCGGCAGGCCGAATCAGTGGTTTTTGCGGTTAAGCATTTTGCGGAGATGTGGACTAGCCGCTTGCGTGGGTGATCGCCCGGCTCCGTGAAAAGGCCCCGGCCGGAAGCCGGGGAGATTGAAAGGGCCGCAGGCTATCCGACCTGCCTGAGCGCCGTTGATTTCGGCTCAACAGGTTCCTGATCGTTATCGTTCTCTCCGCCTCCACGCTCATCCAGCGTCTTCGGGTCCTCAGGCCGCAGCAAGACGATCAGGAGAAGCATGAACGGCAGGATCTCGAACGCCACGGCCACCGCCCACGCACCCGGGATGGCATCGGCGCTGATCGCCGTCGCCACCTGCTTCGACACAGCTTGATAGAAAGGCACATCCTCCTTGCGCCACTGCGTCGAGGCATCGTCGGCCAGCTCCGTCAGGCGTGCCGTGGCCGCGCTGATTTGCTCGCGGCCCTCCTTTGCCATCAATCCCGTCCCGATCGCCGCCACGGTAACGTGACTGGCGATTCCATCAGCCTCCGCGAGCAGACGCGAGCCTCGCGTGATCATCTCCTCGTAGCGCTCTCCCTCGCCGCGCGAGGCGGCGAGCCGAGCTTCCACCATAGTCTTGCCGAACAGCGCAAGACTGTCTTCCCGGCGCGCCTGCTGCGCCTCCATCTCAACCGCGCGGGATTCCAATGTCGTCGCAAACGCCTCCAGCGAGCGCGCCCATTCACCGTGGCCCTCTGCGATCCTGGAAACGAGCCCGCTCGATGCTTCGGCCCGTGCCATCTCCCGGACCTCGACGCCGGCGGTGCGGGTGGCTGCCACGACTTTTGCGTCAAGCTCCGCGTTATCCGAGATGCGGTCTGCCTGCGCCTGGAGCACCACCAAATGGTCCGACTGATAGTCGGCCCGGGCATCGTCGCCGCCGATGATCGCCGCCAAAAACCATGCGCTGACGACGATCCCGCTTAGTGCAAGTCCCGTTCCTAGGACCGCGGTCTGGACATCCCTGCGACCGGCGACCGCGGAGCGAAGCAGCATTCGCCATCCGATCGCGATCATCATGGCGATCGTGACTCCTCCGGCGATCGAGAGCACGAGCCGCGCAACGAAGATCTGGTCGCTCACTGCCTCATACAGGCCGAACGCGAGCGCGAGGCCGTTGAAGATTGCGAAGGTGATGAATGCTACTTCGGCCATGCGTCCAAGTAGGCTCCGAGGGGCGTTCTCGTGTGCCTGTCTCATGCCCGTGCTCCTCTCTCCATACCCACCGCGGATCGAGGGTCTGGCGATCCGGTGCGGTAACGGAGCCATTTTACGCTTCCGTTGCCCGCTATGACATTAGCGATCTGAGTAGAATCAGCGGTTTTTCGGGACGTTAGTGCGCGGCCGGTCCAACATCTGTTCGATCATACGGTGCATCGTCGGAGCGCTTTCAATCTCAACACTCCAGCTGCTGCGACTCGAGGCAACTTCAAGATAAATTGACGGAGTTTCGTTTTCGCCATGCGGCTTCCAATTTCGTTGAATTAAGCCCGGCCCTATGCCAGCCTGTCCCAAGGCAGGGGGATAACCGATGGAAATGGAGGACGGGGACGCAAGTAACCAAGTTTCCCCTCGCAAAAACCGCCGTAAGCGAAAGGTTCTTTCCGCCGGGGGCGAGCGCTACCTGTCTCAATGTGCGCTCGCTCGCAAGAGCCAAGGTGAATTATTCGCTTTCATCGACACAAAATATCCACACCTCTTCTCAAAAGTCGACTATTATATAAGAAGAGGGAAAAATGCGGACAACCAGGTTCGCGATGTGTTGACGGAATTCCTTAAAGGCACGCAATATTCGGTTAGTTACCTTTGGTTCGACAATTCATGGAGCCATTTTAGTGCGCTAGACGCTTTCGTCGAGGCAAATAGCGACGATACAGGTGCTTACCCGCGATTCTGTGGGGAGTTCTTGAGAATATTCCCGACCACGCCCGGTGTTCCCCGAGTCCCAGAGCACAAGAGCGAGTTTGCCGTTCGTCCAATTACCATTGGACGTGGGGCCGGCGGCGTTTTGCGTTGGACGCAGCCGAACGAGGATGATTCACAGCGACCGATTCTTGACGGTTTTGGTCTTTACGATGCCCATACTGTATTCTTAATTGGATTTAACTGTTCGGAACGCAACATTATTTCTTATTTCGTTTTGAGGCAGCCCGTCAGCCTGTTGCGCGATCAGGGCGTGGCGCTTGCAGGTTTGCAAGCGGGGACACTCCCTCTGGGCCCGAATAACGGATATGCGTTTGCGAAGAGGAATGTCCTTGTTACCCCTCAAAAGTGGGAAGAATGGGGGGCTGGAGATTCATGCCCGGAACCTGTAAGAACTTGGCTCCTTTCAGACGAACACGGGCTCCGAGTGGACCTTGTGACCGAGAGACATGACTATGCAGACTGAAACATTGGAAACGGAGGCCCCGGCTGGTGCGGAAGCGCTTGAGCAGGGTGAGGTTGCTGACCGGCTTTTTGGCTGGAATCTGGCTCCGATAACACGGCGGGCAGCGGCCAGAGAGGGCTGGAGTCCCACGTACAGCTCTGATGTGGAATGCGAATATCGCAAATTTATTTACGTCTCAGTTAAGCACCCTCATGAGCAACTCGGGATGTCCGGGCCGGTTGACGTGCTCTGGCACGAACATATTCTTCATACGATGGATTATGTGCAGTTATGCCTCGAAGTCGCCGGCCGGTATTTGCATCATATTCCGACCGCCCACGCCAATGGCGATGGTTCGGAATATAGGAGAACCATAAGTTTGATCGAAAATCATTTTGGCGAGGCCAACTGGAACGTTTGGCCAAAAGTTGGCGTAGCTGACGCAGGCTGCTGTTCCGGCTGCTCCCACATCTGGAGCGAGGGCGATATCGCTTTGTCTATCGTCCGCTAGCGATAAGGTCCTGCCGCATTCTTTTCTTCCCCTCTTTTTGTTTGTCGAGAAGCTTGCGCTTGCGGGTGGCGTCGCCGCCGTCCCGGATCGACGTACCTCTTCGATCCGATTTCAAGCGCACCCCTCCACATAAAGAATGCTCGGCCCCCCCCCCGCTGATCCGCTGCACCACCCCCTTCGCTCCCACCTCGTACAAAATCCCCCGCGCCGTCGCCGGGGCCGGGGATTCCTCGTCCTTCGGCGGGTCCTTCGCCCACACCACCAGATACTCCGCCGGCGCCTCCTCATATTTATGCAGCTCCGCCCGAAGCGCCGCCCCATAGACCGAACGCACCGCCGCCGCCGTGGCACCGAGGCCGAGGCCGCGGTCGGTCTTCACCTTCGACTCGTCGATCAGCGAGATGCGGGTGAGCCGCCCCTCCTCGATCATCACCAGCATGTCCCTGGGCGCGCGGGCGGGGCGGAATTCGTCGCAGCTCTCCGGGTCGGGGCCGCCGACCGCCTCCGGGTCGTCGTCCTCGCTGAGCGCCGCCACCACCTGAGCCCGGGTCATCCCGATGCGCAGCGGGCCGAAGCCTTCCGCGGTCAGCGCTGTCTCGGTTGCGGGAACGGGCCGGGCCGGTGATGCTTCCGAACGCGCGACGGCCACAGCCGTGCTGGCGCCGGCCGTTCGGTTCTCCTGCTGATTCGGTTCCGCTCCGCCGCAGGCCGTCAGGAGAAGTGCCGAGGCGATGATCGCCGCTCTCGTTCCACGCTTCCCCATCGGTCTCCTCCTCATGTCTTCCCTGGGCCTTAGGCCAAGAGACGCCAAATACGAACTTCGCATGCTCGCGACCGTCTGCTTGTGCGGTCGTGCGGCAGGGCCTACTTTCTCCTCGGCCTGGAGGAGCCGTGGAAATGACCGCTCGCGCGCCACGAGACCGGCGATGAGCCGTCCGCCACCGAGCCGCCCGTCCCCGAGCCGCTCGATCCGGAAACTATCCGGATGATACGCAAGGCGCTCGACGATCCCAGGCCCAGCATTCCGGCGGCCGAAGCCTTTGCCCGAGTGCGCGCATCGCCGAGTACAAGGCGAAGCGTGGCCTTTGAGCCAGTCGGGCATGAACGAACTTCGCATCTGACCTGCCGCCGCCTTGCCGCGCTCTCCGCCGAAGCCTAGAATTACAGCCGATCGGAGAGCGCAAATGGACCGCCGTCCCCCAGGCATTGATCCCGCCAGCGCGGAGGAAGAGCAGACTCGGCCGGAAACCGAGGCCGCGGCCGAACCGGACCCACTCAGCGAGGAGGAGCTAGACCGCATCCTGCCGCCGATCGACGAGAACGATCCTGAGTGGCAGGCTTACGAAAAGCGGATGATCCAGGAAGCCTTGGCCGATCCTCGCCCGCCCATTCCGGCCGACGAGGTTCGCCGCCGCATCGCAGAACGCCACGAAGCCTATTTGAAGCCTGGGATTTGACCTCGTCTATCTGCCGCGCCGATGCGGATTTGGATAGGATCTACCAGTGGCTGGCCCCTTCCGCCGGTGCCGCCGTCGCTTTGGCCTATGTCGCGCGAATCGAGGCGGCCTGTCAGCGTCTGAGATTTTCCGCGCCGCGGATCACCTCGCGACGAGCTGGGGCTCGGAATCCGCACCGTTCCCTTCGAGCGCCGTGCGACCATATACTATCGGGTAACGGAGACCGCCGTGGAGATCGCCCGCATTCTCCATCGCGGCCTCGACGCAGACCGGGAATTCACAAGCTAGGCCCGGATCGAAGTACCACTTCGATCCGAACTCACTCCTCCCCCATCCGCAGCGCCGCGATGAAAGCCTCCTGCGGGATGCTCACCGAGCCATATTCGCGCTCCCCGTCACCCTGAACTCGTTTCAGGGTCCAGGCCTCCACCCGCTCAGGGGTCTCCAGACTGGATGCTGAAACAAGTTCAGCATGACGGAGCGGGACCCTATTCCTCGCCCATCCGCAACGCCGCGATGAACGCCTCCTGCGGGATGCTGACACTCCCGTATTCCCGCATCCTTTTCTTCCCCTCTTTTTGTTTATCGAGGAGCTTGCGCTTGCGGCTGGCGTCGCCGCCGTAGCATTTGGCCGTCACGTCTTTCCTCAAAGCCGCGATGGTCTCGCGGGCGATGACCTTGCCTCCGATCGCGGCCTGGATGGGGATCTTGAACAGGTGCCTCGGGATCAGGTCCTTGAGGCGCTCGCACATGTGGCGGCCCCTCGCCTCGGCGGCGGCGCGGTGGACGATCATCGACAGAGCGTCGACCGGCTCGTTGTTGACGAGGATGCTCATCTTGACGAGGTCGCCCTCGCGGTGGCCGATCTGGTGATAGTCGAAGCTGGCGTAGCCGCGGCTGATCGACTTCAGGCGGTCGTAGAAGTCGAACACCACCTCGTTCAGCGGAAGCTCGTAGGTGAGCTGGGCCCGCCCCGCCACATAGGTCAGATTCCTCTGGATGCCGCGCCGGTCCTGGCAGAGCTTGAGGATCGGCCCGAGATATTCGTCCGGCACGTAGATGGTCGCCTCGATCCACGGCTCCTCGATCGACGCGATCCGGTTCGGGTCGGGCATGTCGGCCGGGTTGTGCAGCTCGATCGTCCGCGCCGCCGCCTCGCCCGCGGCCTTGGTGAGGTGGATCTTGTAGACGACGCTGGGCGCGGTGGTGATGAGGTCGAGATCATATTCGCGGGTCAGCCGCTCCTGGATGATCTCGAGGTGGAGGAGGCCGAGGAAGCCGCAGCGGAAGCCGAAGCCCAGGGCGGCCGAAGTCTCCATCTCGAACGAGAAGGACGCATCGTTGAGCCGGAGCTTCGAGATGCTCTCGCGAAGCTTCTCGAAATCGGCGGCGTCGACCGGGAACAGGCCGCAGAACACCACCGGCTGGACCAGCTTGAAGCCGGGCAGGGCCTCCGCGGCCGGTCGGCGCGCGTCGGTGATGGTGTCGCCGACCCGGGTCTCGGTGATGTCCTTGATCTGCGCGGTGATGAAGCCGATCTCGCCGGGGCCGAGCTCGGGCAGGAGCTCGATCTTCGGGCGGAAGGCGCCGACCCGGTCGACCAGGTGGGTGGTGCCCGCGGCCATGAAGGAGACGCTCGCGCCCTTGCGGATCGAGCCGTCGATCACCCGCACGAGGATGACGACGCCCAGATAGGGGTCGTACCAGGAATCGACCAGCATCGCCTTCAATGGCGCCTCGCGGTCGCCCTTGGGCGGCGGGATCCGGGTGACGATCGCCTCGAGGACCTCGGCTATGCCGATCCCGGTCTTGGCCGAGGTCAGGACGGCGTCGTCGGCGGGCAGGCCGACGATGTCCTCGATCTCCTTCCTGACCTTGTCGACGTCGGCGGCGGGGAGGTCGATCTTGTTGATGACGGGGACGATCTCATGGTCGTGCTCGATCGACTGGTAGACGTTGGCCAGCGTCTGCGCCTCCACCCCCTGGGCCGCGTCGACGACGAGCAGGGCGCCCTCGCAGGCGGCGAGGCTGCGGCTGACCTCGTAGGCGAAGTCGACATGGCCGGGCGTGTCCATCAGGTTCAGGACATAATCCTCGCCGTCCCTGGCGCGGTAGGCGAGCCTCACCGTCTGCGCCTTGATCGTTATCCCGCGCTCCTGCTCGATCTCCATATTGTCGAGCACCTGGCTGGTCATCTCGCGCTCGGTGAGGCCGCCGGTCGACTGGATCAGCCGGTCGGCGAGCGTCGACTTGCCATGGTCGATGTGAGCTATGATGGAGAAGTTGCGGATTCTGCTGAGGTCGGTCATTTCGCGGCGGCGTTAGCAGGGGCGCGGCGGGAGGGAAACCGGGTCGAAGCCGCTGCCGTTTCGCCGCTGGGATCGCTATACCCCCAGCGGGCGGTTCCCGACGACGTGCCAGTTCCCGCTCGACTCACGTTCAGAAATCGCAGCGATGAGCCCGCACCGCTGTGGCTGAACGCCAGAACGGCATGGCGGCCGTCTTCGCTCACCACCGGCAGGGACAGGTTTACGATTCCCGTGAGCGCGCGTGCGAAATGAAGTGCTGCTTTGCACCGTGTTGCCAATTTATTGGAATCGGGAGACGCTTGACCGCCTGGCGGCTGCAGGGCGCCCGCAACGGCTAAGCGACGAGAAGACCGCTCATGCGCCTTCGCCCGGCCAGACCTCCAGCCGCAGGCCCTCGATCCGGTCGAAGTCGCGGCGGTTGCGGGTGATGAGCCGGGCGTCGCGCGAGATCGCCTGCGCCGCGATCAGGCGGTCGAGCGTGGTTCGCCGGTCGTACCCCAGATCATAGACGATCGCTCCGTAGGCGTGGATGTCGGCGGGCGTGAACAGCTCCACAACGATCGTCTCGAGCATGCGGTCGAGCACCTGGCGTCGATACCGTGCGGCGGCAGGCTCCTTGTTGACTCCGTTCTCCAGCTCGATCCGGGTCACCACCGAGATTACGCGGACCCGGCCGAGCTCGGCCAATCGGCTTCGAGTATCGGGGTCTTTGTCGCGGAGGGATATCGCGACATCCGTAGCGATGAAGATCACAGGCCGCGCCGTTCCGGAAACTCAAAAGGATCGCGCTCCTGCACGCTATCCGGAGGGCCTCCGATCGCTTCGAGATCGGCGAGCAGAGCCAGCAGGCGCGCCTTCTCCTCCGCGGGATTGCGCGTGGGGGTTATGACGACCCGGTCGCCGTCGCGCTCGACATGGACCGCGACGCCGACTCCGAAGCCGATCCCCTGGGGTAGCCGCACGGCTTCGCTGTTGCCGCTCTTGAAGGTCGTGGTCTCGGGCATGTCCTTCCTGCGTGCGCGGAAGTGACGGAAGAGGTCAGGCGGTGGGGCGAGCGCTTGCGCGTGCTCCCGGGCGCCGCAGGCACGAAGCCGCGAAGGTGCGGAGGAAGTTGGTCACAGTCACAAATTCCCCCCAGGCACTCGCGATCACCATGGCCGCCTATAAGTCGGGTACGATCTTGCTCCGCCCGTGATAGTCTTACGCATTGCAGCAACCGGGCGATGCGGGGACGACCTATGATAGAAGGTGCGCTTCTTGAGACGGTCAAAATCGTTCTTTCAGCGGTTATCCCGACGGCTGTTGCGATTTCGGCCGCGGCCATTGCCCTGCCACTCACACGGTTCTGGCTGATCATCAGCGGGCTTGTCTCGGCCGCGCTCCTCTTCGTCATCCTCGCCGGCTTGGTCCAGCCAACCTGGGTGATGGCCGTCCCCGTGCTGCTCGCCTTTCTCGCCATTCTACAATGGCGTGCGCTCGCCCGCCGCTGCGACATCCTGTTTCTGATCGCGGCCGACAATTTGTGGGAGGACGTCACGATCGCCCAATATCGCGCCTTCGGGCGACAATTGGCGCTGTGCCCGATCGGATTCCTGACACCGCTCAAGATGAAGGTGATCGCCACACTCGCCGGCGGCGCCAAGGCCAGAATCGTCAGCCTCGAGGCGGAGAAAGTCGGCGATCAGTATCGCTGCTTCAGCCCGACTGAAATGGCGCTGGCCAGGATGGACGACCCGCGCACTATCGAGCGACAGAAAACGATCAACGTCTATTTTCTGCGCAAGTCCTTCAACGTCAACATCATCCCCCCCGAAAACGAATTCAGAGCGTCGATCGAGATTAGGGCGTGCTCGATCCCGATCCTGACGGACATTCTTTCCAGTGGGCCCGGAGCCTTCGGGTTCGTAACGGCCCGAGCACCGTCTCTGAGCGACTGGAAGCCGATCTGCGCGATGGAGGCCATGCTGATCAGTTCTGCGGCCATGGATTTCGTCGCGCTCACGGCCGAGATGAAACGGGTTGCCGACACGCACAGCCGAATCGAATATTTCCTGGCCTACCTGACCTTCCGCCTGCGCCTCTTCGAAAACCGTTACGGCCCGCTTATCGACTCGACGGGTGGAGCGAGCATCTTCGAGACGGCTCACATCGCAAACCTGCGCTCGGTGGCGTTAGAATTCAATCGACGCCACATCCGCGACGATTTTCACCAGTCGATCTGGTTCACGAACTTTCTCTACGCGCTCATGGCCTATTTCTCCGGAGCCACCGTCTACGCGCGAAGCAATCACGCCGGCCCCGCGTCCAGGGAGATGTCGTGGCTGGTGGCGCTCATGGCGCGTTTCGTCGACGTGCAGAAGAACGGCAAGTTCTATGTGCCCCTGGCGGCGGAGGAAGAGCCGGCGGAAGTCGATTCCGAGGCCATCGTGGAAGCGGTCAATTCGGGAGACTGGGGCAGGGCCATCGAGGCGTTCCTTTCTCTCGCGGACGAGGGGCGCGAGCCGGTGTCGGCCATCACCGAGGAAGGCGAGGCGCAACGCATCTCCGGGCTTGGGCGCGGCGAGCGTCGGAGTGTCGGGACGGCGTGGACTGCCGCGGTGCCGAGCCTCCAAGACCATCGCTGCATGCTGCTCCTCGGCGCCCTTGGCGACAGGCAGATGGAACTGATGCAAGGCATCTTTCAGGACTTCGCGGCCCTGTTCCTCGCGAGTCCCGGCCAAGGGGGCGTTGCCGAAACTCCAGACCCGAATACGATCTTCGGCAGGCTGCGGAAAACGTTCGTACAATCGGAATGGCTGGCAGAGGACCAGGTATTTTTCGCGACGCGCCTCCGCGATCCGATGGCGGCGACCGTTGTCAGCGGCAAATACCGCACCGAGCTCGGATGGATAAAGCGCTGGAGGGTCTATTTCGCGGACCTTGCCGAAATCGCCGGTCAGGATCTGGATGATGCACGACAAGAAAAACGTGTTCTGGCCAAGCTCGAGGAGGCGCTTCCTGCCCCCTGGCTCCCCTGGTTCCGCGCAGCCAGGGCAATGCCCGACATATGTCAGTCATCGCTCGTCTTTTGCCGGGACACCGTGCGTCCGGGCGCTGCTTATGGCGAGGATGAGGCTTTCTATTGCATGGCGCTCGCGATCCTCATGTTCGACCGGTTGTCGCCTGACGACGCCTTCACGAAGGCACTCGACAAAGCCGAGAGAATCGCCGTGGGCTTGATCCGCGACGACAATATCGTGGATCGTGCGTCGCTGCTGTGGCTGAGCGCTGAATTGCTGGCCCGCTGGCGTCCCAAAATTGGAGAGCAAATAGAGAAGGAATTGCGATCCACCGGGCTTCCAGCACCGACCTGGCTCGGGAAATTGATGTCCTAACGGCATTCGATCGGTGGCTGGAGAGGCTCGGGGGGACGGTGACATCACAGTGACAGTCACTTTTTGGGCTCCCTCGCATGTACGCCTTTCCCTCACCGCTTCTCCAGCAGCAACGACTGTACCGCCCGACCGAACGTCCCCCGCTCGTCCGCCAGCCGGCACATCGCCACCCCCGTCCCGTCCTCCCCAACCCAGCATTCGGCGTCCGACAATATCCACTCCCCCTCCGGCTCCCGCGCCAGGCTGACGGTCAAATCGGCGTTGATGAAGGTCCAATCGGACCAGGGCAGCTCGTTGGCGATGCCGTTGGAATAGTCGCCGACGGCGGCGGCGCGCATGGCGGGGGTCAGGGGCTCACCTTCGACGAGGGGGGCGTGCTGGCGGAACCAGACCTTGGCGGGGCCGAGCTTGCCGCGCTCCGTGAGACGGCGGACTTCGAAGGCGGCGGCGAAGCCGAAGTCGAAGCCGGCGGAGTGGCCGGCGACGTCGGTCGGGGGCGGGGCGCCGAGCGGGGGGAGGATCGGACCGCGCGGGAGGGGGATGGCGGCGGTCCGGAGCTTGAGGACGGTGCCCCGGACGACCTCCTTGCTTTCGTGGAGCAGGCGGATCTCGACGAGCTGGATCTTGCGACCCTCGCGCAAGGTGGCGACGCGCAGCTCGAGCGGGGCGACCGGGACCGGGCGGAGCAGCTCGACGGTGAGGCGGGCGACGCGCATCGGCGCGGCGGCGGGCACCCGCTCGGCTGCCCAGGCGACCAAAGAGGCGGGCGCTCCGCCATGCTGGAGGCCGGGATGCCAGGGGCCGGCGGCATGCGCGGTCGCGCGCGCCGTTTCGCCCTCCACCACATAGGCCGCGCCGGTCATTCGGCCGCTGTAGCGGAGGCGGGCGGGGGTGGGGAAGATGGTCGGGCCGGTGCCGGGATGCCGCCGGCACCCGGCCAGCCGAGCAGATCACCCCGGATCAAGCGCCGGGTGGCGGTTGGTCCCCCTCCGCGCCACTCTCGCCGCGGGTCTCCGCCGCCGCCCGCTTCCCCCGGGCGTCCGCCTCTGCCTGGGGAAAATACGTGGTGCCAGGTAGCGAGGGAAAATCCTGCGTGGCAGGCATCGAGAGAGAATCCGAGCCAGCGATCAAGGTGCACCGCGGGGAGAAGCGGGATTCCCGCTTTCGCGGGCATGACGAGTTGGGGGTGCCGGATGGAGGCGGGAACGGACGTCTCGCTCATTCCCCTCCACCACCTCGTCGAAGTCGATCGCCCGGCCGCGGCTGGTGAGACCGAGCTTGGAGGGTTGGCCGCCGAGGACGCCGTTATACGGGGTGCAGACGTAATAGATCGGGAGGTTTCTCGCTTCGAAGATAAGCAGGGCGGGGCCGTCGTCATTGGGGACTTCGCGGCCGATGTGGAGGAGGCAATTAGGCCTCGTCACGTCGAGGGCGAGGGCCCAGAGGCGGCGGTTGATGGTGGGAGGCCGAGGTCGAGGAGGTCGGCTCGGGAGACCTTCCAGATGTGCTCGGCATGGGCGTCGCCGGAGGCGTAGGGGACGAAAAACTTCACGGCCCGTCCGCCTCGCCTTCGGCATCGGCGCCGCCGCCATCCTCGCCCTCCACGCTTCGCCCACGCTTCCGCCTCCGCCCGCGCCTTCGCTTCCCACACCTGCTGCGCCTCCGCGGCCAGCGCTTGCTTCTCCTCCTGGCGGCGGCGCCATTCGCTATCGCTGAGATGCGAGCCGGTGCGCTGACTTTCGAGCGGAGGGCCGGTGGCGATCTCGCCGTCGTGGCGGCCGAGCTGGGGGTGGCGGACGCATTTGCGGATCACCGGCTCGAAGTCGAGCAGGGCCTCGACCTCGGGGTCGGGATGGGGCGTCCGGCCGGGTTCGGGCGAGTCGGTCAGCATGTGAGAACAAAACCAGAACTATTTCTCTTTTGCAAGGCTCGAAAACCTCCGCCGCGCGTTGACAGGGGCGCGCGGCGATGCTCGGTCCGGCCGCAAGCGGCGGAGCGCCGCGTGAGGGAAAGGAACAAGGATGCGCCGATCGATCCCGCTTCTGCTCGCGCTCGGCGCGCTCCCGCTCGGCGGCTGCGCCGCGAGCATCGCGGCGAGCGCCGTCGGCGCCGCGGTCCGCGCCGCCGACCGGCCGGACAAGGCGCCCAGCGCGGATCCGGGGCCGGTCGCCCGGGAGGCCTGCCTGGCGCAGGCGTCGAAATACGGGACGGCGCGGGTCATCGACATCGTCTACCGGAGCGTCGCCAAGGTCGTGGTGTGGGGCGCGGTGGAGGGGGAGGGGCGGACCCGGTCCTTCCAGTGCCGGTGGGACGGCAAGATCGTGGGGTTCGAGCTCAAGGAGGTCGGCGGACGGACCTAGCATCATTCGATCGCAGGGACAGGAAGGTCCGTGCCCCGTTTCCCGGGCCGGCAAGACAGGAGCGAGCAACGATGCCGAACTTGAGACCCGCCGCGGAAATGGCGGCCGCGGGCAGCAAGCCCTTCCCCAACGAGAGCGCCGAATATCGCGAGGCGCGCACCGCCCTGCTCGCGGAGGAGATCGAGCTTCGGCGGCATATCTCGCGGGTCGCCGAAATGCGCCGCTCGCTTCCGCCGGGCGGAGTCGCGAAGGATTATCGCTTCCTCGACTCGGAGGGGAAGGCGCTCGGCCTTGCCGACCTGTTCGGCCGGCACGACACCCTCTTCACCTATTTCTGGATGTTCGGCCCCGAGCGCGAGCGGCCCTGCCCCATGTGCACCTCGTTCGTGGGCTCGCTCGACATTCCCGCCCGGGACGTCGAGCAGCGCCTGGGAATCGCGATCGTCGGCCGCTCGCCCGTCGCCCGGCAGCTTGCCTTCGCCCGCGAGCGCGGCTGGTCGAACCTGCAATTCTACCAGATTGTCGGCGACGATTTCGCCGTGGATTATCGCGCTCTGGCGGACGGCGAGGAAGGGGCTGCCGTGCTCATGTGGAAGCGTGCCGGCGACGAGGTCCGCCTGTTCTGGGCGGCGGAGGGCGGCGCCGAGACCGCCGACCCGGGGCAGGACGCGCATCTGGCGCCCGATCCGACGCCGCTGTGGACCTTGCTCGACTGGACCCCGGGCGGGCGCGGAACCGATTGGTATCCGAAGCTGGAATATGACGACTGAGGCTCGGGCAGCTCGGGAATTCCCTTCCACCGGGCGTCGCCGCGCCTAGCCGAGATGCCCCTGCTGCAGGGCCTTGAGCGCCGCCCGGGTCCGGTCGCGGGCATCGAGCTTCAGGAGGAGGTTGGAGACGTGGTTCTTCACCGTCCCCTCCGCCAGCGCCAGCAGATCGGCGATCTCCTTGTTGCTGTAGCCGGCGCAGATCAGGTGGAGCACCTCCCGCTCCCGGACGGTCAGCGACTCGGCGACGTAGCTGTCGCCGGAGGGCGAGGGGCCTCGGCGGATCGCCGCCATCAGGCTCTCGGTCATGGCCGGCTGGAACGCCGTCTTGTTGTCGGCCAGGGACCGGATCGCCTGGGCCAGGTCCTCGAGCGAGACATCCTTCAGCATCAGGCCCTTGGCGCCGGCCTTGATCGCCGCGATCGCGGCGTCGCCGTCGTCGAACGTCGTCAGGACGAGGGTGGGCGGAAGCGCATTGGCCGCGCCCAGAGCCTCGAGGACCTCGATGCCGCTCAGCCGGGGCATTCTTATGTCGAGGAGGAGCACGTCGGGCTTCAGCTCCGGCACCTTCTCCAGCGCCTCCTCGCCGTCGCTCGCCTCCCCCACCACCTCGATGTCGGGGACCAGCTCGAGCAGGCCGCGAACGCCCTGGCGGACCAGGGTCTGGTCGTCGACGAGAACCACCCGGATCATATCGGCCGGATCATGCCGCTTGCGGCGAACCCGAAGGCAGCCATGCCTCGACCGTGAAGCCGCTGTCGCCCCCCGCTCGAACCGCCAGCCTGCCGCCGAGAGTCTCCAGGCGCTCACGCATGCCGATAAGCCCCGAGCCGGGCGAGGAGGCGACGGGCCGGGCCTTGCCGTCGTTGCGCGCGACGAGACGGACGCCCTCGCCGTCGGGGGTCACCTGAAGCCACAAATTGGCCGCGTCCGCGTGCCTGACGGCGTTGGTGACGGCTTCCTGGGCGCAGCGCATCAAAGCGTGGGCTTGGTCGGGGCCGACCCGCACGGCGGGGGCGATGTCGACATGGATGGCGGGCGTCGGAACGCTTTTCGCGAGCGCCTCCAGCGCCTCCTTGAGGTCGCAACGCTCGGCCTCGCGAAGCGTGGAGACGACGTCCCGGACCTTCGCCAGCAAGTCGCGCGCGAGGCCCTTCGCCTTCAACACATGGTCGTTCGCCCGGCCGGGCTCGGTGACGTGGCTCGCGATCTCGAGCTGAAGCCCGAGCGCGGTCAGCTCATGGCCCCAGGCGTCGTGAAGCTCGCGCGAGATCCTGAGGCGCTCGGCGCCTCGGACGCTGTTGGCGATGATCGCCTGGGCGGACCTCAGCTCCCGGTTCGTCTGGGCGAGGGCCCGTGCCGTCTCCGCCTCCCTCCGAAGCGCCTGGGCGGTGAGGAAGAGCACCAGCTGCAGCGCCACCGACTCGCCTATGACCCAGCACAAATCGGGATTCAGCGCCTGGGCCAGCGCGCCGACGACCACCAGGGTCTGGAAGCCGATCCAGGCCAGCGCCCTGGCAGGCCCGGTCGCCATCGCAACCTGCCACGCGATGAGGACGAGGAAGGTCGACATGCCCGCCCAGGGGACGATGAAGGCCATGGCCGCGACCGCCGCCAGCTGGACGCACACCAGGGCCCACAGCAGGCTCGTTCGAAGCTTCGGGACCATCGCCGCCAGGACGGCCGCCCCGAAGATCGTGAAGGGGACGAACCAGACGGCCGACACGGGCGCATCGCGGATCGTCGCGCCGGCCAGGAAGGCGCGGACGACGGGCCAGCCCCAATGGAGCCACACGGCCAGCGCGGCGATCCCGAAGATCCAGTGATGCCGGTATCTGAGCTGGCCTTCCATGATCGGAAAGCTGCCACAGAGCGGGCCGTCTTACCATAGGCCGAAAGTCACGGCCGGAACCGCGGGAATCGTGACTTTCGGCCTATGGTCACGCACCCCGCGCGGTGGCAGCATGCGCTCGCTCGCAGGAGGAGCATGCGATGAACAGGATGGCGAAAGTGGCTGAAGGAGCCTTTGCCGGCGCGGCGGCGCTCATGCTGTCGGTTGCGGCCATGGCTCAGGCGCAGCAGGCTCAGCCCCCGACCCAGAAGGTACAGCCCCAAGTCGGGCTTGGGGTGGGAATGGAGGAGGCTCCCGAAGGCGCCAGGATCCTCAACGTCCTCCCCGGCGGGACGGCGGCCGCGATCGGCATTCGGCCGGGAGATGTCCTACTTCAGGTCGGCGGAAGAGCCGTCACGGGGCCGCGGGTCGTCAGCGAATACGTCCAGGGCCTGAAGATTGGAGGCCCCGTGTCGGTTCGAGTCAGGCGCGACGGACGTAACGTCGATCTGGCGGGCAGGGCCCTGGCGCGACCGGCCGGATCGGCGGGGCCGCCGGAGGCGCCCGACCGGTCCACTCCCGTCGAGGCAGGCGAGCTTCGCGAGACCTGGAACGACCGGGTGAGCCAGGGCGGCCCGGTCGGCGCCTACCCCGAGTTCGACGGGTGGAGCATGGGCGCCGCCATGCCCCTGCCGCGCTCCGAGCATGCGGTCGCCGAGTTCAATGGCAAAATCTGGGTGCTCGGCGGCTACCCGCCCGGGCGGCTTCCTTCCGATCTCGTCCAGATCTACGATCCGGCCACGAGCCGCTGGTCGCTCGGCCCGAAGCTGCCCCAGCCGATCCACCACACGCACGTCGCTTCGGTCGGCGGCAGGATCTACGTGCTCGGCGGCGAGATCGAGGGCGCGAGCACCGGCAAGCCGGAGGTCTTCGTCTCGAACGTCTGGATGCACGATCCCGCGGTCGGCGGCTGGGTGGCGCGATCACCGATGCCGACGGCCCGCGGCGGCGGCGGCAAGGCGGTCATCGACGGCAAGATCTACGTGGCCGGCGGGCGCCCGCCCGGCGGCTCCGCCTTCGAGGTCTACGACCCGGCGACCGACACATGGGAGAAGCTCCCCGACCTGCCGACCCAGCGCAACCATCTCGCGATGGTCGCCCTGGGCGGGAAGATCGTCGTCGCCGGCGGCCGCACCGGCCCTGGCGCCATGGCCGAACGGGTCGACGCCGTCGAGATCTACGATCCGAAGACCCGCCGGTGGACCAAGGGCGCGCCGCTTCCCGCGCCCCGCGGCGGCATCACCGGCGCGGCTCATGCCGGGTGCATGTTCGTTTTCGGCGGCGAGGGCGAGCGAAGCCACGTGCTGGGCCTGACCCCCAACACTTACGCCTACGACCCCCGCGCCGACCGCTGGACCCGGCTTCCCGACCTCCCCATCGCCGTCCACGGCCTCAAGGGCAGCGCGGTGATCGGCGGCCGGATCTACCTTCCGGGCGGCGGCATCACGCTGGGCGGAAACTCCGGCACCAACGCCATGCAGGTCTACCGGCCAACGATGAAGTGCGAATGAGGCTTCGGCCTCGCCGCTCTTATCAACGGGACTCGCGGACCGAGACCCGCATCCCGCCTGTCGGTCAGCCAGTTTGACCGAAGGAAGAGGTGGCGCCCTTCACTAGGAGCCGGCTTGGTCGGCGAACGGGTCGGTCGCCTTCAATATGTCCAACCCTGACACCCCGTCCCACCATCGCTGCAAGGCGGGGTGGGAGGACAGCGCCGCCTTGCCCTCCTCGGCCCGGACGAAATAATCGATCATCGGCGCGAGATGGCAGTCGGCGAGAGTGAAATCGCGCCCGCTCAGGACGAGGCCCTCGCCCGCGACCCCGCCAAGGAACGACAGGACCTTCCGCGAGGCCTCCAGGCCCATGTCGATCTGCTCGCGGCTCGAATCTTCGCCGAAGTGCGGGCGGAAGAAGGCGTGGGAGGACACCTGCCTGACCATCGGCCGGTAAGCGTAGGAATCGACGACCGAGATGACTTGGTCCATCCGGGCCAGGGCCGCAGCGCTCCCGGGCTGCAAGGGCGGGCCCTCGAACGCCCGGTCGACATAGCGAGTGATCGCGCCCGTCTCGAAAAGCTCGAACGCGCCATGGGTCAGGACCGGGACCAGGCCGAACGGGTGGAGCCTCAGATAGGCTTCGGGAAGCTCGGCGAAAGGATCGACCTCGACCGTCTCGTGGCCGACCTCCTTCAGAAGCAGGGCCAGCCGGGCGATCCGGTTGTAGACGCTGTATCCATATCCATGAAGCCGGACCGGGTCCGCCATCCACGCCTCCGTGCGCTCTCGACGTCCTGGGTAGGGGCGATCGCCACCCGACTCAACGGCTCGCGCGCGGCGGCGATCGCTCGGGGCCGCAGCGGGACCGCCGCCACGGAAGGGCCGTCCCGCCCTAGGCCGAAGGTCACGGTGCCGGGGAGCGACCTCCGGCACTTATCCGGATCGAAGCGGAGGGGCACAGCAGACGGACCAAAGTGGAGAGATAGCCATGCTACGGTCCCTCAGCGCTGCCGCCCTGATGCTCGCCCCGGCGACGCCCGCTTTGGCCCAGCGCGCCAACGAGAATCCGGTCGAGGCTGCCGACGACGCTTTCGGCACCAGCGTCGGCAACGAGCGCGTCGGCCTCTATTTCCCGCAGAGCGCGCGCGGCTTCAGCCCGGTGCAGGCGGGCAATGTCCGGATCAACGGCCTGTATTTCGATTATCAGACGGACCTCAACTCGCGCCTGATCTCCGGAAGCAACGTCAGGGTCGGCCTCACCGCCCAGGGCTATCCCTTCCCGGCCCCCACCGGCGTGGCCGACTTCTCGCTGCGCCTGCCGGGGCCCGACGCCGTCGCCAGCACCGTCGTCGGGATCGGCCCGTTCGGCGGGCCGCGGCTGGAGGTCGACGCCCAGCTTCCCGTCACCGGAACCCTCGCTCTGGCCGCCGGGATCGGGATCAATCGGGAGGAGCAATATTATGGCGGCCACAAGCGCGTGCTCACCGCCGCCGGCGTCGCCCGCTGGCGCCCGGCCGAGAGAGTCGAGATCATCCCCTTCTGGAGCCTGCAGGACACCAGCGGCGACGAGGGGCAGCCGATCGTCTTCACCGCGGGCGCCTATCTGCCGCCGCGGATCGAGCGGCGGCGCTATTTCGGCCCGCAATGGGCACAGAACGAGTCCCGGGGCTACAATTACGGCCTTCTGTCCACCGTCGGCTTCGGCGACTGGACCCTTCGCGGCGGCGCCTTCCGCTCCGTCTCGCAGAACCTGCGCAACTTCAACGTCCTCTTCCTGAACGCCTCGCCCGAAGGCGAGGCGGACCGGGAGGTTATCCACGAGCAGGGGCGCCGGTCCGCCTCCACCTCGGGCGAGCTTCGCCTCACCCGGCAAACGACCGACGGCGACCGCCTCCACCTCGTCCACCTGATGACCCGGGGCCGAATGCTCGACCGCCGAATCGGCGGCAGCCAGCGCTTCAGCTTCGGCCGAGGGCGGATCGACGAGCCGCTCCTTGCGCCAGAGCCGGACTTCTCGCCCGGCCGGCAGACGACGGACCGGGTGCGCCAGCTCACCTTCGGCCTCGGCTACGAGGGCCGCTGGCGGGACGTGGGCGAGCTCAGCCTCGGCCTCCAGCGCACCTTCTACGAAAAGGCCGTGGTCCGCCCTTCCGGCCCCCTGCCGGTCTCCAAGTCGAGCCCCTGGCTGCTCAACGGCACCCTCTCCGTCATCGCCAGCCCGAAGCTCGTCTTCTACGCCGGCTACAGCAAGGGGCTCGAGGAAAGCCCGGTCGCGCCCGAGATCGCCGTCAACCGGGGCGAGGCGCCGCCCGCCATCCTCACCGAGCAGATGGACGCGGGCCTGCGCTACGCCATCACCCCCGAGCTTCGCCTGGTCGCGGGCCTGTTCGACGTCCGCAAGCCCTATTTCGCGCTCGACCCGGGGCGGGTCTTCCGCGAGCTCGGCGAGCGGCGCAACCGCGGCGTCGAGGTGTCGCTCGCCGGCCAGGTCACGCCCCGGCTCAACGTTGTCCTGGGCGCCGTCTTCCTCGACGCGACGGTGAGCGGCGATGCCGTGGACCTGGGCCTGATCGGCCGGCGGCCGCTCGCCTCCGTCGGCCGGACCGTCACCGCAGCGGTCAACTGGAACCTGCCCTGGCTGAAGGGCCTGTCGCTCGACCTCGCCTACGAGGGCACGTCGGACCGGGTCGCCAATGCCGCCAACACCCTAGTCATTCCCGCCCGCTACGCCTTGGCGCTCGGCGGCCGCTACCGCTTCGACCTGGCGGGCAGGCCGGCGACCCTCCGCGCTCAGTGGGCGTCGGTGAACAACGCCTACGGGTTCAACAACGTCAGCGAAGGCTTCTATTACAATCTCCCCCGCCGCTTCCAGATGAGCCTCACCGTCGACCTGTGAGGCGCCTGTCCCGAGCTGGAGAAGCCCCGACGACGTCCGAGCCTGCCTCGTCCTGCGCAAGGCCGACGGGGTATAAGGGAGCTTCCGTGGCGAGCGGGTCGGCGGGACGGCGGCGCGCCTCAGGCATTCCCCTCCGCCGACTCGTCGAAGTCGATCGCCCGCCCGTGCCGGCACGGGCCGAACCGGTGGGGCTCGCCGCCGAGCACGCCCCTCCAGGGGGTGCAGACGTAATAGCCGGGCTCGCCGCTGCTCGCCTCGAAGATGATCAAAGCGGGGCCGTCGCCGAGCGGCATCTCACGACCGATGTGGAGCAGGTGGTTGAGGCCGTCCATCTCGAAGGAGAGGGCCCAGATCCGCCGATCCGTGGTCGGCATACCGAGGGCGAAGAGGCCGGCCCGGGAGTCGGACCAGATCTGCTCGGCATGGGCGTCGTCCGCGGCGTAGGGGACGAAGAATTTCACGACTTCGGATCCGCCTCCTGCGATGGTCACGAGGCGGTAGAAGCCACCCGGCGGCGAACCACGGTCGCCGCGGGTGGCTTCGCCGAGCCGGGGGCAGGCCGGGGACGGTCGATACAAGGCCGTCCCCGGCCGGGCTTCCTCTCAACCCCCGACGCGGATCCGATCACGCGCCCGATCCGGGCCGCCTTCCGGGGAAGACGGCCGGCAGCGTCGCCGCGTCCGAAGAGGCGACTCTCGTGCCTGACAGACAAGGCGGCCTGATTTCTCAGCGCGCTCGCTGGGGGGAGCAAGCGATTAGCGCCATTCTGGTCTGCTGCGCTGACCATTCGAATCGCGATACGTTTACCGTATTTCTGCTGTGCTTCCCGCCGCCGCGGCCCCGGCCGGCTTTGCAGAAGCGAGGCCCCAAGGGTGTCCACCCCCACATTTGCAGCCATTCCGATGCCGCTCGACGCCGATCCATCTGCCATGCAGTGAACATAGGCAGAACATTTCTTCCGCATATCCTACAGGTTGATCCATTCCGGACTTAATTCGACGCACCCGCTTTCCCGGGATCGAGGGGACGAGCCGCTGCACGCAAGCAAAAAAAAGCCGCCCGAAGACGACTTGGGCGGCGGAAGGGGACAGTCACTAGCGACTGTCCCCATTTCGGCCTCAGGCGTAATTCCCGGTGGCGCAGGGGCTGGTCGCGCCGCTGCCGTTGGCGCCCCAGCGGCGATAGCCCTTGGAGTCGAGGTGGAAGCGCATGCCCGAGTAGAAGCCGAGGCCGATCCCGAACTCGCGGCCGGAATTGCCGTGGATCCGGCACACGTCGCGGATCAGCGCGGCGCGGGAGACCTCCTCGTCGACCGGCACCAGGTCGAGGGCGTAGAAGTGGCGGTGGGCGCTCGCCTTGGCGCCGCCGGCGCACTGGTTCAGCTCGGCGTTGCGGAAGCCCGAGACCGGCTGGACGTCGCCGATCACCGGCTCGACCTCGTCCTTGATGAACTCGAGAGTCGAGGAGATGTGCGCCCATTCCGAGACCGGGGCGACCTCGAAGCGCGGGCCGCCGCAGTCGCGCCACTTGCTCGCGGTGCGGACGAGCTGCCAGGTAGGGACGACGTCGTCGACCTCGCCGGCCTCGAGGAAAGCCTTGAACGAGAGGACCTGGGCCCGGGCGCCGGGATCACGTGACAGCCAGGCGAGATAATCCGCCTTGCTCTGGCCTTCCGCCTGCTCCTGGGCGGCGGCGGGCGAAGCCATGAGAACAACAAGAAGGGCGGCCAGCGCGAACGCTGCGAAGCGGATAAGTTGTTGCATAACAAGGATATAGCCACATTTCGGCCATAATTCAAGGCTTTTCGGCCAAGGGCTGGCCTCCTGCGCCAAAGCGATGTTATATCACGCTAAATCGCTGGAGAGCGCCCATGCGCAGCCCGTTTCCCACCCTCTTGTTGCCGCTCGCTCTGGCCGCCTGCTCGAAGGCCGCCCCAGACCCGCGCGGAGTCGGTCGGGACGAGGTGCTGGTCCAGGTCTCCGCCTCGGGACGGGCCGACACGCGCCCCGACGAGGCTCGGTTCACCGTCGGGGTCGACACGATCGCGGCGACCTCGCGCGAGGCGAGCGCCCGCAACAGCGCCACGATCAACAAGGTCGCGGCCGCGCTCGGGCGGCTGGGAGTGAAGGAAGACGACCTCCAGACCCGCTCGATCACGCTGTCGAGGATCGACTACGGCCCCAATCGAGGCCGCTTCCAGGCGGGCAACCTCATCGACATCAGGGTTCGCGACATCAAGCGCGCCGGCGAGGCGCTGGCGGCGATCACCGAGGCCGGCGCCAACGTCCTGTCCGGCCCCAATCTCCGCGTCTCCGATCCCGAGAATGCCGGCCGCTCCGCTTATGCGGCCGCCTATCGCGCCGCCCGCGCCCGCGCCGAGGCCTATGCCCAGGCCGCCGGCCTCGAGGTGGCCCGGGTGCTCGCGATCCGCGACGGCGGCGAGGGCGGCGGCGGCGGGCCCTGGCCCCCGCCCGAGGAGGAGGCGATGGCGATGGGCGCCCGCGTTCAGAACGTCTCCCCGGTCTCCGCCCCGCCCCCCGTCCAGCCGGGGGTCAGCACCCGCCAGGTCCAGATCAGGGTGGATTTCGCTCTGTCGAAATAGGGAAGCGAAACCCGTCAATTCCGGCGCAAGCGGGAATCGATTCGAGCTCGGAGCAGCTCGGGCGCCGGGCTGGATTCCCGCTTCGCGGCAATGACCATTATCGGGCGGCAGCGCCCGTCGGCGCTCATTGCTTTCAAGGCTTTGTCGCCGGCCCGGCTGCCGCTATCACGGGCGTGCAACCACGAAAGGCTCCCCATGGCTTCACCCTCGCCTTTGCCCGCGGCCGGCGCGCCGGTGGGCGAGAGCGTGCTGAGCCACGATTGGCGCGCGACCGCGCTGGGGCCGAGGGAGAGCTGGCCCCCCAGCCTGGCCTTCGCCGTTCAGCTTTGCCAGCGTTCGGCGCTTGCCACCGCACTTTACTGGGGTCCCCGGCGCCTTCTGGTCCACAACGACGCATGGACCCGGCTGGTCGGAGGCGAGCCGGCGCTGGGACGCCCCGCGCCCGAGGTCGCAAACTCGCTGTGGCCGCTGGCGGCGCCGCTCATCGAGCAGGTGGAAAGCCGCGGCGAGGGCGCCTTCGTCACGGAGCAGCCGCTCCGCCTGGTTCGCGACGGCGCGGAGGAAGAGACCTATTGGAACCTTCACCTCGCGCCGGTCGTCGACGAGACCGGCCGGGTGGCGGGCGTGCTCAGCCAGGCGAACGAGGTGACCAAGACGGTCACCCTCGAGCGCCGCCTGTCCTTCCAGGTCCGGCTCGCCGACCGGCTTCGCGGAGTCCACGATCCGGAGGATGCCAAGCAGGCGGCAGTCGAGCTGCTCGGCTCCTATCTCGAGGTCGCCCGCGTCGGCTATGCCGAGATCGACGAGGCGGAGGGCTTCGCCTTCGTCCAGCGCGACTGGACCAGGGATCCTTCGGTGCCGAGCCTCGCCGGGCAGCGCACGCCGATAGCGAGCTTCGGCGAGGAGGCGCTCGCTTTGTTCCGCTCCGGGCAGATGCTGGCCATCCCCGACATCCGCCGGCTCCCGCTCGGCTCGGCCGACCGAACCGCCGCCTGGGAGGCGGCCGGGGTCCGGGCGCTGATCACCGTCCCGCTGGTCCGCGAGGGCGAGCTCAAGGCCCTGCTCTACGTCCACGAGCCTTTGCCGCGCGCCTGGAAGCGGTCCGACGCCGCGATCGCCCGCGACGTCGGCGAGCGCAGCTGGGCGGCGGTCGAGCGTGCCCGGGCCGAGCAGTCGCTGGTCGAGAGCGAGGACCATTACCGCCATACCGTCGAGCTCAATCCCCAGGTGACCTGGACCGCCCATCCCGACGGCCAGCTCAATCGTGTCTCCAACCGCTGGAACGTCTGGACCGGGACGAGCGGCCTCGGCGGAAGCTGGATCGAGGCCATCCACCCCGAGGACCGCGAGCCGAGCCTCCTGGCCTGGAGCCGGAGCGTCGCCGGCGGCGAGCCCTACGACATCGAGCACCGGGTGCGGATGCGGGACGGAAGCCATCGCTGGGCCCGCTCGCGCGCCTATCCGCGCCGCAACGAGGCCGGCGACATCTGCCTCTGGTACGGGTCGACCGAGGACGTCCACGAGCGCAAGGTGGCGGAGGAGCATCAGCGCCTGCTCATCAACGAGCTCAACCACCGTGTTAAGAACACACTTGCCAGCGTCCAGGGCATCGCCTTCCAGACCCTTCGCGGCGAGGTCCCGCTCGCCGAGGCGCGGTCGCGGTTCGAGGCGCGGCTGATGGCCTTGTCGGGTGCCCATAATCTGCTCACCGAGGAGAATTGGGGCGGCGCCTCGCTGGAGCGGGTGGTGAAGGACTCGATCGAGCATCTCGCCGGCGAGAGCGGGCGATTCGCGGTGGAGGGCGAGCCGCTGCGGCTCGCTCCGCGCGCCGCCCTGGCGCTGGCCATGGCGCTTCACGAGCTCGGCACCAACGCCGCCAAATATGGGGCGCTCTCCGTCGAGGGCGGGAGGGTCTCGATCGCCTGGAGCCAGACCGGGGACCGCCTTCGCCTCCTGTGGCGGGAGAGCGGCGGCCCGCCGGTCCGGCCGCCGGCCCGCCGCGGCTTCGGCTCGCGGCTGATCGAGCGGGGCCTCGCCGCCGATCTCGGCGGCGCCGCACGGCTTCGCTTCGAGCCCACCGGGCTGAGCTGCGAGATCGAGGCCTCGCTCGACGCCGTCCGGGCGTCGGAGCGCACGCTTGGCTGAGCGCCGCCTCAGGATCCTCGTCGTCGAGGACGAGATGCTGGTGGCGATGAACATCGAGGACATGCTGCTCGAGCTCGGCCACGAGGTGGCCGGGCTGGCGAGCCGCCTCGGCCCCGCCTTGGCCCTGGCGCGCGAGAGCCGGTTCGACGCGGCGATGCTGGACGTCAATCTGGCCGGCGAGCCGAGCTTCCCGGTCGCGGACCTTCTCGCCGATCGCGACATCCCCTTCCTCTTCGCCACCGGCTACGGCCGCGCCGGCATCGAGGAGCGCTTCCGGGCCCGCCCGATCCTCCAGAAGCCCTTCCGGGCGGCGGAGCTGGCGGCGGCTTTGGCGGCTTTATCCTCCCCGGCCGCGTAGCGGATGGGGAGGATTTAGAAACCCCGGAACCTCGCGAACGCCTCCACCGGCTCCCGATCCGTCCTGAGCGAATTGATCGCCGCCTCCGGATCGGCATAGCCGAGCGCCATCCCGCAATAGAGGATCCGCTCCGACGGCAGATCGATATGCCGCGCCGCCACGTCGTGCACCGCCGCCCACGCCTCCTGTGCGCAGGTCGCGAGGCCGCGCTCGTGGGCGAGGAGCATGACGTTCTGGAGGAACATCCCGAGATGCGCCCATTGCGGCCGGTCGAAGATCCGGTCGATCGAGAAGAGGAGCAGGACGGGCGCCCCGAACGCCTCGAAATTGCGGGCGAACTGCGCCAGCCGCGCCGGCCTGTCGTCGCGGGGAATGCCGATCGCCTCGTAAAGGGCCTCCCCGCTCCGGTATCGGCGGGTCCGGTACGGCTCGGACAGAGGCGACGGATAGACGATGAGCTCCATTGCCGAATTGAGGCCGGATTTCGCCTCGGCCTTGAGCGCGTCGAGGGGAGCGCCGCTCAGCACGTCCACCTGCCAGGGCTGGAGGTTGCCCCCCGACGGCGCGCGCGCGGCAATCTCGAGCAGTTCCTCGACGGCCTCGCGAGACACCGGGCGCGGCAGGAAGCCCCGGACCGACCTTCGCGACAGGATCGCTTCCGTAACGGAGTTGCGCTGGGCTGACATGCGGCTATTCTGCGCCGCCATGCGGCTACTCGACAAGATGCTCCCCGGGCTCATCAAGCGCGGCGAGCTCACCATCATCACCCACGACGGGAAGAGCTTCCGGTTCGGTGCGCCCGACCCGGACCTGAGGCCGGTCACCGTCCGGCTCATGGACCCCCGGGTGGCGCTCCAGATCGCCCGCGACCCCACCATGGGCACGGTCGAGACCTACATGGACGACCGGCTGCGGCTCGAGCAGGGCGAGATCATCGACCTCATCCTGATCATCCGCCGCAACCGCCGCTGGGAGGAGAGGCGCCGGCCCAACCAGTTCCTCAAGAAGACGGGCAAGCTGCGCCACCGGCTGAGCACGCTCAACTGGAAGGCGCGCTCGCTCAAGAACGTCCAGCACCATTACGACATCGGCAACGACCTCTACCGCCTCTTCCTCGATCCCGACATGCAGTACAGCTGCGCCTATTTCACCGATCCGGCGAACAGCATCGAGCAGGCCCAGCTCGACAAGAAGGCGCATATCGCCTCGAAGATGCTCCTCAAGCCCGGGCAGAAGGTGCTCGACATCGGCTGCGGCTGGGGCGGCCTCGCCCTCTATCTGAACCGGGTCGCCGACGTCGACGTGCTCGGCGTGACGCTCTCGAAGGAGCAGCTCGCCGTGGCCCGGCAGCGCGCCGAGGAAGCGGGGGTGTCGGGCCGGGTGAAGTTCGAGCTCATGGACTATCGGGACGTCACCGGCCAGTTCGACCGGATCGTCTCGATCGGGATGTTCGAGCATCTCGGCACGGCCCACTTCCCGGTCTTCTTCCGCAAGATCCGCGAGCTGCTCCACCCCGAAGGCGCGGCCCTGGTCCACACCATGGGGCGGATGGGCAAGCCCGGCACCACCGACAAGTTCATGCAGAAATACATCTTCCCGGGCGGCTATCTTCCGGCCCTGTCCGAGATCGTCTCCGCGAGCGAGCGCGAGAAGCTGATCATGGCGGATTGCGAGGCGCTCCGCCTCCATTACGTCTACACCCTGCGGGCTTGGTACGAGCGGTTCAAGACGAGGCATGACGAGATCGTCGCGATGTACGACGAGCGCTTCTACCGGCTCTATCTCTTCTACCTCGGCGCCTCGATGACGATGTTCACCGACGGCGCGATGGTCGTCTACCAGCTCCAATATCTGCGCAGCCGCTACGCCGCGCCGATGACCCGCAACTACATGATCGAGGACGAGGAGCGGCTGAGGGAGAAGCAGGGGCCGCCGCCGGTGGGATCGTGAAGCGAGGGGAAGAAGGCCCGTCATGCCAGCGAAGGCCGGCATCCCAGGGGGCGAAAGGCGCGAGCGCCCTTCACCCGCCGGGACCCCAGCCTTTGCTGGGGTGACGAGAGCACCGTCTTGACCCGCCCGCCTCCTCCATGCTCATTGCGCTGAAAATTCAGGGGTGCTCTACGAATGTGGCTGCTCGACAAAATGCTCAAGAAGGTCGTCCAGAAGGGCGATCTCACCGTCATCGACCATGACGGCAAGGAATATCATTATGGCGACGGCAAGCCGGCGCCCCACGGCCCGGTCCGGGTCCGCTTCACCGACAAGGGCGCGGCCAACCATATCATCAAGGATCCGCGGGTCGGCGCCGGCGAGGTCTTCATGGACGGTCGGATGGTCGTCGAGCAGGGCGACCTTCGCGAACTCGTCCTCCTCATCCGCTACAATGCGCCGGTCGAGCGCCAGGGCGACCTGAAGCCGAGGGGGCCGGTCCGCAAGGCGATCGGCCGGGTCGCCGGACGGCTCGACCAGATCAACTGGAAGACGCGCTCCCGGCACAATGCCGAGCATACCTACAACCTCACCCGGCGCCTGTTCGAGCTGTTCCTCGACGAGGACCGCCAGTACACCATGGCTTATTATCGCGACCTGGCGAACAGCCTGGAGAAGGCCCAGCTCGACAAGAAGGCCCACGTCGCCTCCAAAATGTACCTGAAGCCGGGAATGCGGGTGCTCGACGTCGGCTGCGGCTGGGGCGGCTTCGCGCTCTACCTCAACCGCATGTACGGGGTCGAGGTGCTTGGCGTCGCGCTTGCGCCCGACCAGGTCGACTTCTCGAACGAGCGCGCCCGCGAGGCGGGGGTCTCCGACAAGGTCAAGTTCGAGCTTCTCGACTATCGCGACGTCGAGGGGCAGTTCGACCGGATCAGCAACGTCGGCCTGATCGAGCATCTGGGAACGCCGCATTACCCGGGCTTCTTCCAGCATATGCGCCGGCTCCTGAAGGACGACGGAGTGATGGTCTCCCATTGCTGCGGCCGGATGGGCGAGCCGGGCGTCACCGACAAATGGACGAGGAAGTACATCTTCCCCGGCGGCTACATCCCGGCCCTGTCGGAGCTGGTCACCCAGGCCGAGAAGCACCATCTGATCGTCACCGACGTCGAGGCGATGCGCTACCATTACGCGCCGACGCTGGCGGAATGGTACAACCGCACGGTCATGAACAAGGACGAGATCATCTCGCTCTACGACGACCGCTTCTACCGCATGTGGCTCTTCTACCTCGCCGGCGCCGAGGCCGCCTTCCGCTACGGCGGCATGGTCAACTGGCAGATCCAATATGTGAAGCGCCGCGACGCCATCCCGATGACGCGCGACTATATGTACGAGGAATCGGCCCGGCTGCGCGAAATGGAAGAAGCGCCGCAATGGCACCTCGCGGCGGAGTAGCGCTCGGCGCTTAATTCCTCCCCGAGGCAAGCTCGGGGAGGAAGTGAATTCAATTGATATCAGTCGCCCCGCCGCTCTTCCCGGCGCTCCGTCCTCGCGGCGCGGGCCGCCTGGCGCTCGTCCAGGCTGATCGTGCCGTCGCGGTCGGAATCGACGCGGTCGAAGCGCTGCAGCGCGGCGCGCTGGGCTTCGCCGAGGGCGACACGGCCGTCGCGGTCGAGATCCATCATCGCGAAGGCCCGGCCGCCGAAGCGCGCCATCATCCCGCCTCGCGCGCCGCGATGGGCGAAGCGCTGGCCCCGCCGCTCGCCGCGCATCGCCCGCCGCTCGCTCCGGTCGCCGCCGCGGCCGGCGCGGGGCGAGTCGAACTCGGCGCGGCTGATCGTTCCGTCATTATTGGCGTCGAGCCGCTCGAACCTTTGCTCGCGGCGCTCGCCCCGAGCCTCGCGCCGGTCGGCGCGACGGGCCTGGACTTCCTCCTGGGTGACGAAGCCGTCGCGATTGACGTCGGCGCGGGCGAAGCGCGCCTGGACCTGCGACTGGACCTCGGCGCGGGTCTGCGGCTGGGCGAAGCGGCCTCGGCCCTCGCCGCCCTGCTGGGCCAGCGCCGGCGCCGCGGCAAGCGCGGCCAAAGCGGCGCCGGCGATTAGAAACTTGTTCATTATCAACTCCTTGGAACTCGGCGATCGATCTCGCCTCCGCGCACGGGCACTAAAGCTCGATGCCTGTACGACGCTTTAACGCGGGCGGCGCACAGGGCGTCGGAGCCGGCAGGGTCCCGTCCCCGACTCAGTTAAAGGTTGAATTTCGCCGCCGGAGGGGGAAGGCACCGGGCGCGATGATCTCCACGCCCGCCGAACGAGAGAGCGCCGGCGCCCGTCAGCCGCGCGCCTGGTGGGAGCATCGGGTGACGGTGCTCGTGGCGGTGCTCGCCTGCGCCTTGCCCCTGCTCTGGCCCGACGTTCCGCCGCTGGTCGACCTGCCCGGCCATATGGGCCGCTACCATGTCCAGATGGAGATCGGCGGCTCTGCCGTCCTGCAGAGCTTCTACGATTTCAAATGGGCGCTGATCGGCAATCTCGGGGTCGACCTGCTGGTCGTCCCGCTTGCCGCGCTGATCGGCCTCGAGCCGGCGGTGAAGCTGATCACGATCGCGATTCCCGTGATGACCGGCGCCGGCTTCCTCTGGGTCGCCCGCGAGGTCCACGGCCGGGTGCCGCCGACCGCCTATTTTGCGCTTCCGCTGACCTACAGCTTCCCCTTCATGTTCGGCTTCGTCAACTTCGCTCTGTCGATGGCGCTCGCCTTCCTCGCCTTCGCTCTGTGGCTGAGGCTCGCCCGGCTCGGGCGGCTCAGGCTCAGGGCAGCCTTGTTCATCCCGATCTCCGTCCTGCTCTGGGTCTGCCACGCCTTCGGCTGGGGCACTTTGGGCGTGATGGCCTTCTCCGCCGAGCTGGTCCGCCAGGTCGACCTGAAGCGGCCGATCTGGAAGGCCGGCTTCAACACCGGGCTCCACTGCCTCGCGCTCGCACCGCCCATGCTCCTGATGCTGCTGTGGCGGAGCGGCGCCGTCGGCGGCGAGACCTCGGTCTGGTTCAACTGGAAGCAGAAGAAGAACTGGATGCTGATGGCGCTTCGCGACCGCTGGGAATATTGGGATTATGCGTCCCTGGCGGTGATCGGCTTGGTCCTGGTCGTCGGCCTGCTCTGGTGGAAGAAGCTCGAATATTCCCGCAACCTCGCGGCCTCCGCCATCTTCCTCGCCATCGTCTACATCTGCCTCCCCCGGATCGTGTTCGGCTCGAATTACGCCGACATGCGGCTCGCCCCCTTCGTCATCGCCGCGGCGGTGATCGCGATCCGCTATCGCCCGGCCTGGGCGGGCAAGGCCGGCGCGGCCTTCGCCGTCGCCGGACTGCTCTTCGCTGGCGCGAGGCTCGCCGGCAACACGGCGAGCTTCTGGATGTACGACCGCGACTATGACCGCGAGCTGGCGGCGGTTCGGCATATTCCCCGAGGCGCGCCGGTCGTGGCCTTCGTCGGGGTGAGGTGCGGCCGGCATTGGGCGCAGACCCGGCTCGAGCATCTCCCCGCCATGGCGCTCGTGCGCCGCGACGCCTTCTCCAACGACCAATGGTCGATGAGCGGCGCCCAGCTGCTCACCTCCCGCTACCCGGCGCGGAACGACTGGTTCTCGCTCGATCCCTCGCAGCAGGTGCTCGCCCGCCCCTGCCGGGGCGAGCGCTGGCTCACCCTCGACCGGTCGCTTGCCACCTTCCCCCGCGACAAGTTCACCCATGTCTGGCTGATCCGCCCGCCGAGGCCCGATCCGGCTCTGCTGCGAGGGCTTCAGCCGGTCTGGCAAAGCGGCACCAGCGTGCTGTATCGGGTCGCCGACCCCAGCCCGATCACCGTCCAGGAACCCGAATGACCGCCCCCGCCCTTTCCATCGTCGTGCCCTGCTACAACGAGGAAGCCTGCCTCGATGAGCTTCACGGGCGGCTGACGGGAGCGGCGCGCACAGCGGTGGGCGAGGATTATGAGATCGTCCTCGTCAACGACGGCTCGCGCGACCGGAGCTGGGAGATGATGCGCTCCCTCTCCGCTCGGGACCCTAGGCTGGTGGCGATCAACCTGTCGCGCAACCACGGCCACCAGCTGGCTTTGACCGCGGGGCTCGACCTGTGCTCCGGGGCCCGGATCCTGATCATCGACGCCGACCTCCAGGACCCGCCCGAGCTGCTCTCGGCGATGATGGCCGAGATGGACCGGCAGAGCGCCGACGTCGTCTATGCCGTCCGCCGCGCCCGGGCCGGGGAGACGGCGTTCAAGCTGGCCACCGCCAAGCTCTTCTACCGCTTGCTCTCGCGCCTCGCCGAGATCGAGATCCCGCGCGACACCGGCGATTTCCGGCTGATGAGCCGGCGGGCCCTCGACGCCCTTCTGAGCCTTCCCGAGCAGGCGCGCTTCATCCGTGGAATGGTGGCCTGGATCGGCTTCCGCCAGGTGCCGATCGCCTACGACCGGGCCGAGCGCCATGCCGGGCAGAGCAAATATCCCTTCTCGAAGATGCTCCGCTTCGCGCTCGACGCGGTGACCGGCTTCTCGACCGCACCGCTTCGAATGGCGAGCCATATCGGGCTTTGGCTGGTCGCCGCCTCGGTGCTACTGCTCGCCTATATCGCCTTCGGCTGGCTCACCGGGAGCGCGATCCAGGGCTGGACCTCATTGATGCTGGTCGTCGTCATTCTGGGCGCGGTCCAGATGTTCGTGCTCGGGATGATCGGCGAATATCTCGGCCGGCTCTACATGGAATCCAAGCACCGGCCGCTCTACATCGTGGCGGAGATCGCCGGTCATGCCGGCGGCCGGCCCAGCCTCGGGCACGTGGCTCATGAAGCCGAGACGATCGCCACCAAAGAGACCCCCGGCGGGAGCGGCAGCCTGCCGATTGCGTAGCGCTCGAGCCCGAAGATCGCCTCGAACAGGGCGTTGAGCGGCCTGGGCGGCAGCTTGTCGTCGCTGTCCTCCTTGTTGCGCACCTTGCCGGCCATCCGAGCCGCGGCGGCGAGCGGGAAGAGCAGGCTGTTGAACCAACTCATCATCTCCAGCTTCAGCCCGGCCTCGGCGACAACCGCCCGGAGCGTCTTGCGCGTGTAGCGGCGCTTGTGGTGGTTGACGACGTCGTGGGCGCTCCACATCCAAGGATGGGCCGGAACCGCGATCAGGATCCGCCCGCCGGGCCTCAGCTTGCGCGCGATGCTCTCGAGCGCCGCCTTATCCTCCTCGACATGCTCGAGCACGTCGAGGATCGCGACGAGGTCGTAGGCGCCGTCCTCGACCCCGATGAGCGCGGGCAGCGGCGCTGCCATGACCTCGTGGCCGAGCCGCTGGCTGGCGATGGCGCGGGCGGCGGGATCGATCTCGATCGCGTCCACCCGCCCGAAGCGCTTCAGCATGACGAGGTTGTGGCCCGTGCCGCAGCCGATCTCGAGGATCCGGGGATCCTCAGGAAGCTGGATCCGCCGCCCGATGAGATCGGCGAGGATCTCGCGCCTTGCCCTGTACCACCAATGGCGGCTGTCGAGCTCCGCCATCCGGTCGTAGACGATGCGTTCCATCAGGATCTGGCCATCAGGCGAAGACCCAGCGGCGGTTGAGCGAGAAGGTCACCAGCGGGGTCACGAACAGGATCGGGATCACCGACCACCATATCGGGCCCTGGAGATGCTTGACCAGGAGCCAGATGAAGAACTGGTTGAGCAGGAAGCCGAAACTGTTGACCGCCAGGAAGCGGAGCGCCCGGAGGCCGGCACGGTCGCGGGCGCCGTGCCCCTTGAAGCTCCACCGGCTGTGGAGGACGTAGCCGAGCGCCGTGAAGGCGAGGTAGTTGATCGTCAGCGACAGCATCGGCTCGATGCCGAGCAAGGTGGCGCCGGCCCAATAGCCGGCGGCGACGAGCACGGACATGAACCCGCCGGTGAGCCCGAAGCGGATGATCTGTCCGAGCAGCGCGCCGTAGCGCTCGACGAGGAGGGTGAGGTTGCGGATGGTCTGGCTTGCCCTTTGTCGTGCAGCGACTAATGCGGTGGCCAGGGGTTGAAAAGGGTCGATCGAATGGAGGGGCTGGAGCGGCGCTGGCGCTGGTGGGTGCTGCTCTTCTGGCTCGGGACCTGCGGCGTCCTCCTCTACCTGCGCTGGGGCGCGATCAACGGCTTCGTCCTCAACGACACCGACGACAACCTCCGGATGATGCAGGTCCGCGACCTGATCGCCGGCCAGGATTGGTACGATCTTCGCCAGCACCGGCTCAACCCGCCGTTCGGCGCCGACATTCACTGGTCCCGCTTCGTCGACCTGCCGATCGCCGGGATCAAGCTGGCGCTCGCGCCGCTGCTCGGCGGGCCGGGGGCGGAGAAGGCCGCGGTGGCGATCGCACCTTTGCTGCCGATGGCGGGCGCGCTGGCGGCGGTGGCGGTGGCGGCGCGGCGGTTGGTCTCGCCCTGGGCTTTCGGCCTCGCCATGGTCATGCTGCTGTGCGGCTTTTCGGTGCGCAACCAGTGGGCGCCGCTCAGGATCGACCATCACGGCTGGCAGCTCGCCCTGCTGGCGATCGCCGCGGTCTCGCTCACCGACCCGAAGCGGCCCCGGGGCGGGGCCCTGCTCGGCCTCGCCACCGCTTTCTCCCTCGTCATCGGGCTGGAGATGCTGCTCTACCTGGCCCTTCTGGGCGGGATTGCGGTGCTGCTTTGGGTGCGCGACCCGGCGGAGGGGCGACGCCTGGTCACTTATGGAGCCAGCCTGGCAGGCGGAACTGCGGCCGGCTTCCTCCTCTTCGCCTCCTACGCCAACCGCGCCCCGGTCTGCGACGCCTTGTCGCCGGTCTGGCTGTCGGTAGCGGCTGCGGGCGGGGCCGTCGCCGTGGGCCTGGGCTTTGCCGGCCTGCGCTCCTGGCCGCTCCGCCTCGGCCTCGCCGCCATGGCGGGCGCGGCGCTGGCGGCCGGCTTCGCCATGGCCTGGCCGGGCTGCCTCGGCCGGCTCGAGGGCGCCTCGCCCGAGCTGGTGCAGCTGTGGCTGGGCAACGTCCGCGAGGCCCGGCCGCTCTACATGCACGGCTATTCCACCGCCATTTCAGTCGCCGCGCTGCCGGTGGCGGGGCTGATCGGCTATGCCGTCATGCTCTGGCGCCACCGCGGCGAGGAGTCGAAGCTGGTCGCCTGGGCGGCGCTCGCGGCGCCGGCCCTGCTCGCAGCCCTGCTGCTCCTCTGGCAGAGCCGGGCCGGGCCGGCGGCGCAGCTGCTCGCCGTGCCGGGGGCCACCGCGCTCGTCTGGCTGACCGTCACCAGCCGGTTCATGCTGGTAAGGGTGGTCGGGACCGTCGCCTTGTTCCTGCTCGCCTCGGGCCTGCTCCCGCAGCAGATCGTGAGCTATTTCCCACCGAAGCCGAGACCGGGAATGAAGGTGGTCAACAAGGCGAACGGCCTCTGCCCGACCTTGCGGGCGCTGAGGCCGGTGGCTCAGGTCCCCAAGGGCCAGGTGCTCACCTTCGTCGATCTCGGCCCAAGGCTGATCACCCTCACCCATCACGACGCGGTCGCCGGGCCCTATCACCGCAACGGGCGAGACATCATCGACGTCATGCGGGCCTTCCGGGGCACGGCCGAGGCCGCCCGGGCGACGGTCGAGCGTCGGGGGATCGACTATGTGCTGATCTGCCCGGGCCTCTCCGAATCGACCATCTACGCCAGCCAGGCCAAGGACGGCTTCTACATGCAGCTGGTGCGGGGCCGGGTGCCGCCCTGGCTGCAGCCGGTGCCGCTCCCCAAGGATTCGCCCTACCGGATGTGGCGTGTGGTCACACCTCGAAGCTGACCGAGATCCCGTCGATCACGAACTGGGCTGCGAGGGCGGCCAGGATCACGCCGAGCAGCCGGGTCAGCATCGCCTCGGTGCGGTGGCCGAGAAGGCGCATCAGCCAGCCGGCGGCGAGCAGGGCGGCGAGGGTCAGGAGAAGCACCGCGCCGAGAGCGGCAAGGACGACCAGCGATTCGGCATGGCCGTTGCTTCGGGCCATCAGCAGCATGATCGACGCGATCGAGCCCGGGCCGGCGATCATCGGGATCGCCATCGGGAAGACGGAGACGTCGTCATGCTCCGGATCGGCGTCGATCTCGCGGGCCCGGCTCTCGCGGCGCTGGGTGCGCTTCTCGAAGACCATCTCGAGGGCGATCAGGAACAGCATGATCCCGCCGGCGATCCGGAAGGCGGCGAGGCTGATCCCGAGGGTCCTCAGCAAATCCTCGCCGAGCAGGCCGAAGAAGAGCAGGATCCCGGCGGCGATGGCCGAGGCCCGAAGCGCCATCGAGCGGCGCTGGGCCGGGGTGGCCTCGCGGGTCAGGCCGGCGAAGATCGGGGCGCAGCCCGGCGGATCGATGACGACGAGGAAGGTGACGAAGGCCGAGAGGAAGAGCTCGATCATAGCGCCACGGGAGGCGGCAGGCCTGCCCGGGCATGCGCCGCGACCAGGGTGTTGCGAAGCAGGACGGCGATGGTCATCGGGCCGACGCCCCCGGGGACGGGCGTGATCGCCGCGGCGACTTCGGACGCGCCGGCATGCTCGACGTCGCCGACCAAGCGGCCCTTGCCCTCCCCGACCCGGTTGATGCCGACGTCGATCACCGTCGAGCCCGGCTTCAGCCAGTCGCCCCGCACCATCTCGGCGCGGCCGACGGCGGCGACGACGATGTCCGCCCGCCGCACCAAAGCGGGCAGGTCGCGGGTCCGGCTGTGGGCGACGGTGACGGTGCAATTCTCGGCGAGGAGGAGCTGGGCCATCGGCTTGCCGACGATGTTGGAGCGGCCGATCACGACGGCGTCGAGCCCCGACAGATCGCCGAGCCGGTCCTTGAGGAGCATCAGGCAGCCGAGCGGGGTGCAGGGCACCAGCCCCTCCTCGCCGACCGCGAGCCGGCCGGCGTTGATGGGATGGAAGCCGTCGACGTCCTTCGCCGGGTCGATCGCCTCGATCACCGCCTTGTCGTCGATCCCGGCCGGAAGCGGCAGCTGGACGAGGATCCCGTCGACCGCCTCGTCGCCGTTGAGCCGGTCGACGAGCGCGAGCAGCGCCTCCTGCGAAACCGTGTCGGGGAGGCGGTGCTCGAAGCTGGCCATACCGGCCTCGACCGTCGCCCGGCCCTTGGAGCGGACATAGACCTGGCTCGCCGGATCCTCCCCGACCAGGACCACCGCCAGCCCGGGCGCCCGGCCCGCGGCGGCGGCGAAGGCGGGCACCGCCTCGGCGACCCGCTCGCGCAGCCGGGCCGCGAAGGCGCGGCCGTCGATGCGCTCCGCGCTCACAGGGAGGCGGAAGCCATGTCGCGTGCGACGCCCTGCAGCAGGGTAGAAAGGATGTACAGGACGAGGAGGACGACCATCGGGCTGAAGTCGAGCCCGCCGAAATCGGGCAGAACCTTGCGGATCGGCCGGTAGACGGGCTCGAGGAACCGGTCGAGGCCCCGCATCAGCCCGCGCACGAAATCGTTGTACGTGTTGATGACGTTGAAGGCGACCAGCCAGGAGAGGATCATCTGGATGACGATGATCCACCAGATCACGTTCAGCAGGATCAGAAGGATCTGGATCAGGGCCAGCAGCATCAATTCTCTCCCGGGGACGGTCCCGGCGATGTAGGGAAGGGCAGGGTTGGGGGCAATGGCGGGGGTCGTTCAGCCTTATCGTCACCCTGAGCTAGTTTCTGGGTCCAGATCTCCGCCTCGCTGCCGCATCCGCCCCGGATGCTGAAACAAGTTCAGCATGACGAGGGATAGAAGCCGCGCTACGCTGCCGAAATGATCCTGACCGCTTTCCTCCTCGCCGCCGCCGCCTCGGCGCCGCAACCGGCCCAGCTCAAGACCTTCCACGACTGGACCGTCGGCTGCGACAACGGCCGCGCCTGCCAGGCCGTGGCGCTGATGCCGGAGCACTGGCCGGACGACGCGCTGACGATGAGCGTGAGGCGCGGGGCGGAGGCGGGGGCGCAGCCCGTCGTCGCCTTCGATCTGGGAGCGGACAGCAATGCGTCCGCGCTGAGCGCCGACGGCAGGCGGCTCCAGGCCCGGCTGGTCGGCGCCGGGGGCGAAACCCGGGTCGCGCCCGCCGACACGGCCGCGGTGATCGCCGCGCTCCGCTCGGCCGGAGAGCTGCGCCTGCAGGGGGCGGACGGCAAGCCGCTCGGAACCGTCTCCCTCAGGGGCGCCAGTGCCGCCCTCCTCTACATGGACGAGCAGCAGCGCCGGGTCGGCACCCCCACCGCTTTGGTGCGGCCCGGGAAAAGCGCGGCCGCCGTCCCGCCGCCGCCGCTGCCCGTCGTCGCCGCCCGGCCCTTCGCGTCGGCGCGGCCGCTCGCCCTGTCGGCGGCGACCCTGAAGGCGCTGCGCAGGAAGCATGGCTGCACCCTCGACGAGGTCGGCGGCCCGGAGGAGCATGAGATCGCCGCCGTCGGCCCGTCGGAGACCCTGATCCTCCTCGCCTGCGGGTCGGGCGCCTACAATGTCAGCCACGTTCCCTTCATCCTCCGGCGCGGCCAAAGCGAGGCGCGGTTCGCGGCCTTCGACATCAGCCCGGAATGGTGGGACGACGGCAAGCCGGTCCTCGTCAACGCCGGGTGGGACAAGGAGCGCGGCCTGCTCGTCGCCTTCTCGAAGGGCCGTGGCCTCGGCGACTGCGGGACCGACAGCGAGTTCGCCTGGGACGGAAGCCGCTTCCGGCTCGTCGAGCAGAGCGAGATGGACGAGTGCCGGGGGTCGAGGGACTATATCACGACCTGGCGGGCGCGGGTAGTGCGGCGGTAGGCGACCGTCGCCCCAGCGAAGGCTGGGGCCCCGCGGGGTGAAGGGCGCTGATGCCTTTCACCCGCTGGGATAACGGGAGGATCTTTAGGGCGCCGACCTCTCCGGCTCCGCCCTCGCCAGCACCAAGGCGAACCGGGCCTCCTCGTCGGCCCATTCCTCCACCGGGGTCCACCCGCCCGCGAGCAGGAGCAGCCTGGCGTCGCGCTCGCCATATTTGTGGCTGTTCTCGCTGTGGATGGTCTCGCCCGAGCTCATCGTGAAACGCGCTCCGGCGACCTCGAAGGCGATGTCGCGGGTCGCCTGTAGGTGCATCTCGATCCGGCTCAGCCGCTCGTTCCAGACGGCCCTGTGGCGAAAGGCGTCGACCGGGATGTCGCCGCCCAGCTCGCGGTTGATCCGGACCAGCAGGTTCAGGTTGAACTCGGCTGTCACCCCGGCGTCGTCGTCATAGGCCCGGAGCAGCTCGGCCGGGTCCTTGACCCTGTCGAAGCCGATGAACAGCCAGGCGCCGGTGCCGAGCGACTGCCGCATCGCCCGGAGCAGGTCGACCCCCGTGGCCGGGATCATGTTGCCGATGGTGGAGCCGGGGAAGAAGCCGAGCTTGGGCGCCGCGGCGAGCGCTTGCGGAAGCCGGATCGGCCTGGTGAAATCCGCCTCGATCGGGTGGACCGGAAGCCCCGGGAAATCCTGTCCCAGCGACTCGGCGGCGTCGCGCAGGAAGTCGCCGCTTATGTCGACCGGGACATAGGCCGAAGGCGCGATCGCCTCGAGCAGGATACGGGTCTTGACCGAGGCGCCCGAGCCGAACTCGACCACCGCCTGGCCCTCGCCGGCGATCCTCGCCACCTCGGGGCAGCGGCGCTCGAGCAGCGCCGTCTCGGTGCGGGTGAGATAATATTCGGGAAGCTGGGTGATCGCCTCGAACAGCTCAGAGCCGCTCCGGTCGTAGAGCCAGCGCGCGGGGATGGCGCGCACCGGGGCGGCGAGCCCGGCGAGGACGTCGTCGCGGAACGCCGCGTCGACCGCGGGGGTGGTGAGGGCGTCCACCGCCTAAAGGTCCTTCGCCAGTCGAAGGCCGGAGAACATCCAGCGCTGGTGAGGGTAGAAGAAGTTGCGGTAGCTGGCGCGAAGGTGGCCGCGCGGTGTGGCGAAGCTGCCGCCGCGAAGCACGAACTGGTTGCACATGAACTTGCCGTTATATTCGCCCACCGTCCCTTGCGGCGGCCGGTAGCCCGGCCAGGGGGCGAAGGCGCTCATCGTCCATTCCCAAAGATCGCCGAACATCTGGCGAATTCCATTCCCGGGCGGAGCCGGGCCAGGTCGGGCCGCCCCGGCGCGGTCGAGCTGGTTGCCGCCGTCGGGGTCGAGAGCGGCGGCGGCCGCCTCCCATTCCTCCTCGCGCGGAAGCCGGGCCCCGGCCCAGCGGGCGAAGGCGTCGGCCTCGTACCAGCTGATGTGGGCGACCGGCTCGGCCGGGCCGAGCGGGCGAAGGCCGCCCAACCCGAATCGGCTCCAGCCGCCCTCGTCCGGCCGCCAGTAAAGCGGCGCGCCGATCCCATTCTCGCGTGCCCAGGCCCAGCCGTCGGCCATCCACAGCTCCGGCCGGCCGTAGCCGCCGCCCTCGATGAAGGCGAGCCACTCGGCATTGGTGACGAGCCGGTCGGCAAGGGCATGCGGGTGGAGAAGCGCGCGGTGGCGCGGCCCCTCGCAGTCGAAGGCGAAGCCGCCGCCGCCATGGCCGATCTCGACCAGCCCCTGCGGCCCCTCGACCCACTCCATCGCGGGCGCGAGCGGAGCCGGGGCTGGGGCCGTACCGCGCCAAAGGGCGGGGTTCAGGGGGTTCGCCGAGAAGGCCGCGATCAGGTCCATCAGCATCAGCTCCTGATGCTGCTGCTCGTGGTTGAGGCCAAGCTCGACGAGGGCCAAAGCGGGCCCGGGCAGCGACGGCAGCGCCTCGGCGAGCGCCTCGTCCACATAGGCGCGCCAGGCGCGGATCTCGTCGAGGCTGGGGCGGCTCAGCATTCCGCGCTCGGCGCGCGGGTGGCGCTCGCCTTCGCCCTCGTAATAGGAATTGAACAGATAGGCCCAGCTTTCGTCGTAGAGGCGATGGCCGCGGACCTGGTCGCGGAGCACGAAGGTCTCGAAGAACCAGCTGGTGTGGGCGAGGTGCCATTTGGCCGGCGATGCGTCGGGCATCGGCTGGAGGGTGGCGTCGGCGTCGGACAGCGGCTCGGCGATCGCCTCGCTCAGGGCGCGGACGGCGCGGTAGCGCCGAGCCAGGGCCGCGGCGGGCGGGGTGTCTGCCTGAGTGGCCATCGCACGCTCCCTATACCAGAATGTTGACGAAGGTTAGACTTCCACGTCGCCCCAGCGAAGGCTGCGGCCCCAGGGGGTGAAGGGCAGAACCGTCATGCCAGCGAAGGCTGGCATCCCAGCGGGTGAAGGGCGCCGGCGCTCTTCACCCCCAGGGGTCCCAGCCTTCGCCGGGACGACGAGCCTAGCGAGTCGCTCCGGGCTTCCACAAAACCTCGCCGCCTTCGCCCGAGGCGGCCAGCCGCGCCATGACGAACAGAAGGTCGGAAAGCCGGTTGAGGTAGATGAGGGCAAGCGGGTTGAGCGGGGCGGCGGCCGAAGCGGCCACGGCCGAGCGCTCGGCCCGGCGGACGATGGCCCTTGCGAGGTGGATCGCCGCCGCGCCGCCGCCGCCGCCCGGGAGGATGAAGCTGCGCAGGGGTTCGAGCGACTCGTTCATCGAGTCGATCTCGCGCTCGAGCCGGTCGATCTGCGCCTGGACGATCCTCAAGCTCATCTCCGAGGGCTCGAAATCCTCGCCCGGGGTGGCGAGGTCGGCGCCGAGATCGAATAATTCGTTCTGGACGGCGGTGAGCATCCGCCGCTGCGCCTCGTCCGGCACCTGGAGGATCGCCAGGCCGAGGGCGCTGTTCGCCTCGTCGACGTCGCCGATCGCCGCGAAGATCGGATCGCCCTTGGAGCGGCGGGAGCCATCGGTGAGCCCGGACGAGCCCTCGTCCCCCGTGCGCGTGTAGATCTTGTTGAGGCGGACCAGGGCTCAGCTCTTTCCGCTGGCGACGAGCAGGAGCAGGACGACGAGCACGATGGCGACCGCCTGGTACAGGACTCGCTTGCGCATCAGCGCCTGCGAGCGCTCGCCGGTGATGTCCTTGCCCTGGGCCATGCCGATCACGCCTTTTGCCAGGACGAAGAGGGTCGCTCCGGCCATGATCACGATGAGGATGACGAGGATGGTGGTCATCGCGCCTATTTAGGAAGCGGCCGCCGAATATCCATACGGCATTTGTCCCGTCAGCAGGTTCGCGGCCAGGGCCTTGGGATCGGCCCCGGCCTCCCGAAGCTCGCGCAGGCTGGGCGCGCCGCGGCGCTTGGCGAGTCTTCGGCCGTCGGCGCCGAGCAGCAGGGGATGATGGTGGTAATGCGGGCTCGGAAGGCCGAGCAGGGCCTGGAGAAGGCGGTGGACGTCGGTTGCGGCGTAGAGGTCGCGGCCGCGGATGATGTCCGTGACGCCCTGGGCGGAATCGTCGATGGTCACGGCGAGGTGGTAGCTGACCGGCGCGTCCTTGCGGGCGAGGACGACGTCGCCATGGCCCTGCGGCTCGGCCTGCACCTCGGTATCCCCGTCGCGCCAGTAGAGTGGGCCCGCCGTCGCCGAGGCGCTCGCGACGTCGAGGCGCCAGGCATGAGGCTCCGCCGCCATCCGGCGCTCCCGCTCCGTCGCCGTCAGGGCTCGGCAGGTGCCGGGATAGAGCGGCCCGTCGGGGCCGTGCGGAGCGGCGGCGCTGGCGGCGATCTCGGCCGCGATTGCGGAGCGGGTGCAGAAGCAGGGATAGGCGAGGCCCGCCTGCCTGAGCCGGCCCAGCGCCTCCGCGTAGAAAGCCAGCCGCTCGGACTGGAAGAGGATCTCGCCGTCCCATTCGATGCCGAGCCAGGCGAGGTCCTGGATGATCCCGTCGACATGCTCGGGACGGGACCGCCCGGGGTCGATATCCTCGATCCTGAGCAGGAAGGCACCGCCCCGGCTTCGCGCGAAATCGTGGGCGAGCAGGGCCGAGAAGGCGTGACCCAGATGCAACCGGCCGGTCGGGCTCGGCGCGAAACGGGTGACGAGCTTCATCTGGACCCTTGACCCGGAGACTTCGGCCATGCTGTCATGGCGCCGTCACCCTCGCATGGGAGGGGGCTTGGGCAGGGGAGGGCTCCCCCGTCCTGGGTGCGACAGGCCGGGCGTCTTTCCTCGCAGTGACGAGGGCGACGAGCGGCGCATGTACCATCCCGATCTTCTCCGCCATCCGGACGCCTGCCCCGCGCTCGTTCTCAACGCGGACTATACGCCGCTAAGCTATTATCCGCTCAGCCTGTGGCCGTGGCAGACGGCGGTCAAGGCCGTGTTCCTCGAGCGGGTCGACATCGTCGCCCAATATGTCCGCGAGGTCCACAGCCCGACCCGCACCCTCCAGCTGCCGTCCGTCATCGCGCTCAGGCAATATGTGAAGCCGAGCGAGCATCCCGCCTTCACCCGGTTCAACCTGTTCCTCCGCGACCGGTTCGAGTGCCAATATTGCGCCAGCCCGGCCGAGCTCACCTTCGACCATGTCGTCCCGCGCGCCCAGGGCGGGCGGACCACCTGGGAGAATGTCGCCACCGCCTGTGCGCCCTGCAATTTGAGGAAGGGCGGCCGGACTCCCGGCCAGGCGCACATGAACCTCAACCGCCGCCCCTACCGGCCGACCAGCTGGCAGCTTCAGGAGAATGGCCGAAGCTTCCCGCCCAATTACCTGCACGAGAGCTGGCGGGACTATCTCTACTGGGACATCGAGCTGGAGGCCTGATCCCCGCCCTCAGCGCGCGACCGGGTCGATCAGATTGTCGAACAAAGAGACGACCCGGCCGCCCTTGGCCGGGAAGGGGAAGTCCGTGGGGTCGACGAAGTCGCTCCGGAACCAGGGATAGGCGCCGGGATCGAAGCAGCGGCGGAGCCAGGCCAGGGCGCTCATCACCGCCGGCGATCCGCGGGCGCTGGCATGATAGGCGCAGAAGAGGTCGAACCTCAGGTTGAGCGGAGGCGGGATCGGGATCACGCTTCGGGTGATGGCGCGCACATAGGTGGGCATGGGCGCGATCCCCGAGCCGTTCGCCACCGCCCAGAGCTGCGCCAGGCTCGAGTTGGTCCGGATCCCCACCTGATGCGCGGGCCGCTCGGTGCCCAGGAACAGGTCGATCAGCGACGAATTGACGCCCGGGGTCACCTGCTCCACGAGCGTATGGGCCTTGACCTCGTCGGGCGAGCTCGGGGCGCCGTGGGTCCTGAGATAGGCCTCAGAGGCGAACATCATGAAGTGGAGGGTCCCGATCCTGGCCACGATCATGTCCGGGTTGCTCGGCGGAACGAAGGTCAAAGCGAGATCGACCTGCGAGGAGCGATCCCTGGAAAGATCGTAATCGAGCCGGAAATTGACGGCCAGGCCGGTGAGCTCCGATCGAAGCTCCCCAAGCCGCGGGGTCAGCCACAATAAGCCCAGGCCCTCGGAACAGGAGATTCGAAGCTCCGTCGAGGAGACCAGCACGTTGCGGCTGGGCTGCAGGCCGGAGCGGACGGTTGCCGCCTGCATCTCTCGGGCCATCCGCAAAACGTCCTCGCCCGCTTCCGTGACGAAGCTGCCTTTCCCGCTTCTCCTCAGCAGCGGAGCGCCCCAGCGCCTCTCGAGCTTCTCCATCCGGGCCCGGACGGTGTTCACCGAAACGCCCTCCGCCTCGGCCGCCGCGCGAAGGCTGGCGCGGGTCGCCACGCTGAGAAAGAAGCGCAAATCGTCCCAGGGAAGCTCGACCGGGCGGGCGTCGGGCGCCGGAGCCGGCCGCACAGACTGAACACCCTGTTCGGAATTCTTGATCGGGACGAAGACCCGCGGCGTCTTTACCTCCTTTTTCACTGATCTTCCCGACCTTAGAGAACGAATTGCACCACCTTCTGGCTCCGCAATGTAATTCTGCCAAGCCGATGCCCTTCTGGAGCGGCACGTTCGCTCGCAAGGTCGATCGGGCGCTGCAGCGCGGCGCGCGGAACCCGGCGACCCTGCGTACCTCCTCCTGGAGGGAAATCTCGCCCTTGCTCGCGCAGGCGAGGCGAACCCTCCCGCTGGCGAGCGACCGGAGCGTTACCATGATGCTTCGCAAGAATCCCGATATCATTCTCGCCATCTGCCTTCCCGACGGGACCCCGACCGGCCTCTTCGCCTATCTTCCCCTCAATTTGCTCGGCGCGAGCCTGATGACCGGTGGAGGGTTCGACGGGGCCCATCCGGACCCGGCGTGGATATGCCGTCGCCACGAGCGGCCCGAGGCCATCTATATCTGGCTCGTCCTCGCGCCGAACAGGCTTTCGCGGGTTCTGGCCTCGGTCGCGGCGCTGTTCCGCGGGCTGGCTCCCGACGGGGTTCCGATCTTCTCCCGGGCCGTGACCGGCCATTCGGAGCGGGTGCAGCTCCGCTCGGGCTTCTTCCCGGCCAGGCAAATCTACCCGAAGGCGCCGGAATGGCTGCTGGTCGCCCTTCCCGAGGGTGGCTTGCCCCTTCCCCGGGCCCAGGCGCCCGAGGCCCAGCCGACCGTCGAGCTGGTCCGGTCGATGGAAGGCCTGGCGAGGGTCTTCGCGCTTCGCGCGGCCACCTACATCGCCGAGCAATTCTGCACCTACGAGGAGGAGTTCGATGGCAACGACTTCTGCGCCACCCATTTCGTCGCGACCCTGAACGGCGACGCCGCCGGCTGCATCCGGCTGCGCTACTTCGCCGGCTTCGCCAAGCTCGAGCGCCTCTGCGTCCGCCGCGAATATCGCGGCCGTGGCGTGAAGGAGCGGCTGATCGGGGATGCGCTCGATCATGCCCGGATCAAGGGCTACCGGCGGGTCTACGGCCACGCCCGCTCGGACCTTCTGGAGATGTGGCGGAGCTTCGGCTTCGAGCCGGTGGCCGGCCGGCCAGCCTTCCGCTTCGCCGGCATCGACTATGTGGAGATCCTGGCGAAACGAGACCGCCATCCGGCGACCATCGGGCTCAGCCTCCCGCCGATGATGCTTACTCGCCCTGAAGGGCGCTGGGACGAGCCCGGGCCGCTCGACCTCTCCGACCTCGATCCCGATCCGCTCCGCGCCGAGCTCATCGCCCGCCACACCCGCTTCCGGTCCCAGGAGGGAAGATGAGCGGCGAGTATCCGGACGAGGACATGCCCGCCCTCAACGAGGAGTTCCGGCAGGCCGTCGCTCATCTCGAGGCCCTGATCCGCCGCCTCCGCAAGGCCGGGGGAGGCGGCGCGGACGAGACGGTCGCCATCGCGAAACGGATTTTGACGCTCCGGCGGCTGCGCGAGACCATACTGGGCGAGGAATTCTTCTCCGATCCCGCCTGGGACATGCTGCTCGACCTTTACGTCCAGACCCGCGGGGACGCGCCGGTCGCCGTCTCCAGCCTCTGCCTCGCCGCGGGCGTGCCGGCGACGACCGGGCTGAGATGGATCCGCAACATGGTCGCGGCGGGTCTCCTGGTGCGGCGGAAAGATCCCCATGACGCGCGCCGGGTCTTCGTCAGCTTCGGCCCCGGCGCGGAGGAGTCGATGCATGTCTTCCTGGTGCGGGCGCAAGCGGAGATGCGCGCGCTTCTGTGCCCCGAAGGAGCGGACCGGAAACCGCGGGCATAAGGATCGTTACGGCTGGGATGCGAGATTTCTCCCAGCTTCTCGACGGGCTCGTCTACACCCGCTCGCGCAACGGCAAGCTCAAGCTGATCGGCGACTATCTGCGCCGGACGCCGGATCCCGACCGGGGCTATGCGCTGGCGGCGCTGACCGGCGAGATGGACCTTCCCGGAGTCAAGCCGGCGGCGATCCGCGCCATCGTCGAGGAAAGGATCGATCCCGTCCTTTTCCGGATGAGCTGGGATTATGTCGGCGACATGGCCGAGACGGTCTCCCTGCTCTGGCCGAAAAGGATCGGCGAGCCGGCCGAGCTTGACGATGGCTGCCTTCGCATCGCGAGCGTGGTCGAGCGGCTTCAGACGCTCGGGCGGGCCGAGGCGCCGGGGGCGCTCGCCGGGATGCTCGATCATCTCGACGCGAGCGGCCGCTACGCCTTGCTAAAGCTGGCGACGGGCGAGCTACGGATCGGGGTCTCGGCGAGGCTGGCCAAGACGGCGCTGGCTCAGGCCTTCGGCCTCGATCTCAATTCGGTCGAGGAGGTCTGGCACGGGATCGCTCCGCCCTATCTGCCGCTGTTCGACTGGGCGGAGGGGCGCGGCGCCCAGCCGACCGCGGAGAATATCCCGGTGTTCCGGCCGTTCATGCTCGCTCACCCGCTCGAGGATTTGAGGCTGTCGCTCGACGATTATGCGGCGGAGTGGAAATGGGACGGGATCCGGGTCCAGATCGTCCGCGCCGGCGGCGAGACCCGGCTCTACAGCCGGGCGGGGGACGACATCAGCCGGAGCTTCCCCGAGATCGCGGAGAGCTTCCGGGCGGACGGCGCGGTCGACGGGGAATTGCTGGTCAAGGGCGAGTTCCAGGGGGCGCAGGCCCATGGCGGCGCCGCCGCGAGCTTCAACGCGCTCCAGCAGAGGCTCGGGCGGAAGCTCGTTTCCGGGAAGATGCTGAAGGACTATCCCGCCTTCGTACGGCTCTACGACATCCTTTTCGACGGTCCGGAGGATCTTCGCGCTTTGCCCTGGCAGGAGCGGCGCGCCCGGCTTGCCGGCTTCATGCCAAGGCTCGACCCGGAGCGGTTCGACCTTTCCGCGCTCATTGAGGCCGACACCTTCGAGGCGCTGGAGGAGATCCGCGCCGGCGCCCGCGACGCCGCCATCGAGGGGGTGATGCTGAAGCGCCGCGACAGCCCCTATAGCGGGGGGCGGCGGGTCGGCCTGTGGTACAAATGGAAGCGCGACCCGCTCACCGCCGACTGCGTCCTGATGTACGCGCAGAGGGGGAGCGGCAAGCGCTCCTCTTATTATTCGGATTTCACCTTCGGCTGCCGGACCCCGGAGGGCGAGCTTCTCCCGGTCGGTAAGGCCTATTTCGGCTTCACCGACGAGGAGCTGCTGTGGCTCGACCGCTTCGTCCGCAACCACACCGTCCAGCGCTTCGGGCCGGTGCGCGAGGTCGAGAAGACCTTGGTGCTCGAGGTCGCCTTCGATTCGATCCACGCCAGCAAGCGCCACAAATCGGGCCTCGCCATGCGCTTCCCGAGGATCTCGCGGATCCGGACCGACAAGCCGGCGGCCGAGGCGGACACGATCGAGGCGCTGGCGCGGCTGGCGACATAGGGGCGGCGGGCGTCAATTAACTTTCGACCCCGGCATTTCCCGTTTTGAAACGCTCGATTTTGAGGGGCTGACAGGCGCGCCCGGGAGTCGCACTGGGCAGGCTCGGTGGAGCGCCACTACCCGTTCCGCCCCTTTTACGAAGGGATAGGGCCATGGCCAGTTTCAGTCTCGAGAAGCAGGAAGAGAGCTTCGCTCACGACCCCCAGCACCGCGGCTACAGCGTCGCCTATCGCGAGAACGAGGTGAACCACTGCCCCGGCTGCGGCCGCACCCATTGGTATGTCGGGCGGGTCTCGGCCGAATGCGGCTTCTGCGCCACCGCCCTCCCGCTGGTCGCGGCGACCAGCCGCGGCGCCGGCACCCACAGCCGCGGCCACCGCCCGCTGACCTTGAGCGAGGCGGCCTGACCCTACTCTTCGCCCCAGCGAAGGCCGGGGCCCCGGCGGGTGAAGAGCGCCGGGCTTCTCACCCCCTGGGATCCCAGCCTTCGCTGGGATGACGGCCCTTCCGCGCCGTCAAAACGGCAGCCACTTGCTCTTCTGGCTGAAGCGCATGTAGCCGGCATTGATCCCGAGCCGGGCGCCGACGCCGAGGCGGATCGGGATGAGCACCACGTCGCCGCGCCTGAGGTAGCTCGCGGTGAAGCCGCCGACGACATAGGCCTTGCCCTCGCCCGCGGGGAAGCGGCGGAACAGCCGCTCGCTGTCGTGGAGATTGTAGACGAGGACGAACACCTTGTCGGCATTGGCCCCGAAATCGAAGCCCACCGAGGGTCCCGTCCAGTGGACCTTGCGGTCGCCCTCGATCTGGTGGTGGAGCATGCCCGAGCCGTAGCGCACCCCGGCGACGAAGGCGCCGCCCGCCTCGCGGCCGGTGATGTAGCCGGTCGGATCGCCGCGCTCGCGAAGGACGTCCTCGATCAGGTCGGCGAGCCCTTCCGCGCCCTTGCCGAACACGCCCTCGGCGGCGCCGAGCACCTTCTTGACCCCTATCGTCTCGCCCTTGGCCGCCCGGCTGGCGCGCTGGCTCGCCGTGCCGGCCGGGGCGGCGGCCGCTTTATCGGGGGCGCTTCCCTGGAACCCCGGCTCGGCGGCCGGAGCCTGATCTCCGGAATCGACGGGCTGATAGTCGGGCTCCTCACGGGCCCAGGACTCCTCGGCCGAGCCGGCGGGCGCGTCTTCCTCGACGGCGGAGCTCCCGGCAGCGGTATTGGGATCGACATTGGTCACCTGCCCCGGCGCGGCCGAAGCGGCCAGGACGAGCGCGGCAGCGGCCGCGAGCCTCACGAAAACGGGCCTCAGCATATCGAATACTCCCCCTCACGCTCCAGGAAAGGAAGCTAATGCCTTCAAGGCTTTCCCCGCAATGAACGGGCGACGACCCGAGTCTATGGCGCGGCGGAACGGTTGCCCGGGCCGCTTCCTGCCCTTCGAGCCGGCCCCGCTACCGTACGACTCCGGCCTCGCCGGACGGAAGTTATCCGGATGCGGGCCGCAAAGGGCGCCCGGCCCCCTTCCGCTCAAGCCCATCTTGTTGCATGGAGCGGCCCGGCTCGGCCGGAGCCGGGGAAGTCCATGATAATCCTCCATATCATCGCGGTGGAAAGCAATTTCTCCCTTTCGATGGTGGCCGAACTTCATTCGAGCCTGTACGAGAACCTCGCCGGAGAGACCCCGCTTGCGACGCGGGCCGACGGCGGCAACGGATTGGAGCTTAGGTAAGATGTGCGGCTTTGCAGGCTTCCTCGGGAGCGCGGCGCTGTTCGGCGGCGGACGCGCAGCGCCGGTCGCGACGGCCATGGCGGGGTGCATCCGCCACCGTGGCCCCGATCACGGCGGGCTCTGGCTCGATCCCGAGGCGGGCATCGCTTTGGCGCACCGGCGGCTCGCGATCGTCGACCTGTCGCCGGCGGGCGAGCAGCCGATGGAGTCGCTCAGCGGGCGCTATGTCACCATCTACAATGGCGAGATCTACAACCATCTCGACCTTCGCCGGGAGCTCGAGGAGGCGGGGCACCGCTTCGATTGGCGGGGCCATAGCGACACCGAGACCCTGCTCGCCGCCATCGAGATATGGGGCGTGCGCGGAGCGCTGGAGCGGTCGATCGGGATGTTCGCGCTCGCGCTTTGGGACCGGCGCGACCGGCAGCTGACCCTCGCCCGCGACCGGCTCGGCGAGAAGCCGCTTTATTACGGCTGGCAGGGCGACACCTTCCTGTTCGGCTCGGAGCTCAAGTCGTTCCGCCACCATCCCGCCTTTCAGGGCGAGATCGACCGCGACTCGCTCACCCTGCTGATGCGCCACGCCTACATCCCGGCCCCGCACTCCATCTACCGCGGAATCAGCAAGCTGATGCCGGGCTGCTTCGCCTCCCTCAGCCCCGGGCGCCGTGAGCCCGCGATCGAATCCTATTGGTCGGCGGCCTCGGTGGCCGAGCAGGGCGTCCGCAACCCGCTGAAGGCGAGCCCGGACGAAGCGGTCGAGCAGCTCGAGCGGCTGCTGATGGACGCGGTCGGCCAGCAGATGATCGCCGACGTGCCGCTGGGCGCCTTCCTGTCGGGCGGAGTCGATTCCTCGACCATCGTCGCCCTGATGCAGGCGCAGTCGAGCCGGCCGGTGAAGACCTTCTCGATCGGCTTCAACGAGGACGAATATAACGAGGCGGTCCATGCCAAGGCGGTCGCCGAGCATATCGGCACCGACCATACCGAGCTCTACGTCACCGCCGACCAGGCGATGGGGGTCATCCCGCTCATCCCGGAAATGTACGACGAGCCGTTCGCGGACTCGTCCCAGATCCCGACCTATCTCGTCTCCCAGCTCGCCCGCAAAAGCGTCACCGTCTCCCTGTCGGGGGACGCCGGCGACGAATTGTTCGGCGGCTACAACCGCTACGCTTTGACCGCCGCCTTCTGGGGCCGGATCTCGAGGATCCCGAAACCGGTTCGGGGAGTCCTCGCGAGCGCCCTCACCAGCGTCTCCCCCAACGCCTGGAACCGCTTCGCCGGAGCAGTCCAGCCGATCCTTCCCAATTCGCTTCGGATGCGGCTCCCCGGCGACAAGATCCACAAGGGCGCCGGAGTTCTGAAATGCGCCGACGTCGACGAGCTTTATCACGGGCTGGTGTCGAGTTGGCAGGACCCCGAGGCGCTCGTCGTCGGCGGGCGCGAGCCCAAGACCGCGCTGACCGGCGGCGGGCCCGACCTCGGCGGCCTCTCCGGGGTCGACCGGATGATGGCGCTCGACATGATCACCTATCTCCCGGACGACATCCTCGCGAAGGTCGACCGGGCGGCGATGAGCGTCTCGCTCGAGACGAGGGTGCCCCTGCTCGACCACCGGGTGGTCGAGTTCGCCTGGCGCCTCCCGGCCGAGTACAAGATCCGCCACGGCCAGACCAAATGGGCGCTTCGCGAGGTCCTCTACCGGCACGTCCCGAGGGCCCTGATCGAGCGGCCCAAGATGGGCTTCGGGGTCCCGGTCGGCGACTGGCTGCGCGGCCCGATGCGCGAATGGGCGGAAGCGCTGCTCGACCCGCGCCGGCTCGAGCAGGAGGGCTTCTTCCGGCCCGAGGCGATCTCCGCCATGTGGAAGGCTCACCTCCGCGGCGAGGTGAACGAGCAATACAGATTGTGGATCGTGCTGATGTTCCAGGCGTGGCTTGAGCAGCAGCAGCCGACCAGCGCCGGGCAGAGCCAGCTGGCGGCGAAAGTCGCCTGAGCGGCGGCCGCCCGCCTGTTTTGAGGGTTAAGCATGACCGCAAGCGCCGACGTTTCGCCGTGGAGCCGTTATCGGGCAGGATCGACCGCGCTTTTCGCACGGCAGGCGCTTCCCGGCGCCCGGCCCGGATCCGGCCCGACCTCTCTCGCCCTTCCACAGCGATGAGGATCTGCTTCGTCTCCTTCTACATCTACCCGCTGTTGGACCCGAAAGTGGAGGTGTCGGTGGGAGGTGCGGAGATACAGATATTCAATTTGGCTTCCTACATGCGCCGCATCGGGCATGAGGTCTCGATCGTCGTCGCTGATTTCGGCCAGCCCGACGGTCAGGTCCATGACGGCATCAGGCTGGTGAAGGCGTTCAAGCCCGGCCGCAACGGCCGGCTCGGAAAGATCCGCTCCAAGCTCCAGCTTTTCTCGGCCCTGTCGCGCAGCCGGGCCGACCTCTACGTGGCTTCGGGCGCGAGCCCGGACATCGGGCTGATCGCGCTTTACTGTCGGCTTCGGGGGAAGAAGTTCGTCTTCCGGACGGCGCACGAGTTCGACTGCGACGGCCGTAACGAAGCGGGGGGGCTGCCCGGCCAACTCTACGGTCGGGGCCTCAGGTGCGCCGACGCCGTCGTCACCCAGCATCACGGCCATCGCGACCTGCTAAGCCGCCGCGGCATCGCTTCGGAGGTTATTCGCAACGCCTTCGCCATCACCGAACCCGGTCGCGGCGCCCGGGATATCGATGCCCTGTGGGTCGCCCGCTGCGAGCCGTGGAAGAATCCCGGGAAGTTCCTGGACCTCGCTGAGGCGTTTCCGGGCCAATGCTTCGTTATGATCTGCCCACGCGAGCCGCACCAGGCCGAATTGTTCGACCGGATCGAGGCACGCGCCGGGTCCCTCTCGAACCTGCGCTTCGTCGAGAAGGTGCCGTTCGAGGAGACGACGGCCTTCTTCGACCGGGCCCGCGTCTTCGTCGGGACCTCGGATTTCGAGGGCTTCCCCAACACCTATCTTCAGGCCTGCCTCAGCGGGACTCCGATCCTGAGCTACAAGGTGGACCCGGACGGGTTCATCGCCAGGCAAGGTGCCGGCCTGGTCGCCGGCGGCGACGACGAGGCGATGGTTGATGGCCTGGTGCGCCTGCTCGACGATCCGGAGGAATGGCGGCGACGCGCGGCCAGCGCCTGGAACTATGTCCGCGAGACTCACGATATTGAGACTCAGGGCGCCCGGTGGGCAAGCCTCTTCGATCGGGTGGCCGGCGGACGGGCCGAGCCGGGGCAATGATGGCCGCATCCTTCGACCGGCTTCGTCGCTCCGCCTCGGAGCGGCTCGCCATCGACCGGGTCCTTCTGGTCGCCTTCATGGCGCGACTCTGGCAATCCTTCGCGGGCCTCGGCACCTTGTTCTTCGTCATCCGCTACTTCAGCCCGGACACGCAGGGATACTTCCAGACCTTCCTGAGCCTCATCGCGCTTCAGTCCTTCGTCGAGCTGGGCCTGCTCGCCGTGATCGTCGTCGTCGTCAGCCACGAATGGGCGGGGCTGACGGGAAGCCGCTCCGCCCGGGTCACCGGCGCGGCCGACAAGCGCGCGCGCCTAGCCGCGGCCGCGCGGTTCGTTGGCCTGTGGTTCGGCTTCGCCGCGCTCCTGCTCCTCCTCGCAGGCGGGGGCGCAGGCTATGCCATCCTCGCCCAGCACGGCAATTCCAGCGCCTGGCTCCTGCCTTGGGCGGCCACGATCGGCCTCGCCTCGATCCTTCTGTGGAGCCAGGGCTTCGTCGCAATCCTTGAGGGCTGCAATCAGCTCTATGGAGTCGCTCTCTACCGATTCGTTCAGGCGATCGTGTCGGCCGTGGCACTGTGGACGGCCGCGGCCTTGGGCGCCGACCTCTGGTCGCTCGCCATCCAGCTCCTGGCCAGCGTCGCCTGCGCTTCGATCTTCTTGGCGATCGTTTATCGCCGTTTCCTTCTCGACCTGTTCCGGGCCGCGGGCCCCTCGACCTTCCGGTGGCGGGTCGATATCTGGCCGATGCAGTGGCAGCTCGCGCTGCAAGGCGTGGTCGGGTTCCTTCTCTTCTCGCTCTTCGTCCCGGTCATGTTCTCCTATGAGGGGCCGGTGGAGGCGGGCCGGATGGGGCTGTCGCTGCAGGTGATCCTGGCCGTCATCGCCCTCGCCACCACGTGGCTCACGGTGACGACGCCGAGGCTCGGGACGATGTTCGCCGCCGGGGAGTACCGGAAATTCGAGACGTCCTGGGCGCGCGCATCGACCGGCTCGATGCTGATCATCGGCGCCGCCGCGACCGCCGTCCTGACCTGCGTCTGGGTGGCCGACCGGCAGGGTGTGGAGGTCGCTCGGCGCTTCCTGGCGCCTTGGCCCTTTACCTTCCTGGTGCTGTGGGCCCTGATGCTCCAGATCATGCAGTGCGCCACGACCTATTGGCGCTCCCAGCGCGTCGAGCTGCTTCGGGCCTGGGGGGTCGCGCCCGGGATCAGCACCGGCCTCGCGACCTGGCTGCTTGGCAGCCAGTGGGGGGCGCTCGGCGCAACTCTGGGCGCCTTCCTCGCCGGCGCCCTGGTGACCGTTCCCCTGTGCTTGTACTTCTTCTTCAAGGCCCGCGCCAACGTGAGAAAGCTCAAGGCGGGGGCCGAGCCGGCTTCTAAGTAGAGGCCTTCTTCCGGAACACGAACTCATTGCAGCCGTGGCCGCCCCCGCAGGTCGACATGCGGCAGAGCTCGAAGCCCTTGTCCCGGTAGAAATCCAGGATCTCCTCCGGCCGGGAGACTTCGAACGGATAGCCGCCCGCCCAGTCGACCATGTCGCGCCAGGCGTCCATCCCGCGCCTCGACACGTCGGAATAGCCGCGCCAGCTGCGCAGCGGATTGCCCTTCAAGGTGTCGTGAGCGATCGTCTTGCCCCAAAGCTTGGCGACGGCCCAGCTCAGCAGAAGCATCTTTCCAGGCTTGGGAGCGGCCAGATAGGCGCGCTTGAAGCGGGTCCAGCGCCGGCTCTGCCCGCCCTGGTCGTTGTAGAGCGCGATGAACAGCTGCCCGCCGTCCGCGACGAGGGAAGCGACGTTGGCGAGCGCCTGCCACTGCGACCCCGTGTGGTGAAGCACGCCCCAGGAATAGACGATGTCGAAGCGGCCGAGCCGCGCCAGATAGTCGCGGTCCAGAACCGAGGCTTCCTCGACGGTCCAGTCGGGATCGTCGGGGAAATAGCGGCGCTTCAGCTCGGCCGTGCAGGCCACCGACTGGGGATCGTAATCGAACGAATGGACCCGAGCTCCGAGGCGGCGCGCGGACAGGCTGAACAGGCCGCTCCCGGAGCCGATGTCGATGAAGCTCTTCCCGGCGAGCGACTTCGTCTCGAGCATGTCGCTGAGCGACTGCTGGGCCTTCTCGATGCGCTCGTCGGTCAGCCGGCCGAGGAACATCGCCCAATTCTCGCCGAAGCCGAACCGCTCGCCCCGGGCGACCTCGGCGGCCTGGCTCATCGTCGTCTGGGTCTCCATGCCCGCCGCACTAGAGAGCGGGAGAGGTGATGCAAGCATAAATTGGGCGGTCTCGGGCTCCTGCGCGGCACCGCCGAGGCTTGCTCCCGAGGCTCCGCTATTCTAATCGCCGCCGAGAGCCGCTTCTCCCGGGAAGCTCGTTGTCCCCGCCTTCGAGAACTGGATCCGCGCGGATGAGTTCGACTTCGCGGCCTGCCGAGGCGGGCGGCAAATCGATTTTCCTGCTCGGCCGCTCGCTCGGCATCGGCGGCGCCGAGCGGCAGATGGTGCAGCTCGCCATAGGCCTTCAAACGCGCGGCTACAGGGTCGTCGTCGGCCTCTTCTATGTCGGCGGGGTGCTCGATTCGGAGCTGACCCGCCGGGGCATCCCGATCGTCGACCTCGGCAAGCGGAGCCGATGGGACGTGGCCGCCTTCCTCGCCCGGCTGGTGAAGGCGCTTCGCAAGGCGCGGCCCGATGTCGTCTATTCCTTCCTGGGCACCGCCAACACGGTCGCGGCATTGGTGCGGCCGCTCGCCCCGCGCTTCCGGCTGCTGTGGAGCATTCGGGCCTCGAACATGGACCTCGATCATTACGACTGGGCCTCCCGCCTCGGCTATCGGATCGAGTGCGCCCTTTCCGGAAGCCCCGATCTCACCATTTCCAATTCCCATGCCGGGCTCGAGTTCGCGGCCGCCCACGGCTTCCCGCGCGATCGGATCGTCGTTGTCCCGAACGGCATAGACACCGGTCGCTTCCGCCCGGACGAGGCGCTTCGCCGCGAAGCGCGGGCGGGCTGGGGGCTCGGTGACGAAGAGGTCGCGATCGGGGTCCTCGCCCGGCTCGACCCGATGAAGGACCACAAGACCTTCCTCCGAGCCGCCGCTTTGGTCGCGGCCCGGCGGCCGGACGTGCGCTTCCTGTGCATCGGCGCGGGCCCCGAAGATTATCGACGCGAGCTCGAGGCTCTGGCGGAGGCGGCCGGGATCGCCGGCCGTGTGCTTTGGCCGGGGCCGGCCGCCGATCCGGTGCCGGCCCTGAACGGTCTCGACATCGCCTGCTCATCCTCCTCGGAAGGGGAGGGATTCTCCAACTCCGTCGCCGAGGCGATGGCCTGCGGGCGGCCCTGCGTCGTCACCGACGTCGGCGATGCCGCTTTGGTCGTCGGCGACACCGGCTTCGTCGTTCCGCCCAAGGACGGCGAGGCGCTCGCCGGGGCGCTGATCCGGGCTCTCGAGAGGCTTGGCGGCGATTCCGGGGCGCGCGCGCGCGCCAGGGTCGCCGACGAATTCTCGGCCGACCGGATGGTGGAGCGAACGATCGAGCGCTTCTAGGGTCCGTACTCAATTCCCGCAGGCGACCCCCTTCGGGGGCTCCGTCACGCCGCTGCGGGAATTGAGTGCGGACCCTAGCCGGGCTCGCGGATCCTCAGGTGGAACATGTGGGTGGCGCTTCCGAGCAGCGGGGCGAGCCTCCGCCGCCGTTCCAGCGGCCATTTCGCGCCCCGAAGCTCCTCGGCGGTGTAGAAGAGGCCCAGCGGGCGGTCCTCGATCAGCTCGAAGCCGTTCTTCCGGAAGTTGCGCCGCCACCAGGCGGGGTGGAAGTACCATAATTCGGTCAGCACGATCCCGCGCTCGCCGTGGCGGCGGAGCGCCGCACCGAGCGAGCGGCGGATCGTCGCCAGCCGCCGAAACCGCCGCGGTCCGGGCAGGAAGACGCCGAGGAGCGAGGGGATCGCCGCGAGGCTGGTGTTGAGCCTCCAGCGGTGGGTCGGAAGCACATGGACGCAGCGTCCGCCCGGCTTCAGCACCCGCCGGATCTCCTTGTGCATGTTGGTCAGGTCCGGAACATGCTCGAGCACGTTGGACGAGTAGACGAGGTCGAACGAGGAGTCCGGGAAGGGGATGGTGCGGCCGTCATAGTCCTGGATCGGGTAGAGGCGGTTCTTGGCGTAGTCGGAGCTCCCGATCTCGATCGCCTCGACCTCAAAGCCGCGCTTGCTCAGCTCCAGCGCCTGCTTCCCCGAGCCGGCGCCGATCTCCAGCAGCCTGTCGCCGGGGCGGAAGCAGGGCAGGATCCCGTCGAGCTCCGCCGCGCGCAGAGCATCGATATAGTCGAACGACAGCATTCGCTTCTCCAGAGGCGGGGCGGATAGCTTGCCCGGCTCCGGGCCGCAATAGCTGGGCCCTGGCGCCACCGCCGGCCCCGCGGCGAGGCGCGGCGGCCCGGCCGGGGCTCAGCCCGGACTGAAGCTGAACGGCGCCCGCGAGTCGTGAGCCGAATTGTCGGAGGGGCGGAAGCTGTCCTGCGCGCCCGGCGCCGTCCCCCGGAAGCGATCGCCCCGCGCCAGTGCGCCCGCGCCGTAATTGACCGCGAAATGCTGCCCTCCGCCGGCGGGCAGGTCGGTCCGGAACAGATTGGCCTCCGAGAGCGTGTGGTCGATGATGACCTCGTAATCGTAGGGGTGGGCCCGGGACTTGCGCGCCGCGGGGATGAACAGCTCGCATTGGCGCATGACGTTGCGGCGCCCGCGCCCCGGATTGCCCCGGATGGTGAGCACCTCGCCATGGGTGCCGGGGCCGCGGTGCGAGCCGACGATCTTCAGAGTCTCGAACCGCGCCAGATTGCCGTCGAAATAATGGGAGAGGCCGTAGAGGCCCGACGTCCGAATCTCGCAATTCCGGAGAGTCACGTCGCCGCCCTTCCCCTCGCCCCAGGAGGCATGGATCTGGCCGCCGCGGGCATCGTGCACTCCGCCTTCCATCAAGGCGCCGGGCCAGTGGAAGATCATGTGGTAGGGCCCGTCGCGCTCGTTGGACGAAGTGCAGTCGATCACCCGCAGATAGCCTTGGCAACGCTCGGCATAGGCGGCGAGCAGGGCCGACAGGTTGTTCCGGAACTCGCAGCGGCGGAACTCGATGTTGCCCGTCAGGACATCGACCTTCGGCGGCACGTAATCCGGCTCGATGTCGACCCCGAATTGCGGGGCGTGGGCGGCGTACTTGCCCGGCATGCCGTTGTTGTTGAACTCGCAATCTACGCACAGCAGCCCCTGGACCTGGATGACCGCGAGGCCGCCGCGCGCGTTGTCGTGGGCCTTCACCTTGCGAAGGGTCACGTCGCGGCAGGCGGTGCTGACGCTTCGGCCGACGAAGCTGCTGGTGAGAGAGACGGCGTCGGTCTGGCCGTGGTGAAGGTCGAGATCCTCGAGAGTCACCCCGGTGCAGCCGTGCAGGGCGATGAGGCTGGCATAGGCTTCGCTGACGTTGGGGTCGCGGGTCATGTCGCGGATTCCCCCGTCGATCTCGAATCCCTTGATGGTGACGTTGCGCGAACGGCCGATCTCGAACGGCATGAAGGTGGCATAATGGAGGCCGGCCGGCTGCCCGTCCGTCCCGGGCCGCCCGGGGCGGTGGAAAGCGCCGTTCAGCCTGATCCTGGCGCCGTAGCCGGTGACGGTGAGGCCGTCGACGCCGTCGATCATCGAGTTGATGACTTCCCTCGGGTCGCGCGCGCCCAAATTCTTGGTCCGGTAGCGGGTGACCGCATAGGTGCCGGTCGGGAAAAGATAATGGCCGCCTCGAACCCGGTTCACGTGCGCGGCCCAGCGGTGGAAGGCTTCGTAATTGTCGGCCCGGCCGTCGGGGACGAAGCCGAACCGCTCGACCACGTCGATCGCTTCCTGCTGCGCCTGGGCTCCGGCCCGGACGGCGATCGCCGTCAGCGGGAGCGAGGCCGTGCATAACAAAGCCGTCACGAAGCCGCGCCTGTTCATCCTTGTCACTCTCCGTCTGGGCCGGGATGCGCGGCTATGGGCGTCGCAGGGTTGAACCGACATGAACGCCTCACGAGCGCCTCCGCCTCATTCCGAGAGCGCTTCCCTCAGCAGCCGGGTCAGCTTCTGCTCGAGCCCGTGCTCGCAGCAGGCCAGCAGGGGCTCGACTCCCATGAAGGTGCGCATCACGCTGGTTCCGGTCAGGATGCTGAAGGCGACGGCGACTCGAAGCTCGGCGTCAGGCACATCGAGGAGCCGCGCCACCGGCTCGATCACGTCTTCCCGGAAGGCGGTCCTGACCAGCTCGGAAGCCTTGGGGGAGGAGGCGGAACGAAGGATGATGAGAAGGCGGTCAAGGTCCTCCCGGTCTTCCGCTTCCTCCTTGCGAAGGACCATCGCGGCCAGGAAGGCGGGGAGCTCCTCCGCGCCGATGTCGGAATCCAGCCAGTCGCAGCGCATGCCGCGAAGGACCTCGTGGAAGAGATTCTCCTTCGATCCGAAATAGCGGCCGACGAGGGCGACATCGACACCGACGTCGCGGGCGATGTCGCGGAGCCCGACATTCTCGTAGCTTTCCTCGAGGAACCGGCGGCGCGCGGACGCGAGCATGGTGTCGCGGGTGGAAGCGGCGCATTTCGCGCGGGGGGACATCCTGGCTCTCCTCGGTCGTCGGCGAATCGTCCGGATCGGACGAATTGTCAACAGGTGTGGACTTTTTATGTCTACAGCCGTTGACATAACCTGAACGCCCTCTTAGTTCGCCTCCCGCAGGGTGGCCGAGGAGCGGACGCCCAGCGGCTACACCCGCCCGAAAGTCCGAAGATGCCCGCCATTCGATCCGCCGCGCTGCGCGGCCTGCTCCCGTTCCTTGTCGCTCTCGTGCTCGCCGGCTGCAGCGACGCCGAGGGGCAGGAGGGGCCGCCGCCGCCCATACCGGTGACGGTCGCCTCCCCGCTCGTCCAGGAGGTGGTCGACTGGGACGATTTCGTCGGCCGGTTCGAGGCGATCCAGAGCGTCGAGGTGAAGCCCAGGGCCACGGGCTACCTTCAGTCGGTGCATTTCCAGGACGGTCAATATGTCCGGGCCGGGCAGCTCCTCTTCACGATCGACCCCAGGCAGTCGCAGGCCGCGCTCGCTTTGGCCCAGGCCCAGCTCGCCCGGGCCCAAGCGACCCTCGCCAACGCCCGGACCGAGCTCGCCCGATCTAGCGCCCTGGCGGCCCAGCAGGCGGCGAGCACCGAGGAGGTCGAGCAGCGCCAGGCCGCGGTCCGGGCCGGCGAGGCCGACGTCGCGGCGGCGCGAGCGGCGATCCGTGGCCAGCAGCTCAACGTCGGCTTCACCCGGGTGACGGCGCCGATCTCGGGCCGGGTGTCCGAGCGCCGGGTCGATCCCGGCAACAGCGTCTCGGCCGACCAGACCGTGCTCACCAATATTGTCTCGACCAGCCCGCTCCACTTCGCCTTCGAGGGGTCGGAGGCGCTGCTGCTCAAATATCAGCGGCAGAATTCGGGCGCCCGCGCGGGCACTCCGATTCGCATCCGCCTCCAGGACGAGGCGACCTACACCCATGCCGGAAGCCTCGATTTCGTCGACACGGTGGTGAACACCGGCGCCGGCACCGTCCGCGCCCGGGCCGTCGTCGCCAATCCCGCCGGCTTCCTGAAGCCGGGAATGTTCGGCCACGCCCGGCTCGCCTCGTCCCAGCCCTACCGGGCCATGCTGGTGCCCGACACCGCGATCGTCACCGACGCGGCGCGAAGGGTCGTCTACGTCGTCAGCCCGCAGGGGCTGGTGATCGCGCGGCCGGTGGTGCTCGGGCCCCTGCTCGGCAACCTCCGGGTGGTCCGGAGCGGGATCGCGCCTCAGGACCGGGTGATCATCAACGGCCTCCAGCGCGCCCGCCCCGGCCAGAAGGTCGTCCCGAGGCCCGGCCGGATCGCCCCGGGCGGAGGCCCCGAGCCCCTTCCCGCCGCCCCGGCCTCGCCCCCGGCGTCGATCGCGACGCCGGCCCGCGCCCTCTAAGGCGGATCGGAAAAGCCAATGAACATTTCCCGCTTCTTCATCGAGCGGCCGATCTTCGCCGCGGTGATCGCAATCTTCATCACCCTGATCGGCGCCTTCGCCTATCCGCAGCTCTCGCTCTCCCAATATCCGGAGATCGCGCCGCCGACGATCACCATCAACACCGCCTATCCCGGCGCCTCGGCCGAGACGATGGCCGAGACGGTGGCGGCCCCGATCGAGCAGGAGGTGAACGGGGTCGAGAACATGCTCTACATGTCCTCCTCGTCGACCAACGGCGCGGCGGGGATCACCGTCACGTTCGAGCCGGGGACCAACCTCGATGCCGCTCAGGTGCTGGTCCAGAACCGCGTCGCGCTGGCCGAGCCGCGCCTGCCCGAGCAGGTGCGCCAGATCGGCGTGACGGTGAACAAGGCCTCCACGGGCTTCCTCATGATCGTGGCGCTGACTTCCAGGGACCCGAATCTCGACGTCGACTACATAGGCAATTTCGCCAACACCAACCTTCGCGACCGCCTCCTCCGCCTCGAGGGCGTGGGCGGGGTGCAGGTGTTCGGCGGCGGCAATTACGCGATGCGGATCTGGATCGACCCGGACCGGGCGGCGGCGCGCAACCTCACCGCCGGCGAGATCGTCACGGCGCTCCGCACCCAGAACGTGCAGGTCGCGGGAGGCGCCCTCGGCGAGCCGCCTTATGCGAACGGCAATCCCGCCTTCCAGCTTCCGATCGAGGTGCAGGGCCGCCTGAACGACCCGGCGCAATTCGCCGACGTCGTCATCAAGACCGATGCGAGCGGCGCGATCACGCGGGTCCGCGACATCGGGCGGGTAGAGCTCGGAAGCCAGGAATATGGAATCCGCGGCTCGTTCACCGGCAAGCGCGGAGTCGCTTTGGCGATCATCCAGCAGCCGGGCTCGAACGCGCTCGACGCCGCCGAGCTGGTGCTCGACGAGGTCAGGGAAGCGTCGAAGACCTTTCCGCCCGGAATTCAATATTCGATTCCCTACAATCCGACCGAATATGTAGCCGCCTCGGTGGAGGGCGTGCAGGAGACGCTGATCGAGGCGATCCTCCTCGTCGTGCTCGTCGTCATGATCTTCCTCCAGACCTGGCGGGCGGCGATCATCCCGATCCTCGCCATCCCGGTCGCCCTCATCGGCACCTTCGCGATCCAGCTCGCGCTCGGCTTCTCGATCAACTCGCTGTCGCTGTTCGCGCTGGTCCTCGCGGTCGGCATCGTCGTCGACGACGCGATCGTGGTCGTCGAGGCGGTGGAGAAGCATATTCGAAACGGCCTCAGCCCGCGCGAGGCGGCGCACCGGACGATGCGCGAGGTGTCCGGCGCCCTGATCGCCATCGGGCTGGTGCTGACCGCGGTGTTCATCCCCACCGCCTTCGTCTCGGGCATCCCGGGCATCTTCTACCGCCAGTTCGCGGTCACGATCGCCGCGGCCTCGCTCATCTCGCTGGTCGTCTCGCTGACCCTGTCGCCGGCCATGGCCGCCCTTCTCCTCAAGCCCCACTCGGAGCCTCAGGGCGAGGGCAACCGCCTGACCCGGCCGCTGCGCTGGGCCGGGGGCAAGTTCAACGCCGGCTTCGACTGGCTGTCCGACCGCTACGGGCGCTTCACCGCGCGGGTGGTTCGCAAGTCGGCGGTGATGCTCGCCATCTACGCCGGTTTCCTCGCGCTGACCGGGGTCACCCTCACCTCGACCCCCACCGGCTTCATCCCCGAGCAGGACCAGGGCGTCCTGATCGGAGTCGTGCAGCTTCCGCCCGGCTCCTCGCTCGAGCGGACCAGCGAGGTGCTCGACCGCGCCTACCGGATCGTCCGCAAGACCCACGGCGTGGTCGACGCGGCCCATTTCGCGGGCCTGGACGGATCAAGCTTCTCGCAATCGTCCAATGCCGGGACGATGTTCATCAAGCTCAGCGACTGGGCCGACCGGAGCGGCAACCAGCTTTCCGCCGACGAGCTTTCCAAGACCCTGACCATGGCGATGGGCGGGGCGATCGAGGAAGCGAACGTCTTCGTCATCGCGCCTCCGGCCGTTCCGGGCCTCGGCACCGGCAACGGCTTCACGATGATGATCCAGGACCGCACCGGCGCCGGCTACCAGGCGCTCGAAGGGGCGACCTTCGCGATGATGGGCGCGGCCGCCCAGCGCGAGGAGGTGACCCAGGTCTTCTCCCTGTTCAACACCGGCTCGCCGCGGGTTCAGGCGGACGTGGACCGGGACCGGGCCCAGCTCCTCGGCGTCCAGCCGGCCCAGGTCTACGAGGCCCTCGGCACCTATCTCGGCTCGACCTACGTCAATGACTTCAACCTGCTCGGCCGCACCTTCCGGGTCACCGCCCAGGCGGAGCCGACGGCGCGCGACGACCTCTCCGACATCGGCCGGCTGCAGGTGCGATCGGCGACGGGGGCGATGGTGCCCCTGTCGTCGGTGGCGACCCTTCGCGACGACAGCGGCCCGTCGCGGGTGGTGCGCTACAATCTGTTCCCGGCGGTCGAGCTTCAGGGCCAGGCGGCTCCGGGAGTCTCGTCGGGCGACGCGCTTCGGGTGATGGGCGAGCTTGCCGGGCAGGCGCTTCCGCCCGGCATGAGCTACGAATGGACCGGCCTTGCCTATCAGGAGCAGGCGGCGGGCAGCAGCTCGGCGCTCATCTTCCTTCTCGCCGTCGTCTTCGTCTTCCTGGTGCTCGCCGCCCAATATGAGGCCCTGACCCTTCCGCTGGCGGTAATCCTGATCGTCCCGATGTGCATCCTCGCGGCGCTCGCCGGGGTGCTGCTGAGGGGGATGGACAACAACATCCTCACCCAGGTCGGCCTCGTCGTGCTGGTCGCGCTGGCGGCGAAGAACGCGATCCTGATCGTCGAGTTCGCCAAGCAGGCGGAGGAGGAGCATGGCATGGACCGGTTCGACGCCGCCGTCAGCGCCGCCAGCTCGCGCCTCAGGCCGATCCTGATGACCAGCTTCGCCTTCATCTTCGGGGTCATCCCGCTCGCCATCGCGGTCGGCCCGGGCGCGGAGATGCGGCAGGCGCTGGGCACGGCGGTGAGCTTCGGGATGCTCGGGGTGACCGTCTTCGGCCTCATCTTCACCCCGGTCTTCTACGTCGTCACCCGCGGCCTCGGCCGGTTCCTGCCGAAGAAGCCCAAGAAGGAAATCCTCTACCCAACCTCCTACGGCGGGCCATCGCGCGACCCGCTGCTCGACGACGGAGCCACGTCATGATCCGCAAGCTTCTGCTCCCGGCGCTGAGTGCCCTGGCGCTCGCCGCCTGCACCACCGTCGGGCCCGACTACAAGTCGCCCGCGCCCGCCGCTCCGGCGCAGGCCGGCTTCGTCGGCGCCGCCTCGCCCGCCTTCACCGGCGACGAGCCGCCCGGCCGCTGGTGGAGCCTGCTCCGCGACCCGGTGCTGGACGGCCTCGTCGAGCAGGCGCTGACGGCGAACACCGACCTTCGAGTGGCGGCGGCGAACCTCGCCCAGGCGCGCGCCGTGCTCCGCGAGACCCGCGCCGGCCGGCTTCCGACCACGAGCCTCTCCGGCGGCGCCAGCCTCGCGAACGAGCCCGGCCCCGGCGGAACCGACACGATCTTCGACGCCGGCCTCGACGTCGGCTACCAGCTCGACCTGTTCGGGCGGATCCGCCGGGCCACCGAGGCGGGGCGGGCCGACGTCGAGGCGGTCCAGGCCGCCTTCGATCTCACCCGGATCACCGTCGCCGCCGAGACGGCGCGAGCCTATTCCGACGCGTGCAATTTCGGCCGCCAGCTCGAGGTCGCCCGAGACAGCGTCCTCATCCAGGAGCAGACCTTCGACCTCACCCGGCGCCTGGTTGCCGGCGGCCGCGGAACCGCGCTCGACACCGCCCAGGCGGGATCGCTGCTCGAGCAGACCCGGGCGCAGCTTCCGACTCTCCATGGCGAGCGCCGGGCGGCCCTGTACCGGCTTGCCGTCCTGACCGGGCGCCCCCCGGCGGAATTCCCGCAGGTCGTTGCGGCGTGCAGCACGCCTCCGGCTTTGTCGCAGCCGGTCCCGGTGGGAAGCGGAGCCTCGCTCCTCGCGAGGCGGCCGGACATCCGGCGGGCGGAGCGCGAGCTCGCCGGGGCGACGGCGCGAATCGGGGTCGCCACGGCCGAGCTCTACCCGGACGTCAGCCTCGGCCTCTCGGCCGGCTCGACGGCCGGTTCGATCGGTGGCCTGGCCTCGGGCTCGGGCCTCCGCTTCGGGCTCGGTCCGCTGATCAGCTGGACCTTCCCGAACCGGGCGGTGGCCCGAAGCCGGATCGCCCAGGCCGAGGCCGCGACCCAGGCCGCGCTGGCCCGGTTCGACGGCACGTGGCTCGGCGCGCTCGAGGAGACGGAAAGCGCCCTCGCCCGCTACGCCGGCGAGTTGGAGCGGGTCGCGACCCTTGGGCGGGCCCGGGCCAACAGCGCCGAGGCCGCCAGGATCGCCCGGCTTCGCTACCAGGCCGGCCGCGAAGGCTTCCAGCTCGTCCTCGAGGCCGAGCGCTCGCTGGCGCAGACCGAGGCCGCGCTCGCGCAGGCGGAAGCCCAGCGCTCCAACTATTTGATCGCCCTGTTCCTCGCTTTGGGCGGGGGCTGGCAGGCCTGATCCGGCCTGACGTCATCCGGCGAAGGCCGGGATCCATGATCCCGGCGGCCCGAGCTGGAGCGACGGCGATGTTCATAGATTTCCGGCCTTCGCCGGAATGACGTCAAAGTCCGGAGTCGGCGCCCTTAATCGGCTCTTTGGCCCTTCGCCTTCCGATAGGGGACGAACTCGCCGAGGAAGACCACACCGGTCTCCATCCTGGAACCGGCGTCGTAGAGATGGACGACATCCGTGCTGCAGAGCTGCGAGCCGAAGGTGCGCGTGACCAGCGTGTCCCAGCTGTCGAGCGAGTCTTGCCCAGCGCGCGGCCGGTTCACGTAGATCGTCGAGCCCGTGTCGTAGACGATAGCCGTGTCGTCGATGATCCTGCTCGAGTGGATTCGGTGGAAGGGAAGGCATCTGACCGGTTCGCCGGCGACCCGGCCCTCGATCTCCCGAGCCAGCTTCGCCTCACCGCTCAGCCGTGGAGCAGCCTGGGCGGAGGCGCTTGCCAGAACCAGGGCGGTGGCGAGGAATGCTGTGATCTTGGACATGCAGGGTTCTTCCAGGAAGGTTTCGCTTTGCCACCTTATAAAAGACGAAAATGAACCGGTCATGGATGAGGGCGAAGGTCGGAAAATATTCGGCGCTGGCTGGCGGAGACGGAGGGATTCGAACCCTCGGTAGGAGTAATCCCCCTACGGCGGTTTAGCAAACCGCTGGTTTCAGCCACTCACCCACGTCTCCGGGCGCCGAAGCGTCGAGCCTATAGAGACGACAATCCAAAGGTTCAACCGAGCCGTGGGGTTTGCCGCGCGTCGCTTGGCTTGCGCCGGCCCGGCGGGCGCGGTAGCCCGCGCCTATGGAGGTGGTGGGCCGCTACGATCGGGATGGCTACGCCCTCCTCAAGGGGCTTCTGGAGCCCGAGATGGCCCAGGCCTTCCTTCAGCAGCTGGCGAAGGATATCGGGCGGACCGTCCTCCCGCTCAGCGGCGAGGCCAATCATGCCGGGGTGCTGAAGCGGCCGGCGCTCCAGATCCCGGGCCCGAGCTACCCGCCGATGCTGGCCCTGCTCTGGGGCCTCACCCCGCTGATGAGCCGGGTCGTCGGCCGCGAGCTCCTCCCCACCTACGACTTCTTCCGGGTCTATCGCGCCGGCGACGTCTGCCGGGTCCACTCCGACCGCGAGGCCTGCGAGCACAGCGTCTCGCTCACCCTGGGCTATAGCGACGGCAAGGCCTGGGCGCTTCAGATCGGAAGTCGCGACCTTCCGGGGCGCCAGAAGCGCCTTTCGGAGGATTTCGAGGGCGAGCCTCATGCCTCGGTCGAGACGGCGCCGGGCGACGCAATCCTGTACCGAGGGGTCCATCGCCGCCACGGCCGGACGAGCCCCAACCCGAACCGCTGGTCCGCCCACCTCTTCCTGCACTGGGTCGAGCGCGACGGCCCCTGGCGGGACGAGGCCTATCAGGGCGTCGACACGACGAATCCGCCGAAGCTGAATTTCGGTTGAGCGCCGGCGCTTCCGCCGCGAGCTTTGACAGAGCCGCCTTTCTTCGTTCTTAGGGCGCCATGCTCAGCCTCCAGTTCATCCGCGACAATCCCGATGCCGTTCGCCAGGCGGCGGCTCAGAAGAACGCCTCGCTCGACGTCGACCGGCTGCTCGCCCTCGACGGCGAGGTCAGGGCGTTGAAATCGCGGATCGACGATCTCCGGCGGCAGAGGAACGAAATCAGCGCCGGCTTCAAGACGGCCGATCCGGGCGAGCGGCCGGCGCTGGGCGCGAAGGCCAAGGCGTTCGGAGCGGAGGCCGCGGAGGCCGAGGCGGCGCTCGGCGAGACGTCGGCGGAGCTCGAGGCGCTGATGCTCCGGGTGCCCAACATCCCGTGGGACGGGGCTCCGGTCGGGCCGGACGAGAGCTCCAACGCGGTCGTCCGCACCGAGGGCGAGCGGCCCAGCTTCGATTTCGAGCCCCGCGACCATGTCGCCCTTGTCGAGATGAACGACTGGGCCGACCTGTCGCGAATCACCCAGGTGGCGGGATCGCGGATGTACGCCCTCAAGGGCCGGCTGGCCCTGCTCGAGCAGGCGCTGATGCTCTGGGCGCAGCAGATCATCGCGAAGGACGGCTTCACCGCGATCAGCGTGCCCGCTCTCGCCAAACCCCAGGCGTTCGTCGGGACTGGCCATTTCCCCGGCCATGTCGAGGAGGCCTATGCGATACCGGAGGACGGCCTCTATCTCGCCGGAACCGCCGAGATTGCCATGACCTCGCTCCATTCGGGCGAGATCCTGGAGGCCGCTCAGCTTCCCATCCTCTATGCCGGCTATTCGCCCTGCTTCCGTCGCGAGGCAGGGAGCGCCGGCCGCGACGTCCGCGGGCTGCTTCGAGTCCATCAATTCTACAAGATCGAGCAATATGTCATCTGCGAGGACGATCCGGAGGAGAGCGCCCGCTGGCACGCCCGGCTGCTCGCCAACGCCGAGCGGCTGCTCCAGCTGCTCGAAATCCCCTATCAGGTGGTCGAGACCTCGACCGGCGACATGGGCCTGGGCAAGTTCCGGATGAACGATATCGAGAGCTGGGTGCCGAGCCTCGGCAAATATCGCGAGACCCACAGCTGCTCGACCCTTCACGACTGGCAGGCGCGCCGGGCGAATTTGCGGTGGCGCGACGGCGATCGCAAGGTGCGCTTCGTCCACACGCTCAACAACACCGCCCTCGCAAGCCCGCGGATCCTCGTGCCCCTGCTCGAGAACCACCAGCAGGCGGACGGCCGGGTGCGGCTTCCGGAGGCGCTTCGGGGCCTGATGGGTGGCGAATATCTCTGAGGACCGGCGGCCGCCCTTGTGGCTGCTGATTCGCGAAGGGGCGTCGATCGCCTCCCGCTTCTGGCGCGGCTTCGGAAGGCTCGGGCCGAGAGGGCCCGAAGACGGGCCTCCGCTGATGGTGATCCCGGGCTTCATGGCGAGCGACCGAAGCACGCTCGGCCTTCAGCGAGCGCTCGCCGGCGCCGGCTACCGGGTCTCCGGCTGGGGCCTCGGCCTCAACCGCGGCGCCAGGGCCGACATATTGGACCGGCTGGTCCGCCGGGTCGAGCGGCATGGCGCGGGGCGGCCGGTGGCCCTGGTCGGATGGAGCCTCGGCGGCCTCTACGCCCGCGAGCTGGCCAAGCGGCGGCCGGAGCTGGTGGCGAAGGTGGTCACGCTCGGCACGCCTTTCTCGGGCAACCCGCGAGCCAACAATGCCTGGCGCCTCTATGAGCTGGTCGCCGGCCACAAGGTCGATTCCCCGCCGATGGGCGCGAAGCCGGCCGAGAAGCCGCCGGTGCCGACGCTCGCCATCTGGTCGCGGCGCGACGGGTTGATCGCGCCGGCCTGCGCCCGCGGCGGCGAGGGCGAGTCCGATCGGCAGGTCGAGCTGGATTGCGGGCACATGGGCTTCGCCGTCGGCGGCCGGGCGTTCCCGAGGATCGTCGAGGCGATCCGGGCCTTCGATCCCTAAAGCCGGCGCCGGCCGCAGGCGACCCAATAGGGGACTCCGTCGCGGAAGACGATGTCCTCGAGGCCGGCTTCCTCCATCATCTGCTTGATCTCGGCCCGGGTGAAGCGCTGCTCGAGCCGGGTCCCGAACCGGTCGAGGGCGTCGGTGCGAAGCGTGTAGAAGCTGTTGCGGCGGTAGGCGCTGAGCGGGAAATTGTCGACGTCCCGACCGGCGGCCTCAGCGGCCCGGGCCACCCGGGTCGCCGGCCAGTAGACCAGGGTCGCGATGACCGTGGTGACGGCCTTGCGGAGCGGGAAGGGCAGTCGCGAGATGGTCCAGCGCCCGGCCTCCGTCGCCTTCCACACGGAGCGGAACCAGCGCGGCTTGTTGTCGAAGGCGTAATAGAGATAGGCGAGGAAGGGCGCGCCGGGCTTCAGCTTGGCGACGCAGTCCCGGAGCGCCGCGCGCGTATCCGGTATGTGATGGAGCACTCCGAGCGAATAGCCGAAATCCTGGCTCGCCTCCCCGAGCGGGATCGAATCCGCCCCGGCCAGATGGAAGCGGACGTTGGGCCGCCCCTCGAGCCGCCGCCGGGCCACCGCCAGCGCCTGATCGGAAGGGTCGATGCAGTGCAGCGTCCCGACCCTCTCGGCCGCAAGGGCCGCCCAGCGCCCCGAGCCGCAGCCGAGATCGAATCCTTCCGCGCCGGCTGGCAGCGTCTCGAACGGGAAGACCGAGAAATAGGCCTCGAACAGCTCGCGATGCTCGCGCTCGCCGAGCCCTGTCTGATCGTAGGCGGCCCATTCCTCGCCGAAGCCGGCGACGGTCAGCGGATCGATATTCCCTTCAGGCGGCACGGGCATTCTCCGCGAGCGGGAATGAAGAGGTCATCGCGGGTCGATACTTTCGTTCAGGAGACGGTTGTGCGGCCACTGCCGAAGCAGAGGCTTCCAACCTCCGCCGGCTGCGTGTAGGTCGCTCTAGCGGCTGCCATGCCGCGAATCCAGCCGCATGGCAGGGCCGGATCGTGCCCGCGGCACTTCCTGCGAATTCGAACGAAGAGATTGAAGGCAATGCGGATTGCGAACCATTGTGGGTCAGGGCCGGCGACGGCGCGCTCGATGCGGGCCGGCGAATGACCGTCCTCGGCCTCTTCGGCATCCTGATCTCGATGGCGGGATTCCATTTCGCCCGCGTCTCGCAATCGCGCGGCCGCTTCATCATGTTCGCGACCCTGCTGATCGGCCATATCGCGGCCTCCATAGCCTATTATTATTACGCCCAGGAGTTCGGCGCCGACGCCGACATGTACTACAGGGATCCGTTTGGCTATTACGGCACGGAGAGCGGGCTGAGCACCGTCTTCATCGTCAACTTCGTTCAGTTCCTGAAGAGCTATTTCGGGGGCAGCTTTCTCGATTATTTCTTTCTTTTCCAGGCGATGGGGTTTTGGGGAATCCTGTTCGTCCTGAGGTCGTTCGACGAGATCCATGAGGAGCTCGGTCAGCCGAACTTCAAATATGTCTATTTGCTGCTGTTCCTGCCCGGCCTTCACTTCTGGACGAGCGCGATCGGCAAGGACGCGCCGGTTTTCCTCTCGGTCGCGATGTGCACCTGGGCCGCGTTCCGGCTGCAGTCCCGCTACCTGGCCTTCGCGGCCGCGATCGTCATCGCTTTGCTGGTCCGGCCGCACATCGCCCTCATCGCCCTGGTCGCGCTCGCCATGACAGTGCTGGTGGCCCGCAACACGTCGGCCGTCACTCGAGTGGCGCTGCTCGCCGTCACCCTGGGCGGAATCGGGGCGGTCTCGGGGCTCGTCGAGACCAGCTTCGGCGGCCTGAGCCTGACCAACACCGATGCCGTCGGCGAGTTCATCGAAACCAAGTCCACGGTGTCGGAGGAAGCCGGCGGCGATCAAAGCATCATGGGCGCCTCCTTCCCGGTGAAGCTCTTCAGCCTGCTGTTCCGGCCGTTCTTCATCGATGCGAGCGGAGCGCTCGGCTATATCGCCTCGCTGGAGAATGCCGTTCTGCTGGTGGTGTTCGCCACCCTGATCTGGCGCTCGGGAACGGCGCTTCAGGTGGCGCGGGCGGCGATGTTCGCGCGTTTCGCCGCCATCTTCTTCGTGATGCTGACCATCCTCCTCGCCATGATCAACTACAATGTCGGCCTCGGCCTCCGCCAGAAGATGATGATGATGCCGACCCTCCTCACCTTCCTCGCCGCCATGCTCGCGGTCCGGTCGGCGCGCCGGCAGGCGGTTTACGACCTCCGCGCGGCCGCTTATGCGAGCCTGCTCAGGGAACGGGAAGCCCAGCGCGGAGCCTATTGAAGGCGAAGCCGGAACCCACGGCGCCGAGCCCTCGGAGACTTTTATGACCATGCTGAACGTTGAGCCCCGGGCCGAAGCGGCCAGCCAACCCGCCGATCTCCGGCAGGGACCGGACGAGCATTGGCCCTTCTACGCCGAGGACGAGATTCAGGCCGTCACCGATGTCCTGAGGTCCGGCAAGGTCAACCAGTGGACCGGCGGCGAGGTCTTCGCCTTCCAGGACGCGCTCGAGCGGACCTACGGCGGCGGGCATTGCATCGCTCTCGCCAACGGGTCGCTCGCGCTCGAGCTCCCGCTGCGCGTCTTCGGGATCGGCCCCGGCGACGAGGTGGTGGTGGCGCCGCGCACCTTCGTCGCCTCCGCGACCTGCGTCATGCTGCTCGGGGCGACTCCCGTCTTCGCCGACATCGACCCCGACAGCGGCAACATCACCGCCGAGACCATCGAGGCGGTGCTCACCGAGCGCACCAAGGCGATCATCCCGGTCCATATCGCGGGCTGGCCGTGCGACATGCCGGCGATCATGGCGCTCGCCGAGCGTCGCGGACTGCTCGTCATCGAGGATTGCGCCCAGTCGCACGGCGCCGAGATCGACGGCCGGCCGGCGGGAAGCTTCGGCCACGCCGCCGCGCTCTCCTTCTGCCAGGACAAGATCATCACCACCGGCGGCGAGGGCGGGGCGGTCCTGTTCAAGGACGCGGAAGCTTTCGACCGCGCCTGGAGCTTCAAGGATCACGGCAAGAGCCGCCGCAAGGTCGAGACTCCGCCCGCCGCCCCCGGCTTCCGCTGGCTCCACGACAGTGTCGGCACCAACTGGCGGCTGACCGGGCCGCAGGCGGCGATCGGCCTGAAGCAGCTCGAGAAGCTGCCCGAGTGGCACGCCATCCGGACTCGCAACGCCGGCATTTGGGCCGATGCGCTGGCCAACCTGCCGGGCGTTCGGGTGCCGCTTCCCGACGACCGTTTCCGCCATGCCTATTACCGGCTCAACTTCTATCTTCGCCCGGGGGTCGAGGACGCTCGAGAGGAGCTGCTGGCCCGTGCGGGCGAGGCGGGGCTTCGACTGTTCACCGGCTCCTGCTCGGAAGTCTATCTCGAGGAGGCCTTCCGCGACCTCCCGAGGCCCGACCTGCCCAACGCCCGGGCGATGACCCGGAGCAGCCTGGCGGTCGAGATCCACCCGACGCTCCGGCCCGACCGGCTCCGGCTCCGCGCCGAGAAGCTCGCCGAGCTGATCCGGGCGGTTCTGGGTTAAGCTTCCAGCCAGCGCCATTTTGGTCTAAGGACCGCAACTCCCATGATTTTCCAGTTTGTCAGACGGGTGTCCTCGGCGGACAGGGCGCAGAAGCGCCTCATTCTGGTGGCGTTCGACGTCGTCGCCATGATGGCCGCCTTGTGGGCGGCCTTCTCGGCCCGCCTCGGCGAGCCCTATGTCCCCGCCGATCCTCTGGTCCTCCTGGCGGCGGCGATCTCGATGGTGGTCGGGCTGGCCGGCCTGTTCCAGCTGCGCATCTACCACATCGTCCTTCGCTTCTTCGATCTCGGCACCGTCAGCCGGATCCTGTTCGGCGCCGCGATCACCGCCACCGCCTGGGTCATCCTCGTCTATTTCATGCGCGCCTCGATGATGGTCGACGGGATCCGGATCCTGGTGCCGCGCTCGGTCGGCTTCATCTACGGCGGCTTCCTGTTCGTGCTCCTGTTCATGGGGCGCTACGCGATGGCGGCGATGGTCATCGGCGCCGAACGCAAGCACCCGACCGGCCGGGCCGGGCGCCGCAACATCATCATCTACGGCGCCAATTCCGCCGGCATCAGCCTCGCGGAATCGGTTCGCCGCGACCGCCACTTCCGGCTCTGCGGCTTCGTCGACGACGATCCGGCGCTTCGCGGCCAGATCATCGCCGGCGCCCAGATCTTCCCGCCCAAGGCGCTTGGCGGCCTCGTCGACGACAATAATGTCAGCGAGGTCTTCCTCGCCATGCCGAACGCGACCCGCTCGCAGCGGCTGAGCGCGATCGAGCGGCTCAACAAGCTCAACGTTCAGGTGATGACAGTTCCCGCGCCTGAGGAGATCGTCTCCGGCCGCTTCACGGTCAGCGACGTGCGCCCGATCGACGTCAACGACCTGCTCCGCCGTGATCCGGTGGAGCCGTTGAGCGCGCTCATCAAGGAGGCGGTGGACGGACAGGCCATCCTCGTCACCGGCGCCGGCGGCTCGATCGGATCGGAAATCTGCCGCCAGATCGTCCGCGCCGGCCCGGCCAAGCTGGTCCTTCTCGATCACAGCGAGTTCGCGCTCTACTCGATCGAGCAGCAGCTGGTCGAGCTCCTCAAGGACCGCGATGCCCGCGACCGGCCCGAAGTTGTGCCGGTGGTCGGCTCGATGCTGAACGAGCTTCTCGTCCGCGACATCATCCGGATCCACGGCGTGGAGACCATCTACCACGCCGCCGCCTACAAGCACGTGCCCCTGCTCGAGCATAATGAGGTCATCGGCGTCGAGAACAACGTCATCGGCACCTGGGTCCTCGCCCGGGCCGCCTTCGACGCCAAGCTGACCCGCTTCACCATGATCTCGACCGACAAGGCCGTCCGGCCCGAGAGCGTGATGGGCGCCAGCAAGCGGGTGGCCGAGCTGGTCATCCAGGCGCTTGCCGAGGAGGGGGAGACCCGGTTCGGGATCGTCCGCTTCGGCAACGTGCTCGATTCGTCGGGGTCGGTCGTCCAGACCTTCCGCGAGCAGATCCGCCGCGGCGGGCCGGTCACCGTCACCCACAAGGACGTGACCCGCTTCTTCATGTCGATCCCCGAGGCGACCCAGCTGGTCCTCCAGGCCAGCGCCATGGCCCGGCACGGCGAGGTCTTCGTACTCGACATGGGCGAGCCGATCCGTATCGCCGAGCTCGCGCGCAACATGATCTCGCTGTCCGGGATGACCGTCCAGGACGAGGAGAATCCCAGCGGCGACATCGAGATCGCCTATGTCGGCCTTCGCCCGGGCGAGAAATTGTACGAGGAGCTGTTCGTCGGCGAGGGCGCGCTGGACACGGCCCACCCGAGGATCAAGATGGCCAAGGAGCGCTTCATCTCCTTCGCCGAGCTTCGCCCCCATATCGACCGTCTCCGCGCCGCCATCTTCGCCGGCGATTCGGTCGCGGTTCGCGAGAAGCTCCAGGAGCTGATCCTCCCCGACCAGGGCGAGCTCGGGCGCCCGGAGCCCGCCGAGAGGCCGGAGGGCCACCCCCGCGACACGAGGGTGGTGATCTGACCCGCACTATCTTCCTCTCCCGGTTTCGCGGGAGAGGGGGGACCCAAGCCGAAGGCTTGGGGGGTGGGGCCCTTTTCCGAGGCCTGTGTACAGACCCTCTCCTCCCACCGCTTCGCAGACCCGCCTCGCCGAAGCCGTTGCAATTGAGCGCCTAGGGCGCGATTGGCTGGCCATGGCGCATTTCGACCTAAAGCGGCTGGCCGACATCGCTTTGTCCGCGCTCGGCCTCATCGTGCTCGCGCCGGTGCTGGCCGCGGTGGCGGCCGCCGTGGCCGTCTTCCTCGGCCGCCCGGTCCTGTTCCGCCAGATGCGACCCGGCCTCGGCGGGCGGCCGTTCCGGCTGGTCAAGTTCCGGACCATGACCGACGCCGTCGACGCCGACGGCAAGCCGCTCGACGATTCCCTCCGGCTGACCCGCTTCGGCCGCTTCCTCCGTTCGAGCAGCCTGGACGAGCTTCCCGAGCTATGGAACGTCCTCAAGGGGGAGATGAGCCTGGTCGGGCCGCGCCCTTTGCTCATGCAATATCTCCCGCTCTACACACCTGAGCAGGCGCGGCGCCACGACGTACGCCCCGGCCTCACCGGCTGGACCCAGGTCAAGGGCCGCAACGCGCTCGGCTGGCCCGAGAAGCTCGCCCTCGACATCTGGTATGTCGACAATCGCAGCTTCGCGCTGGACCTGAGGATCCTCGTAATGACGGTCGCCAAGGTCCTCGCCCGGAGCGGAATCGCCGCCGAAGGTTCGGAGACGATGCCGGAGTTCCGGGGCACGGGCGAGGCGGCGGAGCGCTCCCGGCCCGGCCTCGGCGGCCCGGAGCCCGGCACCGGCCGATGATCGCCGAGGTGGACTGGGAGCAGGTCAAGGGCGCCATCTCGATATGGACCGAGCTGGAGCGGGACGCGCTCCACATCTATGCCGCCATCCTGCTCCAGATCGGCTCGGCGGCCGTGCTCAGGCGGAGCCTCGCCTCGCCCTGGCCGTGGCTGGTGGTGCTCGCCGCCGCCGTCGCCAACGAGTGGCTCGACATCTATCGCGACGATCTGTTCGAGGATTGGGAGCAAGGCGCGGCGATCCACGACCTGTGGAACTCCATGCTCGTTCCGACGATATTGGCGCTTCTCGTCCGCTTCGCCCCCGGGCTGGTCACCCGTAAGGCTTCGCCTCCGCCCGAGCCTCCGCCCTCAGGGTGACGGGAGCAGCTTGCCGGGATTCATGATCCCCGCCGGGTCGAGCGCCCGCTTGATCGCGCGCAGGGCCGCGAGCCGGGCCGGCTCCGCCGTCCGGGCCAGCTCGGCGAGCTTCGACTGGCCGATGCCGTGCTCGGCGGAGATCGAGCCGCCGGCCTCCCCGACGAGGTCGTGCACCAGGGCGGTCACCTCTCCCGAGCGGTCGCGAAGCCAGGCTTCCGGCTCGGCCGCGGCCGGCGGCTGGACGTTGAAATGGACGTTGCCGTCGCCGAGATGGCCGAACGCCACCACCCGGGCGCCCTCGAACCGCGCCTCCACCGCCGCCCGCCCCTGCTCAATGAACGCCGGCATGGCGGAGACGGGGACCGAGACGTCATGCTTCACGGAAGGGCCCTGGAGGCGCTCGGCCTCGGCGATCGATTCCCGGAGCCGCCAAAGGGCCGCCGCCTGGGCCTCGCTCGCCGCCACCACCGCATCCTCGGCGAGCCCCTCCTCCAGCGCCTTGGCGAGCGCCTCCTGTAGCGCCTCGCCCGAATCGCGCCCGCCCTCCGGAGCGATGGCCTCGACCAGCACGTGCCAGCGATGCTCCCCCGCCAGCGGCCGCCGGGTGCCGGCGATCCCGGCGAGGACCAGGCCAAGCGCGTCGCGCGGAACCAGCTCGAAGCTCTCGATCGACTCCCCGAGCCGAGCCTCCAGCCGGCGAAGCAGGGTGAGCGCCGCCGACGGCGAATCGAGTCCGACCCAGGCCACGGAGCGGGAGCCGGCCGCCGCGACCAGCTTGAGGCTGGCGGCGGTGACGATACCGAGAGTCCCTTCCGCGCCGATCAGAAGCTGCTTGAGGTCGTAGCCGCGATTGTCCTTGCGAAGCGCCGACAGCCCCTCGAACAGCGAGCCGTCGGCAAGCACGGCCTCGAGCCCGAGCACCAGCGAGCGCATCGGCCCGAAGCGAAGCACCTGGGTGCCGCCGGCGTTGGTCGAGACGAGGCCGCCGACCGTCGCTGAGCCCTTGGCGCCGAGCGAGAGCGGGAAGCGCCGCCCCGCGGCCTCGGCGGCGCCGTGAAGGTCGGAGAGGATCACGCCCGCCTCGGCAACGGCGACAGTGTCCTCGGCGGAGACGGAGCGGATCGCGTTCATCCGACGTAGGGAGAGCAGGATCGCGCCGCCCTCGGCGCCGGGAGTCGCTCCGCCGACCATCGAGCTGTTGCCGCCTTGCGGAACCAGCGCCGCGCCGGCCTCCGCGCAGGCGGCGACGACCGCCTGCACCTCCGCGGCCGACGCCGGCGAGACCAGGGCGGCCGCCCGCCCGCGATAGCGCCCGCGCCAGTCGGTCAACCATGGCGCCATCGCGTCCGGATCCCGGCTGAACCCGCGCGGTCCCAGCCGCGAGGCGAGTGAGTCGAGCAGGGCCTGGGAGGCAAAGCGAAGCATGGCTTCCAGTGGCCGACAACTCGGCTGCGATCAATCCGGAGGGGT
>DASWLZ010000024.1:0-33954 GCA_036399975.1 Allosphingosinicella sp.
CCCCCGCTATCGCCGCATTAGGTTACCGCCCCCCTAAAGGACGGCTCGCCTTTGCCTCAATTCCCGTCGCCGCCGCCGCCGGCGAGCTTCGCCCGGACCCTTATCCCGTGCGCCCGAAGCGCCTTCACGAGGGCGGCCTTCACTTCCTCGTTGCTCGCCACCGTCGGCAGCCGCCCTCCCCGCCCCCGCGGCTCGGCCCCGCCCCGCGCAAGCCCCCTTTTATGCTCGCGAAGCAGCTGCAGCGACCGGTCGAAGTCCGCCGCCGGCTCCGCCGCGCCGCCGCCTCGAGCCGCTGGCAGACCAGCTCGGCGTCGAGCTGCCTGTAGCCGATCTCCAGCGCCCGGTCGAAGCGCGCCCGGAAATCCTCGTCCTCGGCGAGATGATTGTTGACCGTCGACCGCCCCACCCCCACCGCCTCGGCCGCCGCTGCGATCGAGCAGGTCGCCGCGAAATGCTCGAGGAACGCGTCCTTCAGCTTCGCCCCGAACAGCCGCCGCCGCACCCGCCGGAACTGGAGCTTGCGCCCGTTCCCCGGAGCGATCACGACGTCCCCGTCGCTCTCCTCCGCCGCCGCCTCGCAAAGCGCCCGGAACGAGGCCGACCGCGCCTTCGCCCCGTAAACCGTCGAGACCCCGAACCCCGCCGCCTTCGCCGCCGCGGCCAGGGTCGCCCCGCCCCGAAGCGCCTTCACCACCGCCGCCTCCGCCCGAGCATCGAACAGCCGCCGCCGCCGCCGCGGCGAAGGCGAAGCCGCCGCCCCCTCCGGATCCTCCTCCATCACCCTCTCCTCTCCCTGCAGGGGATGAGGCGCCCGGCTTCATCCCCCGGATGAAGCCTCAGCGGCGCCTCATGGACGGCCGCCGCGCCGGCGGCGGCAGGGTGAAGGCCCGACGAACGTCCGAGACGCGACGGCAGGCCTCCCCTTCCCTCTCCCGAATCACTCCCGGAAGAGTCTCACACAAAGGGCCGCAATAAAAGAACAATATAAGAACATTCACCATCCCCGCGAACCTGGGGATCCGGCCAGCGACGCTATCGCCTCACTCAACCTTCGCGAACAGCTCCGCCGGCTCGACCCTGAATCTCTCTCGAAATGTATATTATAGTCATCGTACTTGCGCTAACCGGTGAATAGGTACCCCGCGAAAGGAGCCAGCGATTCAATGATGCGCCGCGAGGATGTCGGCCCGACGCTCGAGCTTCTGGCGCTCGACGCCTGCCGCCTGGCGGCGGGCCTGGTCGAGGCCGCCGAGGCGGAGGCGCTTCGCCGCAGGGCCGGCCTCGGCGGCGTCGCCGTCACCCCCCGCTTCGTCCGCGCCCTGATCGCCGCCAGGCAGCTGCGAACGGAGCATTTCGGCCCCCTCCTCGCCCCTGACACCGGCTGGAGCGTCATGCTCGCCCTCTACGCCGCCCGCCTCGAAGGCTGGGAGCTCACCCAGGCCCAGCTCGCCGAAGCCGCCGGCACCGCCACCCTCCAAACCCGCCTCCCGGCGCTCGAAGCGAGAGGCCTCATCGCGCGGCGCCCCGATCGGGAGGATGGGCGGGGCTGGATCGTCACTCTCACCGACGAGGCGGCGGCGAAGATGCACCATTATCTGCAGGAGGCGAGGGAGATATGAACCCTAAGGGCTCTCGCTAGGCGGCGGATCGAGCAGCGATCGCGCCTCGACACCTAGCGCGCCTGCTAGCGCCTCCAGGGTAGCGATGCTGATATTCCGCTCGGCCCGCTCGATCATCCCGACATAGGTCCGGTGATAGCCGCAGACATGGGCCAGCTCTTCCTGCGACATGCCCGTCGGCTTGCGCAGCCGCCGCACGTTCGCGCCGATGTTCCACGTCAGTGACCCAGGCTCGGCCTTCTTCTTCGGCATCGCCGAGTTGGACGGCAGATGCAGACTACCCGTCTACCGACTGAGGGTGGCGCGTGGCGTTCGCAAGGCGGTTGCGGTGGCTGCCGCATCAATTTGTCGAAAGTGATGATTTAGATAGATGTATTTGCCTTTTACGCCAGATGAAACACGATCTCTCCTGCGGCTAGGCTGCTATCGCAAGGCTGGGGAGATTCCATGGACGTTCAACTGCGCGTTACAGATGCACCAGAAGAGTCTAGCTTTAGCGACCTCGTCTCGGGTGATAACGTCCTAGCTATCCCTCTGTTCCAGAGGCCATATCGGTGGAATGCCAAACACTTGCAGCTGCTCTTGGAGGACGTGAATTCAATTAGGGACGAGGTAACCAACTCAGTATTTCTTGGGGTCATTGTCTCCTACAGCCGGGGCACATCACCTGGGCGACCCGTCACCTGGGAGATCGTCGATGGGCAACAGCGCATCAGTACGATTTACCTTCTCATTATGGCCGCCGTCGAATTAGCAGCGCGTCGCGGCGATGCAGAATGGGCTGCTGCTGTTGTGGGGACGTACCTTGTCGTGCGACCGTTAGCCAGCAACCCGGTGAATACGAAGCTTGTACCCTCTTACGCCGATAGAGCCCAGTTCGCTGCCCTATGGACCCGGCTAGCAGATATCCCTAGCCTTCGAGACAATAAGCAATTTGCGTTCAATGCGCCAATGCCTCCCCCTGCCAGCGGCCCGCATGAAGGGGCGATGACGGCGCAATATATTCGTCTGCGGCGGGGCTTATCGAAAATATTTGAAGATGGGGGTCAGGAAAGCTTGACGCGCTATGTTGAGGTCATTGCCCACCACATGAGTGTCGTTTCGATCTCGTTGCGCGATCCCGCAGTCGCTCCAAAGATTTTCGAGAGACTTAATTCTAGAGCAGAACCCGTAACTATAGCTGACCTAGCTCGGAACGAGATATTTTCCCGGTCTGGCGATAGCGCAGTGCAAGCTCAGCATGTGTTTAATACCTACTGGGAGCCATTTGTAGACACCTTCAAAGCATCTAATACTGAGTTCGATAAGTTTTTGTTTCCGTATGGCCTCATTCAGAATCCTAATGTGCGGAAAGCCGACTTGTTTCCTCAGCTGAGAAGCCACTGGCGGAGCCTGGAAGGCCCACAGCAGATAATCTCCGACCTTGAGCGCTATCGGCCTACCTTTTTAGCTCTAGAAGCAGGCCTTGCGGCCGCCGGATTAACGGCACCTCTCAACGCTAGGTTGAACCGCCTTCATCGTGTCGGGAGACCGTCCTCTACATATGCCTTTATTTTGCAACTCTTGGATTCTTACCATCACGACGAGATTTCCGAGCAGCAAACTTTAGATGTACTGGAAGCGGTAGAGTCATTCCTCTTCAGGAGAGCCATCCTGGGCATTGAACCGACCGGGCTCCACGCGGCTTTCAAAAACCTTTGGAGGGAACTTCGCGAGTCTGGACTGGAAATCAACGGCCAAACTCTGCGCCAAGCCCTTCGAGCCAAGCCCACAATCTCCTGGCCCAGCGATCAGGAGTTTCGCGGTGCGATCGTAGGGGGGGATCTATATCACCGCAAAGTCTGCGCTTACGCCGTTCGTGAGTATGAGTTGTCCGTCAAAGGGGAGACCCCGGCGGATAGCTTCGTCGTTGAACATGTGGCGCCGCAAACCCTCACCGAGGCATGGCGACAGGTGCTCGAAGAGGCAGATCATTCCCTCATTCACACGTGGGGGAATCTCATTCCTCTGACGGAGCGGATGAACCCGAGCGTTGGCCAGAAACCGTTCCTTGAGAAGAAGTTGGCCTTTCAGGACTCGATTTTCGCGACGGCGCGTCAGGTGGCTAATTCCCATTCCGTATGGGATGCTAGCGTCATCCGGAGTCGAAACCATGTGATTGCGGAATGGGCGAGGGCACGCTGGCGATTTTAGATTTTTTCAGGCGAGCCCCCGGAGGCAATGGATACACTAACCCCTTCTGAGCGAAGCCAACGGATGGCACGAGTACGCTCGCGCGGAAGCAAGCCCGAGATGCACGTCCGTCGGCTGGTTCACTCGATGGGCTTTCGGTATCGGCTTCATGATCGGAGACTGCCTGGAGCGCCCGACTTGGTATTTCCGAAGCGAATGAAGACCATTTTCGTCCACGGCTGCTTCTGGCACCGGCACCCCGATCCAAACTGCAAATTAGCCCGAATGCCAAAATCTCGCCTGGATTTTTGGGGCCCCAAACTCCAGGGTAACCGGGAGCGGGATCTACGGCAGCAAGCTGATCTGAAAGCGCTGGGGTGGGACTTTCTGGTTGTCTGGGAGTGCGAATTGCGTGATAAGGAACAATTGCAGAACGCAGTTTTTGCATTTCTAGACAAGGGGAACCGCGATGAGGGCCGTTGAGCTGTTCGCTGGCGCCGGTGGGCTTGGGATGGGGATCAGCAAGGCCGGTTTTAAACCCCTAGAGATCGTCGAGAGAGACAAATGGTGCTGCGACACCATCAATCGCAATCGATGGGGCAGGAAGGCGGTGGTCAGGGCATGGCCGGAGCCGGTTCAGAGCGACATTCGGGATCTGCATTTCAAGGAGTTCGAAGGTCGAGTCGATCTGGTCAGTGGGGGACCCCCCTGCCAGCCATTTTCTCTCGGCGGTAAACATCGAGCCCATGCAGACGACCGCGATATGTGGTCCGAGGCCGTACGCGTGCTGAGGGAGGTTAAGCCGCGAGCGTTCATCTTCGAAAACGTCAAGGGCCTCACACGAGCATCCTTCGCGACCTATTTTTCCTACATCAATCTTCAGCTTCACTATCCCGAGATTGAGCGGCCGGAGGATGAGACTTGGACCGACCATCTGGCTCGCCTGGAGCAGCACCACACCTCTCATTCCCAAGGCGGCTTGCACTACAAGGTCGTGGTGCAGGTGCTGAACGCGGCGGATTATGGAGTGCCGCAAAAGCGAGAGCGCGTGGTCTTCGTCGGCTTCCGAGCAGACACTGGTATCCGCTGGAGCTTCCCCGAGAAGACCCACTGCCTAGATGCCCTGCTCTGGGAGCAATGCCGTTCCGGCGAATATTGGGATCGTCATCGTGTGTCGACCGCGCGGCGCGACCTCGATTGCAAATTCCACGCGAGGGGCATGAAGCTGCGGGAGAAACCTACGGGAGCGGCTTGGCGAACGGTTAGAGACGCCATTCACGACCTACCGGAACCGGAGGACTTTGTGGGCGGCAGGATCCTCAATCATAGGTTCCAACCCGGAGCGAGATCCTACAAAGGACATACCGGAAGCCCGATGGACGAGCCTGCGAAGACGCTAAAGGCTGGCGTCCATGGCGTACCAGGCGGCGAGAACATGCTTCTGAGACCGGATGGCACCGTACGCTATTTCTCGGTGCGGGAGAGCGCGAGGCTCCAGACATTCCCAGACGAGTATGAACTCCATGGCTCCTGGAGCGAGGCAATGCGGCAGCTTGGCAATGCCGTTCCCGTCGAACTGGCTCGCGTGATTGCCAGTGACGTGGCTGAGCGGCTACGAAAGGCGGCATGAGCCTCGAGCCATATAACCCACTCGACAAGAGGAACTTAGCTCGCAGCATCGAGGCTGCCCTCCTCGATCGTCCTGCCATTTTGCTCAGGGATGCCAAGCGCATGGTCGGAGCAGGAGTGTATGCACTGTACTATTCGGGAAATTTCCCGGCTTACGAGGGCATACAAGCCACCGCTATTGATGCCAGCAGCGTCCCTATTTACGTAGGCAAGGCCATTCCCGAGGGCGGGCGCATCGGTGGCCTAGGAAATGATGCCGCGTCAGGTCGGTCACTCTCCAAGCGCCTTGGCGATCACAGGCGATCCATCACCCAATCGAATAACTTGGATACCGCTGATTTTTGGGTGCGTTATCTTCTCGTTGATGCGATTTGGATCCCGCTAGGCGAGAATGTCTTAATCGAGCGCTTCAGGCCGGTTTGGAATGGGGCTATCTTTGGATTCGGCAACAATGCTCCCGGGAAGGGTCGCCTCAAGCAAGTCAGATCTCCCTGGGATGCTCTGCATCCGGGTAGGCGGGCATTTAGGAAGCTGCCCCTCGGCGATTTGACTGAAGAGTTTTTACTGAAGCGCGCCCGCGATCACATTGCTGGTCGCCCGCTCGACCCGCTTCCAAGCTCAGTGGTTGCGTTGCTGGAGGCAGCCGAAATTGAGGTGGAAGAAGCAGTGAATGAGGCTGGATCTGAAATAGTAGCGGAGTGAATGGCGGTATCCGCTCTTTCACCCGCACCACCCCTCCCGCCGCCCGCTCCACGTCCGAGCCAGCCCCTCCGCCACCAGCACGTCGCCGATCGACCGCCCGCCCCTCGTGACGATGCGGAGCTGGCGGCCGTAGCGGTCGCGGTCGCGGCCGCTGGGGAGGGGGTGGAGCTCGAAGGGGCCTGAGGCGAGGAGGGTTCGCAGGCGGCTCGTCGCTTTGGCGGCGAGGGCGGTTTCATTGGGGCAGCGGCCGTGGACTTCGGGGGTGTCTATATCGGCTATGCGGATCTTGCCGCCGCCCAGGACGAAGGTGTCGCCGTCGATCACCCGCACAGAACCGCGGCCGGCGGCCCGGACGGGGCCGCTCCCGCCGCCCGCCCGGGCGACGGGCGGCGGAGCGCCCTCCTGGGCTTCCAATATGGCTCGGGAGCGGCGGGATTCGGCCCAGGGATCGATGAAGGCGGCGGGGGGCCGGAGCTCGTCCGGCGCGGCGGGCGCGGGCCGGTAGCGCATCGCCAGGAAGAGCAGCAGCCCGAGCAGAAGGCCGCTCAGGAGGGCCAGGCAGATCTGCGCGGCGGAAAAGGCGGGGCCGCGGACGTGGCGCGCCCATGCCGCCGGAAGCGCGGGCCGCCGGCGCCGGCGCGGCCTTCGAAAGGGGACCAGCTCTCCCATGACGGGAGGCTAGCGCGCCATTCCCACTAATTGAATAATCGAATTACGATGATGAGCAGGACAATGCGGCCCGGCAGAGCTCCGCCGCCTTTTGCCGTAGCTCCAACGGGCTCCGCGAGTCCGGCCTGGCACGGGCAGGCTTATCCGGGCAGGTCCTTGCGTCGTTTGTCACCTTTGGTCTTTCAGTACATGACCGGTTTCAGGGGGGATCCGTCATGACCGTCGAAGATCGCGTTCGGGCGCTCGAGGAAAAGGTGAAGGGCTCGGACCGGAAGGATGCCTGGGACATGTTGTCGGTGCTCGGCGGACTTCTGATCCCGGTCGCGATCTTCTTCGCCGGGCAGCAATATGCCGATGCCATGGCGAAGGCCGAAATCCTCTCGGAGGAGAAGCGGGCGGCGAGCAGCATCGACGTCGCCAGGGCCGGGACCCGGGTCTCGCAGGCGAGCCTCGTCCTGAACGCGCTCGAGACGCTCGCGGGGACCGACGAGCGGCGCAAGCAATTGGCGATTCGGGCGATCCTGATCGCCTTGCCGGACGAGGGGTCCTCGATCGTGGCCGAGGTGTCGCGGACCGATCCCAACCCGCAGATCCGGCAATTCGCCGCGACGACTCTCGACCAGCGCCGCGACCAGCTCGTCAACGGGCTCTGCGATCCGAGGGGAGGCGCTCGGGTCGCCGCCTACACGGCGCTGCTCCAGGGCTCGGCCAGGGACCCGGCGCTTCCGCCGCAGCTCGCGCAGAAGGCGCGCCAGGCCTTCGCCGACCCGGATGCGCCCGGACGCGGCGACGGCATCTACAATACGCTGGTCCTGCTCAGCCACCTCGAAGCGTCGGCGCTGGCGCCCAACGTGGAGGACCTGCGGCGCCTCGCGGAGGAAATGCGGCCGGTGGGTCCGAAGGTGGGCGCGCGCTCCGACAAGCTGCTCGAGCGGCTTCGCTAGGGCCGTCGTCAGCCCTTGATCCGCTCCCGCGGATGCCCCTTGGCGACTCCGCCGCTCAGCTCCGCCACATGCGGATAAACCTTCGCCACCTCCTCGGTATAGCCGAGGTTGAAGACGGTCGGGCTCTTCACCGGCCGCTCCGGCCTGTCGTAATACGTCCCGAACAGCCTGTCCCACAGGAAGCTGGTGATCCCGTAATTGCCGTTCTCGTCGTGGAAATGGTGGGCCATGTGGCGCTTCTTCATCTCCGCCAGCCACTTGCGCTTGGGCTTGTAGGCGAGGTGCTGGATGCAGTGCACGAACTCGTAGAAGCAAGTCGTCCCCAACCCCGTCCCAAACGCGGCGGCGGCGGCGCCCCAGGCGGCTTCCTGGCCCCAGGGGCTGCCTATGGCGTAGCCGATGGGGAGGGTCGCGACCGCGATGGTCGGGAGCGTGGTGTGGAGGGCCCCGAACAGGACCTCGAGATGGTTCGGATCCTGGTGGTGGTCGTAATGGATGCGCTTCCAGGTGGGGCTTAGAAGCTTCGACTTCCACATCCACTTGCTGTGAAGGACGAAGCGGTGGAGCATGTACCAGACGAACGGGTAGATGAGGGTCGCGACGCCGATTGCGATCAGGGTCGGGGCGAGGGGGGCCGGGCGCGCGGCGAAGAAGGCGATCGCCGCGGCGGCCAGCGCGAGATAGCAGATGATCGCCGGATAGGTGATGTAGGCGACCCACAGCTCCTTCAGGGTCATCCTGTCGAGATGATGCTCGCGCCTCCAGAAGCTCGGGCGGATCGTCAAAGCGGGTTTCACGTCGTTCCAACCTCAATCGTGACGGGGTCGCGGCTCAAGCGCGGCTTCCCAATATGGGGTACGCCTCTGGATAGGCAATGAGGCGCTTTTAGGGCTTGGGCGGGGCCGGCACCAGCCTCAAGGTGCGCGCGAGCCCGCGAGTCAAATCAACCGGAGGCGGCGGGCGAGCCCGCCGAGGGCCTCGCGGTCGCCGCGGACGAGGCCGAAGCGAAGCGCGCACCAGCTCGCCAGGGCCCATAGCGAGAGGACGGAGGCGAAGCGCGCCGGGCCGCTCGTCAGATAGGCGGCGACGCCCATCAGAGCGACCCCGACGAGGGCGACGAACAGGCCCCGGAAGAGCTTCCTGTCGAACGGGCTCAGGCCCTCCGCGATCCGCAGCTCGAGCGTCGCGGCATAAGCGATGGCGACGGTGGCGGCGCCGACCGCGACCGCCATTCCGGCGGCGCCGTGACCTGGCACGAGGAGCCACGCGAGGCCGGCCCAGACCGCCACGCCGACGAGGCTGTTGACGAGCGGGAGGATCCGATGGCCGGTCATCTCGACAATCGGGGTGGCGGGGCCGACGATCGCCTCGGCGGCGCGGGCGGCGACGAGGATATAGAGGATCGGAAGGGCCGCCATCACCTCGGGGCGGAAGACGGAGAGGATGTCGCGGCCGGTGAAGGCGAGAAGGCCGGCCAGGGGGACGACTAGGGCGGTCGAGACCCGGCTCGCGAAGCGGTAGAGGGGGGCGATCGCGGCCCGGTCGGCTCGGGCCTGGTGGGCCGCCACCGGAGCCATGACGTATTGAAAGGCCTGGCGGACGGCGAGCGGCAGGGTGGCGATTTTGCGGGCGATCTCGAAAAGGCCGCTGGCGACCGCCCCGCTCGCCCCCGGGAGGAGGACGTTGAGGATCATCGCCGGGGCGTCGATGAGCATCCGGCGGGCGGCATTGGCGGGGAGCAAGGCGAGGCCGGTGGCGAGCAGCAGGCGGACGTCCGCGCCCGGTATGGGAGCGCGGACCATCAGCCTCAGATCGTAATAGCGGCCGAGCAGCGGCACGCAGAGCAGAGCGGTCAGGGTCAGCGAGGCGAGGTGGGCGAGGATGAGGCCGATGTTGGCGGCGCCCAGGGCGAAGAAACCCAGGGCGAAGATGATCCTGGCGATCTGCTCCCAGAAGAGGCGGAGGCGGATCTCCGGCCCGAAGGCTCGGCGGGCCCGGGCGGCGGAGGTCGCGATCTCGATGAAGGTCCACAGGGGAAGAGCCCAGGCGAAGAGGGCGACGGCGGTGGGGAGGCTCGCCTTGTCCTCGGCCGCGGCCGAGAAGAGGGAGGCGACCCAGCCGGCGTTCAAGGTGACCAGGAGCGCAATCAGGGCGGCGGGGAGGACGGTGGCCAGAAGGGCCGCCTTGACCGCGCCGTGGGCGGTCTCGTCATCCTCGGTGGGGACGATCCGCTGGAGTGCGCTGGTCAGCGACAGGTCGACGAGATTCTCGACGAAGTTGATCGTCGCCCAGAGCGCCACATAAACCCCATAGGTGGCGAGACCGTACAGCCCGATATATATGGGCTGGGCGACCGCATCGATGAGGGCGGTGGCTCGGGACAGGCCGGCCAGGCCGGCACCGCGCGCGACTTCGCCGCGTGTGACGTTCTCGTCCGGGGGCGGTGCGGCGGCCATGGGCGACTGCTTTGGCGCGGAGAGGGGGCCGGGGGCAAGCGCCGAGGGCGCGGCCGAGGCTAGGCCTTCGGCGGCGGCGAGCCCAGCCTGGCCATGATCCGGTCGCGGAAGGGGAGATCGCCCACGGCCTTGATCGCCCGCCCCAGCACATCCGGCAGGGACTCTTCGATGTCCGCGGACAATTCGTCGGCGGCCGCCCAGATCGCCAGCCAGACCTCGTGGAGCCTCGGAAGGAGCGCCTCGCCGGCGGGGGTGAAGGAGATGATCCTTTCCCTCGCGTCGCGGCCCGGGGCGCTCGCCACCAGGCCCTTCTTGAGCATCTCGGAGACGGTCTGGCTGATCGCGGAGTGGGTGAGGCCGCTCGCCACCGCGATCTGCCGGATCGAGCTGGGGCCGGCGCTCTCGAGGTGACGGATGACCGGAGTGAAGCGCGAGCGGCAGTCGAGGCCCTGCTGCCGGTATACCGCCTCGACGTCGCCGTCGAGCAGGTCGACCAGGTGGCGAAGGAGAGTTCCCAGGCCGGCATCGTTCGGGATTTGCTTCACGTCCACCTCTGCCGGGCCCGCCTGCGAGCGCGATTTGTCGGATGCGCCAGTGGCCGCTGTAAAGCGAAAACCGTCACAGCGCCCGGCAGAGGATCGGCGGCAGGATCAGGGGGTCCGCTCGTAACGCCCCTGCACCGGCCCATCTGCGAGGCCGAGGTCGAAGGCGGCGATCCGGCCGCCCGAAGGCTGGAAGGTCAATCGAAGCGACGGATTTTCCGCGAAGGTGAATAGGTGTCCGCCCATCGGGACCAGCAGAATTGGCGGCCTCTTCTCCTCCCGGTACCGGAGCTTGCCGCCCTCGACGAGGATCCGGCGGTCGCCATAGGTGCCGGCATAATCGGCGAGCGCCGCCGCTGGCTTGCCGGGGCGGCTCACCGCTTCAAGCCCCGCCGCCAGCGCCTCGATCCGGCGTCTGCGGACGGGATCCGAGGCGGCGGCCAGCTTGCGCAAGGCGTGCACATGCGCGATCTCCAGAGCCGCTTCTACAGGGGCCTCGATGGTGGGGGCGATCCCGACCCCCTCCCAATCCTTGCCGGTGGAGGCGAGGACCGCGCGCCCTTCCGAGACGCTGAGCTCGAAGCCGCCTTCGATCGCGTACATGGCGTTGTTGAACGCGGCTCCCGCCGTCTTGCCGCCGACGATCTCGCCGATCTTGTATCCCGCGACATGGCCGACGAACTCCTCGGAGGCGGACGCGCTGCCGCCGCTGGTGAGGACGTAGAGGGGCTTGCCCACCATGGTGCTGAGGCCCGGCAGCGACTTCAGCAAGGGAGAGGCTTCGCCGGCCCTGTGGAACGTGACCAGCGGACGCCCGGGCTCCAGGAAGTGGCTGATGAGGTGGTGAACGGCGCCGCTGCTTCCGCCGCCGTTGCTCCTGAGATCGATAATTACGGCGTCGCCGCCCTTCAGGAACGCCATGGCCGAGTTCAAGGTTGCGGTGCTCTCGTCGCCGATCCACTCGAAGGCGGCGAGATCGAGGTAGCGGACGTTGCCGGGAAGCAGCTTGAGCTGCCGCACCCCGTGATTCTCGCGCCGCACCTGATCCTCGAAGGCGGAGCGGTCCGGACGGTTGCCGGCCGTGCGGGCCATCAGCATGGCGACTTTCTCAGGATCGTATTTGAAGTTGAGATGGCCGTCCCTTCCCACCCGCCAGAGGTCCGCGTTGATCCGCTCGGCGAGCACGTGCGGCTCCCGGACGGCGTAGCGGCCGGACTTCACCCCTTCCGCGAGAACCGCGTCCAGCGCCGGACGCCGCTCGGGAAGGACGTAGCGCTCCCCGATGATCCGGCGCACCTCGGCAACCACCTCCGCCGGATCGACCTGACGCACGGCCGCGGCCGGCGGTGCCTTGCCCGGCTGCGCCGCTGCCCCCGTTGCCACCGCCGCCACCGCCGCCACCGCCGCCAATGCGGCCGCGAGAATGAATTCACCCGCTCCCATGCCATTGCTCCTGCTTGCCCGCCGCTTCGGCCGGCTCATCTATCATCCCTGAAGGAAAGATATCACAGCACTTATATATCGCAATGAGGAAGTTGCTCATGTTGCGCATGCCCCTCATCCGTGTGACGGTGCGGCAGCCGGCCGAGCCGAAGATGGGAGCCTTCCATGTCGATGCTGATGGCCGCGATGATCGCCGCGGCGCCCGCCGCCCCGTCAACGGCCGACGCCCGGGCGATGCTGGAGCGGCTGGTCGCCTTCGAGACGGTGGCGGGGCGCGGCCAGGTACCGGCCATGGCCGAGTATCTGGCGGGCGAGCTCAACGCGGCGGGCTTCCCCTCCGAGGAGGTGCGGCTGGAGCGGGTCGGGGACAGCGCGATGCTGACGGTGCGGCTGCGCGGCCGGGACGGCGCGGGCGGAGCGCCGGTGATCTTCCTGGCACATATGGACGTCGTCGACGCCCGGCGTTCGGATTGGAGGACCGATCCGTGGAAGCTCACGGAAGCGGCGGGCAAGCTGCACGGGCGCGGAGTGGTCGACAACAAATATGGCCTGCTCACGATCGTTCGGGCCTTCATTCGCCTGAAGCGGGAGGGGTTCGTTCCATCCCGGGACCTCGTCGCCGCATTCACCGGCGACGAGGAGACGAGCATGGCGACGACGAAGCTGCTGGCCGAGCGCCTTCGGGGCGCCGCCTTCGCCGTGAACGCCGACGCCGGCGGCGGCTTCCGGCCGAAGAACGGCGCCCAGGCGAGCTATTATGCGCAGGCGTCCGAGAAGACCTATGTCTCGTTCGAGGTGACGGCCCGCAATCCTGGCGGGCATTCTTCAGCTCCTCGCGCCGACAACGCGATCTACGATCTGGCCGACGCCCTGAAGCGGATCGCGGGACACCGCTTTCCCGTTCGCTGGAACGAAGCGTCGCTCTCCGGGCTCGCCGGAAGCGCGGCAGGCATGGACGGGGAAGACAGGGCGGCCGCCTTGCGTTTCCTCGAGTCACCGGGGGACAAGGCGGCGGTGGCGGTGCTCGAGAAGGACCCCTGGGTGAACCGCGAGCTCAGGACGACCTGCGTTGCCACAGTGCTCCGCGCCGGCGGCGAGGAGAACGTGCTTCCGACCTCGGCCTCGGCGACGGTCAATTGCCGCGCCTTCCCCGGGGAAACCATTGCGGACGTCAAGGCCGCCCTGGCCGCGGCGATCGGCAACGGGAAGATCGAGATCAAGACACTCGGCGACCCCGCCGAAAGCCCGGCCACGCCGATTCCGGAGGCGGCGTCCCGAGCGCTCAAGGCGGTCATGGCCGTCCGGGCGCCGGGCGGGGCCGTCACCCAATATATGGAAGCGGGCGCCACCGACGGCCTTCACTTCCGCCGCGCCGGTATCCCCACGATCGGCGCGGGCCCCCTCTTCTCGACCAACGGTGTCAGCTACAATTACCACGCGGTCGACGAGGGCCTTCCCGTCGACCAGTTCGTCGACGGGCTCGACCATTTCTACCTGTTCATCAAAGCCCTGGAGTCGCCGGGCTCGAAATGAAGCCCGGGTCGCCTAGTTGAAAACCGCGGCGACTCGGGTTTTCCGCCCCTGACCGGAAGGGGCGCCCATGTAGATGGGCAGCGGCGGGCGGGCGCTGTGGACAAGCTGGTACAGCCCGTCCACGGCGGGAAGGGAAGGCCCGGCCACCGGTTCGAACTCGACAGTGAAAGCGCGGGATCGGCCGAGCGTCCGAGGCCGAGAGCCACTCGCTGGGAACGGGGTCACAGCCACGAGTCGAAGGCTGTGCGATCCGTTGCGGCTGTTCAGGCTGAACGTCTCTCCGACCGCCGCGCTCCACTCGGCCAGCCCGGCCGTCTTCAAGGGCGGAGAGGCCCGGCCCCACCGGGCAGCCGGAGGTTCGCCTCCGCTGCCGGCCCGCCCGAAGCCGAGGATGGGCGACGCGGCCGCCGTGGATCCGACGGCGCCGGCGCAGAGGCCGGCCAACAGCATGCGGCGACTTGGAAAAGCGAAATCCTGCGACATCAGACGTTCCCCCCGAAACCACCGAAAATGTCCCGCCCCCGGAACGAGGCCTTTGTAGCGGGAAGACAGGCTCGATCAAGGCCGCTGACATCGGGCGCACGGGACGAGGCCCGCGCGCCTTACTCTTCGGTCCGGATCAGCACCGTCTCGCCGATCAGGGCGAACAGGACGAAGGGCGCCCAGGCCGCGAGCAGCGGCGGGTAGGCGCCGAGATTGCCCATCGCGAGGGCGAAATTGTCCGCGACGAAATAGGCGAAGCCCAGGAACATGCCGATGACGGCGCGAAGGAAAAGCTGGCCCGAGCGGGCGAGGCCGAAGGCTGCGACTCCGGCGAGCAGGGGCATCAGCACGGCCGACAGCGGCCCCGACAGCTTGTGCCAGAGCCCGGATTCGAGCTCCGCGGTGGGGCGTCCCGCCATCTTCAGCTGCCGCACCGAATCCCGAAGGGTGGCGAAATCCTGCTCGTCCGCCGAGATGCTGGCGAGGGTGAACTGGGTGGGGTCGAGGCCCTGGCCGAAATCGGTTTCCGCGGCGCTCGAGGCGGTTCCGCTCTCCACGTCGAACGTCTCGACCCGCTCCAGCCGCCAGCCGGTGCCGCGGGGGGTGGCCCGAGTCGCGGTCACGATCGACTTCAGGGTCTCATAATTGCGGTCGTAGATGCTGATGTTGCGAAGCTCGGTCGACGCCCCCTGCCCGCGCACCTCGCGGGCGAGGATGAGGTCGTCTCCCCAGCGCACCCAGACGTTGGGCCGGATCCCGCTGTCGCGCGGCACCGGGCCGTAATCGACCTTCTCCCAGCTCGACAAGGTCTCGGTGGCGCGGGTGACGATCCGCTCGTTGAAGAGGAAGCTCAGCGCGGCGATGCCCAGGCTCGCGAGGACGAGCGGCGCGATGATCTGATGGGCCGAGATGCCGGCCGCCTTCATGCTCACCACCTCGCTGTTCTGATTGAGGGTCGCGAGCGTGATCAGCGTACCCAGCAGCACCGCGAAGGGCAGGAAGCGAGAGATGAGCTGGGGGATCCGAAGCGAGACGTAGCGCCACAATTCGGAATCGCCATTGCCGGGAACCCGAAGGATTTTGCCGGATTCGCCCAGCAGGTCGAGGGTCATCAGGACCACGACCAGGGCCGCTAGCACCGCCAGCGAGCGCATCACGAACATTCGCGCCATGTAGAGCGCGATCCGCTTCGACGGGAAGAAGTTGACGTTGATCATTCGGCCGGCACCGCTTCGCGCCTGCCGCCGCCCAGGCGCAGAACCCGGCCGATCCCCTTGGCGAGCTTCGAGAAGCCCCGCTCGAGCGCCCCGATCGGCTGACCCCCCGGCCTGTAGGCAAGGGTCCAGTACATCCACAGGATGAGGGCCCCGAACAGGATGAACGGCGTCCACAAGGCGATCACCGCGTCGACCCGGCCCTGAGCGGCCATCTGCTCGGCATATTGATTGATTTTATGGTAGGTGACGACCATCGCGATCGAGAGGAAGATGCCGAGACCGGAGGTGCTCCGCTTGGGCGGCACCGCGAGCGCCACCGCCAGCAGGGGCATCAGGAGCATCATCACGATCTCGGTCACCCGATAGTGGAAGTTCGCGCGGATGGCGTTGAGCGTCGCCGGGGGCGCCTCGGCCTTCTGGGCGCCGTAGCGGAGCAGCTCGGGCAGGGTGAGCTCGTCCTCGTCCCCCCGGCCGCGATTGCGGAACTGCGCCACCGCGGGAAGGTCCACCGGAAGGTCCTGGATCCGGAAGCTCAGCACCCTCGGCGCCCGGTATTTGGGCGAATTGTGGACCAGTCGCCCGTTCGACAGCCTGAGCAGGATGACGTCGGGATCGTCGGTGGCGAGGAAGGTGCCGTGATCGGCCGTGACGGCGATGGTCCGCCCGTCGCGGGTCTCGGCCCGGACGAACACGCCGTGGAGAAGCCGCCCCTTGTCCTCGCTCGCTTCCACCCGAAGGGTCATCCGCTTGCCGAGGTTGGTGAACTCGCCGACCTTGATCGAGGCCCCCAGCGCCCCCGAGCGGAGGTCGAAGCGCAATTGCTCGTAGCCGTAGCGGGAGACCGGCTGCACGAAGCCGACGATGGCGAGGTTGAGCACCATCAGCACGATGGCGAACAGATAGGGCACACGGAGCAGGCGGGTATAGCCCAGCCCCACCGCCCTCAGGCTGTCGAGCTCCGACGACAGGGCCAGCTTGCGGAAGGCTAGAAGGGTGCCGAGCAGGAGCCCGATCGGGATCCCGAGCGCGAGATATTCCGGCACCAGATTGGCCAGCATCCGCCACACCACCCCGACCGGCCCGCCCTCGCTGACCACGAAGTCGAACAGGCGAAGCATCTTGTCGAGGATGAGAAGCATCGCCGCCAGAGTCAGGGTCGCCAGCAGCGGCACGAGGATGAGCCGGGCGAGATAGCGGTCGATCTGGGTCGCGAGCGTCACCGGGGGATCAAAGGGGCGGTTTGAACCGGTTTTCAAGCGCAATTGCGCTTCACGACCCGTTTTGGGAACGGGCCCGACAGCCGAAGCGCCGTCCGCCCTACGCGCCCGCGGTTGGAACACGAGCCGCAGCAATGACTCACGACAATCGAATCGCGGTGCCCTCGAACGTTCCTTGGCCGCGCGCGAGCGCGGTCAGGTAGCGCGGCGCGCCTTGTGGGATCGCGAGACCATTGCCCTGCTTCGCCGCCTTCGCCGGACGACCTCGGAATTCATGCCCGCGGCTTCCCCCGATGACGGCCTGGTCGCCGCCCCCGTCCTGTGCGCCGGAGCGGCGCTGACCACCGTGCCGCGCCCGGATCACTGGATGCCAAGCGCCAGGTGCAACCGTAGCGGGCGGCCGCGGCGCGGAAGGCGATTCTGCCGGAACGACTCCGACGCCTGCCGCCGGAAGGCCGAGCGCGCAGTACCGCCGCCAGCTGCGTTTGAACGACGCAAAAAATTTCGTTGATTCATTGTCCCGCGCCAGATTTTATGTGTACGCTATGACTAACACACCTCGGTAAGGGGGTGCCGAGGGAGGAACAGTGCAAAAGTTGTTTGGATGGGTGCGTCGTCATCCGGTGTGGTCGGGCCTCATCGGCCTCGCCTTGCTGCTGCTGCTCTACAAGACATTCGCGCCGTCACCGCCGGACTATGAGTATGTGACCGCCGAAGCCGATCGAGGAGAAGTGGTCCGGATAGTCTCGGCGAGCGGAAAGCTGAGGGCCCTCAACACTTTCAAGGTGGGGTCCGAAGTCTCCGGCCAGGTCGTCGCCGTCTATGTCGATTTCAACACGCCTGTGCGCGCCGGGCAGGTGCTCGCGGTCATCGACGGCACCCGTCCCCGCGCCCGGGTCGCGCAGACGGGCGCCCAGGTCGGCGTCGCGCAGGCGGGGCTGGCACAGGCGGAGGCCGCTATCGGCCGCGCCCGGACCGATGTCGAAATGCAGGAGCGCGAATATGCGCGCCGCAAGCAGCTCGCCGAGCGCGGCTTCATCTCCAAGGGCCAGATCGACCAGGCGCAGAATAATTTGTCGGCCGCGCGGGCGGCGCTGAAGACCGCCATCGCTCAGGCGCAAGGCGGCCGTGCCCAGATCGCCCAGAGCAACGCCGAACTGTCGACGGCTCAGCTCGAGCTGCGGCGCACCCGTATTCTGGCCCCCGCCAGCGGTGTGGTGGTGAACAAGCTGGTCGAGCCGGGGGCGACGGTCGCCGCCAGCTTCCAGACCCCCAATCTGTTCGAGATCGCCGCCGATACCAGTCGCATGCAGGTCGAAGCCTCCGTCGATGAAGCCGACATCGGCCAGGTGCAGGTCGGCCAGCAGGTCCGCTTCACGGTCGACAGCTATCCCGACGAAACCTTCGCCGCCGTCGTCGGGCAGATCCGGAAGTCGGCCACCGAAACGCAGAATGTCGTCAGCTATCTCGTCATCCTGAATGTCGACAACAGCGCCGGGAAACTGCTCACCGGCATGACCGCAAACGTCGACATTATCACCGGGCGCAAGGCCAACGTGCTTCGGCTTCCCGTCGCGGCCACACGTTTCCGGCCGCGCGCCGCGGATCGTCCGGTGGAAGATAAGAAGCCAGCGAACGCCCCCGCGCCTGCCAAGGGGCCGGCCAACAAGCCGGTGTTCGTCTGGGTCGTGGGCGCAGACCCGTACAAGCCGGTCAAGCGCGCGGTCCGCCTCGGGTTGCAGGGGGAGGAATTCGTCGAAGTGGTCGGCGGGCTGAAGCCCGGCGAGACGGTCCTGATGCGGTCGAAGTCCTTGAAGGAGGAGGAAGAAGGCGGAAGCGACGAAGAGGATGAAGGCGGCGGCGGCAAATGACGGTTCCGCTCGTCGAGACGCTTGCGCTGGTCAAGGAATATGCGTCCGGCGGAGGCACGGTTCATGCCATCGCCGGCGTCTCGCTCGCCATCGCGCGAGGCGAGTTCGTCGCCATCATGGGCGCCAGCGGCTCCGGCAAGTCCACCTTCATGAACATGATCGGCTGTCTGGATATTCCCAGCTCGGGCGACGTGAGGATCGACGGCACCGCAACCAGCGCGATGGATTCGGACGCGCTGGCCGAGCTCAGGAACCGCAAGATCGGCTTCGTCTTCCAGCAGTTCAACCTGCTGCCGCGCACCACCGCGCTCGACCATGTCGCGGTGCCGCTCATCTATGCGGGCGTGGGCCGCGCCGAGCGGCTGGAACGGGCGCGGGCGAAGCTGGAGGCAATGGGGCTCGGCGATCGGCTCGATCACTCGCCGGCGAAGCTGTCCGGCGGCCAGCAGCAGCGGGTGGCGATCGCCCGGGCGCTGGTCACCGAGCCGCTGATGCTGCTCGCCGACGAGCCGACCGGCGCGCTCGACAGCCAGACCTCCGAAGAGATCATGCACCTTTTCCAGACGCTCAACGACTCGGGCAACACCATCGTGCTGGTGACGCATGAGCGGGAAATCGCCGACCATGCCTCCCGCAGGATCATGTTCCGCGACGGCAAGGTCATCGAGGATGCGCCGGTGACGAGCCGCAGGCTGGTCAGGCCGTGACGTCGACTTTTCGAAAAGCGGCGAGCCGGGCGGCCTTCAACCTGGGCATCGCCCTCACGGCGCTGCGCGTGCACCTGATGCGCTCGATACTGACCACGCTCGGCGTCAGCATCGGCGTCTTCGCCGTCGTGCTGGCGGTCGCCGTCGGTTCGGGCGCCCAGGTGTCGGTGATGGGGGCGATCAATTCGCTCGGCTCCAACATGGCGATCGTGTTCCCCGTGCCGGACGACGAGAATGGCGGGGCCGTGGCGGAACGCGGCCGGCTGACGATGCGGGACGCGGTGGCGATCGAGCGCCAGGTCGAGGGCGTGACCGCGATCGCGCCGCAATTGCGCGCCAACGTCCAGATCGTCAGCGGCGGGCGCAACGCCGCAACGGAGGCGATCGGCGTAACGCCCGGCTATGGGCAAGTCACCAATGCCGTCGCGGAGACGGGCCGCTTCGTTTCGGAGGCCGACGTGCGCACCGCCGCCCGGGTCATCGTGCTGGGCCGAACCGTCGTCACGAAATTGTTCGGGGACTATGATCCGATCGGCGAGACCGTGCGAGTCAACAAGGTGCCGTTCACGGTGGTCGGAATTCTCGAAGCCAAGGGATCGAACCTGGGCGAGGACAATGACGATATCGCTTTGGTGCCGATCAGCGCGGCGAGACAGCGTTTCACCACGGAGCTTCCGCTCGGCCCCGACGATCTGAGGGTCCTGTTCGTCGGAATCGAGGACGGGGTCGCGCTCGGCAACGTCAAGCGCGAGATAAGCCGGCTGCTGCGCGATCGTTACCGGGTGCGCCTCGGAGAGGGCAGCCCCTTCATAATCCGCACGACCGAGGAGTTCATGGAGGAAACCGCCATGGTCACCGGCATATTCCAGGCGGTTCTCGTTGCCATCGCGTCGATCTCGCTTCTCGTCGGCGGCATCGGCATCATGAACATCATGCTTGTCAGCGTCACCGAGCGCACCCGCGAGATCGGCCTTCGCATGGCCCTGGGCGCCAAACGCAGCGACATCCGCAACCAGTTCCTGGTCGAGGCAGCGGTCTTGTGCATGATCGGCGGAGCGATGGGCCTCCTGCTTGCGATTGCAGCGGCCGCCGTCTTCCAGGCGCAGGCGGACTTCCCAGTGCCGATCGGAGTCGGTACGGCAATCGGCGCGATCCTTTTCTCCGCGGTGGTCGGGCTGCTCTTCGGCGGCTGGCCTGCCATCCGTGCTTCCAGGCTTTCGCCGATCGAGGCTCTCAGGACCGAATAGGCGGCTTGCATCGAAAGCAGACATTCATCGCCAGAGAATGAAAGCGTCCGCATCTTGCGACCTCCGCCATTGAGCAGACTGTCCGCTTAACGGCCACAAGCGGCCATTTCAGGATATGCTGCGGAAGGACGCCTTGCCACGCTTTGCAGACGCTCAGGCCACCCGCTTACGGTTCAGGGGATGGATGCGCCGAAGCCGTCACGCGAGGGAATCGCGTGACGACAGTCCTCGCTTCGCGAGGCTGGCCGGCTTTCGCCGTCTCTCCGCGCTGCTTCCGGCGACGCTTCGCGCCGGCGTCGCGGCGCTCGGCGGGTCAAGTCTCCTGGCGCCGCATCCTGCTGATCAGCTCGGACAATCGCGGTTTCTGTCCCTGGGCCAGGAGGCTCGCCCGGAACAGACGGCCGAGCAAGACCAGCTCCAGCGCCACGAAGGCGGCGAGCAGCAGGCCGGCACCGAGAACCTCCCAGGCCGGAATACCCGTGCCGAGACGGGCGAGGATGGCGAAGGGCGTCCAGATGGGCACCCAGGTCAGGATCGTGATTCCGATACCCTTCCCGCCCTCGAGGACTCCCTGGATCAGCATCGTAATCGGCAGGAGAATGGCCAGTATGATCGGCATCAGATAGCCCTGCGCCTCATTCATCGAATCGCTGATCGCACCCACGGCCAGAAAGAAGATCGAGATGGCCAGATAGCCTGCGATGAAGAAGTAGATCATCGCGGCAATGGTGCCGGGCGAGGTCAGAGGCGCCAGCGCGGGGCGGATCATGTCCGCTATGGCACCCTGGGTCGCATAGGCCGCAACGGCTCCGCATCCGATCCAGACCGCGATCATGGTCAGGCCGACCGCAACGGTGCCGAGCAGTTTCCCGTACATCAATTGCTCGGGGGTGACTGTCGCGATCACGGTCTCCAGCAGCTTGTTGGAACGCTCCTCGACGGTCCCTTGAAGCATCCAGCTTCCCGACAGCATCAGCGCCATCATCAGGAGGTAAGAGGCGGCCAGAGGCAGGATCGAGCGAACGAGCATCGCCTCCTTCGCCCCGCCGCCCGGTGGTGGCTTTGAGATCATCAACGACGGAGCGACGCTGGATGCGGCCTCGGCCACTTCGGGCGCGGTTCCATTAGCCACGAGATAGGTCTTGCGAAGGCTTCGGGTCAGGACATCCTGCACCGTCGCCGCGAAACGCATGCCCGGCTCTCCCGTCGTCCAGAGGCGAACCGCGCCGTCCCGGCTGAAGCCGGCCGGTATCTGGACGATATAGTCGATCGGCTCGGCATCCTTCCCTTCCGGCTTGAGCAGCGGCTGGACCCGCGAGTCGAGCTCGGACGCCGGCGCCTGGGCAAGACCGGGTGGCACGGGAACCTGCTGATAGTCGGGCGGCGGCGGGTCGAACTCAGGCGTGCCCTCCGGCGCGTACGCCTTCAGCCTTGCGAGCGCCGCGGCCGATCCTCCCTGGGCGTTGAACTGCCGGACCTCCCCGTCCGCATACCAGCGGTCGTGCTGGGACCAGAGCGCCTTCGGATCTGCGCCCTCGAGCTTGTGCCGCTGGACAAATCGGGAGAGGCTGTTCAGCACCTCGCGGCCATGGTCGAGCTCCAATTGCCCCTGCAGCGCTCGGCCGGCATCGCCGCCGCTCTGATCGATGATCAACACCCTGCGCGATTCGTCGTCGCCCATGAAACGCTGCGCCAGTGGCGCAACGGCGAACGCGAGCGGCAGGATCAGCAGCGTCAGCCAGAAGCTGCGCATGCGCGTGATCTGGCGGTACTCGCGGGCCGCGACCAGCAGGATCTTCTTCATGCGCGCGCCTCCGCCGGACCGACCATGTGCAGGAAAACGTCGTGCAGGCTCGGCCTGCGCTCCTCGAACCGCCGCAGGGCTATTCCGTCGGCGAAGCAGCGCTCCAACACATCCCCGGGCTCGACTCCGGGGTGGAGATGCAGGATGGATTCGCGCCAGCCGCCGCCGAGCTCCGCGCCCTCCTCGACGCGCTCCACCCCGGGCAAGGCGGCAAGCGATTGTCGGGAAACCACCGACAGGCGTGCCGGGAGCAGGTCCCGGGCCTCGTCCAGCGTTCCTTCGAATTTCTTGTGCCCTTTGGCGAGCAGCAGCAGCCGGTCGCACAGCCGCTCCGCATGCTGCATCACGTGCGTGGAGAAGACTACGGTGGCGCCGCCCTCGGCCGCACGCTTGATCTCGTCTTCCAGCAGGCCCTGGTTGACGGGGTCCAGGCCCGAGAACGGCTCGTCGAGCATCAGCAGCCGGGGGCGATTGACGACCGCGGTGGCCAGCTGAACCTTCTGCGCCATGCCTTTGGACAGCTGGGCGATGGTCGACCTGGAGTTGGCGGCGAGGCCGAAGCGGTCCAGCAGAGTCAGGCCTTCCCGCCTGGCGTCGGCCGCGCTCATGCCTTTCAGGCGGCCGAAATAGACGATCGTGTCGATCGCGGTCATGTTGCGATAGAGCCCCCGCTCCTCCGGAAGGAAGCCGATCTCGGCGGCATTGTCCCGCCCGGGCGGAAGCCCCAGGACGGCGATCCGGCCTTCCGTGGGGCGGATGATATCGAGCACCATCCGGAGCGACGTGGTTTTCCCGGCGCCGTTGCCGCCAAGGAAGCCGTAGACCTCGCCCTGCCGGACGTCGAAGCTGAGCTGATCGACCGCGGTGAACGCACCGAAGCGCTTGGTCACCCGGTCAAGAGAAAGTGCGATATCGCTCGTGGAATTCACCTGCGCCCCCTGCAACCTCGCAAGAGGCCTGAACCAATCGGAATGAGCAGGTCAAGCCAGTCATGCCGGGCGGGGGCGCGGCGGCCGTCATGGCGACGCAGCCCTGGCGGTGGACTAAGAGCCGCGGGTTCGCCGCCCGATAGCCCCATGCCCAACCCGGCTTCCCGAGGGATGTGAGCCGGCGGGGGCGGCGCTCCATTGTAAGAACGCCGTCCCCCGCGAGGGGCTCAGGTGGCCCGGCGGACGAGCTTGACGATGAGCAGCAGGATCACCGCTCCGAGCAGGGAGTAGAGGAAGGCCTGGATGTTGGGGGGGCCGTTGAGGATCGAGGCGCCGCCGCCGAACAGCCAGCCGGCGATCAGGGCCCCGACGATCCCGGCAAGGATGTCGAAGATGAGGCCGCCGCCGCTCTTGGTGATGATCCCGGCAAGCCAGCCGACGACCGCTCCAACGATGAGGATGATGATCAGGTTCATGGATGCTCTCCCGCGGCGCCGGGGCATTGCCGGCGCGTGCCATAGAGGAGAACGTTTCGGAAGCGTATTGGGTTCCGCCCCACCCCAATCGTCGCCGCCGCCGCCGCCGGGGCGTCTATTTCCGATCCACCGCCGCTCCCGCGGTCACTGCGATGAAGGCAAGGCGGGCGGCGATCTCGAGAAGTTGGTCCTGAATGTTGCGAAGCGCCTGAGCCTGCCGGTCCTCAGCCGACTCGTCCCGGGGCTTGCCCTTGCGATCAGCCCGCACCCGATTTGATTTAGCCCGGACTGTTGAAGCCATATCTGTGCTCTCCTGAATCGGCGGGTTGAGGCCGTACATTGCGGCGCCCCGGCGTGGGTGTCGAGCGCGATTGCAGAAATACATTCCACAATTAGTTCCGAAGCGGTCTTATCGGCTGTAGTTACTTGACACCGCAAATCCGGCGGCCGATTCACGGCTAATCGACGGGCGGCTCCTGAGATCGACTCCGGGAGGCGCTAAGCGGATTCAGGCGGCCGTCGGCAGCACCGACAGGAGCATCAGAGCGCCGACCAGGGCCGCCGCGAGGCTGGCGAGAAGGACGGCGGCGGCGGCGGCGTCCTTGGCGGCGCCGATCTCACGGTCGAAGGCGGGGTGGAGGCGATCGAGCAGATATTCGAGGGCGGAATTGACCAGCTCGAGGGCGAGGACCAGCACGATCGACAAGGCGACCAGCGCCGCCCAGAGCGGGCCCGGCCTCCAGACCAGGGTGGCGAGGGCGGCGGCGAGGGCGAAGGCGCACTGGGCGCGGAAGCTCTTCTCGCGGCGGAAGACCAGCCGGAGGCCGGCGACCGCGAAGCGCAGGCGGGCGGCGAAGCGCCGGTTCTTCATCTCGCCGGGATCGCTGCCGCGCATGAGGCCCGGCTAAAGGCGCCGCCCCGCCAGGCGATGGCGGCGGGCATGTGGAGGCGGAGGAGAAACGGTGCAGCCGGAGGCACCGGGGAGTTCCTCCCCGAGCTCGTTCGAGGAGGAGCCCCGCGGTGGCGACGCCGACGCGTGGGCGTTGAGCGAGCTGCTCCGTCCCGGGCTGACCCGAGCGTCAGGAGGTTGTGAGAAGTCGCAACTCCTCCCCGAGCGAAGCTCGGGGAGGGAATAGCTTACTGGCCCTTGTCTTCGATGGCGTCGGCCTTGTTCTCGGCCTTGGCCTCGACCGCGTCGGCCTTGTTCTCGAGCGCGTCGGCCTCATTCTCGGTCGCGGCGTTATCGGCCTGAGCCTCGAGCGCGTCGGCCTTGTTGTCGGCGACGGCCTCGACATTGTCGGCCGCCCGCTCGGATTCCGAGCTGTTGCAGGCGCCGAGCGCCATCAGGCCGGCGACCATCGCACCTTTAACGATCATTCTCATGGAGAGCTTCCCCCTTCATTGCACCAAAAGAGACGCTCCGGCCGCGTTGCGGCCGAAGCGCCGTGGAACCCGGCGTGACCACGGATCCCGAAGCTGGGATAACATGGATGAATATACCAGGATAGCCTGTCCGATCACCTCCGAAACGGACAACGTCGGCCGCCACAATAGAGACCATTTCGGGCGGCCAGGGACGGATTTCGACCCGGGACGACCATAATTTGGCCGCAAGCCTGGGGGATTAGCGATTGGAAGGGGGCTATGATCCACGCGCCATGCCGCTTCGGCGGAGGCGCAAGCGCCCGGGAGCTTACAACGGCGATGTCGAGATTCTTCCTTCCTGCCGCCGCCTTCGCGGCCGCGCTGACCGCCACGGCCGCCCCGGCCCAGGCGGCGCTCGGCCCCGATGCGGCGGCCTGCAGCCCCGGCGCCAACCGGCCGGCGCTGCTGGTCAGCGTCAACGGCTTCAAGAACCGGGTCGGCAAGCTCCGGATCCAGCTTTACGGCGGCAATCCGGCCGACTTTCTCGAGCGCGGCAAGAAGATGAAGCGGATCGACCTTCCGGTCACCCGCGCCGGCGCGATGAACGTGTGCGTCGCCGTTCCCCGCACCGGCACCTATGCCATCGCGGTGCGCCACGATGCCGACGCTAACGGCAAGACCAACTGGAACGACGGCGGCGGCTTCTCGAACAATCCGAAGCTGTCCCTGCTGAAGCTGAAGCCTTCCGCGCGCGCCGTGTCGGTCGCGGTCGGCGGCGGCGTGAAGACGGTGCCGGTGGTTCTGAACTACCGCAGCGGCCTCTCCATCGGGCCGGTCGGCCGCTGAGCATGGCCCGGGTCGCGCTCCTCTCCAACCCGCGCTCGACCGGAAACAGGGCGCTGCTTCCGGCGGTGAGGAGCTTTTGCGCCGCGCACAAGGACATCTTCCATTACGAGGTGGAGGACGTCGACCAGATCGGGACGGCGCTGAGGACGATCGCGCTGATCGAGCCGAGGGTGCTGGTCATCAACGGCGGCGACGGGACCGTCCAGGCGGCGCTGACCGAAATCTACAACGGCCGCCATTTCGGTGACGACCCGCCGCCGGTGGCGGTGCTTCCCAACGGCAAGACCAACCTCATCGCCCAGGACCTCGGCGCCGGCGACGACCCGCTCGAGGCGCTGGAGCGGGTGCTCGCCATCGCCCGGACCGACCTCGCCCCGCACATCGTCCGCCGCGAGCTGATCACGCTGTCGGGCGGGGCCGGGCACGGCAAGCCGGTGCTCGGCATGTTCCTGGGCGGAGCCTATCTGGCCGACACGATGCTCTATTGCCGCAACAAGCTCTATCCGCTCGGGATTCCGAACTGGCTGGCCCACGGCCTCGCGCTGCTGCTCGGGCTGCTCGGGGTGGCCCTGGGCCGCCGGGCAAGCTTCCTCCCGCCGCCGCCGGCGACCCTCAGGGTGTCGGGGATGAAGGGCGGCGAGCTCAACGGCAAGTTCGCCTTCCTGATGGTGACGACACTCCAGCGCCTGCTGTTCAAAGGCTCGATGCCCGGCGCCGGGGCCCGCACGGGCGCGATGCAGATGCTCGTCATCGACCGCAATCTCGGAGCCCTGCTCGGAGCCTTCGTCGCGGCACTTCGCGGCCGGCTCGGCCGAAAGCGGATGACCGGGGTGCATCTCGAGCGCGGGGACGAGATCAGGATCGAAGGCGACCATTCCAACGTACTGCTCGACGGCGAGCTGTTCCAGGCGGATTGCGGCCGCCCGATCGTGCTCAAGCCGAGCGCCCCGGTGCCGTTCGTCACCTTGACCGTGTAAGGTCCTCCCCGAGCTTGCTCCGGGAGGATCATTTGGCATCGTGGAAGATCACTCCGAGAGTGAAGCGCTCGCCCGAGCGGATCGTGCTGACGGCGTGCTTCATCCTCGTCCGGTACCAGCCCCGACCGCCGCGCACCGGGCGCTCGCTCACCGCGAAGACGACGCAGTCGCCCTGCCCGAGCGGGACCACCGTGGCGCGCGACTGGCGGCGCGGGCGCTGCTCGGTGAGGACGAACTCGCCGCCGGTGAAGTCCTCCCCCGGCCGCGACAGAAGCACCGCGGCCTGGAGCGGGAAGGCCTCGGCGCCGTAGAGATCCTGGTGAAGGCAATTATAGTCGCCCGGGCCGTAGCGGAGGAGCAATGGCGTCGGCCTGGCCTGGCCGGCGGCGAGGCAGAGGTCGAGATAGGCCCGGTGGGTTTCGGGGAAGCGCTCGGGCAGGCCGAGCGCGAGCTGCCAGCGGTTGGCGACTTCCGCCAGCCGGGGGTGGAGCGCCGCCCGCAGGCTCGCGACCCCCTCCGGTAGATCGTAGGCGAAATAGCGATATTCGCCCTGGCCGAAGCCGTGGCGGGCCATCACGACCCGGCTCCTGAAGCGGTCCTCGGCCTGCCATGAGGCGGTCGTCTCGAGGCATTCGCGCGGGTCGAGGAGGCGAGGGAGCGTCGCCCAGCCCTGCTCGTCGAGCGCCGCGCCGGCGGCCTGCCAGTCGATGCCTTCGATATCCATGCCGCTTCATAGCCCGGCCGACGGCGGGCGCACTCCGCGCCTTGCGGCCAATGTCGGTAGGGCCGAGAAGGCCGCGCCGCTTGCCAAGCTGCGCGTCGGCCCGGATAGTGACGCCATGACGCCGGGCGAGCGAGATTAGGGGATGGAGGTGCTGCTCGCCCTGCTTGCGGCGCTCGCCGCGGCGCTGGTCCCCGGGGTTCCGCGGGCGCAGCAGGACGAGGGCGTGCCGATCGCCTCGACGGGGGGACGCGCCCTTCCCGCCGGCCTGCCGCGGATCCTCGGCGACCCGGGGCGGCCGCTGGTCGTTCTGGATGCCGGCCATGGCGGCCACGATCCGGGCGCCGTCTCGCCGTTCGGGGCTCGCCGGGAGAAGGACGTGACCCTCGCCATCGCGACGGCGATCCGCGACGCCCTCGCCGCCTCCGGGCGGGTGCGGGTGGCGATGACCCGGGAGGATGACCGCTACCTCGTCCTCAAGGACCGCTACGAGATTGCCCGCAAGATGCGCGCTGCCTTGTTCATCTCGATCCACGCCGACGCGGCCCCTGCCAACGACGGTGCCCGCGGGGCGACCATCTACACATTGTCCGAAGTCGCCTCCGACCGGGAGGCGGCCCTGCTCGCCGAGCAGCAGAACCGCTCCGACCGGATAGCCGGGGAATCGCTGAGCGGCGACACGGGAGTTGACCGGATCCTTATCGACCTCGCCCAGCGAGAGAGCATGACCGTCTCGGCCGACTTTGCGGCGTTGCTGAAGCGGGAGGCCTCGGCCTATTTCCCCTTCCGCCCGGAATATCACCGCTTCGCCTCGCTGGTCGTGCTGAAGGCGCCGGACGTGCCCTCGATCCTGTTCGAGACGGGCTACCTCACCAACGCCACCGACACCGCCTACATCTCGTCCCCCGAAGGGCGGCAGCAAATCGCGCTCGGAATGAAAAGCGCGATCGAGACCCATTTCGCGCGGCGGCTGGTGAGGGTGGCGGCGCGTTAGGCCAATCATTCGGCGGCGACGGCCATTTCGCGCCTGAGCAGATCCTCGATCCGGGTCTGCCAGCCCGGCCCGGATGCCCGCAGCCACTCGATCACGTCGGGAGAAAGCCGAAGCGACACCAACTCCTTTCGTTCGGCTTCCGGCTTCGGAGGACGCCCCCGGCGCGTGCCGAAGGGAGGGTTCGCCTCCCGGATCACCTTGCCCCCGATGGAGTGCTGCGCCCGCTCAGCCATCTCCCGAGTGAAAGGGGGAGCGTCATCCGGATCGCGGACGTCATGATCGTCATCATCACGGTCGATGGAGGTTGTAGACTTCTCGCTCATCTTTGTCCGCCTTCCGAAGGCTTGTAATGCGCCGCGCGTCACCGCGTTGCGTCCAAACGCAGACAACTATTGTATCGTCGAGCAGGCCGAGCGTCACAAAGCGATCTTCGCCATAATCGACACGCTCATCTTCCTCGGTCATCTCGAACTTATCGAAGATTCGGCCGGCCTTCGCCAAATCCAAACCTCGCTCCCGCAACGTCCATTCGCGCTTCACGGAATCGAATTCGATTTTCACATAATTATTGTATATACGTTAAGTCGGAAAAGTCAAGCTCGCAGACGCTTCACCGTGCCTCGATCATCGGCTAGAGCTAGGGCGAATGTCCGCTGAAGCCTCCCCTGCCCGCCTTACCCTGTACCGCGACGCCGGAAGCCGCTTCGGCGGCGCCGTGAAGCGCGCGTGGGGGAAACGCTGGGTCCGGATCCTCGCCTATCTGGCCGCGATCCCGGTCGTCCTCTACTTCCTCCTCTGGCTTCTGTTCGCCCGCAACCTGCCGTCGGCGGAGACCCTGCTCACCTACCAGCCGCCGCTTCCGACCAACGTCCGCGGGATCGACGGCGAGCCGGTGCAGACCTTCGCCCGCGAGCGGCGGGTTGAGCTGTCGTTCGACGAATTCCCGCGCAGCCTGGTCGACGCCTTCACCTCGGCCGAGGACAAGACCTTCTTCACCCACGGCGGGATCGACTATCCCGGCCTGGTGGGCGCGGTCGGCGACTATATCTCCAAGGTCGGAAGCGGCGAGCGCGCCCGCGGCGGCTCGACCATCACCCAGCAGGTGGCCAAGAACCTCCTTCTGGGCGACGAATATTCGGTCACCCGAAAGATCAAGGAGGCCTTCCTTGCCCGGCGGATCGAGAGCGTGCTGACCAAGCAGCAGATCCTCGCGCTCTACCTCAACCAGATCTTCCTCGGCCGGAACGCTTATGGCGTGCAGGCGGCCGCGCGCGCCTATTTCGACAAGGACGTCGAGCAGCTCGAGCTTCACGAGGTCGCTTATCTCGCCATCCTTCCCAAGGCGCCGAGCAATTACGATCCCGACCGGCGAACTCAGCGGGCGCTCGACCGGCGCAACTGGGTGCTCGCCGAGATGGAGCGCAACGGCAAGATCAGCGCCTCGGTGCGCGCCGCCGCCCAGGCCGAGCCGATCGGCACCGTCCGCTTCGCCAATACCAGCGTCCGCAACGTGGGCGGCTATTTCGTCGAGGAGGTCCGGCGGCAGCTGATGGGCCGCTGGGGCGAGCAGACCGAGAAAGGGCCGAACGGAGTCTATACCGGCGGCCTGTGGGTGCGCACCTCGCTCGACGTGCCGAAGCAGAAAGCGGCGGAGATGGCGCTTCGCGACGGCCTGATGCGCTACGACCGGGGCAAGGGCTGGCGCGATCCCGGTCTCAAGGTCGACGCCGGCGGCGACTGGCGCGGAGAGTTGGCGCGCGCGCCGTTCGGGGTCGGCTATGAGGACTGGCGCCCGGCGGCGGTGCTCGCGCGCGAAGGCCAGAGCGCGACTATCGGCTTCACCGACGGCTCGACCGGAGAGCTGCCCGCTTATGCCGCTTCCATGCCGAAGCGCGGCACCGGCACGCCCGCCTTCAATTTCCTTCGGCCCGGAATGGTGATCGCGGTGAAGCGCGAGGGCGGCGTTTGGTCGCTCCGCTCGGTCCCGGAGATCAAGGGCGGAATGGTCGTCGAGGAAGTCGCGACCGGCCGGGTGCTCGCCATGCAGGGCGGCTTCGACGCGCGCGGCGACGATTTCAACCGGGCCACCCAAGCGCAGCGGCAGCCGGGATCGACCTTCAAGCCGATCGTCTATTCGGCGGCGCTCGACAACGGCATGACCCCGGCCTCGATCATCGTCGACGGCGCCTTCTGCGTCTGGCAGGGCGCGGGCCTGGGCAACAAATGCTTCCGCAACTTCTCGGGCGGCAATGCCGGGCCGCAGACGATGCGCTGGGGGATCGAGCAGTCGCGCAACCTGATGACGGTCCGAGCCGCCAACCAGACCGGAATGGACAAGGTCACCCGCCTCGCGAAGCTGATGGGCGTCGGCGAATATCCGAATTACCTGGCCATCTCGCTCGGCGCCGGCGACACGACGGTGCTCAAGATGACCAACGCCTTCGCGATCCTCGCCAACCAGGGCCGGGAGCTGAAACCGACCCTGATCGACTATGTCCAGGATCGCAACGGCAAGGTCATCTACCGCGCGGATACCCGGCCCTGCAACGGTTGCAACGCCCGCGACTGGGACGGCAAGCCGATGCCGAGGCCGCCGCTCCGTACCAAGCAGGTGCTCGATTCCATGACGGCCTATCAAATGGTCCATATTCTCGAGGGCGTGGTGACCCGCGGCACCGCGCAGGTGCTCCGCGACCTCGGCCGGCCTTTGTTCGGCAAGACCGGGACGACCTCGGGGCCGACCAACGTCTGGTTCATCGGCGGAAGCGCCCAGCTCGTGGCGGGAATCTACATGGGCTTCGACCAGCCGCGGCCGATGGGCGGCTACGCCCAGGGCGGCACGCTCGCGGCGCCGATCTTCAAGCAGTTCGCGCAAGTCGCGTTCAAGGACATGCCGGTCCTGCCGTTCCGGGCGCCCTCGGGGATCCGGATGGTCCGGATCGACCGCCGCTCGGGCAAGAAGGTGTTCGGCGCCTGGCCGAGCGACGAGCCCAAGGCGGCGGTGATCTGGGAGGCGTTCAAGCCGGAAAGCGAGCCGAGGCGCTCGATCCGCCGGGACGAGATGGCCAATCGGCCGCCGGAGAAAGCCGTGCGCAAGGTCCGGGTGCAGCGCGCCCAGGCGCAGCAGCGCGACAGCGACTTCTTGCAGAATCAGGGCGGGATTTACTAGGCCCGCGCCTGACGGGGACAGTCACTTTTCCGCACGGCCGTGCAGGTCTGACCCGCCGCACGGAAAAGTGACTGTCCCCTTTCGAAAGGACATAAGATGCGCGCCGAGGCGCAAGCCCATGCCGACCAGATCCGGTCAGCGCTCGAACTCCTCCGCCGGTTCCTCGACTGGGACCGCGCCCTGCGGCGTCTCGAGGAGCTGAACGCCAGGGTCGAGGACCAGACCCTGTGGAACGATCCCAAGGCCGCCCAGGAGGTGATGCGCGAGCGGCGGCGGCTGGAGGAGGCGATCGGCGCCACCCGCGCCATCCAGCAGGAGCTGGACGACACGGTCGAGCTCCTCGAGATGGCCGAAGCCGAAGGCGACCAGGCGATGGAGGCCGACGCCGTCGCCTCGCTCGCGCAGCTCGCCGAGCGGGCCGAGCGCGACAAGGTCGCGGCGCTGCTCGCCGGCGAGGCCGACGCCAACGACACTTACATAGAGGTCAATGCCGGAGCCGGCGGCACCGAGAGCCAGGATTGGGCCGAGATGCTCCAGCGCATGTACACGCGATGGGCGGAGCGTCACGGCTACAAGGTCGAGCTGGTCGACTATCATTCCGGCGAGCAGGCCGGGATCAAGTCGGCGACCCTGATGGTCAAGGGTGAGAATGCCTATGGCTATGCCAAGACGGAGAGCGGGGTCCACCGGCTGGTCCGGATCAGCCCCTACGATTCCAACGCCCGGCGGCACACCAGCTTCTCGAGCGTCTGGGTCTATCCGGTGGTCGACGACGACATCGACGTCGAGGTCAACGAAAGCGATCTCAAGATCGACACCTACCGCTCGTCGGGCGCCGGCGGCCAGCACGTCAACACCACCGACAGCGCCGTCAGGATCACCCACCTGCCCTCGGGGATCATCGTCGCCTGCCAGAACCAGCGCTCGCAGCACAAGAACCGGGCCGAGGCGATGAAGATGCTGAAGGCTCGCCTCTACGAGGCCGAGCTCCAGCGCCGCGAGGCCCAGGCGAGCGCCGAGCATGCCGCCAAGACCGACATCGGGTGGGGGCACCAGATCCGCTCCTACGTTCTCCAGCCCTATCAGCTGGTCAAGGATTTGCGCACGGGGGTCACCTCCACCGCTCCGTCCGACGTGCTCGACGGGGACCTCGACCGCTTCATGGCCGCCGCTTTGTCGCAGCGGGTGACGGGCGAGCAGGTCGAAGTCGAAGATGTGGATTAGGGGGCTCTCGAAATCCTCCCCGGCTTTCGGCGGGGAGGGGGACCAGGCGAAGCCTGGTGGAGGGGCAGATGGCGCAGGCTTCTGCCATTTACCCCTCCACCACCCTTTGGGTGGTCCCCCTCCCCGAGCAAGCTCGGGGAGGATCTTAGCCCTCCTCCCCTTCCTCCTCCTCGCCGCCTGCCAGCAGCAGGCCGAGGAATCCCCCTTCCCCAAGCCCAAGCGGCCGGTGTCGCCGATCGTCTCCGCCAGCTATTCGAACGAGGACGCGCGCGACAGCGTCGGCGAGGCCCAGAAGGTGATGGAGCTCGCCGACATCGAGGAAGGCATGTACGTCGCCGACATCGGCGCCGGCGAGGGCTATTACACGGTGCGACTGTCGCCGCTGGTCGGCCGCAAGGGCCGGGTGCTCGCCCAGGACATCGTGCCCGCGACCCGCGACGCGCTTGCCCACCGGGTCACCCGGGAGGATCTCCACAACGTCGCGGTCAAGCTCGGCAAGCCCAACGATCCGCTGCTCCCGGACTCGTCGTTCGACCGGGTGTTCATGATCCACATGTATCACGAGATCGAGCGGCCCAGCGAGTTCCTCTGGAACCTCAGGCCCGACCTCAAGAAGAACGGCCGGGTCGTCGTGGTCGATGCCGACCGGCCGACCGACCGCCACGGCACTCCGCCGCGCCTCCTCATCTGCGAGTTCGCCGCGGTCGGCTACCAGCTCACCCGCTTCGAGCGGCTCCAGGACAGCGAATCCTATTTCGCCCAGTTCGAGCCGGTCGGGGCCCGGCCGGAGCCGAAGGACATACCGACCTGCCCGGCGGTGAGCGGTTAACTCGTCGTCCCTGCGAACGCCGGAATGACGCTAGAGCATCGTGCGTTTAACATGACGCATAGCCGGCGGCCTTGAGGTAGTTCCAGCATTCGTCTGGGGAGTAGAGGCCGCAGATGTCGCCGACGGCTCGCCAGAGTGCGTCGAGGGTTCGTGCTCCGATCCGTCTGAG
>DASWLZ010000025.1:0-31302 GCA_036399975.1 Allosphingosinicella sp.
GGCCCCGCGGGGCCACCTGCGGCGCCCGGAAGCCCGCGACCCCCTAGGAGTTGCAGACCGCTGGGGAGCTTGGTGCTCCGGGCGCATCTTCATCAACCCGTACGGTTGCGAGGGGTTTTAACCCCGCACACGCAAGGAAGGGAGTGGAAGATGGCACAGGAACAGGTCTTTGTCGGCATCGATATATCCAAGGTCCGTCTCGACGTGGCGGTGCTGCCTTCGGGCGACACGTTCGAGGTGGCGAACGACGAGGGCGGCCGGCGCGAGCTCGTCCGCCGGCTGAGGCCGCTCGAGGCGGCGGCGATCGGGCTCGAGGCGAGCGGCGGCTATGAGCGGGGCGTCCTTCGCGCTCTGATCGATGCCGGGCTCGCCGCCCGGCTGGTCAACCCGGCGCGGGTCCGCCAGTTCGCCCGCGCCTTCGGAACGATCGCCAAGAACGACCGGCTCGACGCGCTGGCGATCGCCCGCTTCGTCCAGCTGGTCCCGCAAAGGAAGACGGTGCGAAGCCGAACCCTCGACGCCCTCGCCGAGCTGGTCACCGCACGGCGCCAGGTCACCGACGAGATCACCCGCCTCAAGAGCCAGGCCGGCCACTCCGCCCAAGCCCTGCTCAAGCGCCTCGCCAAGGCCCGGGCCGACCACCTCGAACGCGACAAAATGGTCATCGACAAGGCGATCGAAGCGGCCATCGCCGCCGACCCGGACCTCGCCGCCAAGCACAGGCTCCTGCGCTCCGTCCCCGGCGTCGGACCAGTCTATGCCGCAGCCCTCCTCGCGCTCATGCCCGAGCTCGGCAGCCTCACCAGCAAACAGGCCGCCGCTCTCCTCGGAGTCGCCCCCTTCGACTGCGACAGCGGAGGCTACAAGGGACAGCGACGGATCTTCGGAGGACGACGAACCCTGCGCGACATCGCCTACATGGCCGCACTCGTCGCCGGCACCCACAACCCCGTCTTCAAAGCCGCCAAAGACAGACTCCGCGCCGCCGGCAAACCCGCAAAGGTCGTCCTCGTCGCGCTCATGCGAAAGATGATCGTCACCCTCAACGCCATCCTCCGCACAAACCTGCCTTGGGCCCATGCCTAAGACGGTTGCTCCCCATCGCGGAGCGATGGGGAGGATGAGAGCCTCACACCCGGTCGCCGGCGGTGTCGCGATTGACCCAGCCGAAATAGGCGGCGACGAGGGCGAGCAAGGCGTGCAGCCAGACGTCGTTGCCGTAGATCGGGACCAGCCCGAAGGTCGTCCTCGTCGGCTCGAGCAGGCCGAGGATGGTCAGCAGGCCGTAGACCACCGCGACGACCCGGAAATAGGAGCGGGAGCCGCCGTAGCTCTTATAGGCCATGATGCCCCAGATGCCGAAGATCAGGTGGACGATATTGTGGAGCGTGTTGATCGGGAACAGCCCGAGCTCATGGCCGAAGCCGTGCCGCATGGTGAGGCCCGGATCCGGGGCCGCCGAATGATCGGTGAGACCGGGGATGAAACCACCGGCGCCGATGATGAGAAACACGATTCCGAAGATGAGGGCAAATGTCCGCGTATTCATTATCCAATCCCCTGGTTTTATCGGTTTACGCGTACTCGGTATGTCTTAGCGTAAGAACGGCTCCGTAACCAGCCGGGTTCCCGGCCGAGGCCCAGGCCGCGATCGCCGAGGCGATCTTGTCCCCGCCCTGGACGGAAGGCTCGATCGGGTTGGCATAATCCTCGTCGGAGTCGCAGATCAGCCTGAGGTCGATCAGGCCCGCGCCCCGAGCGAAGGCGGCCCGGGTGATGACGTCGTTGAACAAGGCGAGCGCGGTCCTGACGATGCGATGGTCGGGCGCCGAAGGCGGCGTGTCGTAGACGGTGCAGAAGGCGCAGGGCAGGCCCGCCGAGGCGACGGCGTCGGCCATCTTCTCATACTCGCGGGCGAAGCGGCTCTGCACCTTCTCCAGCAGGGAGATGGCCTCGCCGACCGTGCCCACCCGCTGGCCGAGGAGGAAGGAGGCGCCGAGGGCGTCGTTGCCGCCCGCGCTCACCACCAGATGGGTCGACTCCTTCGGAAGCCGGGCGAGCTGGGCGTGGACCTCGCCGGTGACCGCGCCGTCCCGGGCGAGCAGGGTCGAGCCCCACTGGATGGGAAGCTTTGCCCGCAGCTGCCTGATCACGTCCGGGCCGCCGCGCACGTAGGCGGCATTGTCGAAGATCGAATCGCCGAGGAGAACGACATGGGCCATAGCCCCGCGTCAGCGGCTCAGCGGCGGATCAGTTCCAGCGTTGCCGACGCAAAACGATTTCCCGCATCCTCTTCATAACTCAGGTAAAGGTCCGGCTCGATCAGCTCGAGCTCGATGAGCCGCGGCAGGCCGTCGAGCCCGCGCACGAGATCGACCCGGGCGTAGAGGAGAGGCTCCTCCACCGCCGCCAGCACCCGCTCCGCCGCCTCACGCTCGTCCGCCTCCGGGTGGCAGGCGGCGATGACCCCGTCGAACTCCGGCTGCACCCTGAAGTCGCCCGGCTGCGGCCGCTTGGCGATGGCATGGCTGAACGCGCCGCCGAAGTAGATCATGGACGTTTCGCCGGAGAGCTCGATCTCCGGCAGGTAGGGCTGGATCATCGCGGCGCCCTCGGGCCCGCCGTCCAGCGGCATTCCCGGCGACCAGCGGATCGTCTGCCAGGCGGTGGACGAGACTCGCGGCTTGGCGACCAGGCGATCGGTCCCGAACGCCCGGGCGGCCTCCTCCAGATGGCGGAGCGAAAGGCGCCCGGCGTAGAGGGTGGGCACGACCGGCGCCCCCTGCCGCTCCAGCCGGCCGAGATAGGCCTTGTCGGAATTCCAGCGGAGCACCGGGGCTGGATTGTGCAGCCTGACGCCGTCGCCTTCCCAGCGGTCGATCGCCTCGGCCCATTGCCGGGGCGCGAACGGATAGCCCCAGACGAGGAGCGGAAGGACGAGGTCGAAACCGGCGAGATCGCCCGGGCTCGCCCAGTCCCGAGCCTCCACCGCCAGCCCCGCCTCGCGGAGCGGAGCGGCATTGCGCTCCAGCACTTCCGGCCAGCGGGTGCGGAAGCCCGGGCTTGCGGCATCGGGCGTCAGGATCGCGACCCGGCCGCTCATGGCATGTTGAAGTTGATGCCCTGGGCCAAAGGCAGCTCCCGGCTGTAGTTGATCGTGTTGGTCGCCCTCCGCATGTAGTTGCGCCAGGCGTCGGAGCCGCTCTCCCTGCCGCCCCCCGTCTCCTTCTCGCCGCCGAAGGCCCCGCCGATCTCCGCGCCGGAGGGGCCGATATTGACGTTGACGATGCCGCAGTCGGAGCCGGCGGCGGAGAGGAAGGTCTCCGCCTCGCGGATGTCGTTGGTGAAGATGGACGAGGCGAGCCCCTGCGGCGCCTCGTTATGGGCGGCGATCGCCTCGTCGAGCGAGCCGTAGCGCATGACGTAGAGGATGGGAGCGAAAGTCTCGGTGAGGGTGATCGCGGTCTGCCCCGGCATCTCGACGAGGGCCGGGCGGACGTAGAGCCCTTCGAGCCGCTCGCCGCCCTGCACGTCGCCGCCCTCGGCCCGCGCCTGCTCGAGCGCGCGCTGCATCGCCTCCACCGCCGCCTCGTCGATCAGAGGCCCCACCAAGGTCCCCGGGTCGAGCGGATTGCCGACCGGGACCCCCGCCCACACGCGCTTCAGGCGCGGCACCAGCTCGCCGTAAATGCCCTCATGGACGAAGAGGCGCCTGAGCGTCGTGCAGCGCTGTCCGGCCGTGCCGACGGCCGCGAAGGCGATCGCCCGCTCGGCCAGGTCGAGGTCCGCGGTGGGCGCCGCCACCATCCCGTTATTGCCGCCGAGCTCGAGCAGGGTGCGGCCGAAGCGCGCGGCGACCCGTGGCGCCACCGCCCGGCCCATCCGGGTCGAGCCGGTGGCGGAGAGGAGGGCGACCCGGGGATGGTCGACGAGCGCCTCGCCCGCCTCCACCCCGCCCTGAACCACCTGGCTGAGGCCCTGCGGAGCCTCGCCGAGGCGCTCCGCCGCCCGCTCGAACAGCGCCTGGACCGCCACCGCCGTCAGCGGAGTCTTCTCCGACGGCTTCCACACCACGCAGTCGCCGCAGACGAAGGCGAGGCAGGCGTTCCACGCCCAAACCGCCACCGGAAAGTTGAAGGCCGAGATCACCCCCACCACCCCGAGCGGGTGCCAAGTCTCCATCATCCGGTGCCCCGGCCGCTCGGTGGCGATGGTGAGGCCGTAGAGCTGGCGAGAGAGGCCGACCGCGAAGTCGCAAATGTCGATCATCTCCTGGACCTCGCCGAGGCCCTCCTGGAGGATCTTCCCCGCCTCCAGGCTGACCAGCCTTCCGAGCGCCTCCTTCTCCTCCCGAAGCACCTCACCGAACAGGCGGACGAGCTCGCCGCGCCGCGGAGGAGGGACATTTCGCCAGGCGAGGAAGGAATCGTGGGCGCGTGCCACGGCGGCGCCCACGTCGGCCGGGGAGGCCGAGCGAACGGATCCGATGATGCGCCCGTCGACGGGGGAGCGCGATTCGAGGTCCCCCTGCGGCGGCGCCACGCCCAGCCGCTCGAACACGGCAAGGGTCTGGTCGGTGGAGTTGAAGGTCATGGCGCCGTCCTTGCGAGGAGCGGCGGCCCGAAGCAACCCCGTCGCCCCAGCGAAGGCTGGGGCCCCGGGGGGTGAAATGCACCGGCGCCCATCACCCCCCCGGGATCCCAGCCTTCGCTGGGATGACGTGTTACCCGTAAAAGGCTTCCCGCCGCTCGCTGTAGAGCCGCCATATCTCCCCCAGCCGAGCCTTATAGTCGACCAGCGCGGCCTCCCTGTCCCCGGCGAGAAGCGCCTTCGCCAGCATGTGCCCGCCCGCCATCGCTCCGAGCAGTCCTTGCGAGGACAGCGGATCGAAGGCCAGGGCGGAGTCGCCGCAGGCCGCCCAGCCGTCGCCTTGGACGGGTTCGAGCCGCGAACCGCCGGCGGGGCTTCCGAGCGGCGGCGCGAAGCGGCCGGCGCCCGCCAGCAGCGGCGCGATGAAGCGCGTCGACCGCAGCCGCTCCGCCCATCCCTGCGCCGTCCGCGCCTGCGCCGCCGCGGTGGCGGGCACGTGCAGGGCAACATAGGTGCGGCGCTCGTCGAGGCGCGCCGAATACCACCAGCCCTCCCCTGCCCGCTCGACCAGCGGCCGGTCGAGGCGAGGCGGCGCCTCGCCCTCCGCCACGGACCACAAGGCGATGAGGTCGTGCTCGATTTGGGTCCTGGCGCCGAGCCGCCGGGCGAGGGCGGCGGAGCGGCCGGTCGCGTCGATTAGGAAGCCGGCCTCGACCTCTTCGCCCGGCCGCCAGGCGCCCTCCCGCCGTTCCGCCGCCGCTCGCCCTTCGACGAAGCGGGCGCCCGCCGCGGCCGCGGCCTCCGCCAGGGCCCGGTCGAAAGCCGCGCGGTCGATCAGCCAGGCCGGCCCGTCCGGGGAACCGAGATAATCGGTCTCGACCAGCCGCCCCTCCCAGGCCGAATCTATTCCGGTGAGCCTCCGGTGCGGACCCGGCTCCGACGGCACCGGAAGATCGAGGCTTCCGAGGAGGCGAAGGCCCGCGCCCGGCAGCGTCTCGCCGGGCCGGGGCGCCCGGGCCGCCGGGGCGCCGACCACCGCCACCTTCACCCCGGCGCGCGCGAGCAGGATTGCGGCGACCAGCCCGGCCGGGCCGCCGCCCGCGACCGCGACGTCGAAGCGCACCCGCTTCGGGGTCAGCGGCGGTTGCGGAAGCGAACGAACTCGAAGGAGCGGCGATGCTCCTCGCTTCGCCAGCCGGCCTCGGCAAGCCTTCCGGTGGCGGGAGTCTCGTCCTTCGACGCCACTTCCTTCGCCGCCATAGCCTTTAGCCTGGCCGGAGGCTTCTTCGGCCTCGAGCGGGAGACGTAGATCGTCTCGGGAATGTCCGGATCGCCTTTCGGCCCCGGCCTTTTCTCGACGATCCCGAGCCGGTCGAAATTCTCGATCATGCTTTCCGCCACCTCGGGATAGTTGAGGTGGCCGAGCACCGAGAATTCCCAGTCGACCCGGCGATGGAAAGCGGCGAGCCGCTCGGCGCGCGGGCGCTTCAAGTCCATGGCGATCTCGTAATCCGCCTCGTCGAGCACCTGGTTGGGCACCCGGGCCGGCCAGAAGGTCGACAGATAGGGATCGTAATTGGGATCGTAGCCGGAGCGGCAGGTGGCGGTATCCCCCTGCCAGGGAAGCGCCATGTAGCGGGTGATCGTCCCCGGCCCCTGGGCGCCCAGAGGGCCGTCCATGCCGAGGGCGATCTGCTGGTTGAGCTTGGCGCCGTAGAAGCGCTCCTGCTGCCCCTCCGGCCGTCGGCGGATCCGGAACGGGGCGCTGTAGAGCGTCGCGTGACGCATCGGCCAGGTCATCTCGCAGCCCGGATGGAAGGCGTCGGCGATGCAATAGCTCATGGCCGCCCGGTCGAGCATCTCAGGCCGCTCGGCGAGCGGCAGGTCGTCGACCTCGGCCGGAATGGCGCGAAGCTCCCCGCGGTCGTCGACGAACTTGCCGCGCACCCACTGGCGCATCAGCGCCGCCTGGAAATCGGGAAGCGCCAGATTGTTGCGCGGCGAGGTTTCCGAGAAGCTTCCGAACGCATCGCCATATTCCCAGGGCCACAGGCCCGGCGCAAAGGCATTCAGGCTCTCCAGGCGGAAGCTGTTGTAGAGGTTGCGCCTGAGCTCCAGCCACGGATCGTGATCGGCATCGGCCGGGACCGCGGCGAGCCGGTCGATCAGGCCCGGATCGGTGAAATCGAGCGGGCCGCCGGCCCCGAACATCCCGGCAAAGCCCTTGTTGAGCCATTGCAGCTCCGTCATCCGCTTCAGGACCGGCAGGATGTCGCGGCTGAACAGCACCGGATCGGGCATCGGGAAGTGGCCGGCGGCGGTGAACAGGCCGCGCTGGAGATCGTACATCGAGCGCCAGGCGATCATGTCCGGCGCATAATTGGGCGGAGCGACGATGACCCAGGCCGGGTCCGCCTCCAGCTCCAGGCCGTCGACCCGGACCCGCGCCGAGACCGGCCCGTCCGACGTGTCGTCATACCAGCCGTCGGCATTGTTGTAGCTGTCCGGGTCGCTCGGGTCGAAGAGCGGGCTGTTGCTCGGCGAGCCCGCCTCGCCAAGGCCGCCGAGGAAGATCAGCCGCCCCGCCTCGTCGGTCAGGATCTCGCCCAGGTCGACGGCCTTGCCCATGAACTTGCCGGTGTCGAGCCGCCACCTCTTGTCGCCTCTCTTCGACGCGCCCGAGATGGTGCGCGGCCCGGGATCGATCACCAGGCCGCCGCGGTCCGCTTGCGCGACGCTCTTGTTGCGAAGGATCGTCTGGAGGTCCGCGGCGTCGGGAATGTCGAGCGCGGCGATGAAGCGGTACCAGTCGCCCTTGCGATTGGCGACGTGGACGGTCCATTCCACCTCGTCGCCGGCGCCGGCGACGATCTCGCGGACCACCTCGCCGGCGGCATTGTAGCCATAGACCCGGAACCGCGCGCCCTCCCGCTTGAGGGCGCCCTTCTTGTCCCGGTAGAATCCGACCTCGCGCTCGTCCGGGGTCACCGTCTCCGGGCCGACATAATATTCGGTGGGGCTGTTGCCGATGCGGGCGACCCCGATCCCCGGATGGATCGCCGCCCTCACGATTCTCGAATCCGCCAGCTTCGTCATTTCAGCCCCTCCCCGCCGCGTCAGACTACAGCAAGCCTACCGAGGCTCAAGCGCGATCGGGTCCGGAATGGCGGCACCTAAATCCAACCCGCGGTTTCGCGGGGAGGCTTTCAGGCGAAGAGCTTTCGGGCCGCCGCCATCCGCTCGATCCCCGCCGCCAGGGTCTCCGGCTTCTTCGCGAAGCACAGCCTGACGACGCTCGTCACCGGCTCCTCCGCGTAGAAAGCGGAGAGCGGAATCCCGGCCACTCCAGCCTCGCGCACCGCCCGCTCGCAGAAGGCGGCATCGTCGGCGTCGATGCCGGAGGCCGGCAGGTCGACCCCGACGAAATAGGTGCCCTGGGCAGGCAGGGTGACGAAGCCCGCCTGATCGAGGCCGGAGACGAGCGAGTCGCGGGCCTCGGCGAAGTCGCCGCGCATCCCGGCGAACCAGGGCTCCGCCTTGCCAAGCCCGAAGGCTACCGCCGACTGCAGATTGGGCGCCGTCGCGAAGGTGAGGAACTGGTGCGCCTTCGCGATCGGCCCGGCCAGCCCCGGCGGAGCGACCACCCAGCCGACCTTCCAGCCGGTAAGCGAGAAGATCTTGCCCGCCGACCCCACCTTCACCGTCCGCTCCGCCATGCCCGGGAAGCCGGCGAGCGGGAAGTGGCGGCGGCCGTCGAAGACGACATGCTCCCAGACCTCGTCGCTCAGCGCGACCGCATCGTGCCGGAAGCAGGCGTCGGCAAGCAGCCCGAGCTCCGCCGCGTCGAACATTCGCGACGAAGGGTTGTGCGGGTTGTTGAAGACGACGAGCCTTGTGGCTGGGGTGAAGGCGGCGGCAAGCGCCTCCTCGGTGATCCGCCAGTCCGGCGGGGTCAGCCGGACGAAGCGGGGCACGCCGCCGGCGCGGAGCACCATCGGTAGATAAAGGTCGTAGAGGGGCTGGAAGAGCAGGACCTCGTCGCCGGGCGCGATCAGGGCCATCAGCGAGGCCGACAAGGCCTCGGTCGCGCCGGAGGTGACGATGACGGAATCGGGCTCGGCCGAAACGCCCTGATGCAAGGCATAATGGTCCGCGATCGCCCGCCGCAGCTCCGGCAGCCCGGTCATGGGCGCATATTGGTTGGATCCGGAGACAAGCGCCTCCGCCGCTTTGGCGACGACATCGTCGGGCCAGCCGAAATCGGGAAAGCCCTGGCCGAGGTTCACCGCGCCATGTTCGACCGCCAGCGCCGACATTCGCGTGAAGACGTTGATCGGCATGCTGGCGAAGAGCGGGTTCATGGGAGACGCTCTAATCCTCCCCATCGCAGATGGGGAGGGGGGCCATGCGAAGCATTGTGGAGGGGTAACCGTGCAGGCCTGTTCGAGCTACCCCACCACCACCCTTCGGGTGGTCCCCCTCCCCACGGGCTGGGCCCGCGGGGAGGATTACAAGCGCCCGATCAGAGCTTCGGCGGCCGCCGGATTCCTCGCCTTCGCGCCGGAGGTGAAGAAGATGTAGGCCTCCCTCGCGCGCGTCGCCGGAGCCTCGGCCGCACAGGGGAAGCCCGCCGGGCTCTCGCCCCGCGCCCAGGCTTTCGCCACCTCCGCCCAGCGGTCCAGCTCCCCCTCCGGATAGCCCGTCGCCTCATCCTCGCGGCTGCGCTGGAGCCGTGCATAAGCGAGGTCGCCGGAGAGGTCCGCGAGGCAGGGGAATTGGTCCGAATCGGCGAAGGCGATCGCCACCCCGGCCGCCCGTGCCATCGCGACGAAGGCCGGATCCCGGAAGCTTTCGTGGCGCGGCTCGACCGCGTGGCGGAGCGGAACGCCTTCGACCTGGCGCGGAAGAAGCGCCAGGAAGGCCCGGAAATCGTCCGGATCGAACGTCTTGGTGGCCATGAACTGCCACAGGATCGGGCCCAGCTTGTCGCCGAGCTCGGCAAGCCCCTGGTTGCAGAAGCGCTCCACCGCCTCGCCCGCGCCGGCCAGCACCTTGCGGTTGGAGCAGAAGCGCGAGCCCTTCAGCGCGAAACGGAAGTCCCCGGGCACGGCCTTGGCCCAACGCTCGAACAGCTCAGGCTTCTGGAGCTTGTAATAAGTGGCGTTGATCTCGATCGCGGTCAGCCGCCCCGCCATATGGCCGAGCTGCTTCGACCTGGGCAGCGCGGGCGGGTAGAAGCTCTCCCGCCATGGATCGAAATCCCAGCCGCCGACCCCGACCCGAATCCTTCCCGCGGCCATCGCCTCCTGCCTTCTGCAGGTCGTCCCTTAGGCGACCCGCGCCCGGATATGCTAGGGGCCTCCGATGAGGTGCATCGCCCTCGCCGCCGCCCTGGCCCTCGCCGCCTGCGGGAGCGCTCCCGAGCCCGTCGCCACCGGGCCGGGCCTCCGGGCCGAGGCGGTCGCTCGCTTCCGCGAGGCTCAGGCCCCGGGGCGGGAGGCGGCGTTCAGCGGCGACGGGAAATGGCTGGCGACGACCAGCGCGTCCGGGCTGGTGGTGCTTCGGCAGATGCCGCGGTTCGAGATCGTCCGCCGGCTCCAACATCCCGGCGGCGCCGCCACCATCGCCTTCGCTCCGGGAGGCGAGGCGGTGGCGACCGCGGGCTATGACGGCTCGGTTCGCCTCTGGGACGTGGCCACGGGGCGGTTGATGCGCAGGCTGGACGGCGCCCGGGGCACGGTCTGGACGCTCGATTACGCGCCGGACGGACGGCTCGCCGCCGCCGGGGAAGATGGCGTGATCCGGATCTGGAGCCCGGCCGACGGGCGCCTCCTGCGCAAGCTGGCGGGGCATGAGCGCAACATCTGGGAGGTCCGCTTCAGCCCGGACGGGGGGCGGCTTGCCAGCGGCAGCTTCGACGCGACGGCCCGCTTGTGGGATTCCGCAACTGGCGCCGCGCTGGCGGTGCTGACCGAGCACGAGCAGGCCGTGGTCGGCCTGGCCTGGAGCGCGGACGGCCGCTGGCTCGCCACCGGCGGGGACGATTCGGCCATCTTCCTGCGCCGGGCCTCGGACGGCAGGCCGGCGCGGCGGCTCGGGGTCGGCAATCATGCCTACAAGCTCGACTTCAGCCCCGACAGCCGCTGGCTCGCCAACGCCGGCCGGGCCCGGGGCGGCCTCGCCACCTTTTGGCACGAGCTGACCGGAGGCGGCGGCGAGGGCGTGCCCGTTCGCCTCTGGCGGGTCGCCGACGGTGCGCTGGTGCAGGCGCTGACGGGGCCGGAGGACGTCATGTATGTCGGCTTCAGCCCCGACGGCCGCTGGCTGGTCACCTCGGGCGACGACGGCACCGTCTCCGTCTGGAAGCTTCGGCTTGGCACCGGGTGAAAATGATCTAAGCTGCCGGCCGGAGGCGAGGGCCATGGAGGACATATTGACGGAGACGGTGGCGATCCTCGCCGCATGCCTCCTCATCGCCGCCGCCACCGCGGCCTTCCTGATGTTCCGGCCCTCCAGGCGCCGGCACCGGCGCCACAGGCGGCACACCCGGCGACCGCAGATCGACCTGTTCGATCCGGCCGGGTCCGCCGAGCCGGATGCATAAAACTAAGGTTATTGCATAATTATGCAATTGCGCCCATGGGCGTCCTCCCATGATTCGAGCCACCATATTGGGAGCCTCGGGCTTCGTCGGCGCTGAGCTGCTGAGGCTTTGCGCCCAGCATCCCCAGCTCCGCCCGGCGAAGCTGTTCGGAAGCAGCCAGGCGGGGCAGAAGCTGGCAACGGTCCACCCTCATCTCGCTTTGGCCTATCCCGACGCCGCCCTGAATAGTTATGCACCGGAGGCCCTGGACGACGGGGTCGACCTGGTTTTCGCCGCCCTGCCGCACGGCCATTCGCAGGCGATCGCCCGCGACGTGATCGCCCGCGGCATCCCGTTCGTCGATCTCGGGGCCGACTTCCGGCTGGACTCCGCCGGCGATTACGAGACCTGGTACCGGGAGCCGCACAAGGCCCCGGACCTGATCGGGCGGTTCGTCTACGGCATTCCCGAGCTTAACCGCTCCTCGATCGCCGGCTCCGCCACGGTCGCCGCGGCCGGTTGCTACGCGACGGCCGCGATCCTCGCGCTCCGCCCGCTCATGGCGCTCGTCGATCCCGCCACGATCGTCGTCGACGCCGCCTCCGGGGTCAGCGGCGCCGGCAAGGCGCTCAAGGACAGCAGCCATTTCAACAGCGTCGCCGAAAGCTTCGGCGCCTACGGCCTGCTCACCCACCGCCACACGGCCGAGATGGAGATGGCGCTTGGCGGAAGGATCATGTTCACCCCCCACCTCGCCCCTATGAACCGCGGAATCCTCGCCACCTGCCACGCCGTCGGCAGGGGCGCCTGCGATCCCCTCGAGGCGCTTCACGAGGCCTATGCCGGCGAGCCCTTCATCCACGTCGCCGATCAGCCGCCCGCGACCAAATGGGCCTTGGGCTCGAACGCCGTCCACCTCACCGCCCGCTACGACGAGCGCACCGGCCGGGTGCTCGCCATCGCGGCGCTCGACAATCTCGTCAAAGGGGCCGCCGGCCAGATGATCCAGTGCGCGAACCTCATGCTCGGCCTCGAGGAGACGGCCGGGCTGCCGGTCGCGGGAGTCTATCCATGAGCGTCACCGCCGCCGAGGGCTTCGTGGCCGCAGGCTGCCATGCCGGGATCAAGCGGCGGCGGTTCGACATGGCCCTGGTCGCCACCGAGAACGGCAAGCCGGTCTCCGCGGCGGCGGTGTTCACCCAGAACAGGTTCGTCGCGCCTCCGGTCGTCCTCTCACGGCGGCGGCTTGCGGAGAATGGCGGCCGGGCTTCGGCCGTCATCGTCAACAGCGGCAACGCCAACGCCGGGACCGGCGCCGGCGGCCTCGCCGACGCCGAGGCGATGGCGGCCGCCGCGGCGGCAGCGCTGGGCCTCGCCGAGGAGGAGGTGCTGGTCTGCTCGACCGGGATCATCGGGACGCCTTTGCCGATGGACGTCATCCTCGCCGCCACGCCCAAGATCGCGAAGAAGCTGTCGATCGGCGGAGCGCATGACGCGGCGCGCGGGATCCTGACCACCGACCATAAGGCCAAGGAGGTTCTGGTCGAGGGCTCGACCTTCACTTTGGGCGGAATGGCCAAGGGCTGCGGCATGATCGCGCCCAACATGGCGACGATGCTCGCCTTCCTCACCACCGACGCCGACGTCGCCGCCGAGGAGATGACGAAGATCCTCCGCGACGCTTCGGACCGGACCTTCAACACCCTGAACGTCGACGGCGCCACCTCGACCAACGACACGGCGATGCTTCTCGCCTCCGCCCGGCGCGGCCGCCCGGACATGGGGGAATTCGCCGACGCCGTGCACAGGGCCTGCGAGGAGCTGACCCTGCAGATGGCGCGTGACGCGGAGGGGATGACCAAGATGGTGGCGCTCCAGGTCACCGGTGCCGCGTCAGACGCCGAGGCGCGAATCGCCGCCAAGCGCATCGCCGAGAACAACCTCGTCAAGTGCAGCTGGTATGGCGGCGACCCTTATTGGGGCCGGCTGCTGGCCGCGGCGGGATCGGCGGGGATCGCCTTCGAGACGGAGAAGACGGTGGTCGCTTACGGCGGGACCGTGGTTTCGAGAGGCGGGACCAATGCCGACCACGATTCGCAGGCGGTCGCCCGCCACATGAAGGGTGAGCGGATCGAGATCGAGGTCGCGCTCGGCCTCGGCACCGGGCGGGCCCAGGCGATCGGCATCGACCTCGGCCCGGGTTACATCAAAGAAAACTCGAGGACGTCATGAATTATCCCGTCGTCCCAGTAGAGGCTGGGAGGCCAGCGGGTGACAGGCACCCGCGCCCTTCACCCGCCGGGGCCCCAGCCTTCGCTGGGGCGACGCACCCTTCACCCCTCGGGGCCCCAGCCTGCGCTGGGGCGACGAGGTCGTCATGAGATCCCCGACCGAGACCGCGGCCATCCTCGTCCAGGCGCTGCCCTACATCCAGCGCTTCCACGGGCGCTCGGTGGTGGTGAAGCTGGGCGGGGCGGCGATCGACGAGGCGCTCGACCGGGCGCTGGCCCAGGACGTCCTTCTGCTGAGGAGCGTCGGAGTGCGCTGCGTGCTGGTCCATGGCGGGGGGCCGCAGGTCGACGCGATGATGCGCCGGGTCGGCAAGGAGCCGGAGTTCCGCGACGGCCTGCGCGTGACCGACGCGGAGACCCTCGAGATCGTCCGAATGGTGCTGGTCGGCAAGATCAACCGCGACCTCGTCGGGACGATCAACCGCGAGGCGCTCGACGATCCGCTCGCGGTGGGAGTCTCGGGCGAGGATGCCGGGCTGCTGACCGTGACCCCCCGCGATTCGTCCTTGGGCTATGTCGGCGACGTCAGCCGGGTCCGGGCCTCCGTGCTCGAGCGCCTGCTCGACGAGGGGCTGAGCCCGGTCGTCTCCACGATCGGCGCCGACGAGACCGGCCAGCCCTACAACGTCAATGCCGACGAGGCGGCGCGGGCGATAGCCGTGGCGATGGCGGCGGAGAAGATCGTCTATCTGACCGCCGCGCCGGGGCTGCTCGAGGACGTCCGGGACGAATCCAGCCTCGTGCCGAGGCTCACCTCGGCCGAGCTTCGCGAGCGGATCGAGCATGACAGCGTCAGCGCCGGGATGATCCCCAAGCTCAGAGCCTGTGCCGACGCGGTGGACGCGGGCGTCGGCACGGCGCACATCATCGACGGCCGGGTGCCTCACGCCTTGCTGATCGAGCTTCTCACCGACGAAGGGATCGGGACGATGGTGAAGCGGGAGAAGAGCTGGTGACGCACCTTCTCACCATCGGCGATCTCGGGCAGGACGGGTTAGAGGATATACTCGCTTTGTCGGAGCTTCCCGATCTCGGGCTTCCGCTCGCCGGCAAGGGCGTCGCCCTGGTCTTCCAGAAGCCGTCGACCCGGACCCGCAACTCGATGGAGATGGCGGCCGTCCAGCTCGGCGGCCACCCGGTCTACATCCAGAAGGACGAGGTCGGCCTCGGCACCCGCGAGACCGCCGAGGACGTCGCCCGGACTCTGGCCTGCTATCACGCCGCCATCGCCGCCCGGGTTATGGACCATCGCGACCTCGAGACGATGGCCTCGGCCACCGGCAAGCCCTTGCTCAACATGCTCTCCGACCGGGCGCACCCGCTCCAGGCGCTGGCCGACCTGCTGACGGTGAGGCAGCTGCTCGGCCGGCTCGAGGGCGCCCGGATCGCCTATATCGGCGACGGCGACAACAATGTCTGCCGCTCGCTCGCGGAGGCCTGCGCGCTTCTCGGGGTCGAGCTTCGGATCGCCAGCCCCGAAGGCTATGGGCTCGCCGACGCTCCGGCCGGCGCGATCCAGCTCGTCGACCCCGCCGAGGCGGTGGACGGGGCGGACATCGTCTATACCGACGTGTGGGTGTCGATGGGGCAGGACGAGGAAGCCGAGGCTCGGGCGAAGGCTTTCGCTTCCTACGGGGTGGACGAGGGGCTGATGGCCCGCTGCTCGAAAGCCCGCTTCCTCCACTGCCTCCCCGCCCGCCGCGGCGAGGAGGTCAGCGCCGGGGTGATCGACGGGCCGCAGAGCGCCGTCTGGCTTCAGGCGGAGAACCGAATGCACACGGCCCGCGGCGCGCTGGCCTGGCTGATGGGAGTGAGGCCGTGAGGGGGCGCGTCCTTGCTCCTGCCCGGAACGGGGAGGGGGACCATGCGAAGCATGGTGGAGGGGGCCCACGTCTCCGCTGCTCGGACGCTGAGCCCCCTCCACCACGCGCTTCGCGCGCGGTCCCCCTCCCCGTTCCGGGGAGGAGCAAGAGATGACCGACGCCCGGATCCGCCGCCAGAAGGCGATCGCCGACCTGATCCGCGCCGAGCCGCTCGCCAGCCAGGAGGAGGTGACGGCCCGGCTTGGGGCGATCGGCTATTCGGTCACCCAGGCGACGGTGTCGCGCGACCTCGACCAGATGGGCGCGGTCAAGGTGAAGCGCGGCGGATCGCTCAGCTACGCGCTTCCCGACCAGATCGGGGCCAATGACTGGGCGGCGCAGCGGCTCCAGCGGATCCTCGCCGAATGGATGCTGTCGGTCGAGGCGGCCGGCAATCTGCTCGTCATCAAGACCCCGCCCGGCTCGGCGCATCTCGTCGGCCTCGCGCTCGACCAGGCCAGACTCGAGGAGGTGGCGGGGACGATCTGCGGCGACGACACATTGTTCGTGGCGGTCCGGGACGGGATCGAGGCGCGCTTCCTGGCAAGCCGCTTCCGAAAGCTTTCGAAGGAGGAGGCGTGATCCCGTCATCCCAGCGAAGGCTGGCATCCCGGCGGGTGAAAGGCTCCGCGCTCTTCACCCGCCGGGGCCCCAGCCTTCGCTGGGGTGACGATTTTGCGCCGGATGACCAAGGATTTCCAAAATGAACCTCCCCGCCCCCAAGAAGGTGGTGCTCGCTTATTCGGGCGGGCTCGACACCTCGATCATCCTGAAATGGCTGCAGTCCGAATATCGCGCCGAAGTGGTCACCTTCACCGCCGATCTCGGCCAGGGCGAGGAGGTCGAGCCGGCGAGGGCCAAGGCGGAGCTGCTCGGGATCAGGCCGGAGAACATCTTCATCGAGGACCTTCGCGAGGAGTTCGTCCGCGACTACGTCTTCCCGATGTTCCGGGCGAACACCGTCTACGAGGGCCAGTATCTGCTCGGCACCTCAATCGCCCGGCCGCTGATCGCCAAGCGCCAGATCGAGATCGCGCGGGCCGTCGGCGCCGACGCGGTCTGCCACGGCGCCACCGGCAAGGGCAACGACCAGGTCCGCTTCGAGCTGGGCTATTATGCGCTCGAGCCAGACATCCGGGTCATCGCCCCCTGGCGCGAGTGGGGCTATGCCAGCCGCGAGCAGCTGATCGACTTCGCCGAGAAGCACCAGATCCCGATTTCCAAGGACAAGCGCGGCGAGGCGCCCTTCTCGATCGACGCCAATCTCCTCCACTCCTCGTCCGAGGGGAAGGTGCTCGAGGACCCCGCGGTCGAAGCGCCGGAATATGTCCACCAGCGCACCCTCTCTCCCGAACACGCCCCCGACAAGGCGACGGTGATCGAGATCGGCTTCGAGGCCGGGGACCCCGTCTCGATCGACGGCGAGGCGCTCTCGCCCGCGTCCCTGCTCACCCGCCTCAACCAGCTCGGCCACGACAACGGCATCGGCCGGCTCGACCTGGTCGAGAACCGCTTCGTCGGAATGAAGTCGCGCGGGGTCTACGAGACCCCCGGCGGGACCATCCTGCTCGCCGCCCATCGCGGGATCGAGTCGATCACGCTCGACGGCGGAGCGGCGCATCTCAAGGACGAGATCATGCCGCGCTACGCCAAGCTCATCTACAACGGCTTCTGGTTCTCGCCGGAGCGCGAGATGCTCCAGGCGCTGATCGACAGGAGCCAGGAGCATGTCACCGGCACCGTCCGGGTGAAGCTCTACAAGGGCAATGCGACGGTGATCGGCCGGGAAAGCGAGCTCGCGCTCTACGACCAGGACCTCGTCACCTTCGAGGAAGGCTCGTCCAGCTACAGCCAGCGCGACGCCGCCGGCTTCATCCGCCTGAACGCGCTGAGACTGAGGATAGCGGCGAAAAGGGCTCGGAAGGCGGGGGGCTAGCCTCCGCCATCGCGAGAAGCGACGCGACGAAGCAATCCAGCGGGCCTCGAGGGCTGCGCTGGGTTGCTTCGCTTCGCTCGCAATGACGGTGCGTCGAATATGCGGATATTGACTTCGGTTTGGGGCGGTGGGATTCTGGCCCCGTGGGGGCGTGGCCGAGTGCCGCGCCGAAGGAATCGGCGAAATCACAGGCCAGCGGAGCCTGGGCGCAACGCGCTGCCCCTCCGCTCGGCAAGAGAAGGAGCGTCCTATGATCACCGCACTCAACATGACCGTCCCGCTGAAGCAGGACCCGGAATCGCTCGCGAAGCTCCAGCAGCTCAAGGCCGGCTTCGCCGACCATATCCAGCCGGAGATCGACCGAGCGCTTCGCAAGTCCAAGATCGTCCACTTCGCGCGGGTGCTGGTGATCCACGACCGCTTCCTGCAGGTGATCACCGAGTTCGACGGCGACCCCGAGGAATATACGGAATTCTTCCGCCGCGAGCTTCCGCACGTGTTCAAGCCGATCTTCGAGCTCGCCGAAGGGACCCCGCCCTGGGACGAGCTGAACGACCAGGACAGCTTCTTCCAGGCCTCCAAGCACCTCAACGTCAAGGCGCTCGGTCGCTCCGAGGACGGGCGCGAGGAGCAGGGCTGGCTGTTCAGCTATTTCCCCAGGACGGTCCGCGAGATCGAGGAATCGCTGGGCGGAAGCGGCGGCGGCGAACAGCCGGCCGCCGGGGACGCTCCGGCGGCCCCGGCGGGCGGTGCCCATGCCGCCGCGCTCCACGCCGCCGCGGCGGCGCTCACCGCGGCGGCGGCCGCCTTGACCGCAGCCGCCGGCGGCAAGGGCTGACTTAAATCCTCCCCCAGCTTGCTGGGGGAGGAGGACCGCGGCGCGAAGCGCCGTGGTGGAGGGGCGATATTAAGTCTGAATTGCCCCTCCACCAAGCTTCGCCTGGTCCCCCTCCCCGGGCCGAGCCCCGGGAGGAATGATTGGAGAGTGCAATGGCCGTCGACACGGGCGATCTCCAGGGCATGGTGCTCGGCAACATCGCCGGCTACCGACTGGTCCGGCACCTGATCTTCTCGGCGCCGGACCCGGCCTCGCTCCGGCGCTTCGTCAACGAGATCCGGCCGTTCATCCTGTTCGGCACCAACAAGCCGACGACCGCGCATGGCTGGGTCGCCAATCTGAGCTTCGCCGCCGGGGCGATGGCCCTGCTGCTCCCGCCCGACCTCTACGGCAAGCTCGAAAGCACCTTCCGCTCGCCGCCCGACGCGGAGCGGATCGGCGACGTCGGCTCGAGCGCCCCGTCGCAATGGTGGGAAAAGCAGTTCCGGGGCGAGCAGGTGAGCTGCTTCGTCCACCTCCATGCGGTCGGCGAGGCGCAGCTCGAATCGGGGACGGCCGAGATATTGGAGGAAGCGGCGGCCGCCGGGGTCACCGAGATGATCCCGCGCGCCTCGGGAGGACGGCTCGACGGGGCCTTCCTCGGCTTCGGGCCCTGCGGCAAGGGGGCGAAGCTCCATTTCGGCTATGTCGACGGCCTCTCAAACGGCAAGGTCGCCTGGGAAGGGGCGCCGAGCCCGGAGCGGCCGGTCGACTATCGCTCGGTCGTCATCGGCCATTACGACGACCGCTTCCCCTGCGCGCCCGCCCGCGAGCCCGCCGCCCAGACCATGCGGGATTCCTCCTATCTGGTGTTCCGCTGGATCTACCAGGACGTCGCCACCTTCGAGCGCTTCCTGACCCGCAAGGGGCCGCCGCTCTTCCCGGCCCTGCCGCCGGAGCAGGCGCGCGAGCTTCTCGCCGCCAAGATCATGGGCCGCTGGCGCGACGGGACCCCGCTCTGCCTGTCGCCCGAGGCACCGGCGCCGGAGCGTTGCGAGGAGAGCTTCGCCTTCGCCGAGGACCTCCAGGGGGTCGCCTGCCCGGTCTCCTCGCATGTCCGCGTGATGAACCCGCGCGACCAGGAATTGTCGGGCATGTCGGTGACCACGGGCGTTCCGCAGATCGTGAGGCGGGGGATGCCCTACGGCCCGGAGCTGAAGGGCGAGAAGGATGACGGGATCGACCGGGGGATATTGGGCATTTTCGTCTGCGCCTCGATCCGCGAGCAGTTCATGAGGCTCGCCGCCTGGGGGCAGCGCAACAATTTCAGCGACGCCTTTCCCGCCCACGGCCGCGACCAGGACGCCCTGATCGGCAACCGGGCGGTGCCGGGGGCGACCAAGGTGTTCCGGATCCCGAAGGGCCCGGCGGGAGGCGGGGCGGTCACCGACCTGCCCGACTTCATCCGAACCAAGGCGACCCAATATCTGCTGATGCCGAGCGGTCAGACGCTAAGCAGGCTGGTGCCTTTGGGGTGAAAATCCTCCGCATCGAAGATGGGGAGGATTATTCGCTCAGCGCCCTCTTCGCCCTTGCCACCTGCTCCCTCACCCGCTCCGGCGCCGTGCCGCCGTAGCTGGTCCGGCTTCGCACGGAGGAGTCGACGGTGAGGATCGAGTAGACCCGCTCGTCGATCCTCGGGTCGATCGACTTCAGCGCCTCCAGCTCCAGCTCCGCCAGCCCGACGCCCTGCGCCTCCGCGAGCGCCACCGCCCGCCCCACGACATGATGCGCCTCCCGGAACGGCACCCCTGCCTCACGCACCAGCCAGTCGGCGAGGTCGGTGGCTGTGGCGAAGCCCGCGCCGGCGGCGGCGCGCATCCGGGCGGCGTCGAAGCGGGTCGTCTCCACCATCCCGGCCAGCGCCTGGAGCGACAGCATCAGCAGATCGTGGGCCTCGAAGACGGGCGGCTTGTCGTCCTGCATGTCCTTCGAATAGGCGAGCGGCAGGCCCTTCATGGTCATCACCAGGGCGACCATGGCCCCGGCGATCCGCCCCGAATGGCCTCGGACGAGCTCGGCCGCGTCCGGGTTGCGCTTCTGCGGCATGATCGAGGAGCCGGTGCTGAAGGCGTCGGGCAGGATCGCGAAGCCGAAAGGCTGGCTCGCCCAGATGATCAGCTCCTCCGCCAGGCGGGACAGGTGAAGGGAGCATTGGGTCGCCGCCGTCAGATAGTCGAGCGCGAAGTCCCGGTCCGAAACCGCGTCGAGCGAATTGGCGCTGGGGCGATCGAATCCCAGAGCCGCGGCGGTGGCCTCGCGGTCGATCGGGAAGCCGGTGCCGGCGAGCGCGGCGGCGCCGAGCGGGCTTTCGTTCATCCGGGCCCGAGCGTCGGCGAATCGGGAGCGGTCGCGGCCCAGCATCTCATAATAGGCCAGCAGGTGATGGCCGAGGGTGACCGGCTGGGCCGACTGGAGATGGGTGAAGCCGGGCATCACCGTCTCGGCATGCTCCTCGGCGCGGGCGACGAGGACGCGCTGGAAGGCGGCGAGGGCGGAGTCCGCCTCGTCGACGGCATTGCGGACCCAGAGCCGGAAGTCGGTGGCGACCTGGTCGTTGCGCGAGCGGGCGGTGTGGAGCCGGCCGGCGACGGGCCCGATCAGCTCGGCCAGCCGGGCCTCGACATGCATGTGGATGTCCTCGAGGGCGGGATCCTCGCGGACCCCGACCCGGGCATATTCGTCCTCGATCCGCTCCAGCCCCTCGGCGATGGCGGAGGCGTCCTCCTCGGAGACGATGCCCTGGGTCTCGAGCATCGCGACATGGGCGAGCGAAGCGGCAATGTCCTCGCGCCACAGCCTCTTGTCGACCCGGATCGAGGCGTTGATCTCGCGCATCAGCGCCGCCGGCCCGCCGGCGAAACGGCCGCCCCACATCAGGTTCGAGTTCTGGTCGTCGGAAACGGCGGTTCTCCTTCGGGCCGCGATAGGGCAAAGGGCGTCTGGGGCTCAACACTCATCCTCCCCATGAGCGAAGCTCGTGGGGAGGGGGACCGCCCGAAGGGTGGTGGAGGGGTAGCTGGAACCGGCCTCGGCAATCACCCCTCCACCATGCTTCGCATGGTCCCCCTCCCCATCTCACGATGGGGAGGATAAGGGTCGGCCATGCGCCAGGCCGCCGGCACCCTCCAGTTCGACACGCCCCGCCAGGGCCTGCACGAGATCACCCGCGACGTGACCCGCTGGGTTTCCGCCCAGGGCTTCACCGAAGGCCTGCTCACCCTCTTCTGCCGCCACACCTCCGCTTCGCTCCTCATCCAGGAAAATGCCGCCCCGGAGGTCCGGGCCGACATCGAGGCGTGGATCGCCCGCCTCGCACCTGAGGACCCCTCCGCCTACGCCCATCGCGACGAAGGGCCGGACGACATGCCGGCGCACCTCAGGACCATCCTCACCCAGGTCCAGCTGACCATCCCGCTGATCGACGGCGAGCTGGCGCTCGGCAACTGGCAGGGCCTTTATCTGTTCGAGCACCGGCACCGGCCGCACCGGCGCAGCGTCGCCCTTCACCTGATCGGCGAATGAGGCGGTGAGCCTCCAATCCGTCCGAGCCTGGCTCGACCGGCACGCGCCCGACCTGCCGCTGATCGAGGTCGAGGAGAGCACGGCCACCGTCGAGGCGGCGGCGCGGGCGCTGAGCGTCGAGCCGGGGCGGATCGCCAAGACACTCGCCGTCAGGGCCGGCGGGACGGTGTTCCTGCTCGTCGCCCGCGGCGATGCGCGGCTCGACAATGCAAAGTGCAAGGCGGCGCTCGGAGCGAGGCCGAGGATGCTCGGGCCGGAGGAGACGCTCGCCCTGACCGGCCACCCGGTGGGCGGAGTCTGCCCGTTCGGGCTTGCGACCGGCCTGCCCGTCTATTGCGATCTGTCACTGAAGGGTTTCGACCTCGTCTATCCGGCGGCGGGATCGCTCAATAGCTCGGTCGAGGTGACTCCGAAGCGATTGTTCGAGCTGGTAGGCGAGCGTTGGATCGATTTGTGCCGGCTTCCGGAATAGCTCAGCCAGCCGGGCAGCCGGCGATAGCCTGGGCGAATGACTTCTCCGCCGCCTCCAGCTCCCGTCGCTCGGCGTCGAGCAGGGCCGGGTAGGCGGCGACATTTTCCGGGTCCTCCGGCCTGTCCCAGAACGGCAGGGCGCATTCGGCTGCGGTAAGGTGGCGATTCGCCTCCTCGTCCTCGCGCTTCACCCGGGCGAGATCCTCGGCCAGCGGTGAACGGGCGACTCGATCGATCAATGCCGCTTTCCGGCGCGAGATTTCGCCGGCCGCAAGCTGGAAGGCCGCCGGAGTCGGCGGTCCCGGGCATTGGGAGATGCGGACGAGCGGATGGAGCGAGGTCCGCAGCTCGTTCCGGGCGGCCGAATCGGGCGGCGGACAACGGGGAGAGGCCACGCAGGCCCCGAGCAGAAGCGGGATCGACACGAGGGCGAGGCGGGAAGACGGGATCGCTCGGCTCCCTCTGGCTCTGGTGGAAGATGGCCGGACCGGCGGATCCGTGCAAGGCGCAAGTGCGCCGTGCATTGATCCCATGGGCGTCGCGCCCCTATGATCGACGGATGAAGCGCCTCCTCCCACTGCTCCTCGCGCCGTCCCTTCTCGGCTGCACGTCGCAGGCACCCGGCCCCGCCGCGGCGGTGCCGGCGGCGGGGAGCTGGCGCGACGTCGCGACCGAATTCGACCGCGAGCGGGCGCGCAAGTGGCGCACCGCCTGGGTCCGCGCGCTGGGCCAGGCGCGGTCGGGGGGGCACTCGGCCGAGATCGCCCGGGAAGGCGTGCTCCTGGAGCCAGACTCGGCGCTGAGAGGGGTCGCCCCGCCCGCTGGCGACTTTCGCTGCCGGGTGCTGAAGCTGGGCTCCCAGGGCCAGGGATCGCTCCACTATGTCGCCTATCCGCGGTTCGACTGCCGGATCTCGGCCGGCGCCGGAGCGATGGACTTCGTCAAGCTTACCGGGTCGCAGCGGCAGGTCGGCCGGCTGTTCGCCGACGGGGACCGCCGGATGATCTTCCTGGGCACGCTCCAGCTCGGCGACGAACGCGGCACCCTGCGCTACGGCCACGACCGGCAGCGCGACATGATCGGCCTGCTCGAGCGGATCGGCGAGCGCCGCTGGCGGATCGCCTTCCCCTACCCCGCCTTCGAATCCACGCTCGACGTGATCGAGCTCGTGCCCAAGGACTGACGGGCCCAAATCCTCCCCGACATTTGTCGGGGAGGGGGACCGCGCGAAGCGCGGTAGAGGGGTTCTTCGGGCCTGAAAGACCCCTCCACCATGCTTCGCATGGTCCCCCTCCCCCGCAAATGCGGGGGAGGAATTTAGTGCCTCGACCGGCCCGCGAATCCCGTTACATCAATGCCATGCGCTACATCGCCCTCCTCCAACTGCTCGCCCTTGGTTCACCCGCCGCGGCCGATCCGCTCGCCGACCAGGTGAAGCAGGACCTGCCGTCGCTGATGAGCCTCTATCGCGAGCTCCACGCCAATCCCGAGCTGTCGATGCAGGAGGTGAAGACCTCCGCCCGGCTCGCGGCCGAGGCGAGGAAGCTCGGCTTCGACGTGACCGCCGGGGTCGGCAAGACCGGGGTGGTCGCGGTGATGAAGAACGGCCCCGGGCCGGTGCTCCTGATGCGGGCCGACATGGATGCCCTGCCGGTGGCCGAGCAAACCGGCCTCCCCTTCGCCAGCAAGGTCAAGGCGACCAGCCTCGCCGGCACCGAGAGCGGGGTGATGCACGCCTGCGGCCACGACACCCATATGACCGGCTGGCTCGGCACCGCCAGGCGGATGGCGGCGATGAAGGGGCAATGGTCGGGCACCCTGGTGATGATCCTCCAGCCCGCCGAGGAGACTGGCGAGGGCGCCCGGGCGATGCTCGACGACGGCCTGTTCACCCGCTTCCCGAAGCCCACCCATGCCTTGGCCTGGCACGACAGCGCGTCGCTTCCCGCCGGCGTGCTCGGGATCACGGTGGGGCCCGCCTTCGCCAACGTCGACAGCGTCGACATCGCCGTCAGAGGCGTCGGCGGCCACGGCGCGGTGCCCCAGAACACGCGCGACCCGATCGTCCTCGCCAGCCGCATCGTCGGCACCCTCCAGACCCTGGTCAGCCGCGAGCTCGACCCGCAGGACGCCGCGGTGGTGACGGTGGGCAGCTTCCAGGGCGGGACCAAGCACAACATCATCTCCGACGAGGCGACCCTGCTCCTCACGGTTCGAAGCTACAGCGAGAAGACCCGCAGGGCGCTGCTCGATGGGATTCAGCGGATCGCCCGGGGCGAGGCGATCGCGGCCGGGATGCCCGAGGGCAGGATGCCGGTGGTGACGATCCGGGAAGGCATGTTCACCCCGGCTGCGATCAATACCGAGAAGCTCAGCGCCGACACCGCCGCCCTGTTCCGCACCCGCTTCGGAGCGGATCGCGTGCGGGTCGTGCCCCCGCCGATGGTGGGTGAGGATTTCGGCCGCTACCACCTCGCGGACAAGGCGATCGAAAGCCTGATCTTCTGGGTCGGAGGCGTTCCCAAGGCAAAATGGGACGAGGCGGGCGGCGACACGGCGAAGCTGCCCTCGCTGCACAGCCCCTTCTGGGCGCCGGAGGCGGAAACGGTGATCGCGACCGGGATCGAGGCGATGGTGACCGGGGCGATGGGCGTGCTTGGGAAGAAATAGCAACTCCTCCTCGAGCAAGCTCGGGAGGAATTAGGAAGCGCCGTCCAGAATCGCCTCGATCGACCGCTCCACTTCCTTGATGTCGGCCATTCCGTCGACCCGGCGGACGAGCCCGCGAGCATCGTAATAAGGAAGGATCGGCGCGGTCTTCGCGCGATATTCGGCGAGGCGGGTGCGGACCGTCTCCTCATTGTCGTCCGGGCGACGCTTGAACTCTTCCGAGCCGCACACTTCGCACAGGCCCTCGACCTTGGGCAGCTTGTAGCGGTCGTGATAGCCCTCGCCGCATCTGGCGCAGGAGAAGCGGCCGGTGATCCTGTCGACCAGGGCGTCCGCGTCGACGTCGAGCTCGATGACGTGGTCGAGCTTCATTCCCCGCTCGGCAAGCAGCGCGTCGAGCGAGATCGCCTGGGCCTCGGTGCGCGGATAGCCGTCGAAGATGAAGCCGGAGCCGGAATAGCGCTCCGGCAAATCGAGCCGGTTGGCGATCAGCTCGTTGACCACCTCGTCCGGAACGAGCTCGCCAGCCTCCATGATCGCCTTGGCGCGGAGGCCGATCGGGCTTCCCGCCTTGATCGCCTCGCGGAGCATGTCGCCGGTCGAGAGCTGGACCAGCCCGCGCTCGGCGAGGAGGCGGCCGGCCTGGGTGCCCTTCCCCGCGCCCGGGGGCCCGAGAAGGATGATGTTCACGAGTGAGCGCTTGCCGCGAACGCCGACATCATCTTCCGCGCCCGCCCTTGAGCTTCGCCTTTTTGATGAGGTCGCCATATTGATGGGCGATGAGGTGGCTCTGGATCTGGGTGACCGTGTCCATCGTCACGTTGACGACGATGAGGAGGCTGGTGCCGCCGAGATAGAAGCCGATGCCCATGCGGGCGATCACGAACTCGGGAAGAAGGCAGATCAGGGTCAGGTAGGCTGCGCCGATGACGGTGATCCGGGTGAGGACATAGTCGAGATATTCCTCGGTGCGCTTGCCGGGGCGGATCCCGGGGATGAAGCCGCCGTAGCGCTTGAGGTTCTCCGCCGTCTCCTCGGGGTTGAAGACGACCGCGGTGTAGAAGAAGCAGAAGAAGATGATCCCGGCCGCGTAAAGCGCCATGTAGAGCGGCGCGCCGTGCTGGAGGGCCGAGGTGACGGTGATGAGAGCATCGCCCCATGCGCTCTCGCCCGCCGTCCGGTTGCCGGCGAACTGGGCGATGGTGAGCGGCATCAGCAGCAGCGAGGAAGCGAAGATCGGCGGGATCACGCCCGACGTGTTGATCTTGAGCGGCAGATGCGATTTCTCCGCCTGCATCTGGCCGCGGGCCGTCTGGCGCTTGGGATATTGGATGAGGACCCGGCGCTGGGCCCGCTCCATGAAGCAGATGAAGAGGATGAGGATCGCGACCATGGCGACGATCGCCAGAATGGCGAGCGGCGACATGGTGCCGGTGCGGCCGCTCTCGAACACCTGGGCGAGGGTGGTCGGAAGCTGGGCGACGATTCCCGCCATGATGATCAGCGAGACCCCGTTGCCGATGCCGCGGGCCGTGATCTGCTCGCCCAGCCACATCAGGAACATGGTGCCGCCGACCAGCGTCACGACGGTCGTGATCCGGAACATCATACCCGGATCGAGGACGGCCGAGCCGGTGCCCCCCTGGCCCCACCCTTCGAGGCCGACGGCGATGAAATAGCCCTGGATGGCGCAGAGGAAGACGGTACCGTAGCGCGTATATTGGTTGATCTTCTTGCGCCCGCTCTCGCCCTCCTTCTTGAGGGCGGCGAGGGCCGGCGACATCGAGGTGGCGAGCTGAACGACGATCGACGCGGTGATGTAGGGCATGACCCCCAGCGCGATCAGGCTCATCCGCTCGAGGCTTCCGCCCGAGAACATGTTGAAGAAATCGAGGACACCGCCGCGGGTGGTGTCGAAAAGGTTGGCGAGCGCGCGCGGGTCGATGCCCGGCAGCGGCACGAAGCTCAGCAGCCGGAAGACGATGAGGGCGCCGAGCGTGAACCAGAGGCGCTTCTTGAGATCGGTGGCCTTGGCGAAGCTCGCCAGGCTGATGTTGGAAGCCATCTGTTCGGCTGCGGATGCCATGTTGGTTCGATCCCTTGGAAGCTGCCGGTCATATAGGATTCTGAGCCGTTATTGCGAGGAGCGAAGCGACGAAGCAATCCAGTGTTGCGCATCCGCCCCACTGGCTTGCTCCGCTACGCTCGCGATGACGGGCTCAGGCGTCCTTGCGCTTCTTGACGCTGTTCTTCTTCGCGGCGGCCTTCTCGGCGGCCGGGGTCACCTCGATCAGCTCGATGGAGCCGCCGGCCCCTTCGACCGCCTCGCGAGCGCCCTTGGAGGCTCCGGCGACCCGGAAGGCGAGCTTGGCGGTGAGGCTGCCCTTGCCGAGCAGCCGGACGCCGTCCTTGCCGCCGCGCGACAGGCCGGCGGCGCGGAGCGCGTCCTGGTCGATCGTCCCGTCGGCCGAGAGGGTTCCGGCGTCGATCGCCTTCTGGACCATTCCGACGTTCACCTCGGCATAATCCTTGGCGAAGATGTTGTTGAAGCCGCGCTTCGGAAGCCGCATGTGGAGCGGCATCTGGCCGCCCTCGAAGCCGAAGACGCTGACGCCCGAGCGCGACTTGGCGCCCTTCTGGCCGCGCCCGGCGGTCTTGCCGAGGCCGGAGCCGATGCCGCGGCCGACCCGGACGCGCGACTTGCGGGCGCCCTTATTGTCTCTGAGATCGTTGAGTTTCATATGCTTGCACTCGCTTTCGCTTTTGTCGCGCTGAAGGTTTCTGGTTTAGATCCGTCTATGTTATTCTGGCGGCCGTTGAAAGGAGGTTCAAAATGAAACCACTTGTTTCGACGTTCGCCATCGCCTTGTTCGTCTGCGCTTCCACCGCCGCCGCTGCGCAGCCCGCGGCGCGTCCCAAGTCGTCGGCCCCAACAGCTCTGGATGCCACGTCGCAGGCCAAGGTACGACGCATTGTGGAAGGTCGAGAGTTCCAGATCGCAGCCCGTTCAAGGAACATCGCGCAAATGAATGACCTTCTCAAAAGCACAGGAGCGGTAGCGGCCAATCCGGTTGCCATTTTCTTCTGCAGACTGCCGGCCGTCCCGGTTTACAGGAATGGACAGTGGTACTGCGAGGGGGGTGGTATCTCCCTCAAGGTTGAGCCCTATATGTACATGGATTGATTAGCCCGCTGCCCGGTCGAGGCTCGTCGAACCTTATTCCGCCACCTCGACCATGTGCTGCACCTTGCGGATCATCCCGCGCACCTCGGGGGTGTCGGTCAGCTCCACGGTGCGGTGCATCTTGTTGAGGCCGAGCCCGATCAGCGTCTTCCGCTGGTCGGGCGTGCGCCGGATCGGCGATCCGGTCTGGGTCAGCTTGATCGTCGCCATCTCTCTTACTCCGTCACCAGCTCGGCTTCGGCCGAAGCCTCGGCGCCGCTGAGGCCCTCGCGGCGGGCCATCAGGTCGGCGACCTTGCGGCCGCGGCGCTGGGCGACCGCCTTGGGGCTGGTCTGGTCCTTGAGCGCCTCGAAGGTCGCCCGGACCATGTTGTAGGGGTTGGACGTGCCGATCGACTTGGTCACCACGTCGGCGACCCCCAGGCTCTCGAACACGGCGCGCATCGGGCCGCCGGCGATGATCCCGGTCCCGGCCGGAGCCGAGCGGACATAGACCCGGCCGGCGCCGAAATGGCCGAGGCCGTCATGGTGCAGGGTCCGGCCCTCGCGGAGCGGAACCCGGACCATGGCCTTCTTGGCCGCGGCGGTCGCCTTGGAGATCGCCTCCGGCACCTCGCGGGCCTTGCCGTGGCCGAAGCCCGAGCGGCCCTTGCCGTCGCCGACCACGACCAGGGCCGCGAAGCCGAAGCGCTTGCCGCCCTTCACGGTCTTGGAGACGCGGTTGATGTGGACGAGCTTCTCGATCAGCTCCTCGCCGCCGTCGTCGTCGCGATTGCCGCCGCGTCCGCCGCGCTCGTCGCGCCGGCCACGGCCGCCGCGATCGCCGCCGCCGCGTCCGCCGCCACCGCCACGACCGCCGCCGCCGCCGCGGCCGCCGCGCGGGCCGCGGCCCTCGTTGCGGGTCTCGACGGCAGGAGCGTCGACCGGAGCCGCCTCGGGAGCCGCAACGGCGCCCGGCTGGACCTCGGTGCCTTCGATGGTGTTTTCGTCAGCCATTTAGAACTCCAATCCGCCTTCGCGGGCGGCATCGGCCAGCGCTTTCACACGGCCGTGAAACAGGAAACCGCCGCGGTCGAAGACCACGCGGGTGACGCCCGCCGCCTTGGCGCGCTCGGCAACCCGGCGGCCGACGTCCTGAGCGCCCGAGACGGTCGCTCCGGTCGTTCCGCGCACGTCCTTCTCGAGCGTCGAGGCGGAGGCGACGGTGCGGCCCTCGGCATCGTCGATGATCTGGGCGTAGATGTGCCGGCCGGAGCGGTGGATCGACAGGCGCGCACGGGCGCCGGCCCGCTTGCGGAGCGAGGTGCGGACGCGCTGGCGGCGCCGCTCGAAAAGGGTGAGTTTCGCCATGGCTACTTCTTCTTGCCTTCTTTGCGGAAGATATATTCGCCGCGATACTTGATGCCCTTGCCCTTGTAGGGCTCCGGCTTGCGCCACTGGCGGATCTCGGCGGCGAGCTGGCCGACCTGCTGGCGATCGTTGCCGACGATCTCCACCGTGGTCGGATCGGGGGTCCTCACCTCGAGGCCTTCCGGCACCGCGATGTTGACGTCGTGGCTGTAGCCGAGCTGCAGCCGCAGGTTCTTGCCCTGGGCCGCGGCGCGATAGCCAACGCCGGTGATCTCCAGCACCTTGGTGAAGCCGTCGGTGACTCCCGTCACGAGGTTCTGGACCAGGGTACGGTGCATGCCCCAGAAGGAGCGCGCCCGCTTGCTGTCGTTGGCCGGCTTGACGACGATGCGGCCATCCTCGATGCCGTAGCTGATATCGTCCAGCATCGGCATGGTGAGGGTGCCCTTGGGGCCCTTCACCGAGAGGATCTGACCTTCGGTCGTCGCGGTCACGCCCGAGGGGAGCGGGACCGGCACTTTTCCAATGCGGCTCATCTTAGAACACCTCCGCCAGCACCTCGCCGCCGACATTCTGCTCGCGCGCTTCCGCGTCGGACAGAACGCCACGTGGCGTCGAGACGATCGTGATGCCGAGGCCGTTGCGGACCCGCGGCAGGTCCTGGGCGCCCGAATAGACCCGGCGGCCGGGCTTGGAGACCCGGGAGACGTGCTGGATCGCGGGCTGGCCCTCGAAATATTTGAGCTCGATGCGAAGGCCCGGATGCTGGCCCAAGGCTTCCTCGCGATAGCCGCGGATATAGCCTTCGCGCTGAAGCACATCGAGCACTCGCACGCGCAGCTTGGACGCGGGAGTGGTCACGCTGTCCTTGCGCGCCTGCTGGCCGTTGCGGATGCGGGTGAGCATATCACCCAGGGGATCGGTCAATGGCATAGCTAGTCCTTACCAGCTCGACTTGGTGAGGCCGGGAATCAGGCCCTTGTTGCCCAGCTCGCGGATCATGATCCTCGACAGGCCGAACTTGCGGTAGTTCGCGCGCGGACGGCCGGTCAGGCCGCAGCGGTTGCGAACCCGGGTCGGGTTACCGTTGCGCGGGATCTCCGCCATCTTGAGGCGCGCGATCAGGCGCTCGGTATCGTCGCGGGACTCGTCGTCCGCGATCGCCTTGAGCTTCGCATATTGGCCGGCATATTTCTTCACCAGCTTCTTGCGGCGCTCGTTCTTGTTGATGGAACTCAGTTTCGCCATGGACTTAAGCTCTCTTCTTCGTTTCTCTTGTCGTCACCCCGGCGAAAGCCGGGGCCTCAGCGAGGAAAGGCGCCCTGCCCTTCCGGCCCGAGGTCCCGGCTTTCGCCGGGATGACGGGTGATTGGTTAAGCCGCCTGCTTTTCTTCTTCCACCTGCGGGAAAGGGAAGTTGAAGAGGCGCAGCAGCTCCCGCGCCTCGTCGTCCGTCTTCGCGGTGGTGGTGACGATGACATCCATGCCGCGCACCTTGTCGATGCGGTCATAGTTGATCTCCGGGAACACGATCTGCTCCTTGAGACCCATCGCGTAATTGCCCCGGCCATCGAACGACTTGGGGTTCAGGCCGCGGAAGTCGCGGACTCGCGGAAGCGCGATCGTGACCAGCCGGTCGAGGAACTCGTACATGCGCTCGCGGCGAAGGGTGACCTTCACTCCGATCGGCATGCCTTCGCGCAGCTTGAACTGGGCGATGGAGGTACGCGCCTTGGTGATCACCGGCTTCTGGCCGGCGATCAGCTCCATCTCTGACGCCGCGGTCTCGACCTTCTTCTTGTCCTGGGTCGCCTCGCCGACGCCCATGTTGAGGACGATCTTCTCGAGCCGCGGGACCTCGAGCCGGTTCTTGTAACCGAACCTCTCGATCATCGCGGGCACGATGCGCTCGTCATAGTCCGCGCGAAGGCGCGGCGTGTATTTGGCTTCAGCCATTGATCAGCT
>DASWLZ010000026.1:0-10712 GCA_036399975.1 Allosphingosinicella sp.
TCTCGACCTCCCCCTCCTGCGGCGCGGCGGGCAGCGGGGCGCTTTCCACCGGCGCCATATCCTGCGCCAGCGCGGCCGGGGCGGTGAGGGCGGTGGAGATGAGCAGCAGGCTGCCCAGGCTGATGGGCTTCAACATCTTGAATTCCCCGGAACAGGCTTCAGGAAAAAGGGGGGGTGGCGGCGCTCCGGCCGCCACCCGGGCGGGGGCGTCCTCAGCCTACGGGAATGGCGGTGCAGCTTCCGCCGGCGGCGCCGAAATTCACGTAGGAGGCGTTGCAGGTCCACCCGCTGTACCAGGTGTCCGCCCCGTTCCTGACCGCGCCGATCCAGGTCACCGCCTCGAGCCGGTTCGGCGCGCTCGCATTGGCCGGGCCATATTGGTCGGCGTTGAGCGCCGGCGCGTCGGCGGCGATGCCCGAATTCTCGTTGGTGCCGTTCATGAACGTGTTGATCAGCGACAGCGTGAAGCTGGCAGTGTTGCCCGAGCCCGAGTTGAACAGGGTCGCGAGCTCGGCCGACGAGACGTTGCCGTCCTCCCGGAACGGGGTCGGGCAGGCGAGCACGACCGAGCGGAAGGTCGGCGGCCCGAGGTCCTGGAGCGTAGCGTCGGCCGCCCGCATCGTCGTCCCGCCGGTCGCGTCGACGTCGAGGCAGGCGGTCGGGCCGGAGACGATGCTGTTGATCAGCGCATAGTCCGTCCCGCCGCGAAGCAGGATGGCGTTGCCGCCCTGCACGGTCGAGCGCTGGATGAAGGTGGCGTTGGAGACCCGGGTGTACTGGCGGGGCAAGGCGTCCTCGTTGCCGTTCGAGTCCGCCTCGATCATCGAATCGCCGTTCTGGCCGTCGCGCTGGACCCCGATGACGAACTGGACCGTTCCCCGGTAGCCGAGGTCGGTGTCGAGCGCGTCGTCGTCCGCCCCGGTGATGGCGAGGTGCTTCATGTTGACCCGCCCGCCGAACGCCTCGATCCCGTCGTCCGAGCTGTTGTGGACCTGGATATGGTCGATCGTCGTGTTCGAGCCGACCCCGCCCATGGTCAGGCCCTGCAGCTCGTTGCCCGGGGCGATCTGGAAGCCGGAATAGCGGATCTGGACGAAGCGCATCGTGCCGCTGTTGTCGATCGGGACGTTGCCGCCGTAGAGCGAGCCCGTCGTCCCCTCGATGACCTGCTGGCACGAGGCCGAGCCGCCCGGCACCGCCGTGTTGCAGTCGCTGATCGGGGCGCGCCCGAGCAGGATGATCCCGCCCCACAGCCCCTGGCTCGAATCCGTCGCGCTGCCCTCGACATTGGCCCGGGCGGTGAAGATGATCGGCTGGGTCGCGCTCCCCACCGCGTTGATCCTGGAGCCGCGGTTGACGACCAGATAGTCGTTACCCGACGAGGCGAAGACGACGACGCCCGCCTGCACCGTCAGGGTCACCGCGTCGCCCCCCGCCAAGCTTCCGTCGCCGCCGACGTCGGTGCCGACGTTGACCGGCCCGGCCAGCGAGTAGATCACCCCGGGAAGCTTCTGGAGCGTGTAATCGTCGCTGATCCGCCCCGAGAGCTCGCAAGTGCGGAAGGCGGTCGCGATGACGCCGCGGTCCACCGTCCCGGCCGGGCAGCCCGCCGCGGGCGTCCCGTTGCCCGGAGGCGGTGGCGGCGGCGGCGCCGGGGCGGCCGGCGGCGGGATCACCAGGGTGCCCTCGCCCGGCGAGGCGACGTCGTCCGCTCCGCAGGCCGCGGCGAGCGGGATCAGGGTCGTCAGAAGCAATATGGTGCGCAGGCGAGACATTTCTTACCCCCTTTTGGCATCGAGCGAGGCGACTCGCCCGTTGCCCGGGGCGATTCGCCTTTCGAGGATGCGGATAGGAGGCTTGTGTGTTGGTAATATTACATGCAGGCCAGCGCAGATATTAGCTGTGGATTGTCAGCTTACTGTAACTCCACTTGAACAAAACTGTCATAATCCGCCCGGCCCCGCTCTCACGCCTCGCTGTCGAGCGCATAGCCCGCCGAACGCACCGTCCGTATGAGGTCGCGCCCGCCGCCGGCGTTGATCGCCTGGCGAAGCCTGCGGATGTAGACGTCGACGGTCCGCGCATCGATCTCGCTGTCCCGCCCCCACACCGCGTCGAGGAGCCGCTCGCGCGACAGCACGAGGGCCGGGTTCTCGAGGAAGTAGCGGAGCAGCTTGAACTCGGTCGGCCCGAGCGGGACGGCCGCCCCGCCGCGGCGCACCCGGAAGGCGGCCGGGTCGAGCTGCAGGTCGTCGAAGCTCAAGGTCATCCCGGCCAGCGCCGGCCGCACCCGGCGGAGCAGCGCCCGCGCCCGGGCGACCAGCTCGGCCGGGCTGAACGGCTTGGTGATGAAGTCGTCGGCCCCGGTCTCGAGCCCGCGGATCCGGTCCGCCTCCTCGCCGCGGGCCGTCACCATGATGATCGGGAGCGAGGCCGTCGCCGCCCCGCGCCTAAGCCTCCGGCACACCTCGATGCCGCTCAGATCCTCGAGCATCCAGTCGAGCAGAACCAGGTCCGGCCCGGTCTCCGCCGCCAGCAGCAGCGCCTCCTCCCCGCTCGGCGTGGAGCTCACCTCGAAATCCTCCCGCTCGAACGTCCAGCGCATCAAAGTCGCCATCGCCGGGTCGTCCTCGACCACCAGCAACCGAGCCTCCGCCCCCCGCCGCCGCCGCCGCTCCTCCGCCTGTCCCATCGCGCCGCTCCTTTGAAGGAGAGCCATGGCGCGGCTTCATGACAGGCGTGTGAAAGGATGAAGAATGGGGGAAGGGGGGCAGGCGGGGGTAGGGGGATCGTCACCTCCTCGGCCCCACCCGTCACCCTGAACTCGTTTCAGGGTCCAGCGACGAGCCGCGCCAGCGCCGGCTGGTCGCTCCACCCATGGAGCAGCGCCACCCTGGATACTGAGCCGAGCTTAGGATGACGCCTACAAACAAATCGGTGTCAGACACCGAATTTCCGCAGACCATTGGACGTACCTTTTGCGCCCCTCCCTTGCCCTCGGTCCTTCCAAGCCCGGGTGGCGACCGGAAGCATCGCGCCGTCCGACAACTAAAGCTGGAGCCGCGGGGGTGAAGGGAGCGCCTGCGCCGATGCCGAATTTTTTTGCTTTCGCACGCAGGCCGGTTCGGTCCATGGAGAGAACGGAGGATGCCGTGTCATTAACAACCGAGCAAATTGAGGAGATAGTTTCCGAGTTGGCGACCCGGCCAGGCCATGAGAAAGTCCGCGGTTTTATCTATAAACTGTTGACCGACGGCTTAGGGGCGAGTTCGCGTGATATCAGCTTCGAGCATCAGACATTTGAAGTCCGCGGTCGTATGGACGCCCTGTTAGGCCGCACGGTCATCGAGCTAAAGTCCGATCTTAGGCGAGAGGAATTTGAGCGTCAGCTTACGGGATACCTGAGGGACCGCCAATCAGTAACCGGGCACGACTTCGTGGGCATTGTTACCGATGGCTCGTTATTCTCAGCCCATCAACTTAGTCGTGATGGTGGCTTGGAAGAGCTAGCAAAATACCGTGTCAATACCGACGAACCTCGAGAGATACTCGCCTGGCTCGAAAGCGTAGTTGCGCTTCAGGACAAATTATATCCCGACGTCCGGCGTATTCAGACTGAGCTGGGACGTGAGGCGGTGCTGTATCGTCGTGCTCTACGACAGCTTGAGGATCTGTGGTCAAAACTATGCACAGATCCCGAGGTGCATCTGAAACGCCAGCTGTGGCACCGGCTCATTCATGTGGCCTACGGCGCCGAAGTTGATGCTCCCGAACTTTTTCTTCAGCATACCTACCTCGTAATCGTTGCAAAGGCGATCGCGACGGCTGCTTTGATGGGTGGTCTGCCGGACACGGGACGAGCATTGCTCGATGGTCATGCTTTCCAAGAGCAGGGAATTGTGGGCGCCGTTGAGGCGGATTTCTTCGACTGGATTCTTAGCGATGCCGAAGGTGATCGGCTGGTTCTGCAGATAGCACGACAGGTGGCGCGATTCGATCTTGGTGAGATCGAGACAGATGTTCTAAAAGGGCTTTATGAGAGTCTAATCGATCCCACGACAAGGCACGACCTTGGAGAGTACTACACTCCAGACTGGCTTGCTAACCGGATTTGTGCAGAGGTCATTAAAGCCCCGCTGGAGCAGCGTGTGCTCGACCCCGCTTGCGGTTCTGGTACTTTCTTATTTCAGGCTGTGCGTAGGCTGTGCCGATTCGCGGCGGAGGCTAGGTTAAAACCTGCGGACACGGTGCGCTTAGCCGAAGATAAGGTCGCCGGAATTGAAGTCCATCCTGTCGCTGTAATTTTTGCGCGGGTAACGTGGCTTTTGGCCCTGCAGCCGGTACTTGCTAAAGGCCGCCCTGCCACGTTGTCGGTGCCGGTCTACCTCGGGGACGCACTTCAATGGAATGCCCGCGAGCTGATGGGAGTGCACGAACTCGAAGTCATAGTGCCGCCCGCGAACAGCGGAGGCGAACCGGCCGTGCTGAGATTTCCTGAGGGCGTGGTTGTAAGTCCGGCCTCATTCGATGAGACTCTGGGCACAATGCTCGATCTTGCAGAACGCGACCGACCGGCGGCTGAGCTCGAGGGGTGGCTGCGCGCGCGTGAGGTCGGCACCGAACCTGAGCGAAAGATGCTTAGCCAAACCTATAAAACTCTGCGAAAATTGAATGAAGATGGTCGCAACCACATCTGGGGCTATGTGGCGCGAAATCTATCCCGCCCGATCTGGCTCGCCACCGAGCGACAGAAGGCCGACGTTGTCGTGGGTAACCCACCGTGGCTCGACTATCGGAGGATGGGACCCGCGACCCAGTCACGGTTCCATTCGGAGATGGTGGCTGCTGGTCTATGGGACCGCAAGGTGCATGGGATGGCATTCGATCTCTCCGCGTACTTTTTAGCTCGCTCCGTTCATCTCTACATGCGCCAATCAGGCAGATTGGCCTTTGTTATGCCTTATGCCTCAATGACTAGACGTTCTTATGAAGCCTTCCTAAGGGGCGGCTTTAAGGTTGGTGGCTTTCGCGAAACCGTCATCAAATTTACTTCTGCGTGGACTTTTCCCTCCGAGGTTTACCCCCTTTTTCCCGTGCCCAGCTGCGTCTTGTTTGTTGAGCGGTCCAAGCTGCCACAGCCATTGCCGGTGGAAGTGCGGGCGTTCCGCGGTCATTTGCCTCGGCGCGACGCGTCTCCGGTCGAAGCTGACAATGCCTTGAAGTTTGAGAAAAAGCCTTGGCCCACCCAGCAGGGAGTTACCGCCACCAGCTCACCCTACCGGAAAAAATTCTTGGCCGGAGCCAAGCTGGATCCGCGACGCCTGATTTTGGTAGAAGCTGTTAGCAGCGGTCGCCTCGGCTCTAATCCTGATGCGCCGCTTGTACGAGGGCGAACCGGAAACTTGGACAAGGAGCCGTGGAAGCACGTTCCGGCGCCCCAAGGACCTGTTGAAAGTAGTTTCATACGAGCCGTTTATTTAGGCGAGAGCATAGCTCCTTTTCGCCTCTTCACGCCTGTGCAGGGAGTAATTCCCTACGACGAGGTCAAGCGTGATGTGCTTTCATCGTCGACAGCAGCAGCGAGAGGATTCCCACGACTGAGTCAGTGGTTAGCATCGGTCGAGGCGCTATGGGCTCAGCATGGGAAGGGTAAGACGACCTTTGCGGAAAAGGTGGACTTCTATAAATTGCTTTCAAAACAGTTCCCATTAGCGCCCCTTCGCGTTGTTTATTCTAAATCGGGCTCAAACCCCGCTTCTACCATAGTCAGGGATGCATCAGCGATCATTGATCATAAGCTGTATTGGATGGCATGCTCCCGAGAGGCAGAAGCTTACTACCTGATGGCAATCTTCAATAGCGAAGTCTCTCGCAGCCGGGCCGCACGCTGGCAATCGGAGGGCCAGTGGGGGAAGCGAGACTTCGATAAGGTCATGTTTAACCTTCCCATTCCGCTGTTTCAATCATCATCGGACTTACACAGTCGGCTTGTTGCCGCGTCGAAACGTGCAGAAGGAATTGCTACACGGGTGCCGATTGACTCAGAGAAACATTTTATTCGCGCCCGAAGGCGAATACGCGAAGGGCTTGCTGCCGACGGCGTTAGTATCGAGATCGATGCTCTCGTTAGCGAATTGCTAGGCCCTGCTTAAGCGGGGTATCGGAGATCGGTACCACTCACTTAGCTGGCACGTGACTGGGAGGATTGGTGCCAGGCACGTAGCTGGCACGCAGCTGTCACCGGGCCTCGCTGCAGCTCCGCTAAATAGCACGCCTGGAGCTCACCTCTCCCGCAACCGCCTCCGCATATCCCCGATCCGCCACCCCCCGAACAGCGCCACCCCCTCATGATAGGGCGCCCGCCCGCTCGCCCGCGACCACCCCGTCACCAGCTCCAGCGGCGGGAGCTCGGGCGGGGGAGGCTCGTCCTCGTGGCGCCAGCTTCCCGTCGCCTCGTAGCGGGCGGCTCGGCGCAGCGCCGCCGCTTCCGCCTCGAGATTCTTCTCGGCGGTCCACATCGCCGCCAGCCGCTCGCGGTGGGTCTCGTCGCTCTCGCCTCGCCGGCGGCGGCGGTGGGGCCGCTCCCAGCCTTGCCGGACGCTCTTCTCGTGGAGGAAGAGGAGCTGGATCGCCTGGTCGGGCGAGAAGCGGGGCATCGGCGCGTCCGCGCACTGGCGCCAGCTATCGTCCGCGTGGCTCTCGGGCAGCGAGGCCTGCAGCGACGCCATCTCGAGCCGCTCCCAGCCCATCTTCAGGGCCAGCCGCATCTCCCGGGCGAAGGCCGGATTCTGCCGCCGCCGCCGGTAGAAAGCCCGCACCGAGGCTCCCGCGGCGGCGGCGCTCAGCCGGATGTTGGCGGTGGCGGAGAGAGCGTAGAGGAAGGCCTGCTCGCAGGCCTTGGTCAGCTTGCCGGGCTGGGCGAGACGGATCTGGAGCTTGCCGCTGCGGGTCCTCACCACCATTGGCTCTCCGCCCCTCGTTCTGAAATCCTTGCGCTCCCCGCCCAGGGACCGCTCATCCTGAGCAGGTCGAGCCTGTCGAGACCGACCGTCGAAGGAGGGCCCCCTCTTCCCCCCGGCAAGGTGGAAGCGCGCATGCGCCGCCGCCACCGCCGAATCCCAGTCCTGGGCGAAGGCGGCATGTGTCTTGCGTCGGTAATGGAAGCTGTTCGCCGCCCGCCCGACCTCCCGGGCCGCCATGCGGGCGTTGCCGGTGCGGGCGAGGGCGTCGAGGAAGCGGCGGTTCTCATGCGCCTGGAGCGGGGTCAGGGGTCGAGCCATGGCGGGGCCTTTCGATTCGTCCGTTCTCCTGATGATCCCACGAAACGGCCCGGATTGATCCAACATACGGTCGGGCCGGAGCCTTCGCGTCCTTCGCGCCTTCGCGTGAACCCATTCCTGCTTCTTCCCCTCTCGCCTCGACGAACGTGCTAGGCTCCCCGGCCGTGAAGAGCGGAGGGACCGATGGGCTGCAATGCGAGGCGAACCGGCACCAAGACTTGGTCGTGTCGTTGCTGCCCCGCCCGCGCGGATTATGAATATTGGGCCTGCGGGGCGGTGACTCGCGAGTGGGTGGTCTGGCGCGAACCCTGCGCCCGCTGCGACGACGCGCCCAGGGCCAGGCCCTGTCCGAATCGCTGACCGGTAGGGGTGCGAGGAATGTGCTGGCAGGTCACCGACATCGAGGCTGGGTTCAATGCCGTTGGGACAGGTACCGGTACCTGTCCCTTATTGCTCCACTTCGTCCCAGGGCTGCCTAGGCGCGCGAGCGGGCGGCGTCCCACACCGATTGTTCCGTTGGGACCGGAGGTTGAGCGACCCCGGTCCGCCTCGCCGTCAGGGGCACCGGCTCAGTATCTCGACCAGCAAATGGCCGCCGGAGCTCGCCTGCTGGGTTGGGAAGGGATTGGAGGGCGGCGCCGCGATCCGGACGCAGGTGCCGGCCTCGACCTTGGCCAGCACCTCCGTCTTGCCCGGGCCCTGCCGCAGCCGGGCGGTGCTTCGCGCCTTGAGGACCGCTCCGCCGGTCAACTCGCGATAAGGCGGCAGCCGAGGCTGGCCGGCTACCCCGAACACGCCTTCGTCGGTCGCCTCGCCGCCGACTTCCTCGTAATAGATCCAACCCTTGCGAAGCACCTTCGGAGCCGCTTCGCCCGGCGCCCGGAGGCCGGCTTCGCTGTCGCGCGCGGGGGCGGGGCCAGTCGCCTCCCCTCCAGCGAGGCCCAGCAGCATCGGCAGGTTCTGCTTGATGCATTCGCGCACCTTCTCCCGTTCGGCGAGCAGCCCGGCTTCGGACAACGCGAGGTCCACCGCCCGCCGCGTATTCTCGACGGTGATCGAGCCTTTGGCGCCGATATCGTTCACTCCCGCCGTGACCCGGTTCTCGATGGCCTTGCGCTCGCTGGTGGTGGTGTCGGCGAGGCAGGCGTTGCTGGCCTGCTCGACCGCGAAGGCGATCCTTCGTTCCTCGCCGTGCGAGGCTCCGCCGCATCCTGCCCGTAGAACAAGAGGAAGCCGAAGACCACGGCAAGCAGCAGCCCGGCGGCGATCAACATGTTCCGGTTCACGCGGTCCCTCCGTCGCTGTCTCCGCTTCATCTTGAACCATTGCAGCGGAGGCTCAAGAGGCAAGGCGGGTGGCGGTCGTCATATCTCCGCCCGCCCGCGGTTGCCGCGGCGAGCGCTTTGCGCTAAAGGCCCGCCCTTCCAAAGCATCAGCAATGGAATTTGCGGGAGAGACGCCTCGGCGCCTCGCTCGGACCGCTAAACTTGAAACCCGGGCGAAAGTACCACTTTCGCCCGATCTACAGAGTGAGACACATGGCTAAGAAGATTACGGGCTATATCAAGCTCCAGGTGCCCGCGGGCGCCGCCAATCCGTCGCCGCCGATCGGGCCTGCCCTCGGCCAGCGCGGCGTCAACATCATGGAATTCTGCAAGGCGTTCAACGCGGCGACGACCGAGCTGGAGAAGGGCATGCCCATCCCCACCGTCATCACCGTCTTCGCCGACAGGAGCTTCGCCTTCGAGACCAAGACGCCGCCGGCGACCTTCCTCCTGAAGAAGGCCGCGGGGCTGAAGTCGGGCTCCAAGGAGCCGGGCAAGCAGAGCGCCGGCCGGGTCACCCGCGCCCAGCTCCGCGAGATCGCCGAGATGAAGATGAAGGACTTGAACGCCAACGACCTCGAGGCCGCGTCGCGGATCATCGAAGGCTCCGCCCGCGCGATGGGCCTCGAAGTGACGGGGAAATAAGGACATGGCCAAGCTCAGCAAGAATCAGAAGGCGATCGACTCGGCCGTCGACCGCACCCGGCTCTACGGGGTCGACGAGGCGATCGAGACCCTCAAGGCCAATGTGAAGTCGAAGTTCGACGAGACGATCGAGATCGCCCTCAACCTGGGCGTCGATCCCCGCCATGCCGACCAGATGGTCCGCGGAGTCGTCACCCTCCCCGCCGGCACCGGCAAGGACGTCCGCGTCGCCGTCTTCGCCCGCGGCGCCAAGGCGGAGGAAGCCACGGCGGCGGGCGCCGACGTGGTCGGGGCCGAAGACCTCATGGAGACCATCCAGGGCGGGACGATCGACTTCGACCGCGTCATCGCCACGCCCGACATGATGGGAATCGTCGGCCGGCTCGGCAAGGTGCTCGGCCCCAAGGGCCTGATGCCGAACCCGAAGCTGGGGACGGTCACCCCCAACGTCACCGAGGCGGTCAAGGCCGCCAAGGGCGGCCAGGTCGAGTTCCGGGTCGAGAAGGCCGGGATCATCCATTCGGGAATCGGCAAGGCGAGCTTCCCGGCCGAGGATCTGAAGCGCAACTTCACCGCCTTCGTCGACGCCATCGTCAAGGCGAAGCCGGCGGGCGCCAAGGGCAAGTACGTCAAGAAGGTCGCCCTGAGCTCGACCATGGGCCCCGGCCTCAAGGTCGACGTCGCCGAGGTGGCGGCCGCCTAAGGCGCTGCAGCCTCGACAGAAATGAAGGGCCGGGGCGGAAGCTCCGGCCCTTTTTTGGTCAGCGCCCTTCTTCTGGCGGGGCGGGACCGCTATTTTGAGTCAATGCCCGTCCCTCCCCCCTGGTACGAGATCGCCCTCAAGGAGCTCGCCGCCTGCGTCGCCGAAGGTAAGGCCGACGATCATCCGCGGATCCTCGAATATCTCGCGACCTGCGACGACCTGGAGGAGGGCGAATGGGAGCGGGATTCGACGCCCTGGTGCTCGGCCTTCGTCAACTGGTGCTTGGCCCAGGCCGGCATCGAGGGCACGGATTCGGGCTGGGCGCGCAGCTGGGCGGAATGGGGGGAGCCGGTCGAGCCGCCGAGGCTCGGGGCGGTGGCGGTCTGGGCTCGCGGGCGCAGCTCGCCGGACGAACCGGTCGTCACCGGCCATGTCGCCTTCTTCGTCGAGGATCGCGGCGACAGCCTGCTCGTGCTGGGCGGGAACCAGTCCGACTGCGTCTGCACGAAGGAATATCCCAAACGGGGCTACCTCACCGACACGGTCAGCTCGGCGGCGCCCGCACGCGAGCTTTACGAGCTGATCGGCTATCGCTGGCCGGGTCCGGCCAGCGATAGCCGCTAGAGCATCGTGCGTTTAACATGACGCATAGCCGGCGGCCTTGAGGTAGTTCCAGCATTCGTCTGGGGAGTAGAGGCCGCAGATGTCGCCGACGGCTCGCCAGAGTGCGTCGAGGGTTCGTGCTCCGATCCGTCTGAG
>DASWLZ010000027.1:0-28223 GCA_036399975.1 Allosphingosinicella sp.
AGGCGCCGGCAATCTCCTCCGGCAGGTCGAAAGGCTCGCTGTCCCACACCAGTTGCTTGCGCGCGGCGGCGACTTCCTCGTCCCCCAAAGCGGCGCCGTGGGTGGCGGACGTCCCCTGCTTGTTGGGCGCGCCCCAGCCGATGATGGTGCGGCAGGCGATCAGCGACGGGCGCGGATCGGCGAGCGCCGCGTCATAGGCGGCGCGGATGCTGGCGAAATCGTGGCCGTCGCAGCTGACCACGTGCCAGCCATAGGCCCGGTAGCGCGCGGCGATGTCCTCGGAGGTGGACAGGTCGGTGGCCCCGTCGATGGTGATGCGATTGTCGTCCCAGATGACGTTGAGGCGCCCGAGCTTCAAATGGCCGGCGAGGCCCGCCGCCTCGTGATTGACGCCCTCCATCAAATCGCCGTCGCCCGCGATCACCCAGGTGCGGTGATCGACGAGATCGCCTCCGAACACTGCGTTCAAGTGCCGCTCGGCGATCGCCATTCCGACCGCCATGGCGAGCCCCTGGCCTAGCGGGCCGGTCGTCGCCTCGACCCCGTCGAGCATGAAATTCTCCGGATGGCCCGCGCAGGGCGAGCCGAGCTGCCGGAATCTGGCGATCTCCTCGATCGTCGGGTGGGCGTAGCCGGTGAGGTGCAGGAGCGAATAGATGAGCATCGAGCCGTGGCCGGCCGACAGGACGAAGCGGTCGCGGTCGAGCCAGGCCGGATCGGCCGGATCGTGTCTCAGATATTCCGTGAACAGGATCGTGGCGACGTCGGCCATCCCCATCGGCATTCCGGGATGACCGGAATTGGCGGCCTGGACCGCGTCCATCGACAGCGCGCGGATGGCGTTGGCGAGCAGTCTCGGATCGGCGGCCATTCACTTTCCCAAGAGGCGGCGCCCGGTCGGGCGGTCGAGGAGAGTCGGAAGCGACGCTCCGGCACGAGCGCTCCTTTATCGGCGGGGGCGTCGCCGTCAACCGCAGCCTGCGCGGTTTTCAAAGCGAGAATGGCCGTGCTATGCAGCGCCGATGGGGCAGGACAGGGTGGAGCAGGCGTTGGGCCGCATCGAGCGCGCGCTGGCACGGATCGAGGATTCGGCCGGGCGGATCCAGGCTCCGGCACGGCCCGCCGACGACGGCCTTCGCGAGGCGCACGAGGCGCTGCGCGGCCGGGTCCGCGACGCCCTCTCCCAGCTCGACGGCCTGATCGCCTCGGCGGAGCGAAGCTGATGGCGTCGGTCGAGGTCGAGATCGCCGCCCGCAAATATTCGGTCGCCTGCCGCGACGGCGAGGAGGAGCATCTTCGCTCCGTCGCCGCCCTGGTCGATTCCAAGGCCCGCGACGCCGCCTCGGCGCTCGGCAGCCTCAGCGAATCCCGGCAATTGCTCTTCGCCTCCCTGCTCCTCGCCGACGAGCTCAAGGAGCACAGGTCCGGCCAGCCGCAGCCCGCCCAGCCGGAGCAGGCGGCCCCATCCGAGGCGTCGGCGCCGCCGGCACAGCCCGACCCGGCCGTCGCCGAGGCGCTGGAGCGCCTCGCCGACCGGATCGAAAGCCTTGCGGAACAGCTTGAGCGGACCGCCCCGGCTACCTAGATAGGGTCCGACGGGTACTGCCCGGTACGAGCTTTTAGAACATCCCTGGGCGATAAGCATCCTCGGGGGCTATCCCTGGTCGGGCCCTGGCTCGGCACATATGGTCCCCACCTGACGTTGACGCGTCAGAGGATATTCAAGCAAACGGCCATGGTGGTCCCGTCACCCTCCCCTCCCGGCAAGCCCGAGCTTCGCGCCGAGGCGCTGGCCGCCCGCCGCGCCTATGCGCGCTCGCTGGCGCCCGGGATCCGCGACGAGCTCGAGCGCAAGCTGGCCGAGATCGTCCTTCCCCATCTGATCGCGGCGAGGATCGTCGCCGGCTACTACCCGCTGAAGGACGAGATCAGCCCCTATTCCGTCCTGGGCCGTCTCGGAGCGGGCCAGCGCGCCGTCCTCCCCTGGTTCCTGGACCGCGATTCGCGGATGCTGTTCCGCGAGGCGCCGGCGGTGGAGCCGAGCCCGTGGGGCGTGCTCCAGCCCTCGGCGGAGGCGGACGCGCTCGCTCCGGACGCGGTCCTGGTGCCCCTGGTCGCCGCCGACCGGCGAGGCGCCAGGATCGGCCACGGCAAGGGCCATTACGACCGCGCCCTCACGCACCTTCGCCAAGGCGGCGCGGTCACCACCATCGGCCTGGCCTGGGAGCCCCAGATCCTCGGCGAGCTGATCCCCGCCGACCCTTGGGACGTCCCCCTCGACTTCATCGCAACCCCGCGCGAATGGATCTCATGTCGCTAGAGCCCTCCGCCAGGCCGAGCTGGCGCAAGCCCGCCGGGATGCTCCTGCTCCTGCTGCTCATCGCGGTGTGGGGGTTCATCGTGGTGACGGTGGCGGAAGCGCTCCCCGACCTTCACTGGGCGCTTAAGGCCCTGTTCTTCATCGCCGCCGGGATCGTCTGGATCCTGCCGCTCAAGCCGCTGCTCAGGTGGATGGAGCTTGGGAGATGGCGGGCGTGACAGCGCGGCCGTGGCCGGCCCGATCGGCCGCTCAAAGAAGGCCGAAGAATATCCAGGCCGTCATCACCAGGTTGAAGGCGCTGTGCGCGGCCACCGCCCCGACGACCGAGCCGCTCGCGCGGCGCGACCAGTTGAACGCGAGAGCCGTAATGAACATCCCGCAAACCCACCACAGGGCCGGAAGCGGGAGCAGGACCCAGCCGACGGCGCTCCAGACCAGGCCGAAATGGGCCAAGTGAACCAGTGCGAAGGCGGCGGCATCTATGCAGGCCGAGCGCCCCTCACCCACTTTCCCGGCGAAGCATTCGTGAACGAGCCCTCGGTAGAAAAGCTCTTCTCCAAAGGGGCTCAAGGTCATTGCGATCAGCGCGAACACGCCGAACAGGATCAGCCTTTCGGAATCGCCCATGACCGGCGGCAGGCCGGAATAGGAGCGGGCGACGTAGACGAAGGCGTTGTCCTCACCGAGGCCGAACAGCAGATGCGCGCTGACGATCATTAGCGCGCAGCAGCCCGCCCCCACGGCTATTCCGGCAAGCGCCCCGAGGGGCCGAAGCCGCCGGGTAAGCCCGATCCTCTCCCGGCCGGGACGTCCAAGAATAAGCAGCGGCGTCAGGGCCATGACGACGAACAGCAGGGAAACGAGACCATAGCTGCCGGTGGCGTTCGCCTGAAGGACCAGCACGACTCGCGCCAGACTGAACAGGCCCAGCAGCACCAGGCCGGACCTCGGGTCGAGCCCGAGCCATCTCTGGAAGGGAGGCCGAAGGAAAGCCGGCGACGCTGAAGCCTGGCTGTCCACCGGGGAGGCCTAGGGCCGCCCCGGGCGCGGGTCAATCGCGCACGAACGCGCCACGAGACGCGAATGAACGAACGAGGCGCCCCGGCTGGTCTCCGGGGCGCCTCGATCTAATGGCCGAAGTCGGCGTTATGCGGTCGCTCTTGCCCGCGAGGCGCTGTGGCCGCCGCTGCGGTAGAGGATCTCCCGAGCCGTCTCGGCATCGATCCCGGCGTCGCTCGTATCGACCGACACGAAGACTCCGCCGGAGGTGATCCGCTCCTCGTAATAGCGAGCGTCGTCGTCGCCGACTCCGTGCTTGGAGAGATAGCCACTGAGGCCGCCGGTCGCCGCGCCGAGCGCAGCGCCGATCGCCGCGCCTTCCGGAACCGCGGAGGCCGCGATCGCGCCCGCGGCGGCGAGCGGGCCCACTCCGGGGATGGCGAGCGCCGCGACGCCGAGCGCCGCGCCGACCGCACCGCCGCCCAGCAGGCCCTTCACCAGGCCGCTCTTGTTTCCGCCGTCGTCGGTCGTGCTGCCGCTGCCGTCCGACGTCGTGGTCTTCCCGTCATGCTGATGGAGGATGGACAGGGCGCTGTCGCGGACACCGGCGCCGCGCAGCTCGGTGACGGCACGCTCCGCCTCGGAATGACTGTCGAAGACGGCGGATACGAGGTTATGGTTCATGAATACTCTCCTGGATACAAAGGCCCGGGGTCTCGGCCTCCGCGCTCCAACAGAGCAGAGTCCCGGCCGTTCCTCGATTCGTCCCAAGCAAGGGCGTTCGCCGCATTGCAGCGCAGGCGGAGTGAGCAAGCAGGGAGAGCCATGCGATGACCGTGACCATCACCGCCTTCGAAGCCTCGCCCGACGAAGGCCAGGGCCAGGCCCGGGACATGCGGGTGCGCTGGGCGCTCGAGGAGGTGGGGCAGCCTTATGAGGTCCGGCTGCTTTCGTTCGAGGCGATGAAGCAGCCGGCGCATCTGGCGCTCCATCCGTTCGGCCAGATCCCGACCTTCGAGGAGGGTAGCCTAGCGCTGTTCGAATCGGGCGCGATCGTCTTCCACATCGCCGGACGCCATCCCGGGCTGCTTCCGGGGGAGGCGAAGGCGCGGGCCCGGGCGGTCGGCTGGATGTTCGCGGCCCTGACCACGGTGGAGCCGCCGATCGTCGAGCTGGAAGCCGCAATGATCCTGGAGCGCGACAGGAGCTGGTACGCCGAGCGACTGCCGATGCTCGAGGACCGGGTCCGGGTCCGGCTCGACCAGCTTGCCGGCCGGCTCGGCGAATCCGAGTGGCTCGACGGCGGGTTCAGCGCCGCCGACCTGCTGATGGTGACGGTGCTTCGAAGGCTGGACGAAACCCGCCTTCTGGAAGGCTATCCGAGCCTGTGCGTCTATGTCGCCCGGGGCGAGGCCCGGCCCGCCTACCGCCGCGCCTTCGACGCCCAGCTGGAGGTCTTCAAGGAGGCACGGCGGGCCGGGTTGACATAAAATCTACATAGGTAGATTTATGCCGCGATGACTCGCCGGCGTTCCCTTTCCCGCCATGCCCGAAGTCTGCTCGAGGCGCTTCTCGCGGCGGGCGGGCGGTGGAGCTACGGCTACGAGCTGGCGTCCCTGACCGGGATCAAATCCGGGACGCTCTATCCACTGCTGATCAGGCTCGAGAGCCAAGGCTGGCTCGAGGCCGAGTGGCAGCAGCCTGGCGCCGCCGGCCGGCCGCCGCGCCACGCCTATCGGCTGACGGCGGCTGGGCAGCGGCTGGCCCTGGCCGGAGCCGAGTCGCCCGCCCGGGCGGTCCCCAGGGGGCTTGCTGCCGGCGAGGCGGCCTCGTGATCGGTCCGTCTCGCCGACTGGCCACGCGCCTCCTCTCGGGTGCGTCGGACTGGCTCCCGCCCCACCTGTCGCCCTGGGGACAAGCGATGGCACGCGAGCTGGCCGAGATTCCGGACGATTCGGCCGCCCTCGCCTTCGCGGCGGGCTGCCTTCGGGCGATCGTGGCCCTCGCCGTCGCCGCCCGCCTCGAGGCACTCCTGGCCTTCGCCCGCGCCAAGCTTTCCCCGCTCGCCCATTCGAACCGGAGCATCCCCACCATGACCAGGCTTTTCACCCGCCCCCGACGGCTCGGCCTCCTTTGCGGCGCGGTCGCCGTCGCCATGGGCATGGCCTATATGGCCGCCGCGGGGGCTCCGTCCCGCTACCTCCTCATGAACCTCGCCGCCCTGGTGCTCGGAGCGAGCCTGTGGCTTGCGCTCGGCCGGGCGGCGGGATCGCGGTTGGCGGCCGCCGGGCCGGCGGTCCTCGCACTCGCGGCCGCCCTGCTTCTGACGGCGCTGTTCGGAACCTCGGTCCAAGGCGCTTCGCGGTGGGTGAGCGTCGGTCCGCTCAGCCTCCAGATCAGCCTCATCGTCCTTCCGGTCATGATCGTCCTTCATGCAAGGAAGCCGGACGCGATCGGCACGGCCGGGATGATCGTCGCCGCGGCGGCGCTGGCGGCGCAGCCCGACCGGGGCATGGCGGGAGTCCTGGCGGCGGCGCTTCTGGTCCTTGCCGTGTCGAGGCCGGGCCGCGCTGCCGCGGTCGCCGCGGCCGCTTCGGCCGCAGGTTTCGGCTGGACCCTTCTCAGGCCCGATTCGCTCCCCGCCGTCCCTTATGTGGACCGGGTGCTCTATACCGCCTTCGACATCCATCCGCTCGCCGGAGTCGCGGTGGCGATGGGCGCCGCGGCGCTCGTCGTCCCAGTCGTGGGGGCTTGGAAGGCCGGGAGCGATCGCTCCGTCCTGCTCGCCTTCGGCGGCTGCTGGTCGGCCGTCATCGTGGCGGCGGCGCTCGGCAACTCCCCCACCCCTCTGGTGGGCTACGGCGGAAGCGCGGTGCTGGGCTATCTGCTCAGCGTCGCCCTGCTTCCGAACCTCGCAGGCGAGACCGCCGCCGGAGGAGCGCTCGCAACGCAGCGCCTCGACGACGGCAGCCCCGACGAACCTCTGTCGGAGCTTTGCGCCTTGCCTTCCGCCTGACGCGGATCAGCCCTTCGCCAGCGCCTCGCACAGCCGGTCGGTGGCCAGCGCCATGCGCGACTCGGCCGTGTCACGGTTGGATGGGCCGTTGCGCACGCCCCTTGTCTCCGTATTGAAGGCGAGCAGGGTGCCCGCGCGCTGGTCCGGGCAGAGGCTGAGATAGGCCCGGAAGCCGTTCTGGTCGCCATTGTGGCCGACGAAGCGCACGCCCCTCCCCTGATCGACGAAGAAGGAGAGGCCGCTCTGCGTGGTCTCGCTCATCCGGCCCTGGGTAAAGTCCTCGCCGGCCGAGATCTGCGGGCGCCACATCTCCTCGAGCGAGGACCGTTTCAGGACGAGATCATATTCCGCGCCGCGCCTGGGATCGCCGAGCAGGAAGGCGACGTATCTCGCCATGTCGGGCATCGGCGCATTCAGCCCGCCGTTGGAGACGGTCACACCCGTGTCGACGTCGAACGGGGCGGCGACTCGCTTGCCGTCGCGAATGTAGTAGCTGTGCGAGCGGTAGCGGAGGAGATGGGGCGGGGTCCGGTCGAAATAGCTGGAGTGCATCCCGAGCGGCTTCAGGATGTTCTTGTCGACATAGACCTCGAAATCCTCGCCGGAGAGCCGCTCGATCACCTGGCCGAGATAGACGATCCCCGGATTGGAGTAGCTGAACCGGCTGCCCGGCACGAACTCGACCTGGGTGTAGGGGAGCATCGCGGAGATCTGGGCCCAGCCTCTCGGCTCGAAGGGCTGCCACTCATGCTCGCGCCACGGCCAGGTGCCGCCCCTGAAGCCGGCGCTGTGGCTCATCAGCTGGCGCAGAGTGATCGCGCCCGTGCCTCCGAACGGATTGTGGACCTGGGCGAGCTCGGGGACGAAGCGGACGATCGGATCGTCGAGGCTGAGAAGGCCGCGGTCCCGAAGCTGCATGATCGCGATTCCGGTCATCGTCTTGGTGATCGAGGCCCAGTGGTAGATGGTCCGGGAATCGACCGGGGCATGGGCCTCGGAATCCTGCTCGCCGAGATGGTCGGCCGCGACGACCCGGCCGTCCCGAACGGCGTAGAAGCTGCTTCCGGCGATTCCGGCGCGCTGCACCTCGCCCCGATGGAGCTTGCGGAAGTCGGACAGCGCCGATTCGAAGCCGCGCTCGCCGCCGATAGCGGGCGATGCGGAAAGGAGGAGAGCGGCGGCGAGCCAGCGTGGCATGGCTAAGTTCCCGATGAGCGTTCCGAACGAAGTGAGAGCGACCGGTCCTTCACTAACCGTCACCCCGAACTGGTTTCGCAGGTCCAGGTCTCCACCCCCACGGCGGCTCGAACCTGGATGCTGAAACAAGTTCAGCATGACGCGAAAAATCTAGCGAGTCACGACCAGCCGGTATCCGCAATCCAGCGCGTCCAAAGCCACAAGGTGCCCGTAGCGGTCCGCCCAGGCGCCGCTCTCCAGGTCCGCCTCCAGCCTCGCCAGGGCCTGGGAGACGTCGCCCAGCGCCCAGAAGGAGGACATGGCGGCCCGGACCCGGGGGTCGAGATAGGCGGCAGGGCGGCGCCAGTAGGCGGCGAGGAAGCCGTCGGTGCAGTCGTGGGGGATCGGGACCGGGACGATGGCGGCCGGCCCGAGGACGGGCTCGTAATCGCCGAGCCTGGGCATCTGGGCCTCGTCCAGCGCGACCAGCCCGGGGATATAGTCGGCGAGCCAGAAGCCGCGGAAGGCCGGGTCGTAAGTGAGTATGACGACCGGGCCGCCGGTCACCCGGCGCATCTCGCGCAGGCCCTTCTCCCGGTCGGCCCAATGGTGGACGGTGAGGATCGCCATGGCTGAGTCGAAGCTGGAATCGCCGAACGGAAGGTCTTCCGCCCGCCCCTGGACGATTCTCGCCGCCGAGGCGGCGCGCTGGCGGATCATCGCGGCCGAGGGCTCGAGGGCGGTCACCTCGCGGCCGGCCGGTTCGTAGGAGCCCGCGCCGGCGCCGACGTTGAGCACGGTGCGCGCGTCTCCCAAGGCCGAATCGATCGTCGCCGCGATTCGGGGATCGGGCTTCCTCAGCTCCGCATAGTTGAGCCCGATCCGGTCGTAGCGGCCGCTCATCGCTTCCTCCGGGCGGCGATTCGAAAGGTTGTGCCGGTCGCGAGGTCGGTGGTGGCGATCTCCATCCGCCGGCCGCCGGGGTCGACGGCGTAGGTACGGACCTGGACGTCGGCGCCGCCTTTCCTCCGAGTCTCCACCACCCGTCGCGGGTCGAGCTTGCGGACCGAGACGGAGAGACTTCCGTCATAGGGTCCCTCGATCGGGACGAAGGCGCCCGAATAAGGGGCGTCGTAGGCGTAGCCGGTGCCGGTGCGATAGCTCAGGCCGCCGCCGCCGTCGCGAAGGATGGTCGTCCGCAGCCTGGCCGGGACGGAAATATATCTTACTCCCCGCCAGGTGCCGGACACGGCATGGGCACCGGAGGGGCCGGGAGCGGTTCGAGCCGCCAGATATTCGGTGCGGAGCGTCCCCTTCACCCCGGGCCGGCGGTCGATCGAGACGTAGGTGGCGCTCCGGCCGTCGCGGGCGACCCTCATCCGGGTGGTTCGGTCGAGGTCGACCCGGACGATCCGGGTCGAGATGGTTCTCGAATCGACGATCGTCACCGATTCCGTGATCAGGGGAGCTTCGGACACCGGGTGCGGCCGCCCGTCCGCCGGATAGCGGCGCCTGGGAACGCAGCTGACGCAGGCATAGATGCCGTCGCGGACGAGATAGAGGTCGGTGGGAAGCCCCTGCTGGGCCGAAAGATCGGCCACCCATGTGCCGGTGAGCGGACCGCCCCGTTCCGCCGGAGCGGCCGAGACCAGCGCCGCCGCGCCCGCGACGAGGGCCGCCGCCTTCGTCATCCCTCCGCCGGCCATGCCCAAGGTCGATCCTCCCCGGGCGCGGACGATAGTGCGGCGAGCCACGGCAGCCAAGGCCGGCGAGGCGCTAGCGGGGTGCGGGCGTGCAGCGGTCCATGGCGGACCAGCGGGTTCCGTACCAATGATGGGCCGGGCCGTGATCCTGCCAGAATCGATGCTCGAAGGTGGCGACGGTCGGCACGGGCGCGCCCGGCGACTGCGGGAACGAAAGCGCGAAGCGGCAGAGGGCCTTGTTGCGGAGCGGATCGGTGAAGTGGCAGCTCAGCGCCTCGGCCCGATAGTCGGGAACGGGTTCCCCGTCGCCCTTCGGATTGCCTTCCTCATCGTAGCTCGGGCCCCGGTAGCCCGGCTTGGTCACCAGATCCTGAATCGCGCAGGATGAGGCGACTTCCTCCGCCGTCGGCAGAGCGCAGGCCGGGGGACTCTCGCGAAGCGCTTCGGGCTGCCGGTGGTCCATCGCCGCGCGAACCCCGCACGAGCGGACCTCCGCCGGCGCCGGCCCGTCCACCTCTCCCGCCGGAGCGCAGGAGGCGGAGGCCAGGAGCAGGGCCAAGGCCCAGGGCAGGCACGACGAACCCTCGGTCATCGCGTCTTGTAGCCTGACGGAAGGCGCCTGGACAGGATCAGGTTGCGCCGCCGCGGCCACCGATCCCCGAGGGGCTCGGCCAACGGACCAATATCTGATGAGAAATGGCGCGAGTGACGGGGCTCGAACCCGCGACCTCCGGCGTGACAGGCCGGCGCTCTAACCAACTGAGCTACACCCGCGTGGGAGGGGGCGAACTATGCGCTGGCCCCTTCCCTGTCAAGCGAGGCTAAGGCTTTGGAGCGAAGGCCCTCTCCGCCTCGCCATGCTCCTCGTGATGGGGGCCGGTGAGGGTCCCCTCCTCGAACAGGAAGCCGGCGATATCGGGCTTGCCGGCGGCGTCGAGCACCGTCTTCAGGATGATGAGCAGGGGCACGGCGAGAAGCGCCCCGGTCGTTCCCCACACCCAGGCCCAGAAGCTCAGGGCGACGAGGATCAGCAGCGGGTTGATGGTCAGCCGGCGGCCGACGAAGAAGGGCGTGATGAGGTTCGCCTCGACGACATGGACCCCGATGAAGCAGAGCGCGGGAAGGAAGGCGTACCAGGGATCTGCAAAGGCCATCAGGCCGCCCAGGGCGAGGAGCAGGACCGAGGCGATCGGCCCCAGATAGGGGATGTAGTTGAGCACGGCGACGATCCCGCCCCACATCAGCGGGGTCGGCATGTCGAGCAGCCAGAGGATGAAGGCCACGGACAGCCCCATGACGATGTTCACGATCGTGATCGTTCCAAGATAGGTCGACGTGGCGTCGACCACCTGCTGGATGGCGCGGGCGGTGGTCATCGCGCCGTCGAAGCTGGATCGGGCGGTGATCGTCCGGCGGCGCATGGCGGTCCAGCCGGCCAGGAAGAAGAAGATCACCAGAAGGGCGAAGAACATCTGGATGGCGGCGAACGGCGCCGAACTGGCGATGATGTCGAGCAGCGAGTTGGGAGTCTCGAGCTGAACCGTCCGGGGCGTTGCCGCGTGGGTGCCGAACTGCTCGACGAGGTCGTCGAGGAAGCGCTCGAGGTCCGAATAGACCTCCATCAGCGGCGCGAGCGTGTCCCGGACCCGACCGATGCGCTCCGGAAGCAGCCGAACCCACTCCGCCGCCGGGAGGACGATGGAGGCGACAGCGATATTGGCCATCGTGATCAGCACCAGGATGCAGGTGAAGGCGGCGAGCGGCGAAGGCACCCGCCGCCGCTCCAGCCATTCGAGCATCGGCACGAGGGCGATCGCAATCACCAGGGCCGCGGTGACCGGGAGGAAGAATTCGGCACCGGCCCGAAGCGCGAAGGGCAATGCGAGGGCGAGCCCCGCTCCGGCGATCAGGGTCAGGGCGGCCAGCAGCCGGTCGCGGCGGAACGCGACAGCCTCGGGCTCCCAGGCGGGGTCGACATGGTCAACGGGGTTTGCCCCCTGGGTGCCCTCCTTCCCCTGCAACTTGTTCATATTGCTTACCGCCGCCCTTCAGGTTTGGCTTAATCCCACTGACTAATTCGCCATTAACTAATTCTTAGGCGCTCTCCCCGCATTAGCTCCGCAATCGGATCAATGCTCGGGACAGTTCCATGCGATATCAGGCTACGAACGCCAAATCACCGGCGTTCCGCAAAAATGCCGCTCTGGCCGCCCTCGCGGCGGCCTCGGCCTGCGTTTTCGCGAGTCCCGCGGGCGCCGCCGGCACTCCCGCAGGGACCAACATCACCAACGTCGCGACCGCCACCTACGACCTTCCCAACGGCCAGGAAGCCAGCATCGATTCGAACGCCGTCACCCTCATGGTCGACGAGCTTCTCGACGTCAGCGTCGCCTGGAGCGACCCGTCGGACGTCTCGGCGACCGCGGGCGGCACCGGCCAGCGGCTCAAGTTCACCGTCACCAACGGCGGCAATGGCGCCGAGAGCTTCACCCTCGCCGCCATCGCCAATGGCGGCGGCGACGATTTCGACCCGACGTCGGCCTCCATCGTCCTCGATGCCAACGGCAACGGCGCCTACGACGCCGGGGTCGACACCGTCTACACGAGCGGCGGCAACGATCCCGAGATCCAGCCCGACCAGTCGATCACCGTCTTCGTCCTGTCGACCATCCCCGCCGCCGCGGGCGACGGCCAGCGCGGCCGGATCGACCTGACGGCGGTGGCCAAGACCGGATCGGGCGCGCCCGGGACAAGCTTCGCCGGGCTCGGCCAGGGCGGCGGCAATGCCGTCGTCGGAGCCACGGGCGCCGATTCGGAGGACGACGGCTATTACCGGGTCGCCAAAGCGAGCGTCAGCTTCGTCAAGAGCGCCGCGGTCGCGGACGCCTTCGGCGGGACCGCAGCAACCCCCGGCTCGACCGTCACCTACACGCTGGCCGCCACGGTCAGCGGCAGCGGCAGCCTCGCCAATGTGAGGGTCGGCGACACCGTTCCGGCCGGGACGACCTACCAGGCCGGCTCGCTCACCCTCGAGGGCAGCCCGCTCACCGACGCGGCGGACGCCGACGCCGGGAGCTTCACCGGCACCGCCATTTCCGTCGGCCTCGGCACGCTTGCCGCCGGCGCCACCCGAACCATCACGTTCCAAGTGAAGATCGACTGAGAAGGATGACGCCCATGAAGATCTGGCTTGCGCTCCTCGCGCTTATCGCTTCCGTCCCGGCCTTCGCGGCGGACAACGTCTCCTTGAGCAGCAAGGTGCTCGTCGAGCGGGTGAAGCCCGGCCCCGACGGCAAGCCCGTCACCGTCCGGGAGGAGCCCGGGGTGGTGACTCCGGGGGACAGGCTCGTCTTCCTGCTCAGCTACCGCAACAAGGGCGCCGAGCCGGCGACCGGCTTCACCCTTACCAACCCCATTCCGTCGGCCGTCGCCTTCACCGGCAGCGACGACTCGAGCGCCGTCCTGTCCGTCGACGGCGGCAAGAGCTGGGGGCCGCTCGCGTCCCTCAAAGTCGTGGCCGCGGACGGCAGCAGCCGCCCCGCGGTCGCGGCCGACGTCACTCACATCCGCTGGTCGTTCGGCCGGCCGATCGCCGCCGGCAGCGGCGGGGAGCTCAGCTTCCGAGGCGTCGTCGAGTAAATTCGTAACCCGCAAGGGGGCGCCGGCGGGGGGATTTGGCGCCCACCCAACACACGATTGGACCAGAGATGACCAGAAACATGCGATTGCTGACCTCCGCCAGCGTGCTGGCGGCGGCGGCCGTTGCGGCCACTCCCGCCATCGCGGCGGGGACGACCGCGGGAACCACCGTCACCAACAGCGTCACCCTCGACTACAAGGTCGGCGGGGTCGACCAGAACCAGGTGACCGCCAGCAACCAGTTCACGGTCGACCGCAAGGTCAGCCTGACGGTGTCCGAGTCCGGCACCACGGCGACCACCGTGACTCCCGGCCAATCGGGCGCGGTGACGTCCTTCAGCGTCACCAACGCCTCCAACGCACCCCTCGATTTCGCTCTCGCGGTGACCCAGGCGGACGGCGGAACGGCGGCTCATGGCAGGACCGACAATTTCGACGTCAGCGGCATCAAGACCTACATCGACACCAACACCAACGGCGTTTACGACCCGGGCACCGACGCCGAGATAACCTATCTCGACCAGATCCCCGCGGATCAGAGCCGGACGGTCTTCGTCGTCGCCGACGTCCCGCTCGGCCGCGCCACCGGCGATGCCGCCGGCGTTCGCCTCAGCGCCACGGCGGCTGAAGCGACCGGCTCCGGGTCGCTCGGGGCCACGATAACCCAGACCACCGGCGCCAACACGTCCGGCGTCGACACCGTCTTCGCCGACACCGACGCCAACGGCAACGTCGCCCGCGACGGCATCCACTTCGCCGACGACGATTATGTCATCCTGGCGGCGTCGCTGACGGCCACCAAGACGAGCCGGGTCGTCAGCGATCCGTTCAACGGCACCACCAACCCGAAGATGATCCCGGGCGCCGTCGTCGAATATTGCATCGCGGTCGCCAACGCGACGGGCAGCGCCACCGCGACGGTGATCAACATCAGCGACCAGTTGCCGGACGAGACCACCTACGATCCGGCTTTCGGCATCAAGCTGAACGGTACCGTCACGGGGAGCGTCTGCAACGCCGACGGCACCGCCGGCGGCTCCTATGCGAACGGAATCGTCAGCGGCAGCCTGAGCGACATCGCCGCCGGGGTGACCCGCACGCTCGTCTTCCGGGTGAGCGTGGACTAGGCGGAGCGGGGGAGGAGCGGCAGCGTGTCGGTGGCACGAAGCCCCCTCCCCTCCCTCGCGATGGGACGAACCCCTCCGCTTGCGGGGGCGATCCTGCTCGCCCTGCTGACGGCGCTCTGGCTCGCCGTCGCCGCGCCCGCGCTCGCCGCGGGCGCGCCCGCTCGCACGATCTCCAACGTCGCGACGGTGGAATGGGACTCGGGCGCCGGGAAGGTCAGCCAGCAGTCGAACCGGGTCGACATCAGCGTCGACCCGGTCTCGATTCCGGTTTCGCTGGCGAGCTACCGCTTCGCCTCCAGCGCCCCAACCCTGTCGCTGCCGGTCAGCGCTCCGCGGTGCGGCGCCGGCGAGGCCCGCGCCTCGCTCGGCTCCCCCTGGCAGGGGCAGGCGCTCGATCCCGCTTCGCTGCTCACCACGGCTGGAATCGAGGCCGGCGAGCCACTGCTGTTCGCAGTCGAGGACGCCGGGGCCAATCGCAACGGCACGCTGATCGAGACGATCGAAGTCGTTCTGCGCTCCGCCAGCGGCGACAATCAGTCGCTGACCGTCTTCGAGACCGCAGCCGATTCGGGTAAGTTCGCCGGCTTCGTCCAGACGATCGAGGGCCCGCCGTCCGAAGGGGATTGCCGGCTGAACGTCATGGCGGGAGACCAGGTGACCCTCGAAAGCCTGGGCGCCGACCGCTCTCCAACCGCCACCGCGAGGGTGGAGATCCTCCCCGCCAGCGTTCCGGCAAAAGGCTCGAGCGCAACTCTCATCCTCGTCAAGCAGGCCTCCCGGACGGAGGCCGCCCCCGGGGAGGCGGTCGCCTTCACGGTCGCCGTCAGCAACGCCCACTCCCGCTTCCCGACGGGTGTGGTCCGGGTCACGGACGCCCTTCCGACGGCGCTTCGCCTCCGCCCGGCAAGCCTGCGCATCGACGGCGCGCGCGCCACGGCCGAGATTGCGGGCGACGGCTCCAGCTTCACCGTCACCCTTCCGGCGATCGCGCCCGGCGCCAGCCGCCGGATCAGCTACGCCGCCGAGGTGAAGCCCGACGCCGCATCCGGGGACGCGGTCAACCGCGCCCGGGCCGTCGGCGACGGCGCCCTCGCCAGCAACGTCGCCGACGCGACGGTCCGGATCCGGCGCGACGGGATCGCCGGGCGGATGACGATCATCGGCCGGGTGACCGACGGCGGCTGCGGCGCCGACCCGGCGAAGGCGGCGGGAGTCCCTGGAATCCGGGTGATGCTCGAGGACGGGAGCTATGCCGTCACCGATCGCGACGGCCGCTACCATTTCGAGGGCGTGCAGCCGGGCACCCACGTCGTCCAGATCGACGACATGACCCTCCCGGTCGACCGCGCCGTGGCGGACTGCGCCCGCAACAGCCGCTCCGCCGGGCGCGCCTTCTCCCGCTTCGTCGACGGCCGCGGCGGCGCCCTCAAGCGGGTCGATTTCAGGCTGGCCGCCGTGGCTCCCCGGGCGAGCCGCGCCGCCGCGGCCAAGCCTCGTCCGGCGGCTCCGACCGACGCCGCCGCCGCGGGCGCGGAGCGCGAATGGCTGAGCGGCGAGGAGCCGGGAGTCGCCTGGCTCTTCCCCGAGCCGGAGCACAATCCGCGGGCGCCCATCGTTCGGGTGGCGATCAAGCATCTGCCGGGACAGAGCGTGAAGCTCCTCGCGGGCGGCCGAGCCGTCGACCCGATCGCGTTCGAAGGCAGCCGCAAGAGCCCGGCGGGCACCGTCGCGATCAGCCTGTGGCGCGGAATCCCGATCGAGGGGCGGCATACCGAGCTCAGCGCCGAGGTCCGCAACGCGGACGGGAGCCTCGCCGAGACGCTTCGCCGGACGGTCCGCTACGGGGCCAGCCCGATGCGGGCGGAGCTCCTCCGCGACAAGTCCGTACTAGTCGCGGACGGCGTGAGCCGGCCGGTGCTGGCCGTTCGCCTCACCGACCGCGACGGCCGGCCCGTCCGCCACGGGTTGACCGGCGATTTCGAGGTCCCCGCCCCTTATTACCCGGCCGTCGAGGCCGATGCCCAGCAGGCGCGCCAGCTCGCCGGCCTGGAGCGGGCCCGCCCCTTCTGGCGGGTCCAGGGGGAAGAGGGCATCGCCTATATCGAGCTGGAGCCCACCACGGCGTCCGGGACGATCAGCCTGCGCTTCGCCTTCCGCGACGGCGAGGCCGCCCGCGAGCAGCGGATCGAAGCCTGGCTCGACCCCGGACAGCGCCCCTGGACGATCGTGGGCCTGGCCGAGGGGACGGTCGGCTTCAATCGGCTGCAGGGCAAGGTCGAGAATCTGGGCAAGGGCGACGAAAAGGACATCACCGACGGCCGGATCGCCTTGTACGCCAAGGGGAGAGTCCGCGGCAAATGGCTGATGACGCTCGCTTACGACAGCGACAAGAAGGAAGAGGAGACTCGCTTCGGCGGAGTCATCGATCCCGATTCCTATTACACCGTCTATGCCGACCGGACCGAGCGCCGCTACGACGCCGCCTCGGTTCGCAAGCTCTACCTGAAGCTCGAGCGGCCGCAATTCTATGCCTTGTTCGGCGACTATGAGACCGGGATCGACGAGCCCGAGCTCGCCCGCTACGTTCGCGCCTTCAACGGCGTGAAGGCCGAGTATCGCTCCGATCGGGTCTCGGCCGTTGCCCTCGCCGCGGACAGCCCGAACCGCCACCGCCACGACGAATTGCAGGGCAACGGCCTCAGCGGCCCCTATGCGCTGGGCACCCGCAACATCCTCGCCAATTCGGAGCGGGTGTCGATCGAGGTTCGCGACCGCCTCCGCTCCGACCGGATCGTCGAGCGCCGCCTGCTGGCCCGGCATATCGACTACGACATCGACTACGAGGCCGGGATCCTTCGCTTCAGGGAGCCGATCCTCAGCCGAAGCCGGGCCCTCGATCCGCAGTTCATCATCGCCGATTACGAGGTCGACGGAATCGCCAGCCGGACGGTCAATGCCGGCGGCCGGGCGAGCTGGCGCAGCCGCGACCAAAAGCTGCAGGTCGCCGCCACCGCGATCAGCGACGCCGACGGCGAGTCGCGCACCAACCTCGCCGGCGTCGACGTCCGCTACCGTCACTCGGCCTCGACCGAGATCCGCGCCGAAATCGCCGCCAGCGACCATGAGGCGAAGTCCGGGTCGTCGAAGCCTTCGGGCGGCACCGCCACCGCCTGGCAGGTCGAGGCCGAGCATCACGGCTCCCGGATCGACGTCCTCGCTTATGCCCGCGAGCGCGAGGCGGGCTTCGGCCTCGGCCAGACCGGCGGGGCCGAGGACGGCACCCGCAAGCTCGGCCTCGACGCCCGGGCCCGCCTCGGCGACAGATGGTCGCTCACGGCAAGCGCCTGGCACGAGGATTATCTCGGCAGCGACGCCCGCCGGATCGCCGCCCGTACCCTCGTCGAATATCGCACCCCCGGCCTCGCCGCCCGGGCCGGTTTCACGCTCGCCGACGACCGCCTCGCCGACGGCCGAAGCGCCCGCTCGACCCTGCTCCAGCTCGGCGCCACCAAGCGCCTGCTCGACAACAGGCTGGAGCTGGACGCCCAGACCGAGATCCCGCTCGGCAATTCGGAGAGCATCGACTTCCCGGCCCGCCACCGGCTCAGTGCCCGCTATGCCGTGACCAGCGGCATCAACCTCGTCGGCGCCTACGAGCTGGCCGACGGCGAGAAAATCGACGCCCGCACCGCCCGCCTCGGGTTCGACGTCCAGCCCTGGGCCGGCGCCCGGATCGCGCTCAGCGGGAATGTCCAGGACATCGCCGAATATGGCCCGCGCAGCTTCGCCGCCTTCGGCCTCTCCCAATCGCTCGTGCTGGACGAGCATTGGACGATCGACGCGTCGGTCGACGCCAACAAGACGTTGGGCGGGATCGACCCCTCGCGGGTGCTGAACCCGCTCCACCCGGTGGCCAGCGGCGGCTTCGTCGGCGGCGGCGGCGGCACCCTGACCGAGGATTTCACCGCGCTCACCGCGGGCGCCACCTATCGCGCCCGCGAGTGGAGCATCACCGGCCGGGCCGAATATCGCGCCGGCGGCCAGGGCGACCGCTACGGCCTCACCGCGGCCGCTCTCCGCCAGATCGGCGACGGCAAGGCGATCGGCGGCGCCCTCAACTGGTTCACCGCCAAAGGCGCCGGCGGCGCCGAGACCCGGACACTCAACCTCCAGCTCAGCTGGGCCCACCGCCCTGCGGCAAGCCGCTGGTCGTGGCTCGAGAAGCTGGAGCTTCGCGAGGACCGGGTGACCGGGGCGGTAGCCGGGCAGCCCGGGCCGATCGGGATCCCGCTGACGATCAGCGGCGACGCCCGCTCGCGGCGTTTGGTTAACGCCCTTTCAATCAATTATTCGGCAGAAGGCGGATCGGCCCCGGGGCGTTCCGAAATTTCCCTCTTCTGGGGTTCGCGCTACGTCTCGGAGAAGCTCGGGAACGAAGACATTGGCGGGTGGAGCAACCTAGTGGGAGCGGATTTTCGCTTCGACCTTTCCGACACGATCGACATCGGCCTCGCGGGCACCGTCCGGGCGGGCCTCGGCGGGGACAGCCTCGCCTGGTCGGCCGGCCCCAATGTCGGCTTCACTCCGTTCGAGAACGGCTGGGTGTCGATCGGCTGGAATTTCGCCGGCTTCCACGACCGCGATTTCGAGGAGGCCCGCTACACCCGAAGCGGCCCCTATGTGACGATGCGCCTCAAGTTCGACCAGCTGAGCCTCGAAGGCCTCGGGATCGGGCGCCGGTGATCAACCGGATCCTCCTATTGGCCATGCTGATGCTGTCGATGGTCGCCACCGCGGCCCTGGCGGAGCAATGCGCCAGGCCCGGGGCGAACGGCGCCGGCACGCCGTCGGGCGTGGTCAACACCTATTTCCCGGCGACGGCGAGCGCCAATGCGGGCGCCAACGTCATCTCGCTCGGCGCGGCGAGCGGCGCCGCCACGCCGATCGCGGTCGGCGACATGCTGCTCGTCATCCAGATGCAGGGCGCGACGATCAGCGCCACCAACAACGCCGCTTACGGCGACGGCACCTCGGGGACCTACGCCAACGGCTTCAGCGTCATCGGGCAGACCGGCCTCTACGAGTTCGTCCGGGCCGCGAGCGCCGTCGGGGTGGGCGGCGGCACGGTGACCATCGTCGGCGGCTCCGGCGGCGGGCTGATCAATTCCTACGTCAACGGGGCCGCGACCAGCTCGCTCGGCCAGCGCACCTTCCAGGTGATCCGGGTGCCGCAATATGCCAACGCCACTGTGTCCGGCACCGTCAACGCGCTCGCCTGGAACGGCGCGACGGGCGGCGTTCTCGCCATCGACGTCGCCGACCGGCTGACCTTCGCCGGCGGAACGCTGAATGCCTCGGGCCTCGGCTTCCGGGGCGGCGGGGCGCTTGCCCAGGCAGGATCGAACAATCCTTCAAGCACCGACTATCGCAGCCTGGCGACGAGACCGGCTCACGCCGCCAAGGGAGAGGGCATTGCCGGCACCCCGACCTACGTCAACAATAACGGGGCGCTGCTCAACACCGGCGTCGAAGGCTATCCCAACGGCTCCAACGGGCGCGGCGCGCCGGGCAATGCGGGCGGCGGCGGAAGCGACGGCGCCCCGGCGGCGAACGAGCAGAATACCGGCGGCGGCGGCGGCGGCAATGGTGGCCAGGGGGGCCGCGGCGGGCACGCCTGGTGCCCGACCTTCGCCACCTCCTGCTCCCAGACGGGCGGCCATCCGGGCGCGGCCGCGCCCAACGCAAGCACCCGGCTGCTGCTGGGTGGCGGCGGCGGCGCCGGAACCAACAACAACAATACCGGAAGCCCCGCCGGCCTCGCCTCGAGCGGCGCCGCGGGCGGCGGGATCGTCATCCTTCGCGCCGGCGAGATCGCCGGCAGCGGCGTCATCTCGGCCAGCGGCGCGTCGGCCAACAACAGCGTGGGCAATGACGGGACCGGCGGCGGCGGCGCGGGCGGCACCGTTCTCGTCACCGTGCTTCGCAACAGCGGCGGCGGGAGCCTCTCGGTCCAGGCCGACGGCGGGAATGGCGGATCGAACACCGGCGGCGGCGCCCCGCACGGCCCCGGCGGCGGCGGCGGCGGCGGCTATGTCGCCTCGAACGGGATCGCGCCCCTCTCCGCCTCCGTCTGGGGCGGGTCCGCCGGCTCGACGGCGAGCGGCGGCTTTGCAGGCGGAATCAATTACGGGGCCTTGGCGGGATCGAGCGGGACGACCGCGACGATCACGCCTTCCTCGGTCGTCGGAGTCTCGGCGGGCTGCGAATGCACGCCCACGATCGTGAAAAGCTTCGGGACCTCGCCGGTAAGCCCGGGCGCCCCGAGCGTGATGAGCGTCGCCGTCACCAACAACAATCCCGACCTGGCGCTGAGCGCGATGGCGTTCAACGACACCTATCCGAGCGGGCTGGTCAACGCCGCCGTTCCGAACCCGACCAGGAGCTGCACGACGGCGACCCTGAGCGCCGCCGGCGGAGGCGGCAGCTTCGCGGTCTCGGCCGCGACCGTGCCGGCGGCGAGCACCTGCACCTACACGGTGACCACCACGGTCACCTCGAGCGGCGACAAAGTGAACACGATTCCCGCGGGGGGACTCACCGGCAGCTACGGCAACGTCACGGTCGCCTCCCTCGATCCGGCCTCGGCGACGATCCAGGTGTCCGCCCCGCTCACGATCGTGAAGTCGAGCGTCGCCTACAGCGATCCGCTCAACAACACGACCAACCCCAAGCTGATTCCGGGCAGCTACGCCTATTACACCGTCACGGTCGCCAATCCGGGCGGCGTTCCGGTGACCAGCGGAAGCATCGTCATCACCGATCCGACGCCCGCCGCTCTCAGCCTCTACGTGGCCAATCTTCCGAGCACGACCGCGCCGATCCTGTTCACGGCCGGATCCAGCGGCGCGACCTTCACCTTCTCGGGCCTGGCGAGCACCACCGACGATCTCGAATTTTCGAGCAACGGGGGCACGAGCTGGACCTACGTGCCGACCGCGAACGCCTCCGGAGTGGACCCTGCCGTCACCCATATGCGGATCAGGCCGAAGGGCACGATGGCGGCAGGATCGAGCTTCACGCTCAACTTCGGCTATCTCGTGAAGTGAAGCCTGGTACCCCCGGCCGGACTCGAACCGGCACTCCTTGCGGAACTCGATTTTGAGTCGAGCGCGTCTACCATTCCGCCACGGGGGCCCGAGCGGCTCTCTAGTACCACGCGCGCGCCCCCGCAACAGACGGAGGCGCGCGCGCTGGCCTTCAGGCAAAGACCTCTGCGACCGCCGTCTCTTCGAAAAGCTCCCGATAGATCCCGGCGGGCACGAGCGCCGTCAGGTAGGCGAAGGGAATACCGACGATGAGCGTCATGATCTGGGTCCCGATGCCGACGTCCGGCACCTGGCCGCTGGACATGCTCCCCATCATGCTCGCTCCCAAGACCATGACGATGATCAGCAGGACGACGCACAGCAGGATGCCCAGCAGGCCCAGATAGGCCATGATGCGAAATTGGCTCGGGCCGGTCAGGCGCCATGATTCGGCAAGCCCTGCGAACAGGTTGAAGCTCTTGCGATCGGCCATCACGGAGGTGGTGCAGCTGAACCGGGCGGTCATCCAGAACAGCAGAGCCACGACGGCCATCACGATCAGCACCGCGAAGCCTCCCTGTCCGGCCATCGCCAGGGCCGGGTTGGCCGCGCCCATCGAAGCGCCGAAGGCCAGGACGATCAAGAGCATGAGAAACATGGCCACGGTCATTGCCGCCATGATCACCGAGTAGAGGGCGGCCATGACGATCAGCAAAGGAATGACGACCAGCAGCATCAGGAGCGCCATGCCGCCGATGCCGCCGCCCTGCATCGCCTGGCCGATGACCTGGCCGACGATGACCGTGACCACCACTGCAATGAGGGCGAAGGCGATGAGGAGCAAGGCCGCGCAGATGATGCCGTAGAGGATCGCGCCGCTAAGAGACTCTTCCTGGGCGAGGCCGATCCGCCATGAGCTGAAATAGCTGCCCATCTGCAGGAGGTAGCTGACGATCATGACGAGGATCATCGTACCGGCGAGCGCCGCCGCCGAAGCGCCCGCGCCCATGGCGTTCTGGCCCATCATCATGGGATTCGTCCCGGTGATCCCGCCGATGAGCGCGAATTGCAGGATCGCCGGCGCAAGGATACCCAGGCCGATCAGGATGATGGCGTGGTTGGTCGCTTGTTGCGAGATGAACTCAGTGCCCTTGGACCAGGCGCTGCCAAGATTGAAATTTCTCATCGCTAATTCCCCCTATTTTCGCGTCGACGATTGTGCGGATCGGCGAGTCCGAGCCCGACCTTCCGCTCCCACCGGAACCAGGCAAATATCAGACCTCGCCTTCGAGCCCCGGACCGGGACTCACCCCGTCCGGCTCCTTGCGGCTCGAACGGCGAAATACTCGGCACAGCACTCCGGTGGTGACAACATCCGATCCATTGCAGCCCCCCTTCGCCGCATCATTGCGGTCCGGAACTTCTTCCGAATTTAAGACGCGAGTTTCAACCGCGAATCTCATTCCTCAGCTGCGCGGCGCCTGCCGCCTGTAGCTAAGCGCCTCGGCGACGTGGATCCGCCGAACCTCCTCGCCTCCGGCGAGGTCGGCGACGGTTCTCGCTACCCGCATCACCCGAAGGCGCGGGCGGAGAGGCGCATCGCTTGGGCGGCCTTGGGCGAGCAGGCGGCGGCCGGGCTCATCCGGCCTCGCCAGTCTCCTCGTCGTTTGCGGTGGGCTGGAGCGCTGGGTCGGCTCCAACCGACTCTCACGAGGTCTTAACAATGGCAAACGCGTCTTAACGGCCTGCCATGAGTCAATGCAGCGATGACCTAGCTAAGGCGATTTTGTGGGCCAACATGCAATATCTGAAATCGCGGCATATAGGAGCCATCTGGCTGCCGTTCGTCACCAACGAACGTAAGCTTAGCAAGAGTCTCGGTCTGGTAGATCGTCTCTGGATTCCTTGGGTCGCTGTAGGTCAAGAGGTGATGAACAAAAAGGGTGCTATGGTGCGCCCGCAGCTCATCGTATGCGTCCTTGGCCAAATTTATTGCCATGCCATGGGCGAAGAAATTAGGCCCTATGATAGTCGAATGATTCCGCGCTTCGTTAGCGACCTCTATCTTCGGGACCCCTCCTTCAGCGCTGGGTCTCATTACACCACGATTCAAAATGTTCACTTTGACAGCCGGAATCCTGCCCGCATTGATGAAACGGAAGCTGAAGCTGATGCCAATAAGGATATTCTCGTTATCATTGTCCCACATTAGAGTGGGAGTATACCCATCAAGGGTCAGCCACGGTCGCAACTCAGTTAGAGAGTTTTCCCGCATCTGATCGACAGAGGCAGCAGCAGCCGCAGCGTTCTTGTCAGCGATCTCCATCGCTCGTCGTGTCTCCTCGCCACCAGTGATTGCCCGCCTAGTAGCTCTGCTTGCCTCCTTCATAGCGATACGGTTAGTCAGTCTCGCCTCAGCAAATGTCGTATAGACTAGCGCCACTCCAATGGCGCTCAAGGCCATACCAATTAGTGCCGCAATTCCCATAATACTCGTCCACAGCGCAGACGTTTTTTGTGCCACCAATTCGCCGTATTCACGTTGCTTATCTCGGACATCGAGGCGGTACTCAGCGGCTGTTTCCTTTATGCATTTACCGCGTTCTACAGTCGTCGACCCGAGACAGGCTTGCTGCACTTTATCGCCGGCAAGTTTCGCGTAATCGACGCTCAGTCGCCGAGCTTCTTGCTGATAGGACGCTTGCGAATCCAAGCCATACCAAACGCCGCCTACCATCGCGGCGGCACCAAGACTTAGCGCTAGGATCCATCGAGTTAGCTTAGAAGGGCCAGTGCTCCGATAGGCTGTAGACATGAGATGAGGGATACGGCGATGAGCTTGTTTGGCGCAAGCTTGTTACGACGGTTGGGCAGTTCTCAATATTCACCTCGAGCTGCAAGCCTTTCTACTAGCAGCAGGCACTCTCCGCTGGCTCCCGCCACCCGGCTGCGTCGGGTGCTGACAAGCACTAATTGCGCGGTGCCTGCCTGCGATAGCTCAGTGCCTCGGCGACGTGGATCCGCCGAACTTCCTCGCTTCCCGCCAGATCCGCGACGGTGCGGGCCACCCGCATTACCCGGTGGAAGCCTCGGGCGGACAGGCGCATCGCCTCGGCCGCCTGGGCGAGCAGGCGGCGGCCCGGCTCGTCGGGCCTCGCCACCGCTTCCAGCCGCTCGCCGTCGACCTCGGCGTTGGTTCGCAGGCCCTGCCCTTCGTAGCGCGCGGTCTGGACGGCGCGGGCGGCGGCGACCCGACGGGCCACCTCGGCCGAGCCCTCGGAAGGCGGCGGAAGGACGAGATCGGCCGCCGCCACCGCCTGGACGTCGACATGGAGGTCGATCCGGTCGAGCAGCGGCCCCGAGACCCGCGCCTGATAGTCGGCGGCGCAGCGCGGCGCCCGCGAGCAGGCCAAAGCGGGATCGCCGAGATGGCCGCAGCGGCACGGGTTCATCGCCGCGACGAGCTGGACCCGGGCCGGGAAGGTGACATGGGCATTGGCGCGGGCGACGCTGACCGTCCCGGTCTCGAGCGGCTGGCGGAGCGAATCGAGGGCCGAGCGCTGGAATTCGGGAAGCTCGTCGAGGAACAGCACCCCGAGATGGGCCAGGCTGACCTCCCCCGGGCGGACCCGGAGGCCGCCGCCGACCAGCGACACCATCGAGGCGCTGTGGTGAGGGGCGCGATAGGGCCGGGTCCGGATCAGGCGGCCGCCGGAGAGGGTTCCGGCGACGCTGGCGATCATCGACACTTCGAGCGCCTCGGGAGGGGTCAGGTTCGGAAGGATGCCGGGAAGGCAGGCGGCGAGCAGCGACTTGCCGGCGCCGGGCGGGCCGACCATCAGCAGGTTGTGGCCTCCCGCCGCGGTGATCTCGAGGGCGCGCTTGGCGGTCTCCTGTCCCTTGACCTGGCGGAGGTCCGGACCGAATCCCGTCGGCTCCGCCTCGCCGGGCGCGGGCGGGGCGAGCACGCTGCTTCCGCGGAAATGGTTCAGCAGGGCGATGAGGTCGGGCGCGGCGACGATCTCGACGTCGCCGGCCCAGGCGGCCTCGGCACCCTGCGCCTCCGGGCAGACCAGCCCGAGGCTGCGCGCCGACGCGTTCATCGCCGCCAGCAGCACTCCGGGTGAAGGCGCGATCCGGCCGTCGAGGCCGAGCTCGCCCACGGCGACGTAGCCGGCCAGGGTCTCCGCATCGATCGCCCCCAAAGCGGCGAGCATGCCGAGCGCGATCGGAAGGTCGTAATGAGAGCCCTCCTTGGGCAGGTCGGCCGGCGACAGGTTGACGGTGATCCGCTTGGGCGGAAGCGACAGCCCGATCGCGGCCAAGGCGGCGTGGACCCTCTCCCGGCTCTCGGCCACCGCCTTGTCGGGAAGGCCGACGACGAGGAACTTGGGCAGGCCGGCCGAAATCTGGACCTGCACCTCGACCGCCCGTGCCTCCAGCCCCAGGAACGCTACCGTGGCGACATGCGCGACCATGAGTGCCCCCTCCCGACACGCCTTTTCGGGGAACCGGCACTCATTAGTCAACGCTTTCCGTGATCCATCCTCCCGGATTTGACGAGGCCCCCAAAGGGGCCGAACATCGGCGCAGACAGGGGGAGGGACGGATGAGCGGATATATGGTGATGGCTTGGTTCGGGGGCATGAACGGCTTCTACATGGTGAATAACGAGACGCCGGAGGGCGCGCGCGCTGAGGTCGACAAGCTCACCGGCGAGACCAATGCCCAGGCGCTGACCGTGCTCAGCAACGACACGCTCGAGCATTTCGAAGTCCAGCCGGGGCGGCCTCACCTCTGCTTCAGCACCCTCCCCGGCGATAAAGGCGTGTTGGGCGAGGTGGCCAGCAGCGAGTTCGACATCGGCTGACGAAGCGTCTTGCACGGCTAACACAGCTTTCCCACATGGGGGCGATGGGCAGGATCGACTGGCGGCACCTGACGAACTATCCGGCGGTGCGGAGCGCGCTGGTCGTGCTCGGCTTCATACTGATCGGCCTGACGCCGCTGCTCGGCCCGATCCCCGGCCCCGGCGGAGTCGTCGTGTTCGCCGCCGGGCTCTCCCTGGTGCTGAAGTACAGCGCCTGGGCGAAGCGCTATTACGTCAAGTTCAAGCGGCGCCACCCGAAGAAGGGCGACTGGGCGGACTGGGGTTTGAGGCGGGCGAGCGCGAAGCGCCGCCAGGAGCGGCTCAAGGCCGAGCAGGAGGCCGTTGCGGCCATGGGGCAATTGACTTTCGCGGACGATTTGCCTAACGGGACCGCCGACGAAGGCCGCTCCGCTCGGGGTGCCCGTGAAAGTGCTACTTTCATGGGGTCCGCGGGCGGCCATTCTAATTCCGATTTTTCCACCTCTAGTTTTCAGGGTAAGAGCGATGAAGCGCACCTTCCAGCCGAGCAATCTCGTGCGCAAGCGCCGGCACGGCTTCCGGGCCCGGACGGCGACCGTCGGCGGCCGCAAGATTCTGGCCGCGCGCCGGGCGCGGGGCCGCAAGACCCTCTCCGCCTGAGCTCCCTCACCCGCCGAGCCGACTTCGTGGCCGCCAACCGCGGCCGCCGCGCCCCCATGCCCGGCTTCGTCCTTCTGGTCCGGCCGCGCGACGACGGGGACAGCGCGATCAGGCTCGGGATCACCGTGACCAAGAAGATCGGCGGAGCGGTCGTTCGCAACCGGATGAAGCGGCGCTTCCGGGTGCTCGCCCGGGACCTGCTGCCGGAGAACGGGATCGCCGGGGCGGACCATGTGCTGATCGGCCGGCAGGGCGGCATCGAACGGGATTTCGCGCTGCTGAGGTCCGAGCTCCAGACCGCTCTCGCCAAGCTTCGGCGATGATCGCGAAGGGCCTCATCCTCATCGCTCAGGCATGGCAGAAAGGACCTTCGCGGGTCCTTCCGCCGAGCTGCCGATACCAGCCCAGCTGCTCGGCCTATGCAATCACCGCGCTCCGGCGCTATGGGGCGCTTCGCGGTTCCTGGCTGGCCGCCAAAAGATTGCTCAGATGCCACCCCTGGGGCGGCTCGGGCCATGATCCGGTACCGTGAGGGGGAATAGTTGAACGAGCACCGTAACATGATCCTCGCGATCGTCCTTTCGGCGATCGTGCTGATCGGCTGGAGCTTCCTGAGCGAGCGCTTCTTGCCTACAGCCCAGCCGCCGGCCACCAAGGTGGTGGACGGCAGGAACGTGCCCTTGCCCCAGCCCAAGGCCGATCCGACCGCCGACGGCCCCGTCGCCGTCCGCGACCGCGGCGAAGTGCTCAAAACGACCCCGCGGATCCGGATCGCGACGCCCCACCTGGCCGGCTCGATCAACCTCAAGGGCGCCCGAATCGACGATCTCGTCCTCACCACCCACCGCGAGGGGATCGCGAAGAATTCTCCCGCCATCCGATTGCTCTCCCCGGCGGGAAGCCCGGGCGCCTATTTCGCGAGCTTCGGCTGGGCCGGCGACCCGCAGCGCGTTCCCGGGCCGGAGACGGTCTGGACGCCCAGCGCGACCCGGCTCGCTCCGGGGAGCCCGGTCACCCTCAGCTGGGACAACGGCCAGGGCCAGCTGTTCCAGATCCAGCTCGCGGTCGACGAAGGCTATCTGTTCTCGGTGGACCAGAAGGTCGTCAACCGCGGCGCCGGCGACATCGCGGTCAGGCCCTATTCCGTCCTCAGCCGCATCGGCGCGTCCAAGGATCCCGATCCCTGGACCGCTCATGCCGGTCCCATGGGCGTGTTCAACGGCGCCGCCGATTACGGCAACGATTACAGCACCGTCGCCGAAACGGGCGAAAAGCGCTTCAACGGCCGCGGCGGCTGGATCGGCTTCACCGACACCTTCTGGCTGACCGCGGTCGTCCCCAACCAGGCGAGCTCGGTCGACGCCTCCTTCCGCCACAACCGCGCCACCGACGCCTATCAGGCGGACGCCATCGCCGAACCCGCCATCGCGCCGCGCGGCAAGGTGACGAACTATCGCTCGCACCTCTTCGCGGGCGCCAAGGAGATCGAGCTCCTCGACCGCTACACCGAGCAGCTCGGAACCCCGCTCGAGCGGGCGATCGACTGGGGCTGGTTCCGCTGGTTCATGCAGCCGATCTTCTCGCTCCTGAACTGGCTCTACGCCGTGCTCGGCAATTTCGGCCTGGCCATCATCTGCCTGACCCTGATC
>DASWLZ010000028.1:0-22256 GCA_036399975.1 Allosphingosinicella sp.
CCGGGAAGGTCGTTGAGGATCGAGCCGGGCCGCTGGACGAAGTCGGGATAATAGACGGTGGTGAACCCGGCCAGGCCGGAGCCTCGCACCGCCGCGTGGCGGGGGCCGTCCTGGCGGTAATGATAGCCGATGACGTTGTCGTAGAGGCTGCTGCCGGCGGGATTGTCGAACAGATGGGTCATCCGCCCGAGCCCGTCGTAATGAAAGGCGAAGCCCGAGCCGTCGGGATGGGAGATCCTGAACAGGCTGTCGCCATGGTAGACATAGCCGAGATAGCGGGCCCGGCCGGACATGTAGAGAAGCGCGGTGACCGGGCGCCCGAAGCCGTCATACCAGGTCGTCACCCCCTCGCCGTCGAGCGAGCCGAACCGGGCGCCGGTCTGGAGGCCGCGATTGTCGTAGGCGTAATGGACGTCGCGGGTTTGCGCCGGGGTCAGGCCGGGGCGCTCGGGCACGATCTTCGCCTTCATCCGGTTGAGCGCGTCATATTGATAGCGCAGGATCGAGCCGTCGCGCTTCTTCAGCGCGGTGCGGTTGCCCTGGGCGTCGTAGAGATAATATTCGAAATCGCCCGGCTCGGCCTGCCCGGCCAGGCTCTTCGACGGGAAGATCCAGCGCGACTGGCGGCCGAGCCCGTCCCAGGTCATCTCGGCCTTGAAGCCGCGGGCGTCGGTCAGGCTCGTCCGCTGGTCGCCCAGATTGTAGCTGTAGAGCGCCTCGCGGCGCTGGAGCGGGGTGCCGACCCCCTCCCAGACCTCGGCGAGCCGGCCCGCTCCGTCATAGACGTTCATCGCGATCCGGTCGAAACGGTCGGTGGCGTGAGGTGACCCGGGGACGCATTTGTCGGGGAGCCGAGCCGTCCAGACGTCCCGGTTCATCCGAGCCGCGGTGCATTTCAAGCGCCCGTGGAGATCGTAGCTATATTCGGTGATCCCGGCGATCGTGCCGCCGACGCCGGTCACCCACTCGCGGGTCTTGCGGTCGAGCGAATCATATTCGGTGTCGATCCTCTTGTGGACGGTGAAGCCGGGCCAGTGGGCCGGAGCCACGGCCTCGCTCTGCCAGGCGGCGAGCGTCCCCTGCTCCACGACGGTGAGGCGACCGGCCGGATCGTAGCTGTTGCGGACCGCCGGGGCGCCGCCGCCTGGGCCGTTCGGCTCCGGGGCGATCGTGCCCGTCACCCGGCCGTCGGCATCGTAGCGGGTGCCCGTCGTGAAGGGCAGGGGGCCGGTCGGCGGGGAGGCGGGGCAGGCGGCGAGGTGGGCGGTGCCGTTGGGGCCGGTCTCGCTGATCTTGCGGCCGAGCCGGTCGTAGGCGAAGCAGGTCCTGAGAATGCCCTCGACGGCGGCGACCGACTCGCCGCGGAGCAGGAGATTGGTCGGGCTGCCGTCGTCGGCGCCGTAATCGTAGGTCGTCACGACCTCGTCGAATGAGCCGGCGGCGCAGCCCGGGCCCGGATCGGCCGGGTTGCCGTGCCGGCATTGCGACATGCCGACGAGCAGCCAGACCTGCGGGCCGGCGGCCGAGCCGTCCGCCGCCCGGGCCTGGCGCTGTGCATAGGCGTAGCGCTTCTGCGGCTTGGCCCCGTTCACCTGGGCGCCGGTCTCCTTCAGCACTCCGCCGTGATCGGGGGAATATTCCCAGCGGGTGACGTTGCCGTTGGCGTCCGTCATCGACAGCGGCTTCGAGGCCGATTTGGGATGGGCGAGATCGTATTCCGCCCGGCTTTCGCTCGGCACCGGCGCGGTGCCGTCGGGATCGAGGATTCCGGGCTTGGGGTGCCGCCGGACAAGCACGACGTTGCGATTGCCGTCGTAATCGAGCTCGGTCTTCCGCCCCTCCGGGTCGGTGAAGGCGCGGAGCAGGCCGACCAGGCAGCCGCTGTTCTCGGCGGGATCACAATGGTCGAAATAGGTCGTGCGACCGAGAGGGGCCCTGATCTCGGCCGGACCGGAGGTCTGCTGGTAGACGACGCTGCCCTTGGTCAGGGGAGGGCAGGGCGGGCGCGAGCAGCGGTTGCTGCCCGGCTGGATTGGAAAGCCATATTTGACGTTCGTCGTCATGCCCGAAGCATCGGTGTAGAGGCCGCCGACGACGGCGGCGGTGCGGCCCTGGACCGGCGGAGGGTGGTGGAACTGGTAGGCGTATCTCTGGCCGTCGTGAAATTCCTGCTCGCGGATCACCTCCCATTCCACCCCTTCCTCGTCATGGCCGGTGCCGCGCACATGGGTCAGCCACGGGGAAGCGTAGCCCGGCTTGACGAAGCCCATGACCGGTGATCCGTCCGAGGCACGGGTCGAATAGGTGAATTCGGACCTGCTGTTGCCCGGGCTGGTGACGCTGGCGAGCTCGCCGGCGGCGGTGTAGCCATAGGTCGCGGCGGGCGCGTCCGGCGGGCAGAGGCCGGTGGCCGGAAGGGGCGCCGCCGCGAGGTTGAGGACGCAGGCCTTGCTGACGAAGCTTCCGCCCTCGAGCAGAAGCGCATAGCCGCGGGAGCTGATCACCCTCCTGAGCCGGCCTTCGGAAGTGTAATCGAGGCTGAACTTGGTTCCGTCCACCTCCGTGATCGTCGAGACGAAGGCGGTCCGGCTCGGCCCCAACGGCAGGAACTCGGCCACCGTGCCGTCCGAGGCGGTGAAAGTGTAGATAGCCGCCCCGTCGCGCGTGCCGGTATAGGTAAGAGCCGCCGGCGGCCCGCCCCGCGATACCTGCTCGTAGACGGCGTAGGGGGCGTAGGATTGGAAGGTCTGGGAACGGCCGCCGAAATGCACCCCCATCCGGTAGTCGGGGCCGCTCGCTTCGGGATTCTGCGCTTCGATGTCGAGCCGCCGCTCGACGACCATGACGTCCCAATTGTGCGAGAAGCCCCCGAACGGATTGGAATGGCCCTGGCCGCCCGATGCCCGGCTCCGGGTCAGGGCCAGTCCACCGGTCCCCGCGGAAGCGCCGATCGACAGGTCCGTTTGGCTGTAGGCGTAGCGGCCGGTGCGCATGTCGACCCCGCCCGGCGCGACCGCATAGGTCTCCGCCGGCGAGTTGATCAGCTTGCTGCCGGGCTGGGCGCCGGCGGGGGCGGCCGGCGCCATCATCGACACGGCGGCGAGCAGAAGGAGCAGGAGCGAGTGGCTCACCGGCACTGCCAGGCCGCCTCGGGGGCCGCCTTTCACGCCGCCCCTCCCGGCGGAGGCGGAGGCGCAGGCGGCGGCGGCGGCGGCGAGCCCGTCGTTGCGACGGTGACCTTCTTGCGATTGTCGGCGGGATCGTAGCTATAGTCCGCGGTGGCGGTGCTGGTGGGCGTGCTTCGCGAGACCTTGATCAGCCGGCCGAGCTCGTCGTACCGATAGGTGATCGTCTCGCCCGCGCTCGCGGCGCTCGCGCTCGCCAAGGCGGAAGCCGCCAGCAGATGATGGGTCCGTCGTCGCATCGCGCCCCCCTGGGCCCGCTCAATGACGGCCGCCGACTCGGATGAGCCGCGCGCCGAGCTAGCCCTGGAGCGGGATGAGACCCCGTTATCCGCCGGTCGGCAATTGCCAATCGCGTCCGATTCGGTTGTTACCGCCGCCGCCTTTTCCGCAAGACCTGCGCGCGAATCCCTCCTAAAGGCCCGGCAAAAGCTTGGAGGGATGGATGCGATATCGGGTGACGGCGGCGATCGCCGCGGTGCTTGCGGCGACTCAGGCGAGCGGCCAGGCCCCGCCGAGGGATACGCCGCAGCCCACGCCGCCGGTCCAGGAGACCCAGGCGCCCGAGAACCAGGCCACCAACCCCGAGCAGCGGGTCGCCGGGCCCTTGCCCCCGGCCGCCGCCCGGGCTCCGGCGAGCCAGCCGGCCAAGCCCGAGAAATGGAACGTCAGCGCGCCGCCGGGAATGATCACCCGCCAGGTCCGGATCGACGTCGACGAGGGCACCTGGATGAACGTCGACGTCTCGCGTGACGGGCGGACGATCGCCTTCGACATGCTCGGCGACATCTACACCATGCCGATCTCGGGGGGCATTCCGAGGCGGGTCGCGGAAGGGCTCGCCTTCGAGCATCAGCCGCGCTTCTCGCCCGACGGGCGCCGGATCGCCTTCACCTCGGACCGGGGCGGGGGCGACAATATCTGGATCATGAACGCCGACGGCTCGGACAAGCGCCAGCTCACCAAGGAGGATTTCCGGCTCCTCTACCAGCCGAGCTGGAGCCCGGACGGCCGCTTCATCGCGGCCAAGAAGCATTTCACCACCGGCCGCTCGCTCGGCACCGGCGAGGTGTGGCTCTACCACGTCTCCGGCGGCGCCGGCGTCCCCCTGGTCAAGAAGCCGAACGAGCAGCACCAGAAGGAGCTCGGCGAGCCGGTCTTCGCGCCCGACGGCAGGAGCGTCTACTTCACCCGCAACATCACCTCCGGCCCCATCTTCGAATATGCCCAGAACTCCAACACCAACCTGTTCGAGATCCAGCGCTACGAGCTCGAGACGGGGGAGGTCACGACCGCGGTCTCCGGCCTCGGCGGCTCGGTCCGGCCGACCCCCTCGCCGGACGGCAGGAAGATCGCCTTCGTCCGCCGCGAGCGCGCCCGCTCCAAGCTCTACGTGAAGGACCTCGTCTCGGGCGAGGAGCGCAAGATCCACGACGATCTCGACCAGGACGTTCAGGAGACCTGGGCGGTGACCGGGGTCTATCCCAACATGGCCTGGACCCCGGACAGCCGGAGCGTCGTCTTCTGGGCCGGAGGCAAGCTTCGCCGGGTCGACGGCGAGGGCGGCGGCGCGAGCGAGATCCCGTTCCGGGTCAGCGACACGAGGGTCGTGATCGACGCGGTTCACCCCCAGGTCGAGGTCGCGCCCGACCGCTTCCAGACGAAGATGCCGCGCTGGGCGAGCGTCTCGCCGGACGGCCGGCAGGTGGTGTTCGAGACTCTCGGCAAGCTCTGGGTCAAGCCGGCGGCGGGCGGGGCGCCGCGGCGGCTGGTGCGCGGCAATGAGGAGGAGCTCGAGCTTTTCCCGTCCTGGTCGCGCGACGCGCGCAATATCGTCTTCGTCGGCTGGACCGACCAGGGCCTCGGCCGGATCCGGACGGTGGCGGCCGGCGGCGGCGCCGCCCGGCAGGTGACCGCCCAGCCGGGCCATTATTCCCGGCCGCAATTCTCGCCCGACGGGAAGACGATCGTCTTCGAGCGCGGGCAGGGGGGCTTCCTCACCTCCGCCCGCTGGTCGGAAAATCCCGGCATCTACCGGGTCGCCGCCGGCGGCGGCACCCCGGTGCGGGTCGCCTCGGAAGGCGCCGCACCGCAATTCGGGGCTTCGAACGACCGCCTGTTCATGATCGTCAGCGCCGCCGGCAAGCGCCAGCTGGTCAGCACCGACCTGAACGGAGAGGCGAAGCACGTCCATTCGACCGGCGAGATGGTGAGCGACTATCAGGTCTCGCCCGACGGCCAATATCTCGCCTTCCGGCAGAATTATCAGGCCTATGTGATGCCGCTCATGCCCGGGACCCAGGACGTGGCGGCCGACGCCAAAGGCGGTCCGCTTCCGGTCACGAGGGTGAGCGCGGTCGGCGCCGAGTTCATCCACTGGTCTGGCGGCGGCCGCCGGCTTCACTGGAGCACCGGCCCGACCGTCTACACCGTCGACAGCGCCGCCTTGTTCGGATCGGCGCCGCCGGCGGAGAATGCGCCCAAGTTCCAGCCGCCGACGAAGGGGCTGTCGCTGTCGATGGCGGTCGAGGCCGACAGGCCCACCGGCACCGTCGCCTTCACCGGCGCCCGGATCGTCACCATGGCGGCCGCGGACGGAGGCATCATCGACGACGGCACCATCGTCGTTCGCGGCGACCGGATCCTGGCCGTGGGGCCGCGCGGGCAGGTGAGCATCCCCGCCGGAGCGAAGACGGTGGACGTGACCGGCAAGACCATCATCCCCGGCCTGGTCGACGCCCATGCCCATGGCCCCCAAGGGCAGGACGACCTCATCCCGCAGCAGAATTGGGCCTCGATCGCCAATCTGGCGATGGGCACGACGACGATGCACGATCCTTCCGCCCGGGCGGCCGAGATTTTCGCCGCTTCCGAGATGCAGCGCGTGGGCAAGATCCTCGCCCCGCGGATCTTCTCGACCGGCGAGATCGTCTACGGCGCCAAGGCGGCCGACGTTTACGCGGAGATCAACAGCTTCGAGGACGCGCTCGCCCACGTCCGAAGGCTTAAGGCTCAGGGCGCCCACAGCGTCAAGAATTACAACCAGCCCCGGCGCGACCAGCGCCAGATGGTCGTCGCCGCCGGGCAGCGTGAAGGGATGGAGGTCGTCCCGGAAGGCGGCTCGCTCTTCACGATGGACATCTCGCTCATCCAGGACGGCAATGCGACGGTCGAGCATAATGTGCCGGGTGAGCATTTCTACGAGGATGTCGTCAGCCTGTGGACCCAGACGAAGACGAACTACACCCCGACCCTGGTCGTCGCCTATGGCGGCCTCGCCGGCGATCCCTATTGGCGCCAGCATATGGAAGTCTGGAAGCATCCCTTGCTTTCGAGGCACGCGCCGCCGGCCCAGCTCGCCGCCCAGAACGTCCGGCGGACGATGGCTCCGGAGGAGGATTTCGTCGACGACGATGCCGCCCGGGAGGCCAAGAAGCTCGCCGACCGCGGTGTCCAGGTCGCCATCGGCGCCCACGGCCAGCAGGCCGGGCTCGGCTCCCATTGGGAGCTCTGGTCGTTCGTCCGCGGCGGCTGGAACCCGATCGAGGCCTTGCGCGCCGGCACGATCGCGGCGGCGACCTCGCTTGGCTATGCGCGCGACGTCGGATCGCTCGAGGCGGGCAAGCTCGCCGACCTGGTGGTGCTGGACGCCGATCCCACCGTCGATATCCGCAACAGCGACAAGGTCCACCGGGTCATGCTCGGCGGCCGCCTCTACGATCCTGTGACCATGAACGAGGTGGTGACCGGCACCCGGGTGAGGGCGCCTTACTGGTGGGAGACGAACGGCACCGGCGGTTACGGCGCTTCCAGATAGCGCCGGTCGAGACCTCGGCGACCTAGGCTCCGCGAGCCGCCTTGCCGCGCCACCCGGTTAGCGCGGGCCCGAGCGCGGCCTCGAGCGGGGCGAGCCAGGGCTCGTAATCGCGCCAGCGGTCGAGACCGTCGCGGTTGATCGGGCGGCGCACCTGCTCGGAGCTCGCGGTCCTCACCGCCCGGCGGTTCTCGTGGAAGCGCAGCGTCGCCGGGTCGAAGGGCAGGCCGAGATAGTCGAGGAGCCGCCGCACCTCCTGCTCGGGGCTTTCGATCAGGTCCTCGTAGATCAGCCGGTGCACCCGCCCGGGCAGCCTCTCGTCGACATGGTCCATCAGCTCGACATAGTCGCGATAATAGGCGCCGATATGCTCGAGCTCGTAGCTGAAGGCCTGGCCCTTGGCGAAATGCTGCTTGAAGTTCGAGAAGCCGCAGCTGAGCGGGTCGCGCCGTACGTCCACGATCCTGGCCTCGGGAAGGATGAGGTGGATGAAGCCGGTGTTGAGCCAGTTGTTGGGAAGCTTGTCGATGAAGCGCGGCCGCCCGGACTTGCGGTGGAGCGTCGCCGCGTCGAGATAGGCGCGGCCCAGCGCCTCCAGCTCGACGGCCGCCAATTGGGCCGTCAGCTCCGGATAGGATCGACGCCCGGCGCACCAGCCTTGCTCGATGACCCGCTGGATCAGGATCGGGATGTGCGGAAGCTCGGACGTTCCTTCGACGGCCGGGTGGCTGGCGAGGATCTGCTCGACCAGGGTGGATCCGGCCCTGGGCATTCCGAGCACGAAGATCGGGTCGGGCGCCGCGGCGCCCAGGCCATGGCGGTCGGCCAGGAAAGAGGGCGTGAGCAGGGCCTTCCACCGCCGCACCTCGTCTCGGGTCGAGCTCGGGTCGTAGGGGAGGGCGGCCCGGCGCAGGCGATTGCCCTCGGCGTAATGGCGAAAGGATTCCTCGAAGGCGCCGGAATCCTCAAGCGCCTTGCCGAGAGCGAAATGGAGGTGGAAGCGGTCGCTCGGGCCGATGCCCGTGCGCTGCAGGGCGGAGCGGAGCGCCTCGGTCTCGCTTTCCCCCATCCGGACCGTCTTCAGATTGGCCAGGCTCCACCAGGTCTCGCCGGACGCAGGGTTGAGCCCGAGGGCCCGGCGATAGGCGCCGATGCTTTCGTCGGTGCGGCCCATCGTCTTCAGCACATGGCCATAGGCCGTCCAGAGGCTCGCCTCGCCCGGCGCCCGCTCGAGCTGCTCGCGATAGGCGAGCGCCGCTTCCTCATAGTCGCCGATCTGCCCGAGAGTCGCCGCCCGCGTGACGGCGGCGAAACGATGCGCCGGGTCGCGGCGGAGGATCTCGTCGAGCATGGCGATCGATTCGCCGACCCGGTTCTGGTGGAGGAGGACGGAGGCGAGGCGCTGCCTCGTCTCGAGGAAGTCCGGGGCGAGCTCCAGCGCCTGCCGCAACAGGCGCTCGGCTTCCCCGAAGAAGCCCATCGCCGTGGCGACGTCGGCGAGCATGAGCAGCGCCGCCGCATCGTCGGGGACCTCCGCCAGATAAAGACGAAGAAGCCGCTCGGCGGCCGCGAGCTGGCCGGTCGCAATGGCCTGGGCCGCTCGGGCGAGGGCAGGGACGCCGGCAAATCCCCGGATCGCCTCGAGCTCGGCCCGGGCCGCCTCGGAGTCGCGCCCGAGACGGCGAAGCTCGGCGGCTCGAAGCCTGAGGGCGGCCCTGTCCGCCGGAGCGCCGCTGCCTTTCTCCATCCGCCTCACCTGTGACTCCGCCCATCCCCGGGCGCCGCTGATAGCCGCTCCGCCGGGCAAAAAGAAACGGGCCGGAGCTTTCGCTCCGGCCCGCCAGTTTCCGATGGCTCTTCGCGATTAGAACTTCGCGACAGCGCCCGCGTAGAAGAAGCGTCCACGGTTCGAGTAGATGCCGCTGCCGGCGCCGATGCCGGTGAGGCCGAACGGGGGATCGCGGTTCAGGATGTTGTCGATGCCCATGTAGAAGTTGAAGCGATCGCCGGCGTCGATGCTGATGCGGGCATCATGATAGAAGACGGCCGGGTAGAAGCGCTCCTCGGCGGCGTCCGCGTTCTCGGGCGGACGGCCCTGCTTGCTGAAGAAGGACTCGTAGCTGAACGTCGTCATCTTGCCGATGTAGCGCAGCTGATACCCGAAGGTGATCGGCCCGCTCTTCAGGTCGAAGTCGAAGTTGAACGTATCCTGCGGCTCGCCGAGCTCGAGCAGCACCTGGTTGGCGCGGCCCGGGTCGATCGGGTTCAGGAACTGGTCGTTCTGGAGCACATGGGTGTAGTTGAGCCTGGTGCTGATCGAGCCGATGCCGTCGATCTTCCGGCGGTAGGAGATCTCGGCGTCGATGCCGCGCGTCCTCAGCTTGGCGAAGTTCAGCGGGACCACCTCGAGGCTGTTCTCGAGGATCTGGCCCGGGATCTCGCCCTGGGGGCCACCGCCCGGTCCGGCGCGCTGGAAGAGCTCGCAGAACTGGTTGTTGATGTCCGCCTGGTCGTAGCAGGCGTTGAGGATCGCCTGGGCGGAGAGCGAGGTGATCACGTCGTTGACGGTGATCTGGTAGTAATCGACAGACAGCGCCAGCCCCGGGATGAAGCGCGGCTGGAAGACTCCGCCGGCCGTGTAGGAGTCGGACGTCTCTTCCGTCAGGTTCGGGTTGCCGCCCGACAGGAAGCCCAGCGAGCTGAGGTAGACGTAGTCGAAGGCCGCCGGCACGCCCGCCGCCGCGCAGTTTGCCGCCCGGGTGGCCGCGCCGGTTCCGCGGTTACGAAGAGCGCACGGATCGGCGGGGATCGAGTAGTTCTGCGACAGCGGGAAAGCGAGGTCGACCAGGTTCGGGGCCCGGACCGCGCGCGAGTAGTTGGCGCGGAGCCGAAGGTCGCGGATCGGGGCGAAGTCGACGCCGACATTGTAGGCCGCGGTCGTTCCCACCGCGCCCTTGTAGTCGGAGAGGCGTCCGGCGGCGCTCACGGTCAATTCGTGGATGAACGATTCCCGGATGAGCGGCAGCCGGAGCTCGCCGAAGACTTCCTTCACCTCGAAGGAGTCCGGCTGGAAGTCGGGGATGGCGTTGTAGAAGGTCAGCCCCGCCTGAGTGGTCGCGTCCTGGGTGTAGAACGCATCCTCCTTGCGATATTCCGCGCCCAGCGCGAAGCCGATCGGGCCGCCCGGGAGGTTGATGAACTCGCTGGTGTCGCCCGACACGAAGGCGTTCAGCACGAACTGGCTGATGTTGCCCCTGGCGAACGACGGGTTCTGAAGGACGTAGTTGCGCGCCGCGGGAGTGATGTTCCCTTCGCCGAACAGGTTGATCGGGACGCAGGCCGCGACGTCGCCGGCGAGAGCCGCGTTGGCGAAGGCGGTGTTGACCCCGGCGGCCCCATAAATGGTGCGGGCGCTGGGATCGATCGTTGCGCGGCAGACGATCTGGCCGGCCGGGTTCCGCACGGCGTCGATCGCCAGCAGGTAACGCTGGAGATTGACGTTGCCGAAGAGATCGGTGTGCTCCTTGAACTTTCCGTAATTGCCGGAGACTTCGTACGACCAGTCGTCGTTGAACTGGCCGCGGACACCGGCGACGACACGATAGGTGTCGCGCTTGGCGGCTTCCTCGCGGTTGGTCAGCTCCTGGACGTTGCGGTAGAACAGGAAACCCGTCTCGTCAGCGCCGCTGACGCCGTAATAGTCGCGAATGATCTCGCGCGCCTGCGGGTTGAGGAAGGGATTGTCCGTGAAGAAGACCTCGCCCTGGGTCGATCCGGTGAAGAACGGGCCGCTCGCATTGCCGAGCGACTTGAGGCGAACGAACTTCGCCTCGACGAACGGCTCGAACGCCTCGCTGACCGTGAAGTGGGCGATCAGGTTGACGCTGTAGCGGTCGAGCTTCGGCGAAAGACCGAACTGGCGTCCTTCGCGGCCGGTCGGGCCGTTGCCGCCCAGGAAGGTCGGGTAGGGCGGAAGGCCGATCGGAGTGCCGGTCTGCGGGATGAGCCGGCCGTCCGGCAGGAAAAGATAGGGCGAGTAGGACGAGCCGCTGATGTAGTTCAGGAAGGTGCCGCCCTCGGCGTAGAAGGGGCTGCGCAGGTCGTCGCGAAGAACGTTGTCGAAATTGCCGTCGCTGGTCGCGCTGGAGGGGTCGCTGTCGACGGTCACGAAGCCCCTGACGGAGGCCAGGTTCGGACGGCCCGGAGCGTAGAAGTCCTCCTGATGCGCATATTCGGCGTTGATCGCGATGTTGCCGCGGCCGCCGGCGAAGTTCCGGCCGGCCAGGATGCTGGTATAATAGCTGCCGGCATCGCCATATTTGCTGACGCCGCCCTGGCCGCGGATCTGGATGCCGTCGAAGTTGCGCTTCAGCACGAAGTTGACGACGCCCGCGATGGCGTCGGAACCGTAGATGGCCGAGTTGCCGCCGGTCACCAGGTCGACCCGCTCGATGAGGTCGGTCGGGATCGTGTTGACGTCGACGCCGGTGGCGTAGTTGAGAAGGTCCGCGCCGACGTGGCGGCGGCCGTTCACCAGCACCAGGGTGCGGACCGTGTCGAGCCCGCGAAGGTCGAGCAGGTTGAGGCCGGCGGTGCCGAGGAAGCGGGTCGAGTTGGACTGGCTGAAGGTGCTCTTCAGGGCGGGCAGGTCGTTCAGCACGTCGCCGACGGACACGGTGCCGGTCTCGAAGAACTCCTCGCCGCCGACCGAGGTGATCGGAACGGTCGACTCCAGGTTCGGGCGGCGGATGCGCGAGCCGGTGATGGTGATGTCGCCCGCGTCGGCGGCGCTGGCGTCCTGGCCGGATTCGATCTCGGCTTCGGACTGAAGGGTGGCCGGATCGTCCGTCTCCTCGGCGGTCTCCTGCGCATAGGCCTGCGGAGCGACCGCGGCGAGGAGGCCGATAAAGGCGACGGAGCGCAGAGCGCGCGAGCGGAATGTCATGGCCATGGGGTGAATCTCTCTCCACGAGTAAAAGCGTGGAAGCGGCCTACCGGCGCGGAGCGGATATTCCAATGGCAGCGGCCCTTTACGTATATTTATGCCGACGCCGCGTTGCATTTATGTCACATCGATGAACGGGGACGCGCGCCCTTCCGGAGAGTCGGGCGCGTCGCTAGAGAGGCCCTTCCTATGATCAACCTTTCCCCGACGGCGCTGGCAGCGCTCGCGCTTCTGTCCGGCGCGTGGCTGGCGCTCGCCGCCTGGGCGACGCTGCGCGGTCTCGGGCGGAGCCGTGCCGCCGCCGCCCGGATCGACTCCACCCGGCATCACGAAGCGCTGCTTGCCGCCTCCCCGGCCTTTCCGCTCATCGTCCGCCGCGACGGCAGCCTCGAGGAGGCGGAGCGAGCCTCGCTGGCCCTGGGCCTGTCCGAAGTGCCTCGGCGCCTCGACGAGATCGCGTCCGTCCTGGAAGCCGGCGACCGCGGCTCGCTGCTCGACGGGGTCGCCTCCTCGGCCGCGACGGCGGGCGACTTCGCGCTCTCGATCCGCCCCCCCGTCTCGGCTCGGGTCTTCCGGGTCCGCGGCGGCCCTGCGCCGCCCTCCTATCCCGCCGGCTCGGTCCTTCTCTGGTTCGCCGACGCGACGGCAAGCGAGGAGGAGATGGCGGCGCTTCGCGAGCGCACCGATCGCCTCGCCGCCGCCCTCGACGCCCTCTCCGGGCTGATCGAGGCCGCGCCCTTCCCGATCTGGCATCGCGGCCCCGACCTTCGCCTGGCGATGGTCAACAGCGCCTATGTCGCCGCGGTCGAGGCGGAGGACGGCCGGGCCGTCGTCGAAGGGGGACTCGAGCTGGTCGACGACGGCGAGGCGGGGGCGCTCGCCGAGGCCGCCGCGGTCCGCCAGAGCGGCAAGGCCAGCGCCCGCAACGTCCCGGCGACGGTCGGCGGCGAGCGGCGGATGATGCGGGTCGTCGAGGTGCCGCTGGGGGAGGCGGGGGTCGCCGGCTATGCCATCGACGTCGAGGATCGCGAGCAGGCCCGCTCCGAGCTCGCCCGTTTCGTCCACGCCCAGCGCGACATGCTCGACCGCCTCTCCGCGGGGGTGGCGCAATTCGCCCGCGACCGCGGCCTCATCTTCTCGAACCAGCCCTTCGCCCGCCTGTTCGCGCTGAGGCCGGACTTCCTCGCCGACCGTCCCGAGTTCAACCGGCTTCTCGACGCGATGCGCGAGACCGGCCACCTGCCCGAGGTCCGCGACTATCCGGAGTGGAAGAAGGAGCATGACCGCTGGTTCACCGGCGGCCTCGCGGCGGAGGAGGAGGACTGGCTCCTGCCCGGCGGCCGCCACCTCCGGGTCGTCGCCCAGCCGCTCCCCGACGGCGGGCTCCTGCTCATCTTCGAGGACCGGACCGAGCAGCTCCGCCTGGCCTCGGCCCGCGACACGCTGCTGCGCGTCCGGACCGCGACCTTCGACAATCTGTTCGAGGCGGTCGGCGTGTTCGCGTCGGACGGGCGCCTGCACCTGTGGAACAACCGCTTCCTAGAGCTTTGGGAGTTCGAGGAGGAGCAGCTCGCCGGCAATCCCCGGATCGATGCGCTGACCGCCCATATCGGCCGCAAGCTGAGGAACTCGAGCCATGCCGCTTTGGTCCGCGAGCTGGTCCGGAGCGCCACCGTCGAGCGCAAGCAGCGCACCGGCAGGGTCGCCTTCACCGACGGGCGCGAGTTCGAGTTCGCCGCAGTCCCGCTCCCCGACGGCAACGCCCTCTTCACCATGCTCGACGTGACCGCGAGCCGGACCGTCGAGGCGGCGCTTCGCGAGCGCACCCAGGCGCTCGAGCAGGCGGACCGGCTGAAGACCGCCTTCGTCTCCAACATGAGCTACGAGCTTCGAACGCCGCTGACCTCGATCGGCGGCTTCGCCGAGATGCTCGCCGGCGGCTATGCCGGCGAGCTCGCTCCGACGGCGCGGGATTATGTCGCCGCGATCCTCGAGTCGGTCGCCCGGCTCGGCACCCTGATCGACGACGTGCTCGACCTCACCCAGAGCGACAGCGGAAGTCTGCTGCTCGCCGAGGACAAGGTCGACCTCGCCCGGCTCTGCGCCGAGGCGGCCGAGGCGTTCCGCGAGCCTGCCGGGAAGAAGGGCATCGATTTCGCGGTGGAGATCGAGGCCGGCGCGGGCTCGATCGCGGGCGACCGCGCCCGGCTTCGCCAGTCGCTCGACAACGTGCTCAAGAATGCCGTCGCCTATACCCGGGAGGGAGGAAGGATACTCCTGCACGCCGGCGGCAATCGCAAGGCGGCGGCGATCACCGTTTCGGACAATGGCCCGGGCATCGCTCCTGCCGACCAGGCCCGGGTCTTCGACCGCTTCTCGAGGACCGCCGAGCCCCGCGGAGCGGACGGCGCGGCGCTCGGCCTCGGCCTTCCGCTCGCCAGGCAGTTCATCGAGGCCCATGGCGGCACGGTCGAGCTTCTGTCGGAGCCGGGCGCCGGCACCACCGTCACCTTGCGCTTGCCGCGTAAACGCTGATGCACATCGAAGGACCGGAGGCGACCGAAGCATTCGGGCGGCGGCTGGCGGGGCAGCTCCGGCCGGGCGACGTGGTCGCTCTTTTCGGGGAGCTCGGGGCGGGCAAGACCACGCTCGCGCGCGGGATCCTCGCCGGCCTCGGCCATGAGGGCGAGGTCGCCAGCCCGACTTTCCCGATCGTCATTCCCTACGAGGCGCTCGAGCTTCCGGCGTGGCACGTCGACCTCTACCGGATCGAGGATCCGGCCGAGGTGGAGGAGCTGGCGCTCGACGAGGCGCTCGAGGGCGGAGCCCTGATCGTCGAATGGCCGGAGCGGATGGGGCGCGCCCTATGGCCGCATTCGCTTCGTCTCACCCTGCGTCGGGAAGGGGAGGGCGCCCGCACCTTGACAGCGGAGGTGCCCACCGCTTGGGGAACGCGATGGCCGCCCCGATGATTCCGCCCGCAGGGGCGCCGGACTTCCTTGCAGAGCATGGCTGGGGCGGCGCCGAGATCCGCCCGCTGGCCGGCGACGCCAGCTTCCGGCGCTATTTCAGGATCCATCGGGCGGGCGGCGAAACCGCCATTCTGATGGACGCGCCGCCTGAGCATGAGGATGTCGGCCCGTTCCTCACCGTGGCGGGCCACCTGCTCGACCGCGGTTTCCTGCCGCCGCGTCCGCTCGCCATCGATCGCGAGAAGGGCCTCCTCCTGCTCGAGGATTTCGGGGACGACCGGGTCGGGCCGCTGATCCAGCGCGAGCCGCAGCGCGAGCTCGAGATTTACCAGAGCGCCGTCGACATCCTGGCTCGCCTCGGGGCGCAGCCCGCGCCGCCCGACCTGCCGCCTTATGACGATTCGGCGCTGGGTCGCGAGGTTCTGCTCTTCACCGAATGGTACGTCCCGGCGCTGGAACTGGAAGTCGACGAAACGGGCTTTCTGTCCGCCTGGCGCAAGGTGTGGGGCGACGTGCTTCGGGTCAGCGGCGAATATCCCGTGATGGTCCTTCGCGACTATCACGTCGACAATCTGATGGTCCTGCCCGGCCGGAGCGAGCTCGGCCTTCTCGATTTCCAGGATGCGCTCGCCGGCCACGCCGCCTACGACCTCGTCTCGCTCCTTCAGGGGAGCGGTCGCTGCGATGTCCCGCCGGAGCTCGAGGAGGCGATGATCGAGCGCTATTGCGACCGGGCGAATGTCGCCGACCGCGCACTCTTCCGAGCTCATTACGAGATCCTCGGCGCTCAGCGGAACACCAAGATCATCGGCATCTTCACCCGGCTCTGGAAGCGCGACGGCAAGGCCTTCTACCCGACCATGCACCCTCGCATCTGGAATTATCTCGAGCGCAATCTCGCCCATCCCGCCCTCGCTCCGGTCCGCGCCTGGTTCGATGCCAACGTGCCTTCGGAATATCGCAACGACGCCTGCCTCAGGAAAATCTACGCATGAACCGCCAGCGCCGGCCGCTCGCCCTTCGACCGGTTCCGAGCGGCGACGTGCCCACGACGGCGATGGTCCTCGCCGCGGGCCTCGGCAAGCGGATGCGGCCGCTCACCGCGACCAGGCCCAAGCCCCTGGTCGAGGTCGCCGGCAAGCCTCTGCTCGACCATTGCCTCGACCGTCTTCGCGCCGCCGGAGTCGAGAAGGTCGTGGTCAATGTGCATTATCTCGCCGATGCGCTCGAAGCCCATTTGAAAAACAGGGTTCAAGGCCTTGAAATCGTTGTTTCCGACGAGCGGCAGCAGCTGCTCGAGACAGGCGGCGGCATGGTCAGGGCGCTACCGTTCATCGATGCCGATCCCTTCCTGGTGGTCAATTCCGACAATCTCTGGGTCGACGGCCCGGTCGATTCCCTGCGTCTGCTCGCCAGCAATTGGGACGAGGCGCGAATGGACGCGCTGCTGCTCCTCGTGCCGCTCGCCCGTGCCCATTGCCACAAGGGCCAGGGCGACTTTCACATGAGCTCCGGGGGGGTCCTGAAGCGACGCAAGCCGGGCGGGGTCGCGCCCTTCGTCTACACCGGCGTTCAGATGGTCTCGAAGCGCCTGCTCGACGGCGAGGTGCCGGAGGGGCCCTTCTCGACCAACCTGCTCTGGGACCGGGCCATCGCCAGGGGCCGCCTGTTCGGCGCCGTCCACGAAGGCCTGTGGTTCGACGTCGGAGCCCCGGCCAATATCAAGCAGGCCGAGGAAGTGCTTGGGCTAGGCTGAGCCGGCCGCTAACCTTCCGGGCGTGAGCCCCGTCCGCCCCAGCGTCTACACCGTCCCGCCGCACCGGGCCTTCGCCGACGCGCTCGCCGCCGGGCTGATCGCGCGATTCGGCCGCGGCGACACCGGCCTCGCGCAGGGCATCGTCCTCGTTCCCAACAACCGCGCCGCCCGGGCGCTCGCCGACGCCTTCGTCAGGCGCTCCCGCCGCGGCCTGCTCCTTCCCCGCCTCGTCCCGGTCGGCGATCCCGAGCTCGACGAGCGGATCGGCGGGGCCCTGGAGCCGCTGGGGGAGGGGGAGGGGGAGGGGCTCCCGCCCGCGGTCGAGCCGCTCGAGCGGCTGTTCCTTCTCGCCCGGCTCATCCAGCAGCATGTGGCGGAGGTCGACGCGGCCGAGGCGCTCCGGCTCGCGGAAGACCTCGCCCGAACCCTCGACCAGCTGCTCGTCGAGCGGGTCGACCCTTCGAGGCTTCGCGAATTCGCCGCCGACCTTCCCGACCTGTCGCTCCACTGGCAGGCGTCGCTCGACCGGCTCGGAATCATCCTCGACCAGTGGCCGCGCCTGCTCGCCGAGCGAGGCCGAATCGACCTCGCCGACCGACGCAATCGGCTGCTGGCCTCGGTCGCGGAGCGCTGGCGGACGAGGCCGCCAACAGGCTTCGTAGCGGCCGCCGGGATCACCAGCTCCGCTCCCGCCATCGCGGGCCTGCTTCGCACCGTCTCCCGGCTCGAACTGGGGCTGGTCGTCTTCCCCGGCCTCGACCTTGCAATGGCTCAGGACGAATGGGACGCTCTCGGCCCGCACGAGCCGGACGAGGAGACCGGCTTCCGCCGGCGCTCGATCGAGACCCATCCCCAATTCCACCTGAAGCTCCTCCTCGACCGGATGGGCGTCGGGCGCGGCGAGGTGGAGCGCTGGCGCTGGGGGGGCGGCCGCGATGCGCCAGCCGTCCGCAGCCGGGCCATCGCCCACGCCATGAAGCCCGCCGCCTTCACCGACCGGTGGCAGGGCCTTCGCCCCGCCGAGCGGCGCCTGACCGGGGTTCGGGCCATCGAGCTCGCTGATCCCGCGGAGGAGGCCCAGGCGATCGCCATCGCCCTTCGCGAAGCGCTCGAGAGCCCGGGCCGGACCGCGGCCCTCGTCACGCCCGACCGCAACCTCGCCCGGCGGGTCTCCACCCACCTGAGGCGCTGGGGCATAGAGGCGGACGACAGCGCCGGCCGGCCGCTCTCGCAGCTTGCGCCCGGCACCCTGCTGCTCGCCCTCGCCACCGCGGCGGCGGAGCAGTTCGCGCCGGTGCCGCTACTCGCCTTGCTCAAGCATCCCCTGGTGATGCGGGGGGAGGGGAGGCTCGACTGGCTCGACGGCGCCCGGGCGCTCGACCTGGCCCTGCGCGGGCCGAGGCCGCCGGCGGGGCTGGACGGAATCGCAGAATATCTGTCCGAACGGAGCGGCCGCGACCGGGACCGGCGCGAGCGGGCCTTGTCGTGGTGGCGGTCGGTGGCGCCGCGGCTCCGGGCGCTGGAGAGGGGCTTCAGGTCCGAGCGGGCGCGGCTTCCGGCCCTGCTCGGCCTGCTTCGCCAATCGGCATCGGAGCTCAGCGGGGATCAGGCCTGGGCGGGGCCGGCGGGGCGAGCCGCCGCCGAGCTCCTCGAATCGGCCGAGCCGGCGTCCACGAACGGGCCGGCGCGGCTCTCGCCCGCGAGCCTTCCGGCCTTGCTCGAGCAACTTCTCGCCGCCGTGGCGGTCCGGCCGCCTTTCGGCCAGCATCCCAGGATCTTCATCTGGGGCCTGATCGAAGCCCGCCTCCAGTCCGCCGATCTCGTCATCCTCGGCGGACTCAACGAGGGAGTCTGGCCGCAATTGCCGACTCCCGATCCCTGGCTGGCCCCGCGCCTCCGCCACGAGCTCGGCCTTCCCAGCCTCGAGCGCCGGATCGGCCTCGCCGCCCACGACTTCGCAAGCGCGCTGGGCGGGCGCGAGGTGCTCGTCACCCGGGCCCGCCGCGACGCCCGGGCCCCCGCCATCGCCTCGCGCTTCTGGCTCAGGCTGGAGGCGATGACCGCCGGAGTCACGCGCTCGCCGAGACACCGCCACTGGGCGAGGGCGATCGACCGGCCCGTAGACTTCCGCCCCGTCGACCGGCCCGGCCCGCGCCCGCCGGCGGAGCTCAGGCCCCGCCAGATCGCCGTCACCGACGTCGACCGGCTGAAGGCGGACCCCTTCGCTTTCTACGCCCGCAAGATGCTCGCCTTCGCGCCGCTCGACGCGATCGACGCGGATCCGAGCGCCGCCTGGCGCGGAAGCGCTGTCCACAAGGTTCTCGAAGCCTGGATGAAGGAGGACGAGTGCGAGCCTTCACGTCTTCGCCCCCGCGCCGAGGCCCTGCTGAGCGACTCCGCCGCCCACCCGCTGATGCGGGCGCTCTGGCAGCCGCGGCTGCTCGAGGCGATCGACTGGATCGCCGCGGAGATGGCCAGGAACCTCGCCTCCGGCCGCCGCCCCGCCGCCGCCGAGGCCAAGGGGACCTGCGAGATGGACGGGGTCACCCTCTACGGCGAAGCGGACCGGATCGATCGCTTCGCCGACGGAAGCCTGGCCATCGTCGACTACAAGACCGGGACTCCGCCGGGGCCGAAGGCGGTCGCCGAAGGTTATTCGATGCAGCTCGGCCTGCTCGGGCTGATCGCCGAGCGGGGTGGCTTCGAAGGCATAAGCGGCGTGCCCGCCTGCTTCGAATATTGGTCGCTGGCCCGCAAGGCCGGAAGGCTCGGCTATGTCGCCAGCCCGGTCGCGAGCCGCCACGGCATCGACGCGGCCGAGTTCACCACCATGGCCGCCCGCAACTTCCTCGCCGCCGCCGCGCGCTGGCTGACCGGCGACGAGCCGTTCACCGCCAAGCTTCACCCGGAGCATGCCCCTTACGGCGACTACGACCAGCTGATGCGCCTCGACGAATGGTATGGGCGGGAAGTGTAGGGCGCCTCCTTCCTCCCCCAGCCTGCCTGGGGGAGGGGGACCGCGACGCGAAGCGTCGCGGTGGAGGGGACATGCCGAGTCAGAATTGCCCCTCCACCAGGCTTCGCCTGGTCCCCTCCCCGAGCAAGCCCGGGGAGGAGTTGAGGGAGGGGCCTAGCCCCGCTCCCCGGCCCTCATCGCGAGCTGCATCCCGCGGTGACGAGCGGCCGAGCGGTGAGCCACCGCCGACCGGCCCTGGACGCAGCGGTCGCGGACCGAGGAGGAGCAGCGCGGATAGCCGGCCGGCGACGGGTCGGCGGGGGCCGCGGCCATCCGGTGCGGCTTGGCGGGCTTGAGGGGCTTCGCCGGCTTGGCGGCTTCGGCAGGGGCCTCGGCCGCGACGACCGAGCTCAGCTCGCCTTCCGGCTCGTGAGCGGCCGAGCCGCTCGGCGGCGGCGTATTGGCGGTGGCGAGGAGGAGCCCTCCCACGGCCAGCATCAGTCTTTTCATTCACCTCTCCTTTGTCGGCGGCCAGACGCTCGGCGCCACGACCGGCGTCCTCGCGGCTTGTGAAGTCGCGTCAACAGCTTATCACCGGAGGCCTCGTACTTCTACAGGGGGCGTCATGACGTCATTCAGCGAAGGTGCGGCGGGTAACGCCGCCGCGCCGGTTCCGGATCCGGCGGGGGAGGAGACCCCGACTTTCTCCGCCCCGTTCATGATCCTCGACGATTTCCTGCCGCGGGCCGACGCAGTGGCGATGCGCCGTCAGATCAACGCGCATTTCGCCGAGCCGCACCAGCATACGGCCGAGCGCCACCAGGTCTGGAATTACTGGTTCGTGCCGGGCCTCTACACCTATCTGCGGACCCGTCCCGAGAAGGTGATCGAGAAGGCCCTGGTCGCCCGCTTCCACCATGCGCTGACCGTGTGGGCCCAATATATGCTCGGGCTCGGGCACGTCACCTGGCCCTATCTCAGCCTCTATGTCGACGGCTGCCAGCAGAACATCCACAACGACGCCACCAACGGCCGCTTCGGCTTCGTCTATTCGCTGACCTGGGACCAGCGGAAGACCACCGGCGGGGAGACGATCGTGCTTCGCGAGGGCGACCTGTTCCGGGACAATATGGGGCGGGCCTCCGCGGGGTCGGGGCTGCTCGACCTGCTCGAGCCCAAGTTCAACCGCCTCGTCCTGTTCGACGACCGGATGCCGCACGGGGTGCAAAGGGTCGAGGGCTCGATGAACCCGGTCGAGGGACGGCTCGTCCTGCACGGCCATATCAGCGAGAGCGGCCCGATCGTCGAGGGCCCGCTCGAGGCCTCGGCCGTGACCCGCGCCTTGTTCGACGGGCTGGGCCCGTTGCTGTCGGATGTCCAGAGGAGGGCCGTGCTCCATCACGGCCCGCTCGTGCTCAGGCTGACGATCGAGCCGTCGGGCGCGGTCTCGAGCGTTGAGCGGCTGGTCGACCGGCTCGCCAGGGCCGACGGGGGCGATGCCTTCCCTCTCGTCAATCAGGTGCTGGATCTGGCCCGGACGATCCGCTTTCCCGAGGCGGCGGGGACCACGGAAGCGACCGTCCCGCTGCTGTTCGGAGGCAACCTCCCGTGGATCCGGCCCGTCGGCCAGGCATCCTGAATCAAGACGCCCCGGCGCAAGGCCGGGGCGTCGTTACTCCTGCGGTTGGGCAGGCGATCAGCGGCAGCGGCGGCGGCTGCTGACGACGTTGCGCTGGACGTGGCGGCCGAGCAGGGCTCCGACCGCGGCACCGAGGACGGTGCCCGTGGTGCGGCTGCCGCGGCCGGCGATCTCGCGGCCGGCGAGCGCTCCGGCGGCGCCTCCGACGACGAGGCCGGTGGTCCCGTTGGGCTTGCGGCAATACGTCCTGCCGTCGGACCCGCGCCAGGTCTTGCCGTGATAGGTCCCCTGCGCGAAGGCGGGGGCGACCGGCACCGTCATCGCGGGCACCGTCAGGGTGGCGGCCGAAAGGGCCAGGATCATCGTACGCATCACAACACTCCTTGTTCGATGAAGGAGCGTCTACCACGAGTCCCTTGAGCCTTGCCTGAACCCTGCAGACAGGCGAGGTTCAGCTTTCCGATTCAGCTACTTAACGGTCGCTCTTACGCTTCTTGGCATAGAGCAGGGCGGCGACGATGGCGGCCGAGCCGATGCCGATGGCGGCACCGGTCACCAGATGCCGGGTGCGCGTCGCCGGAGCTGCCGCCTTGGCAGCGCCGGCCGCAGCCACCGCTTCGGAGACACCCTCGCCGACAACGGCGTCTTTCGGATAGGAAGGCTGGCGGGACATAGCAGGCTCCGTCGTTGCTCGGGTACGATCTAATGGCCCGAGCCGCCCGCCGCCAGCCCGCCGCGGGTTGATTTACCGAAGCTCCCCCGCTACATGCGCGCCATCCCACATGCAGGGCCACCATACCGGTGCCCGCCTTAGCTTTGGCGACGGCGGGTTCTCGGCCCTGCAGAGGCATAACCGGAAGGAGAAAGACCATGGCGTCCACCGACGTCACCATGCAGCAATTGCTCGAGGCCGGAGCGCATTTCGGCCACCAGACCCACCGCTGGAACCCCAAGATGAAGCCGTATATCTTCGGCGACAGGAACGGGGTCCA
>DASWLZ010000029.1:0-31433 GCA_036399975.1 Allosphingosinicella sp.
TTCGAGTCTTCGCCGTGCTATCCACGGCTTGCGGTGTAGAACTGCACCTGTCCCAATCACAGCTTCTCGGTCAGCTCCGGGACGATCTTGAACAGGTCGCCGACCAGGCCGAGGTCGGCGACCTGGAAGATCGGGGCGTCCTCGTCCTTGTTGATGGCGACGATCAGCTTGCTGTCCTTCATCCCCGCAAGATGCTGGATCGCGCCCGAGATGCCGACCGCGATATAGACTTCGGGGGCGACGATCTTGCCGGTCTGGCCGACCTGATAGTCGTTGGGCGCGTAGCCCGCGTCGACGGCGGCGCGGCTGGCGCCGACGGCGGCCCCGAGCTTGTCCGCGAGCGGATCGATATATTGATGGAATTGCTCCGAGGAGCCGAGCGCCCGACCGCCGGAGACGATGATCTTGGCGCTGGTCAGCTCGGGCCGCTCCGACGCGGCGATCTCGGCGCCGACGAAGCTCGACAGGCCGGATTCCTCGCCGCCCGAAACCGCCTCGATCTGGCCGCTGCCGCCCTCGGCCGCCGCCTTCTCGAAGGCGGTGCCGCGGACCGTCAGCACCTTCTTGGCGTCGGCGGACTTCACGGTGGCGATGGCGTTGCCGGCGTAGATCGGCCGCTGGAACGTGTCCTCGCCCTCGACCGCGATGACGTCGGAGACCTGCATGACGTCGAGCAGGGCGGCGACCCGCGGCGCGACGTTCTTGCCGGTCGTCGTCGAGGCGGCGACGAAGGCGTCGTGGCCCTGCATCAGCCCGGCCGCGAGCGGCGCGACATTCTCGGCCAGCTGATGGGCATAGGCGGCGCCGTCCGCGACATGGACCTTGCCGACACCCGCGATATTCGACGCGGCCTCGGCGACCGCTCCGACGCCTTCGCCGGCGACGAGCAGATGCACCTCGCCCAGCTTCGAGGCGGCGGTGACGGCGGAGAGCGTGGCATCCTTCAGCTGGCCGCCTTCATGCTCGACGAGAACGAGCGTCTTCATCAAATCACTCCCACGGTCCGGAGGCGGTCGATCAGCTCGTCCACCGATTGCACTTTCACACCCGCCTCGCGCTTTGAGGGCTCGCGCACTCCCAGGGTGGTCAGCCGCGGCGTGGTGTCGACTCCGTAATCGGTGGGAGTCTTCTGGGCGAGCGGCTTGGACTTGGCCTTCATGATGTTGGGAAGGCTGGCGTAGCGCGGCTCGTTCAGTCGCAGGTCGGTGGTGACGATCGCCGGCAGCTTGAGCCGCAACGTCTCGAGCCCGCCGTCGACTTCGCGGGTGACGTTGACGCTATCGCCGCCGACCTCGACCTTGGACGCGAAGGTGCCCTGGGCCCAGCCCAGCAAGGCGGCGAGCATCTGGCCGGTCTGGTTGCTGTCGTCGTCGATCGCCTGCTTGCCGAGGATCACCATGCCGGGCTGCTCTTCCGCCGCGATCTTCGCCAGGATCTTGGCGACGGCGAGCGGCTCGACCTCGTCGTCGGTGGCGACCAGGATCGCCCGGTCGGCGCCCATGGCGAGCGCGGTCCGAAGCGTCTCCTGGGCCTTGGCCGGCCCGATCGAGACGGCGACGATCTCGGTGGCTACCCCCTTCTCCTTGAGCCGGATCGCCTCCTCGACCGCGATCTCGTCGAACGGGTTCATGCTCATCTTGACGTTGGCGAGATCGATGCCCGTCCCGTCCGCCTTCACCCGCGGCTTGACGTTGTAATCGATCACCCGTTTCACGGGCACGAGAAGTTTCATTCCTTCACCCTTCTCCGTTCGGCGGAAGTCCTTCGATACGGGACTTCGCCAGGCTCAGTCCCTACTCAGGATGAGCGGTTGAATTCCAACCCCCCGCTCATCCTGAGTAGCCGCTGAGCGAAGTCGAAGCGGCGTATCGAAGGACGTTCGAGGACAAACCTAAGCCGCTTCCTGCACCGCCGCGACGATCTTCCTCGCCGCGTCGCCCAGATCGTTGGCGGGGACGATGGCGAGGCCGGAATCGGCGAGGATCCGCTTGCCTTCCTCGACGTTCGTGCCCTCCAGCCGGACGACCAAAGGCACTTTCAAATCCACTTCCTTCGCCGCCGCGATGATCCCGTCGGCGATGATGTCGCAGCGCATGATTCCGCCGAAGATGTTGACGAGGATGCCCTTGACCGCCGGATCGGAGAGGATGATCTTGAACGCCGCCGTCACCTTCTCCTTGTTGGCGCCGCCGCCGACGTCGCAGAAATTGGCGGGCTCGGCGCCGTTCAGCTTGATGATGTCCATCGTCGCCATGGCGAGGCCCGCGCCGTTCACCATGCAGCCGATATTGCCGTCGAGCTTGATGTAGGCGAGGTCGAACTTCGACGCCTCGACCTCCATCGGGTCCTCCTCGGTCTCGTCGCGAAGGGCCTCATATTCGGGGTGGCGGAACTCGGCGTTGGAATCGAAGCTCATCTTGGCGTCGAGGACGAGCATCTGGCCGTCCTCGGTCGCCACCAGCGGGTTGATCTCGAGCATCGCGCAGTCGAGGGATATGAAGGCGTCGTAGAGCTGGCGCGCCAGCTTCTGGCCCTGCTTGTTCTGATCGCCCTCAAGCCCGAGAGCGAAGGCGAGGGCCCGGCCGTGATGCGGCATGAAGCCCTGTCCGGGATCGATGGTGATCGTCTCGATCTTCTCCGGAGTATCGTGAGCGACCGCCTCGATGTCCATCCCGCCCTCGGTCGAGGCGACCATCGCCACCCGCCCGCTGCCGCGGTCGACGAGCAAGGCGAGATAATATTCCTTCGCGATGTCGACTCCGTCCGTGACGTAGAGCCGGTTGACCTGCTTGCCTTCGGCGCCGGTCTGGATCGTGACCAGGGTCTTGCCCAGCATCTCCTCGGCGTTGGAGCGGACCTCGTCGACCGACCGCGCCAGCCGGACTCCGCCCTTGGCGTCGGGCCCGAGCTCCTTGAACTTGCCCTTGCCGCGGCCGCCGGCGTGGATCTGCGCCTTGACGATCCACAGCGGCCCCGGGAGCTTCCCGGCCGCCGCGACGGCGTCCTCGACGGAAAGGGCGGCGTAGCCGGCGGGGACCGGAATGCCCTGCTGGGCGAGCAATTCCTTGGCCTGATATTCATGGACGTTCATGGCCGCGCCCTAAAGCACAGGGGAAGAGGGATTCCAAGCGGCGTAGCGGAGGGGCGGAACATCGGTCGCCGATGCCGATTGGAGGGTTCGTCATGCCCAGCACGATCTTCGACTGGATAGTGCGCACCGCGATGCTGGCCATGGCGGGGCTGGTCACCCTGTCGATCCTCGGCGCCATCGCCACCATGACCAACGATGCCGGCACCGGCTTCGCCGGCGGCGACCGGCCGCTCGTCGAGGCGGAGCCGGCGCAAGAGGAGGAGCGGAAAGCGGCGCAGCCTCCCGCTGAGCCGGATGATGGGAACTTGGCGGCCGCTGCACCGGCTCAGCGCCAGGGCGTCTCCGTCGTTGCAGCGCCGCCCGCCGCCGAAGACAGGGTTGCACGGTGGCTCGAAGCGATCGCCTACGCTCTCCTCGCGATCGCCGGAATCGGCGCGCTCGGGGTGCTGATGCTATGGAGCGCCGTGCGCGAGCTTCGGCGCATCGGGCGCTCGCTGGCCCGCTGGCGCGAGCCGCCTGACGTCCGAGGAACTGTCGGATCGGCGCCCTAATCCAGGGTGAAGCCGATCGAGCACAATTGCTCGTAAATCTCATATCCTCTCGTGTAGCGGCTCGGAATCTGGATGCCCACCGCCCGCACCGACTGGGCCGGAAAAGAGACGTTCCGGCGCCCGAAGCCCCTTCCAAGCGGTTGCGGGATGGACTTGGTCCCGTCGCCGTAGGTCAGCTCATATGACACCGGCGGATTGGAGGACCAGCGCCGCCCGTTGGCGAAGCCATTCCGCTCGAGGCTGATGCCGCGCAACGACGCCTCCCGGCCATCGCAAAGCTCGACCTCAACTTCTAGGACACCGCCATATTGGGCTTCGATGCAATTCATATTGCCCGGCGTCAGCAACGCCTGCGACGGGCTCCCCCGCTGCATGCCGGAAGCTCGAACGAGGCGCGGCCGGCAGCTGCGATATCCGGGTGACTGGAACTGCGCCTCATGAAAAAGGATCGGCCGAGAGTCCGTAAGAGCCGGAATGCTGGAGGAAGGTATCGCTAGAGCCGAGCCCGCCACCAGAAGCTTAATCGCACAGCTCGAATATTTGGCTGCTACCGCTGTCCGGATCATAATTCAGCCTCCTTCCCTGGCGAACGAAGTGACCGCCACTACCTCCTGAAATGCGCGCGCTCATTTCACCGGTGGGTCGTATCCCTCCTGAGTAGATCAGTTCGCCGTTGCTTTCCAGAACCTCCAGTACGTCGCCGGTGATCTTGAACTTGCGGGCATCTGCGCAGCTTTCGCCGGACAAACGCCAATGCCCGAGAAGAAACGCCGCCTGGGTTTTCATGGGCACCGAGATCGGAGTGGCCGCAGCCGCCACCGGCGGCTCCCGAGGCGCTTCGACCGGAGCGGGTGTCCGGCCGGGGGGCGCCGGAGTCTGCCGGGTATCCGACTCGGCCGGCGCCGGCTCGGGATCGGATGGCGAAACCGGATCTACAGCAGGCTCGGTCGACACCGTGCTGCCGGCGGCCGTGTCCGGCTGGATCGGGGCTTGGCCTGAGCCTGGGATCGGGTCCGGCATTCCCTCGTGCTGGGTAGGGCGGTCGCGCATCATCACGACCAGGCCGATGAGGGCCACCACCAAGGCGAGCACGGTCGCTATTTCGGCGAGCCTGGTAAGTGGCCTTGCGTCGCGTGCCATGTTTGCGCGCCCCTTGAATCGTCGCCGCCCACTCTACACGATCCGAGAGCTTTATTGCAGGGTGGTTGGCCGTTTCGGGTTCGGCCGGGGCGTGCCTTCAGCCGCCCACCGCAGCCAAAATCTTGCGACGGTCGAACAGGCCCAGCTCCTCGGCGAAGAAGCGCTCGAGCAGGGCCGAATCGAGGTCGTAGAGCGCCGCCAGCGCCGGGGCGCCCTTGTCGAGCATGAGGCGGTTCACGCTTCGGTGGAACTCGCGGCGCTTCCACAAGGCGGCCGCTTCCGCTTCGAACAGGTCGTGAAGGGCCGGCCCCGAGAGATCCTTATGCCGGGCGACGGCGAGTGCGGTCCGAAGCGCGTCCGGGAGCGCCGAGCCGGTGAACGGGTGGGAGAAGCCGCCGCGGGCGCCGAGCTTCGCCACTCGGGCGCCGCCGATCCGCCAGAAGGCCGCGAAGTCGCCGCCGAGCGCGACCGGGCGCGACGAGGATTCCGCCTTGCGCGGCTCGCCGTCATGCCAGCGCCGCCGGGCGACATAATCCTCGATCCGCTCGACTCCGTCCGCGCCGCCTTCCGCGCTCCGGCTGTAATCGATCCGCTCGATCCTCAGCGTATGCTCGTCGATCGGGATGCAGGTGAAGTGGCCGCAGCCGCCCGTCTCGAGGGTCAGGTCGGCCAGCACCGGCAGGTCGACCCGGTGGGGATCGGCGAAGCGGCAGGTGCGGGCGGTGCGGTGCCGCCAGGCGATCTCCAGGGTGGTCTGGGCGGCCCAGCCGCGGGCGTCGAGCGCGCCGGTCCCGAGGATCGATTCGCCGCCCGGCAGAAGCAGGCTGTCGTCGCGAATCGCCACGACCTTGGCGTTGCGGGCGCAGCGGTCCGGGAGAGCGTCGGCAACGGCCTGATGGATCGCCTCGGTGGTGACGAGGTGGCTGCCGAGCTTGAGCTTGCGGCTTCGCGACGGCAGCGAGACGTAGCAGGAGTCCCAGCTTCGAACGATCACCGGGCCGAGCAGGTCCCGCGCCTCCGCCGAGAGGCCGGCGTCGAGAACCAGCATTCCGCTGCCGCCGCCGAACCGCACCTCCTCGCCGACCAGCACCATCGCCGCTTCCGGCCTGAGCCGGGCCATGGCGAGCGCGGCGAAGCAGCCCGCCACTCCGCCCCCCGCGATCAGGAGCCCGCAATTTTTGCCTCTGCGCATCCCGCCCTGCTTACCGCCGCAGCGGCCGCGAGGCCATGCCCGCGTGACCCGAGTGTCGCGAAAGGCCCAAAACGACACGGTTTTTCCAGGATCCTCCCCATGCGCAGCATGGGGAGGGGGAGGATCATCGATAGTGACACACCCGGAACTACCCGGCATAGTTGCGCGCTATATGGGGCGACAGCACAAAGAACGGAGCCCGCGATGAGAGGATATGCCGGGCTCGCCGTAACGGGGATGATGCTGGTCCTCGCGTCGCCTGCGGCGGCGCTGGACCGATCGGCGGAGGGCGGCGAGGTAAAACGCTTCGGGATCGCACCGGCGCAGGGCCGGGCGAACACCCTCGTTCCACAAAGTGTCGCGCTCGAGGCGCAAAGCCTCGACCCGGTCGAGGACCGTAACGCGCCGCGCCTGTTCGGCAGCGTTCCTGTGGCAGACAATGTCGCGCTGGGCGTCGGCCTCTTCTCCGTCGTCGGGACGACCGAGAAGGAGCAGATGCGCCGGCGGCAGGACCCATCCCGAGAGTTCCTCGGCGCGGACACCAGGGTCGCCGCGGTCGGGATGAGCCTGAGGTTCTGACACCTCCGTCGCCCCAGCGAAGGCTGGGGCCCCGTCGGGTGAAGAGCGGCGTGCCTTTCACCTGCTGGGTTGCCAGCCTTCGCTGGCATGACGAGAATGCGCTTTCCGCTTTTCCCCTTACGCCATTCGCGCTAGGAACATGGCGTGAACGAGGCGTCGGCCACGGAGGCGATCCGCAAGATCATCCATGTCGACATGGACGCCTTCTACGCGTCGGTCGAGCAGCGCGACAATCCGGAACTGAGGGGCAGGCCGCTGGCCGTCGGCGGAGGGGTTCGCGGCGTCGTCGCGGCGGCGAGCTACGAGGCCCGCAAATTCGGCATCCGGTCGGCCATGCCGGCGGTGACCGCCAGGCGGCGCTGCCCGGAGCTCATCTTCGTCAAGCCGCGATTCGACGCCTATCGCGCCGTCTCCGAGCAGATCCGGGCCATCTTCCGCGACTATACGCCGCACGTCGAGCCGCTCTCGCTCGACGAAGCTTATCTCGACGTCACCGATGATCTGAAGGGAATCGGGATCGCCACCGCCATTGCCGAGGAGATCCGCGCCCGGATCAGGGCCGAGACCGGCCTTACCGCCTCGGCCGGCGTCTCCTACAACAAGTTCATCGCGAAGCTCGCCTCCGACCAGAACAAGCCCGACGGCCTGTGCGTCGTCACCCCGGCCCGAGGCCCCGCCTTCGTCGAGGCCCTGCCGGTCAAGCGCTTCCACGGCGTCGGCCCCAAGACGGCGGAGAAGATGGCCCGGCTCGGGATCGAGACGGGCGCGGACCTCAAGTCGCGAAGCCTCGACTTCCTCGCCGCCCATTTCGGCTCCAGCGCGCTTTACTATCACGATCTCGCCCGGGGCATCTGCCACCGCCAGGTCAAGGCGGACCGGCCCTACAAGTCGGTCAGCGCCGAGGACACCTTCCTCGAGGATCTGAGCGACCCGGAGGCCTTGCTGTCGGAGCTGGACCGGATCGGCCGCCACGTCTGGACGAAAAGGGTGGTCGGGAAGGGGCTTTCGGGCCGGACCGTGAACCTCAAGGTCAAATATGCCGACTTCCAGATCGTCACCCGAGCCCGCTCGCTGGACCGCCCGGTCAGCGGCGAGGCGGAGTTCCTGGACATCGGGGCCCAGCTCCTGCGCGGGCTCCTCCCGCCGGTGAAGAGCATCCGGCTCCTGGGGCTTGGGCTATCCAGCCTCGGCGAGGAGGAGCGGGGCTCGTCGAGGCCGCTCGAGCTGGAGCTTCCTTTGGTGTGATCGTCAAGGCGAGCGAAGCGAAGCAATCCAGTGCGGCCTCGGAGGCCCGCTGAATTGCTTCCTCGCTTCGCTCCTCGCAATGACGGCTTCCGCCTAAAGCCCCGTTGCCTCCAGGATCGCCGCGTTGACCTTGTTCACGTCATATTTCTTGCGGACAAGCCGAAGCGACGCCTCGCCCATGGCCCGCGCCAGCCCCGGCTCCTCCACGAACCGCCGCATCGCCCGGTAGAGGGCGTCGGAATCGCCCACCGGCACCAGCAATCCGTTCTCCCCGTCGACCACCGTCTCCCGGCAGCCCGGGGCGTCGGTGGTGATCACCGCCCGCCCGATCGCCATCGCCTCAAGCACCGTCCGGGGAGTGCCTTCGCGATAGGAGGGGAGGACATAGACCGCACTGTCGGCAAGGGCCGGGCGGACGTCGGCGAGCCGGCCGAGATCCTCGACGCCCGCCGCCACCATCTCGTCCAGCTCCGACTGCCCGATCGCATCGGGGGCCTCGTCCAGCCATCCGGCAAGCCTGACCCGAACCTCCGGGAACTCGGTCTTCAGCCGCACCGCCGCGGCGCCATATTCCCTTATGCCCTTGTCGCGCAGATAGCGCGCGATCATCAGGAACGAGATCTGCCCGGGCACCGGTTCCGGCGTGAAGCGGTCGAGATCGACTCCCGAGCCGTTGACGATCAGGCTGGCCTTGCCCGCCGGAAGCAGCCGGAGCCGCCTGAAGTCGCCCCGATCATCCTCGTTCTGGAAGATCACGAGCTGCGCGGCGGCCAAGGCGCGGCGGTACATCAGCATCGCGACCAGCCGGATCGCGACCCGCTTCGGGTGAAGCCCGCCGAGGAAGGCATAGCCCATGCCGGTGATCATCGCCGCGAAGAAGGGGACCCGGGCGGCCCGGGCCGCCGCCGCGCCGAGCACGACCGGCTTGATCGTGTAGGCGATCACCACGTCGGGCCCGATCTCCCGGACCAGCGCACGAAGCTTCCGGCCGCTCCGCCAGGTCGCCACCGGGTTGAGGCTGGTGCGGCCGAGCACCACCGGCACAGGGGTGGCGCCCATGGCGACCAGCTTCGCAGCGACGTCCGGATCGATGTCGGGCGCGGCGGCGAACACCTCGTGGCCTCGCTCCGCCATCGCCGCGATCAGCGGGCCGCGGAAGTTGATCAGCGAGGGAGCGTAGGAGCCGAGCAGCAGCACCTTGCGCCGCCCCTGGCCCTGATCCGTCGGGCTGGAGCTCATTTCCTTCCTTCGATTGCCGTCTGCCGCCCCATTACGGGCCGGGCGGGCCGGTGGAAAGCGCCACCGGGCAAAGGCTAGAGCAATTCGACTTCGCGGGCGCGGACGACGATCTCGTCCTGCCGGAAGCGGCGCTCGAGCTCGGCGCGATAATTGCGCCACCAGCCGCGGTCGAGCCAGTCGGCCATCACCTCGAGGATGACGATGTCGTCGCGTTCGGCGCCGCCCTCGCCCGCTTTCCACAGTCCTTCGGCCGGGCTCCGGGTGAAGGCGGTGACTCCGCCGAAATGCTCGACCAGCTCGTCGCGGACCCGCGCGTGCGAACCCGCCTCGAAAGGCTTCCCGTCATTGTCGGACAAGGGGAGCAGGATCTCGATGAGATGCATGTTTCCGCGCCGAGGATAGGCCGCCGCAGCGCCTCACTCCAGCAAAGACTGAATTCGGGGGATTTCGCGGCCGTCGCTCTTTGCATTTTCACCAGGTGCTATAGCCTGGGATCGAAGGGGACAGCTTTGAGCGGGTACACCGAAGGTCCGACAGGGGTCGGGGGCTGGCTCGGCTTTTTCGTCGTGGCCCTCGGCTTGCTTTCGCCGGGCGCGGGCCTGGTCCAGATGCTTGGCCTGTATTCCGATCCTGCGATCGCCTCCGGTTTCGGAACCTCTTGGCCGCTGGTCCAGGTCGTGGAATGGAGCCTGTTCGCGCTTTCCGTGGCTGGCGCCTGGTATCTCGTCTGGCGGCTGCTCAACGTTCAAACACGCAGGACCGTGCATGTCGTCATCGCGGGCATCTGGCTGATCAGCGTCGGCGGCACGCTGGTCGAATTCGGGTTCGTCGCTCTCGGCACCGGCGTGGCGATTGGCGACCTCGCCGCGTTTGGAGGCTCGGAGTTGGTCCGCCCGATCATATTTTGCATCGTCTGGACTGCCTATCTCCTGGTCTCGAAGCGAGTGGCCAATACCTATCAAGACGACCCGGCGGTCGATTCGCTCGCCGATGTGTTCAAGTGATCCCTCGAGGAGAGGGCGGGGGGCAGAGCGAACCGTTCTGAATTCGCTTTCGCCGCCATGGCGAAAAGCCTAGACGACGCATTCCCCGGGGGACCGCGCGAACGCGGTTGAGAGGCAGCTGACACCGCTGCGACCCGTCGAACCTGATCCGGCTGACACCGGCGTAGGGAGGGAGCGCGGTCCTACCCGCTCTCCGTCCGCAAAAGGAGAGCGAAGACATGGCCGACATTCCCGCCCGAACCGAGCTCCCCTCCGCCGGAGGCGCACCCGGGGTCACCACCGGCCCGATCCGCGGCTCCCGCAAGGTCCATGTCGGGACGCCCAATTTCCCTGATTTGCGCGTGGCGATGCGCGAGATCCACCTCGAGCCGGGCTGCGGAGAGCCGCCTCTCCGGGTCTACGACCCGTCCGGGCCCTATACCGACGCCGCCGCGACCATCGACATCATGGGCGGCCTTTCCGAGCTTCGCCGCGACTGGATAAGGGGCCGCGGCGACGTCGAGGAAGTGCTCCAGCGCGAGGTCAGGCCCGAGGATAACGGCCAGCTCGGGCCGGACCGCTCGGGCGGGGTCCAGTCCTTCCCGAACGTGCGCAAGACGGTGCTCCGGGCGAAGCCGGGTGCGAACGTCAGCCAGATGCACTACGCCCGCAAAGGCATCGTCACGCCCGAGATGGAATATGTCGCGGTGCGCGAGAACCTCGGTCGCGAAGCCATTCGCGACCAAATCCGCGACGGGCAGGATTTCGGAGCCTCCATCCCCGATTACGTCACCCCCGAATTCGTCCGCGACGAGGTTGCGAGGGGGCGGGCGATCATCCCCAACAACATCAACCACCCGGAATCCGAGCCGATGGCGATCGGCCGCAACTTCCTCGTGAAGATCAACGCCAATATCGGCAATTCGGCCGTCGCCTCCGACGTCGCCGCCGAGGTCGACAAGATGGTCTGGTCGATCCGCTGGGGCGCCGACACGGTCATGGACCTCTCCACCGGCCGCAACATCCACGACACCCGCGAATGGATCATCCGCAACTCCCCCGTACCGATCGGCACCGTCCCCATCTACCAGGCGCTGGAGAAGGTCGGCGGGGTCGCCGAGGACCTGACCTGGGAGATCTACCGCGACACATTGATCGAGCAGGCCGAGCAGGGCGTCGACTATTTCACCATCCACGCCGGAGTGCGCCTGCCCTACATCCCGATGACCGCGAAGCGGGTCACCGGGATCGTCAGCCGGGGCGGCTCGATCATGGCCAAATGGTGTCTCTCCCACCACAAGGAGAGCTTCCTATACACCCGCTTCGAGGAAATCTGCGAGATCATGAAGGCGTACGACATCGCCTTCAGCCTCGGCGACGGGTTGCGGCCAGGGAGCATCGCCGACGCCAACGACGAAGCCCAGTTCGCCGAGCTCGCGACCCTGGGCGAGCTCACCCAGATCGCCTGGAAGCACGACGTCCAGGTCATGATCGAGGGCCCCGGCCACGTGCCGATGCACAAGATCAAGGCCAACATGGACAAGCAGCTCGAAGCCTGCGGCGAGGCCCCCTTCTACACCCTCGGGCCGCTGACGACGGACATCGCCCCCGGCTACGACCACATCACGTCCGCGATCGGCGCCGCGATGATCGGCTGGTTCGGAACCGCCATGCTCTGCTACGTCACCCCCAAGGAGCACCTCGGCCTCCCCGACCGCGACGACGTGAAGGTCGGCGTCGTAACCTACAAACTGGCCGCCCACGCCGCAGACCTCGCCAAGGGCCACCCCGCCGCCAAAATGCGCGACGACGCCCTCTCCAGGGCAAGGTTCGAATTTCGCTGGCGCGACCAGTTCCACCTCTCCCTGGACCCCGACACCGCCGAACAATATCACGACCAGACCCTCCCCGCGGAAGGCGCCAAGACCGCCCACTTCTGCTCGATGTGCGGCCCCAAATTCTGCTCGATGAAGATCACCCAGGAGGTGAGGGACTTCGCGGCGAAGCAGAATTCGAGCGCGGACACCTTCCTCGAAGCGACCGCCCCTTCCACCGTTCGTCCTGAGCCTGTCGAAGGACTTCCCTTCGCTTCCGTCGCCGGAGAGGAAGCGGCTTCGACAGGCTCAGCCCGAACGGAGGTCGAGGCGGAGGTGGAAAAAGGCATGGTCGAGATGAGGGAGAAATTCCGCGAGAAAGGCGGCGAGATCTACCTGCCGCAGCCGCAGTAGTGGCGAAGTTTCCTCGCGATTTAGCCCAAACCATATCGGCCCACTGGGATAATCTGGTGGCTGGCGAATACGTCACGCCACCGTGCCCCCCAAATAGCCTGCTGCGGAAAATTTTGGAGTCCTGCTATCTGGCCGCTGGTGCCCCCGAGGAAGGACGATATCCGCAATTCAATGCCGTAATTAGCCCAGATGGCATCAAAAAGCTGGATGAAGCACTCACCCTTTATGAGTTTGATGCAAAGCGCCCAGTCTCTGCAGAGGAAATCAGGCGGCTAGCGCCAGCGACCGATCTCCGCAAATCAGCTATCTGGATCACCTTCGATGAACATGACGCGAATATATCTGGTCTATGTGATCTTGGCACGTCGTGGCACCGTGCACGAACGGGTTTGATATACAATTACCGTGTCCCGCCCGCTCTTATTATCCAAGTCGATAGACCGGGTCGCATGAAAGTCTATCAAGGGCAATTTGCTATCGGAAGTCTATCAGATGGCGAGCTTCTAGTCCATAGAATCGACATTCATCTATTTCTTCATGGGTCAGTTCATAACGCTATACTAAAGCTATGGGACAAATTCACACCGCCGGAATTGGAACAGCCCAGAGACTATGAAAATTTCTGGTTCACCGCCCATTGCAATGTTTTCTCAGCTATCGCCAACTCCATCAGCCTTTCTGGTCACGGCGGCATGCTAATTATTTTAGAAGCTGGATCCGCGATCCCAAATGAAGTGGTGAGAACGAAATACGCGTGTCGTTCGTCAGCTTTGCATGACGCTTTCATCCGCTTCATAAACGCGCGCAATACCACGGCTGATTTCTGGACGGCGTCCGAGACGGGGCAAACTTGGGACGGGAATGAACATAGCGCTGAATTAACGCTCATCTCGGCCACCGAACATTTGGTTGAGGCCGTCCGATTTGTCGCCCAGACGGCCAGCTGTGATGGGGCCATCCTTCTGACAAGCGACCTTCATCTGCTGGGATTTGGAGCAGAAATCCGAGCTGAAATGGATGCTGATATGACTGTCTCACAGGTCACGGACGAGATGCGCGGAGAATCTCGATCATGCGACGTAGAGCAGTTTGGGATGCGACACAGGTCGGCGATAAAACTGGTAAGCAGACTACCAGCGACGCACATCCTAGCTGTTTCGCAGGACGGTCCGATTAGCGCGGTTTGGGCGAAAGATGGTGAGGTAAAGGTGAGAAAAGGTGTACCACTCGGCAACATGAACATTCCTTGGGCTTAGAGCGGCGAGCGGTTCGATCGCGGCTTCGGGCCACCAGAACACTAGCGCATTGCACCCTTCATGAGGCTTAAACAGTGACAGTATACATTTACCCGCGGTAGCGCAGTCGCCCCGAGGATGATAGTTGTATACTGTCACTGTTTAAGCGCCGCCGTCCTCGAGGCGCCGATGGACGCCGAGGTTCCGATCACCCTGACCGATTGGGACCTCGCCTTCCTCCGCTCCTTCTACGCCGCCCCCAGCAACCTCACCGCCGCCTCCCAGCGCAGGCAGATCAAGCGGGGCGTGAAGCGGGCGCTGGAGAAGCGGGAGTAGGTGGGGCGGGATTGGCACTATCTCCGCCACTGCGTTTGCGCGCGCTCGTCTGCCGTCGCGCTAGATGATCGGCGGGGACGGGTCAGACGGCGAGGTCCGCTTGCGCGAACCGAGGCAGGCATTCCTGCGTCTCGTCTCTGCCCCCTCCCGCGGCCGCCGCGCCTCGAGGATTGTCACGACCTGGCGTGACGGCCGTCACGCGGCCGGCGGCGATAATGCCCTAGCTTCCCGACCACACCCCGCCAACTCGGCGGAAAGGGGAGGAACAGGTGACGGCGATCTCATTCCACGTTGGCCTCAACCGGGTGTCCGCTGCGCATTATGGCAGTGAGCGCCCCCTTAAGGGTGCGGTCGCCGACGCCGAAGCCATGCAGGCTATCGCCGAGGCCCGCGGGTTCTCGTCCACGCTGGTGCTGAACGAGGCCGCGACGGTCTCCACCGTCGCCGACGCGATCAGGCAAGCCGCGGCCAGGCTCGGTCCAGGCGATACATTTTTCTTCTCCTATGCCGGCCACGGAGCGCAGTTGTTCGACTCGAGCGGCGGCGAGCCCGACTCACTCGACGAAACCACCTGCCTGTACGACCGGATGCTGCTGGACGACGAAATCCACGGCCTTTTCCTCGGCTTCTTGGAAGGGGTCCGGCTCCTGTTCATTACCGACAGCTGCCACAGCGCCTCTGCATCTCGCGAAGCCATGGCCCTGCCCGCGCTCGAGTTCGACATCCCCCCTGAGGAAGTCATCCCCTACCCCCCTGAAAACGAGCTGTCCTTTCGAGCTCTAACGGTAGAGCAGTCTCGGCCCGTATACGCACAGAACGCCGATCGGTACCGCGAGGCGAAAGCCTTGTCCTCCGCCTATCGGAACATCGAGTTGAAGTGCTCTCTCCAGCACTTCGCCGCCTGTCAGGATAATCAGCTGGCGGCGGACGGTGTCGGTAACGGTTACTTCACTCAGCAGATACTGCACCACTGGCACGACGGTGGGTTCGAAGGAACGTACGAAGACTTCTTCCGAGTGATCGAACGGGCCATGCCTGTGCGGCAGCGCCCAAATCGAAAGCTGTCGGGGGAGCCCGTGGCCGCATTCGTTTCAGGGCGGCCTTTTTCAACCTGAGCAAGAGGAGAGTTGTCATGCAGGATTGCCGTCTCGATTTTCAAGTGGATCCCGAGGTCGTGAATATGGATCTCGACACCTTCCGGGGCTTCGTCAACGACACGTGCATCCCGGTGTTCTACGAAACGCTGGCGACGGTGAAGTCGAAGGCGGACAGCCTCGACGGCGTCTTGACTGCGGAGGTCCGGGGGGGCGAAGGCTCCATCTCCTGCTCTGCCGACAATCACGGCAACGTGCGCTGCGAAGGCAGCGTGTCGATCCGCTGGTAGAAGGGCGGGCGCGCCGCGGCAGCGGCGCGCTCCATCCTCCGCGCTGCCGAGGCGGGCGGCCGTCCCCGGGTCGGAGAGCCAAGCTGCGCCCGGTCCGGATGTAGCCTAGAGAAAAAGATGAACCTGCGGCAGCTCCGCTTGCCCCTCCTCGCCGCGGCACCTTTCGGCGCTGATGCAGGTGCCGTTTGCACTCTGCGGCTTCGTTCGCCCTCCCGCCGAGCAGCCATACGGAACGGTCCCCTGCTCGAGGACCTCCATGACAACCTCCGGGACCTGATCGGCTCCACCCGACGTTCCCCTCCCGGATCGCCGGGAGAACCCCCATGAGCCCCACCAAGATCTACACCATCCTCAGCGCCACCGATCTCGCGGAGTCGGAGGCCTGGTACACGAAGCTCCTCGGCCGCGGCCCGGACAACCGGCCGATGGCCACTTTGGTGCAATGGGAGCTGTTCGAGAATGCGGGCCTCGGGCTCGCCACCGATCCGGTCATCTCCGGCGGGGCGGCAAGCGTCAGCCTGTTCGTGGACGACATCGCGGCCGAGCGTCGCCGGCTCGACGGTCTCGGAATCAGGCTCGGCGACGACATCGAGGGCGATTATTCGACGATGGCGCAGGTCGAGGACCCGGCCGGAAACCGGATCACTCTGTCGACTCCGCCTGACCCGCCTTATCCTCCCACTTGATCTGGAACTCGATCTCTTCCTCGCCGTCGCCGCGCTCATGCTCGATGTTGTAGGTGGCTCGGACCGGCACGGATATCCGTTCGCCAGCGATGCTGATTTCGAAACGCTGCCCGCGCTCGAGCGCATCCGCGAGGCGCCTGAGCTTCGCGATGAAGTCGGGAAGCTCGTAGGTCTTCTCGATATCCCTGTCGGCCTTCGCCATCCTCGATCCCTTCAATTCGTTGCCATCGCCTCGACTCCGATCAGCCTGCTGGTCGTGCCGCGCGTCACCGCGTGTAGGTCGACCGCGGGCTCGCGTACATGCGCTCCAGATCGGCCGGCACTCCTCGCCCCCGCTGGGATCAAGATCCCAAATTCTGCTCGATGAAGATCGATCAGGAGGTTAGGGAGCCTCGGGGCGAAGCAGAATGCTGGCGCAGATACTTTCCTGGCGGCGAAGGAGGGCATGTCCGAAATGAGCGAGGCCTTCCGCGAGAAAGGCGGGGAGATCTGCCTCCCCACCGCCGAATGAGGCGCCGCCCGGCGACGGCCTCGGCTCCGGCCCTGGCGGCGGTCCTCCGCTCCGCCGCCGCAATCGCGCTGGCCGCCGCCGCGGCGCCCGCCTCCTCCTCGACCCCGCTGACGCTGAACCCGGAGCCCGGCAGCGCCGTCCCCAAGGGGCCGCTCACTGCCTATGTGACCGAGGGCGATTACCCGGCGGCGGCGATCCGCCACCGCCAGCAGGGCACGGTCTTCTTCCGGCTCTCGATCGGCAGGGACGGGCGGGTGACCGGCTGCACGGTGACGAGCTCGAGCAGCTCCGACCTGCTCGATTCCACCACCTGCCGGCTGATGGTGAGACGGGTCCGCTTCACCCCCGCCACCGACCCGCAAGGCCGGCCGAGGGCGGACGAGTTCGCCGGCCAAATCGAATGGCGCCTCCCGGAGCCCCGCCTGCCCTGGGTCCCCCTTCCGGAGAGGCCGCAGGTCGCCCTGGATCTCTGGTCGTCGTGCAATTGGGGCGAGGCCTCCCGGCTGGCGCTGTCGAGCCTGGAGCCGCCCGCCGTCGCCGAGCGCGCCATTCGCGCCTGCGTCGGCCTCGAGGCCGATGCCGCCAGAGCGCTCGAAGCGTCCGCGGACACCCGGGCGACCGGCCGGAGGATCATCAAGGCCCGCAAGGGCGACTTCCTGATCATGCTGACTCCCCATCTGGAACGCGTCCGCCGGGTGATGGGTGGCGGCCCGCGTTGAAAGACGCCGGGCCCAGACGGCCCAACTTTTGCTCGACGTGCCGCCTCAATTTTGCTCGATCAAGATCACGCAGGCGTTTAGGGACTTCGCGTCGACGCAGATGCTGGCGCCGAAACCATCCTGGCGCGAAGGAGGGCATGGCCGAATGGGAGAGGCGTTCCGCGAGAAGGGCGGGGAGATCTGCCTCCCCGCGGCAAAGTGAATCCGATGCTCGCCGGGGACGCTCTGATCGAGGCCATCGAGACCCTCTACGCCCGTCATCCGGACGGTGAGGACGCTCCGAGCATCAGCTATGTCGACGGGGCGCTCGCAGGCCTGCTGCTCGCCCCGGAACCCGTTCCTCCCGAGGAATGGCTGCCGCGCCTCCGGGCCGGCCCGGAGGTCGAGTTCGACGATCGGGCCGACGGCGCCCGGCTCGCCCGGCTTCTCCAGGACCGGCAGTCGGAAATCGCCGCCGAGCTGCTCCAAGGCGGAGGCGTCTTCGCCCCCGTCTATGAGGCGGACGAGGAGGACAATCTTCTCTGGCAGCTCTGGCTGCTCGGCCTTGGCGGAGCGCTCGGGCTCAATCGCGATCATTTCGAGGCGATGTTCTCCTCGGAGGACGAGGATGTCGGCGCGGCGGCGATGGGCCTGATGAGCCTGCTTGCCACTCTCCCCGGCTTCCGCGGCGCGCTGTCCGAGGAGGAGGACGAGCATCTGGCCGAGCTCGGCGACCTCACGGCCGATGCGGCCGACCTCCTCCCCTATTTCGTCGAGACCCTCTACCGCCGCCAGCGGGGCCTGCCGCGCGTGGTGATGACGGACGATTTTCCACCACCGCCCGCCGTCTCGGCCAAGGTCGGGCGCAACGAGCCCTGTCCCTGCGGCTCCGGCAGGAAGTACAAGAAATGCTGTTGGGGGTAAGGCCGAGCTCGGCGCGACCGATCCCGCCTGTCGCGGCCTCAGACGCCTCGAGCGGCGAAATCACGACGATGCCCTTTGGCGCAGGGCGCCTGGACCACGCCCTCTTACTCGGTGGGCGGGTCCAAATTCTGCTCGAAGAAGGTCCGTCAGAAGTGCGGGTTTCCTGCGAAACAGAGTAGGGGGAGAATGAAGCAATGGCCGAGGGGGGCTGCCTCTGCGGCAAGGTCCGCTATCGGGTCCAGGGCGAAGCCGTCGCCCGCACCCTGTGCCACTGCGTCTCCTGCCGCCGAGCCACCGGTGGCGCCAGCGTCGGCTGGGCCGTCTTCGACAAGGGGAAGTTCGCGCTCCTGCAGGGCGAATTGCGCGAATATTCCTCCTCGCCCGGAATCCACTGGGGCTCCTGCCCCGCCTGCGGAAGCCTGATCGCCTACCGCCGCGATACCCGTCCCCATCACCGGGACATCACCACTGCGACCCTGGACGATCCGGACGCCTTTCCCCCGACGGTGGAAATCTGGGTGGCGGAGAAGATCGGCTGGGAAACGCTGGATGCGGCGCTGCCGCACAAGCAGCGAAGCACTCTCAACGAGTGAGGGGCTGCCGCGCCGCCAGGACGACATGGCGGTTCATAAGTGGTTCATTTGAGCGACTACATCTGTAGTCGCAAGGAAGGTTCGAGCGGGCTGTCCCGCCGGGGCGAATGGGGGATGCGATGCGGCAGTGGATCGTCGGCTTTTTGTTTTCGGCTTCATTGGCCGTCGTGCCTCCGGCAGCGGCCCAGGAGGCCGACCCCCCGGCCGACGACCAGCAGATCGTGGTCACCGGCAACGCCAATGTCGAGCGGCAGCTGACCGACTTCGTCGGGGCGCTCACCCAGACGCCCGGCGGGGGCCAGCTCAGCCGCTTCGAGAGCGCCGTCTGCCCGACGGCCGTCGGAGTCTCTTCGACCCAGAAGGCGGCGGTGATCGCCCGGATGAAGGTGGTCGCCAAGGCGGCCGGCCTCGCGGTCGGCGGCTCGAGCTGCGTCCCCAACGTCCTGCTCGTCGTCACGGCCGACAAGCGCGCCTTCCTGGAGGCGCTTCGCGCCAAGCATGGTTATTATTTCGGCGACATGTCGAGCTGGGCCGTGAAGAAGCTGATCGCCCAGCCCGGGCCCGCCGCGGCCTGGCAGGTCGCCGGCCCGCTTCGCAACGCCGACGGCCGCGAGCTTGCGACGAACGGCGGCCCGCCCCTCAACCGGACCACCCGGCCCGAGTCCCGCCTCTCCGCCAGCGGCCGGCCCCAGTTCGCCGCCGCCGCGGTGGTGGTCGAGTCGAAGTCGCTGGAGGGGCTGACCACCACCCAGCTCGCCGACTATGCCGCCATGCGCGCCTACACCCGAGCCGATCCGGCCAAGCTGCCCGCCTCGGCCCCGACGATCCTCAGCGTGCTCGAGGCGCCGATGGACGCCGAGGTCCCGATCACCCTCACCGACTGGGACCTCGCCTTCCTCCGCTCCTTCTACGCCGCCCCAAGCAACCTCACCGCCGCGTCGCAGCGCAGCCAGATAAAGAAGGGCGTGAAGCGGGCGCTGGAGAGGGAGGGGCGGGGGGAGTAAGCGGCGGGCTGCGCTGCACTTCCGACCTGTTTCCGTTCGAGGCCGGCGCAAGCGCGCCACTTTCCAAAGGTTGATTTCGTGAAAAGTGGCAACGTCACTTTGAGCTCCCGTGCAACCGGGTGCATCGTAACGATCTCGGGCCGCCGCCGGGCTGGAAGGGGTGGGGAGGGCATCCCAGCCGGCTATTCGACTTTCGCGTGAGCCCGCGATAGCGATGGGAGCATCGTCACTCTGGCGACTGCGCCGTTTCCGCCGGCGCGACCTCGCCGACGAGGCGGTCTATCATGGCGAGGGGGAGCGGAGTGCCCCGTCCTTGACGATTGCCTTCTAGGCCGCCAAGTCGAGGCCTCCCCCGGCCCCGGGCGACGAACGGGGGCCCCTATCGCCCCCTGCCGCGAACGGGGGCGAACGGCGCCGCGGGGGCGAGGCGAGGTCGAAGACACGACCTTATTGCGTCCTGACGTTGAAATAGCATTTGGACTTGTACCCGCCCGCGGGCGTGATCGTCTCCGAGCAGGTGATGAGGCCGACGCCCTCGAGCTGGTAGGAGATGTCGTTGACGACAGCGCTCGACGGAAGCGCGGCGCCCGGCGGCAGCTGGCCGTGATCCTGGTACATGGCCACGGCGAACTCGCCGTCGACGGCCCTCAAGGTGAGGTGCGCCCGGCAGCCGGTGTCAAGGGTCGAGACTCCGGCCGCGTCGGTGACGAAGCAGCCGTTGTTGTCGAACGGGTCCCAGATCGAGACCGCCCGGTCCGGATCGGGTTTCGCCGCGGCCGGCGCGGCGAGCAGTGCGGCGCCGGCAAAAGCCAAAGCGGCCGCGGGCGCATTCAACCGTGTCTTGGGCATCTGTTCCTCCTGTGGCCCGTAGGCGGGCCTGCTGAAGGTGCTCGTCGGGGCCACGCCGATCGAAACACCGCCTTCGGAGGATTTCACTCGCGGCGGCAAGCCGATACCAAGTTCTTAAGACCGGCCGGCTTTCATTCTCCCGCCCGCCTCGCTGCGCGGCGCGTGGCGGGAGCGGAATTGCGACGGCGTGATTCCGAAGGTCTCGCGAAACTTGGTCGTGAAGTGGCTGTGGTTGGAAAAGCCGAGATCGAGCGCGAGGGCGGTGAGATCCCGGCAGGTCGGGAGCTCGAGCAGGGCTCGCGACAGCCGAAGCCGCATCTGATAGCGGTAGAGCGGCAGGCCTTCGTTTCGGGTGAAGGTCTGGGTCAGGTAAATGGGCGTCACCCCGACCGCATTCGAGACGAATTCGAGCGAGAGAACTTCGTGCGCATGAGCATGGAGCACCTCTTTCGCGCGCTCGACGACGGCGCGCGCGGGCACCGCCGGCCGCTCCTGCTGCGACAATGTCTCGCCCAGCAGGCTGACGGCCAGCTCCTCGCGGGCGAGAGGCTCCAGCCCCGGGTCGAACAGGAGCGCGTGCATCGATAGCCGGATCGGCGCCGGCATCGGCGCGGCGACGGTCTCGAGGAGTCCGGGGGCAGGGGCAATCTCCTCCAGCATGGCCTCGCTTGGGGTCAGGATCGCGCTGCAATGCCCGAGGTCCCTGATCGGGTGGGTTTCGAGAAACTCCTCGCCGCCCGTCACGAACAGGATCGCGTTCGCGTCGATCAGCCTATGATTGCGGCCGACTTGCCATGTGAACGCCCCGTGATAGGGCAGGACCACCTGAGTCTCGGCCGAATAGCCGCGCCCTATCGGCCGGTCGGGAGGGAGGATGCTGTTCTCGATCAGAAGCGAGCCGCTGGCGACGACGGTCTGCCGAAGCGGCACCGGTCCGCCTGCCGTGGGCGAGGGAGGGGCGCGCCCGCTGCCGCGTAAGTTCATGGACATAGCCGCTATCAGTCGGCTGATCGGCCCCGTCGCGCTATCGAGAAATTGCGATTGCCGGGGCAGGGCATCGTTAAGCGGAGGATGATCGCCTCCGCGTCTTCGAGCCGAGTGATGTCCTCGCGAAGCTGCGCTTAAACAGTGACAGTATACATTTACCCTCTGTTGGCGCAGTCGATCAGCGGGAGGATAAATGTATACTGTCACTGTTTGACCAGAGCGGCCGCCGCAGCGCCGATAAGCTGCACGATCATCGCGCCGTCTCACCTCCGCCGTGGCCGAGGCGGTCTACCATGGCGAAGGGGAGCGAAGCGCGCCGTCGGTGACGATCGCCTTCTAGGGCGCGCCTGCGCGCCCGAGGATCTTCTCCATCTTCTTGCCCTTCGCCAGCTCGTCGACCAGCTTGTCGAGATAGCGGATCTCCCGCATCAGCGGCTCGTCGATCTCCTCGATCCGGACGCCGCAGATCGTGCCGGTGATCGCCTTCCGCGCCGGGCTCATCGCGGGCGCCTTCGCGAAGAAGGTTTCGAAACTGGTGCCCGCTTCCAGCTCCGCCGCCAGCGCCTCCGGGCCGTAGCCCGTCAGCCAGGCGATGATCTCGTCGACCTCCGCCTTCGTCCGGCCCTTCTTCTCGGCCTTGGCGACATAATGCGGGTACACGCTGGAGAAGCTGGTGCGGTAGATGCGGTGCCCGGCCACGTTGCTAGGCAGCTCCGGCAGGCCGCCTCGCAGCCCGGTCGGCGATCCATGCCCCCAGCAGCGGAAGCGCGATTCCCCCCGCCCACATCCAGGCCGGGTGCGGGATCATCGCCATGGTGGCGATCCCGGCGGCGATCACCAGCAGGGCCACGATCCAGCCGGCGAGGCTTCGGCCGGCGATCCGGTTCGCGGTCCAGGCGCCGGCCAGGGCTCCGATGAACCAGGCGGCCAGCACCATCGCCTTGGCCGCGGCCGGGATCGCCTCCATCAGCCGGGCCTGGCCGGCGGGATCGCCGGCGTCGAGCCCGGCGGGTGGCGGGTAAAGTCCGTGGGCGACGAACTCGACGGCGAAGACGCACAGGAACGCGACGACGATACCGGCAACCACGCCCATCACGATGCGCATCACATTCCCCTTCCGAGATTTCGACGGCCGGGGCGATTTAGCAGAAAGCGGGCGGCGCGACCATGCGGCTACGGTGCCGGCGCCGCCTGACCTCCCGGAACCTGCGCGCCTCCATGCCGACCTTCACAAATGCCCCTCCACATCCATCGCCTTGTGCAGAATGCGGACGGGGAGGATCCTGTCGCACCCGACCGCATAGTAGATGCGGTGCTGATGTGACCCGAGCGATCTCGTCACCGGGCGCACCGTCGGATGCGCCGCCCCGATTTTCGGAAAGTCGACGATCCGCCGGAGTGCGCTTCCACCGCGTCGAGATAAGCGTAGCGCCCCTCTGCCACTCGCTGCTCCGCCCACCCCTTCAGCTTGTCCGGGATCGAGACGTTCTGTGCCATGAAGCCTTATACGTTCGCGCTAATTCAGACAAGGCGAGGTGAACTTCCGAAGGTGTGCGGACTGTGTTGGAGACGAGCGGGCTTTTCGCTGCCAGGCTGGTTTGGACCGGGCCTCGTCCCGCGGCTCTTTGCCATTGTCAGCTCCAACCGGTGCGCCTCCGAGCGGCGATCCTTGCGCTCTTGCAGAGGGCCCGGAAGAATCGCGCGAGATCGTGAACTTCGTGAACTTCACCTCCGCCCGGGGCCTGCTAAAGCATCCCGATGCACATGACCCTCGACCCCGCCTCCCCGTCCGCACCCGAGATCGCCTTCGACGACTTCCTCGCCGTCGACGTCCGGGTCGGCACCATCGTCGCCGCCCATCCCTTCCCCGAGGCGCGCAAGCCTGCCTACATTCTCGAGATCGATTTCGGCCCCGCCCTCGGCCGCAAGCGCTCCTCGGCGCAGATCACCGAGCATTACGCGCTTGAGGAGCTTCCCGGCCGGCAGGTCGCCGCCGTGGTCAACTTCCCGCCGCGCCAGATCGGGCCGATGCGCTCGGAGGTGCTGACGCTCGGCTTTCCCGATTCGGGCGGGAAGGTGGTCCTCGTCCAGCCGTCGCGCCCCGTCCCCGACGGCGGCCGCCTGTTCTGACCAACCTTGCGGCGCCGTCGCCCTCGCGATTTATGTTGCGCGGCCGAGGTGATAGGCTGGGCAGGATGGCGATCTCCACTGCGCCCGCTCCTGAGCTCGCACCTGGCCGAACGTGCGGAAGCTGCACTTTGTGCTGCAAGACGGTGGCCGTCGCCGAGCTGGCCAAGCCCGCCGGCGCCTGGTGCGCGCATTGCCGCCGCTCGAGGGGCTGCACGATCTACGACACTCGGCCCGACGGCTGCCGCGATTTCCATTGCGAGTGGATCCGGTCCGAGAAGCTCGGGCCGGAATGGCGGCCGGACCGGGCCAAGTTCGCCCTGATGGTCACCCCCACCGGCCATCTCTCGGCCTGCGTCGATCCCGGCTTTCCCTCCGCGTGGAGGCGGCCCCGCTACTACCAGGCCCTGAAGCGCTGGGCGCGCGAGCGCGCGGACAGCCCGTCCTCCTCCTGGCCCGGAATCGACGTGTGGATCGGGAAGCGCTGCATCCTCATCCTCCCCGACGGCGAGAAGGACCTGGGGATCGTCACGGCGGACGAAGAGGTGAGGATCGACTGCACGATGACCGCGGCAGGCCCGGTCTACGCCGCCACGAAGTTCAAGGTGGCCGAGCCCGCCCCCCCGCCCGCTCCGCGAGCATCGCCTGGTGCAGTTTTCCGTCCGGGCGGCTAGGGCAGCCCTATGACCTACGCCGCCGATGCCAAGCCGCCTTTCTACCACGGCACCCGGGCCGACCTGCAACCGGGCGACCTGCTGAAGCCGGGCTTCCGCTCCAATTACGCCGATCGCAAGCTGTCCTGGATCTACTTCTCCGCCACGCTGGACGCCGCCATCTGGGGTTGCGAGCTGGCGAAGGGGGAGGGTCGGGAGCGGATCTACGTCGTCGAGCCGACCGGCCCGTTCGAGGACGATCCCAACCTCACCGACAAGAAATTCCCCGGCAACCCGACCCAATCCTACCGCTCCCGCGATCCGCTTCGGGTCGTCGGCCAGGTCGCCGAGTGGGAGGGCCATTCGCCGGAGCGCCTGAAGGAGATGAAAGACGCCCTCGAACGGATGGAAGCCGAAGGCGGCGCCGAGATCATCGATTGATCCGGCGGCCCCGGCAGAACCCAGGGGTGCTTACTCCCGCCCGCCCCGGCCGATCCGGTAAGGGCCGTCGCGAACCGGCATCGCTTCACCCTTCCAGCTCAGCCGGACCAGCCCGCTCCCCACCATCGCGTCGACCGCGGCGTGGACGGCCGGCATCTCGCGCCGCCAATCCGACGTGCCGGACGCGACGGCGAGCGCGCGCGCCACTTCGCTGGGGCAGATGGTCGCACTCGCTGCGCGCCGATCGAGCAGAGCCAGGGTCGCCGCGCGCGCATCGGCCTGCGTCGTGGATTCCCGCTGAGCCATCGGGGGCCCATGCGGCAAATCACCTATTCGGGCGATAGCTTTTGCGCCGCCGCCTGCGCCATGCTTGCCGCCTCGACCGCCAGCCAGGAGAACCGCCATGCCGCTCACCCATGCCCGTCCCGTCGCCATGATCACCACGCGCGACCGCAAGGCCGCCGAACCTTTCTATGCGGATACGCTCGGCCTGCCCCACAAGGGCGACGACGGCTTCGCGGCCCTTTTCGACCTCGCTGGGGTGACGCTTCGCCTTACCGAGGTCCCCGGCTACGCCGCCCCGCCCCATCCGGTGCTGGGCTGGGAGGTGCCGGACATGGAGGCGGCGGTGGCGGCCCTGGCCGGGAGCGGCGTGAAGATGAATATCTACGACGGCCTCGGGCAGGACGAGAAGGGGATCTGGGCGGCGCCTGACGGAAGCTGCAAGGTCGCCTTCTTCAACGACCCCGACGGCAACGGCCTCAGCCTCACTCAGATCCTGTAGGGGGTCCGCCGGCCGTTATGGGGCCGGTTCCCATCCCGGCGGCGCCAGGTCGAAGCCGGCGAACTCGAAGCCAGGCGAGACGACGCAGGAAACCAGGGTCCAGCCGCCTTGCGCCTGCGCCGACTGCCATTCGCCCGCCGCGACCCGAAGCGAGCCCGAGCGCTTCGATCGGGCGCGCGGGCTCGCTCCTGCCTTGGCTCACCGCGCCTTCGCCAGGTTCGCCTTCACCGCTTCGCGGACCAGCGTCTTCAGAGCCTCGCCGTCCGGCGCCTCGCCTTTCTTGATGTCGATCGCGCGCCTGGTGTTGCCGTCGAGGCTGGAGTTGAACAGCCCGGCCGGATCCTCCAGCGCCGCGCCCCGGGCGAAGGTCAGCTTGACCTTGTCGCGGTACGTCTCGCCGGTGCAGATCAGGCCGCCATGCTCCCACGCCGGGACCCCGGCCGGGTTGGTCGGCTTGCGCCACTTCACCGCCTCGACCACCTCCGGGTCCGCCTCGCGGATAAGGGCCCGCACCCGGGCCAGGGCCTCGCCCCGCCAGTCGCCCAGCGCCGTGATCTTCGAATCGATCGCTTCGGAAGGAGTCTCTTCGCTCATCTTCGTCTCCTACATCTTCTCGCCGGGCAGAAGGCTCGCCTGCTTCACCCAGTCGGCGAGCTGCGCCTCGTCGAGCGCATCCTCCTCGTGGATGTGGAAGTAGCGCACATCCGAATGCTTGGACTCGACCGGCGGGGCCGGGCGCAGCGAGGCGCCGCGGAAGAAGGTCAGCTTCACATATCCGGTGAAGCAGTGATAGCTGAGGAACCACCCCTCCCGGCCCGGCGCGCCGTAAAATGGCGAGTTCCATTTGACCGCCTTGCGCACTCCGGGAACCATCCGCTCGACAAGCGGGTCGAGACGTCGCCCGACCTCGCTCTTCCAGCCCGGCATGGCGGCGATATAGGCCTGAACCGGGGCGTCGCCTTCGCCTTTGGGAATTTGCGGGTTGCCGCCGGAAAGGAGGACCGGCTCCGCGGTCTCGATTGACTTGGTTGAGGACTTGTCGGCCATTGCGCTCACTCCAGCTGGGAGGCGGATAAATAATGCGAACCGACACCGCAACGCGCCTCGTTCACGCTTCTGCGCAAGCCGTCTATCGCGCGTTCGTCGATCCCGAAGCGTTGAGGTCCTGGCTGCCGCCGGAGGGCATGAGCGGGCGGATCCTGGGCCGGGCGGACGCTACCGGATCGAGCTGACCCTGGAGGGGGAAGGGCACGGAGTCTCCGGCAAGACCAGCGAGCGAACCGACATCGCCTCCGGCCGCTTCCTCGAGCTCGTTGCCGACAGGCGAGTCGTCCAGACCGTCGAGTTCGAGTCCGCCGATCCCGCCTTCGCCGGAACGATGGTCATGACCTGGTCCTTCGATCCCGGCCCCGAAGGCACCGCCGTCACCGTCAGCGCGTCGGATGTCCCACGGGGTATCGCCGCCGACGACCACGAAGCCGGGCTGGCATCCACGCTGGAAAACCTCGCCAACTTCGTCGAATGACCCTCATGGACGCCGATTACCGCTTCCGCTCAGTCACCCCGGCCGACCTGCCGCTTCTTCGCGAATGGCGGCGGCGGCCGCACTGGGTGGAATGGTGGGGCTCGGCAGAGGAAGACGAGGGCTTCCTCGAAGAGGCGATGGCCGATCCGAACATCGATGCCTGGATCGTCGAGCTGGACGGGCTCGCCTTCGCTTATGCGCAGGATTACGATCCCCACGCCTGGCCCGCCCACCCTTTCGGGCATCTCCCGACCGGAGCCCGGGGGATCGACCAGTCGATCGGCGATCCCGGGCTGATCGGGCGGGGCCACGGCAGCGCCTTCGTCCGCCGGCACGTGGAGCGGCTGTTCGAGGCCGGGGCGCCGGCCGTCGGCACCGATCCCCATCCCGACAACAAGCGGGCCATACGGGCTTATGAGAAAGCGGGCTTCGCGGTTCGGGCGGGGCCCGTCGATACGCCGTGGGGGCGCTGCCTGCTGATGGAGCGGTGGCGGGCCCCGGGCCCATGAGCGTCGGGGGCCAAGGCCTGAAGCGGACTGCGGCTCCGGCCGCCAGGAGGGTCTGGCAGCGATCGGAGCCTCCCCTTCATTCTCGTCGGTTCCGCCGTTATCGCGATGACCTTATGGAATCTTCCGCTGTAACAATCGCAACCCGTTCGCTGCCGCCGCGAAATCGAGCCGGCACAGGGCCCATGCATATCGAGCCGCTTGCGCGGCCGCGGGCCGCGGCCCCCATTTCAGCGGAAGGAGAGCGGTCATGAACCCCAACAAGGCCCTGTGGGAGAAAGGCGACTTCACCCGGATCGCCGAGACGATGCGGGAGAGCGGCGAGCAGGTGATCCATTCGCTCGGCGTCGGCCCCGGTCTCGTCATGCTCGACCTCGGCTGCGGCGACGGCACCACCGCGCTTCCCGCCGCCCGAGCGGGCGCCGAGGTGCTCGGGGTCGATATCGCGGCCAATCTGGTCGCGGCCGGCAGGGCGCGCGCCGCGGCGGCCGGGCTCGGCAACCTTCGTTTCGCGGAGGGCGACGCCTCCAATCTCATCGAGCTGGCCGATCGCCGCTTCGACCTCGTCCTCAGCATGTTCGGGGCGATGTTCGCTCCGCGCCCCTTCGATGTCGCGCGCGAGATGGTTAGGGTGACCCGCCCCGGCGGCAGGATCGTCATGGGCAATTGGATTCCGGGCGACCCCACCCTCGTCGCCCAGATCCTGAAGATCAGCGCCGCCTACGCCCCGCCGCCGCCCGAAGGCTTCGTCAGCCCGGTCACCTGGGGCGTCGAGGAGCATGTCCGCGAGCGCTTCGGTGCGGCCGGGATCGAGGCCGGGAATATCGCCTTCGAGCGCTGCACCTGGCTGTTCCGCCACTCCGGCCCGCCGGCTCAGTTCCTCGCCATGTTCCGCGATTATTACGGCCCGACCATGAACGCCTTCGACGCCGCCGCGAAGGACGGCCGGGAGGAGGGGCTCCAGGCCGAGCTCGGGGACCTGTTCGAGGCTCAGAACCGGGCGGGGCCCGAGCGCACCGAGATTCCCGCCACCTATCTTAGGGTGACGGTGACCAGGACCTGATCGTCCCGGCGGAGCGACGGGTTGCCGGGCGCGAGGGCGGAGCTTACTCCTTGGCCATGTTCAGGATCGCCCCGCTCGTCGCCCTCCTCCTCGCCGGGCTATTCCCCGCAGCGGCAGGCGCGCAGCCGCCCGTTCGGGCTCAGTCGGCGCAGACCCTGGCGGCCCTCTTCTCGCACGAGGATTATCCTGCCGACTCCGTTCGCAATTACGAGCAGGGATCCGTCTCCTTCCGCCTGGACATCAGCGCCGAGGGCAGGCCGACGGAATGCCTCGTCGTTCAGTCCAGCGGCTCCATTTCTCTCGATTCTACCACCTGCAGGCTGCTGATGGAGCGGGCCCGCTTTCGGCCGGCTCGCGACGCCGAGGGCAAGACGGCGTCCGATCGAATCTCGGGGCGCATCGTCTGGAGATTGCCCGTCCAGGCGGCCCGTTCCGGCTATGCCTTTACCTTGTGGCGGGGCTGCGTCCTGGGCGAGGCCGCAAAATATGTCCTCGAAGATCTTGCCGCGGGCGAAATCGCCCAGCGCTCCTTCCCGCCCTGCGCACGACTGGAGGCCCTGTTCGCCCGCGAAAGCAGCCAGGCGCCGCCGCTCAGGGAGCCGCGAGAGCGGGTCGCGGCTTTGGTCGCAGACCTGATGCTCGAAAGTGGGAAGATTTTGAATTTGAGGACCGCTGGCGAGGCGGAGCAACGAAAGTAGCGCCGTACGATTTGCGAGCGGCTTGACCGTCGCGAATGAGGATGGGACGATCGGCTAAGGGGGAGAGCAGACATGCGCATATTGGGATTGATCGCGGCCGCGTCGACCGTGCTGGGAGGGTGCGGGAGTAGCGGCGAGACCCCTGCGTCGGCGCCGGCCAATGACGTCGAAGGCCCGGCCGTCGCTGAAAACGCCGCGGCTGACCCGGTCGCGGCCGCGCCGGACCCGGCGCCACTTCGCTGGGACCTGCAGTCGAGCGGGGAGGGCGTAGCCCTCTCGCTCCTGCCGAAATCGGGGCCGGCGGCGATCCGCCTCTTCTGCCCCGCCGAAGCGAAGAGGCTTGTGGTCAACGTCCCCGGCTTCCGCCCCGTCGGAAGCGAGGAGCGGCTGTCCTTCGGAAGCGGGGGCGAAGCGGTGGCCCTGGTCGCGGACTCGAGGGGCGACCGGCAGCGCGGCGGGGTGAGCGGGACCGGCGAGGTTCCGGGCCATCTTGTGGCCCTGGTGCGCGGGCCGATCTCGGCAAGCTACGGGGCGCAGAGCAGCGGTCCCCATCCGGCGCCGCCGAAGGCGCTTTCCAGCGCCTTCGTCGCCGCCTGCCGCGAAGGCCAGACCTCGGCCGGCCCGCCCGCCGCTCCGGCTGGCGGCCCGGGCAGCCCCTGCTCGACCCAGGACGGAAAGGCGCTGCGCGTCGCTCCGATCCGCGCCGTCGGCACCGAGCCCTTCTGGAATGCGCGTACCGAGGGCCGCTGCGTCACCTACTCCCATCCCGAGGATCAGAAGGGCACTCGCGTCTGGACCCGCTACGTGCCCGGCCCGCGCGGCGGCGGCACATGGTCCGGGTCGCTGGGCGGCCAGCCCTTCGAGCTCCGGACTCGAGCCCGGCCCGGCTGCTCCGACGGCATGTCGGACCGGCGCTACCCGCTCGCGGCCGAGCTGACCGTCGCGGGCGAGCGGCGAAGCGGCTGCGCGGAGCCGCTCTAACTCGCGGCGCTAACGGCCGCCGCGACGGCGAACGCCGGTGAAGCGGTATTGCTCGACTCCCAGCGCAGACAGCGAGCCCGTCATCCTGCCGCGCTGGACCCGGCCGGCGACGGTGAAGGGAATGAGCAGCCGCCGCCCCTCGAGGATGAAGGTGGAGCCGGAGATCGAGCCGGTCGCGGTCGCTCCGCCGCGCTCGTGGACTTCCGCGGAGAGCTGGCTGCCGCGCTGCCGGATCACCATCGTCCCCTTGCGAGGCTCGCCCCGGCGGTTCTTCCAGCTCAGCTCCCATGTCCCGCCGATCTGCTGAGGCGCGGGCGCGGCCCGGGCGGGAGCGGAGGGCAGGAACGGGAGCTCGGCAAGGCCGGACAGGCAGGCGAGGGCGATCAGGCCCGGCCCGGCGGCTCTAATCAACCAATTCATGGCACCTCCTGGAAGCGGCTCTCCGCACGGCCCCAACCAACCGCCCGGGGCGGCAAAGGTTCAGCGACTCGCGCCGGTGCGAGGACGCTATCGGCGTTTCCGATTTTCCGGCACGGAGCGGCGATGGCCCAGTCGCTCGCCCACATCGCCCTCGTCGTGCGCGATTATGACGAGGCGATCGCCTGGTTCACCCGGAAGCTCGGCTTCACCCTGATCGCCGACCAGCCTCAGCCCGAGCAGGGCAAGAGATGGGTGCTGGTGGCCCCGCCCGGGGGCCCGCCGGGCGCCGCCGCCCTCCTCCTCGCCCGAGCCTCGTCTCAGGAGCAGGAGGCCTTCATCGGCAACCAGGCGGGCGGGCGGGTCTTCCTGTTCCTCCAGACGGACGATTTCGACCGCGACCCATGAGGCGATGCTGGCCAAGGGCGTCGTCTTCGTCCGCGAGCCGATCGAGGCGCTGTATGGCAAGGTCGCCGTGTTCGAGGATCTCTACGGCAATTTGTGGGACCTGGTGGAGTTCGCCGGGGCGCGCGAAAGGTGATGGATCGGGTGGCGCGCCTCCCCTATGTTACGCCGACGCGCCATCGCGCGGAAAGGTGAGCTTCTTCATGCAGTTGCGCTGCTCAGGCTTCATTCGCGCCGCGGCGCTCCTGCTGGCGGGGGCGCTGGTCCCGGCCGCGCCGCTCGCGGCTCAGGAGCGGAACCCTCCGCCGCCCGCCGAGGACCCGATCGTGGTGATGGGCGTTCGCGACCGCCAGGAAGCCGTCCGAAATTATGTCGAGG
>DASWLZ010000030.1:0-99832 GCA_036399975.1 Allosphingosinicella sp.
GGTCGAGCCGTCCGAGGCGAGGTTGCCGTTGGCATCGTAGGCGAAGGCGGCGGGGCCGGCGGCAATATATTGGTTCAGCCCGTTCACCGAATAGGGCCGGCTCACCGCATAGGCGCCGGTCCAGGCGAAAGCGTCGTTCGACGCCGTCCGGGCGAGAAGCTGCGAGGCGGGGTTGTAGCCGGTGAAGCCGAACGTCACGTCGCGGCTCGCCCCGGCGAGGTCGTGGCCGAGGCTCGCGAGCCGGCCGAGCCCGTCGTAGCCGTAGCTCGCCACGGAATTGTCCGCCCCCCAGCCGAGCCCAAGCCTCGAGCGCCGCCCCGCCGCGTCGTAGCCGATCCGGGCCGCCCCGCTGTAGGCGGTCATCCGGCCGAGCCCGTCATGGGCGAAATCGGCATAATAGCCCGTAAGCCCACCGTCCCCCTGCAAGGCGGTGCGGTTGCCGTCGGCGTCATAGGCAAAGGTCAGCGTCCGGCTCACTCCGCCCATCGTCGTCGTCGAGGCGGCGAGGCGGCCGAACCCGTCCCAGCCGTTCGTCACCCCCGCCCCCGAGGCTGAGCCGAAGCGGGCGTAGGTCTGGAGCCCGCGATTGTCGTAGCCGGTGAAGACGCCGTAGCCCGGCGCGCCCGTCGCCGAGGCGGGCACGGTCTTCACGGTCACCCGGTTCGCGGGATCATATTGATAGGCGAGGATCGAGCCGTCCCGCTTCCTCAGCTTCGTCCGGTTGCCCTGGGCGTCGTAGAGATAATATTCCTGGTCGGCCGCATCGGCGACGCCCGCGGTCGTCTTGGACGGGAAGATCCAGCGCGACTGGCGGCCGTGGCCGTCATAGGCCATCTCGGCCCGGAAGCCGCGGGCGTCGGTGAGGCTCGTCCGCTGGCCGTTGCCGTTATAGCTGTAGAGCGCCTCGCGGCGGAGCAGCGGGGTCCCGACCCCTTCCCAGGTCTCGATCAGCTGGCCGGCCGCGTCGTAGACGTTCTTCGAGATCCGGTCGGGGCCGTGGACGGCATGGGCGGGGCCGGGGACGCATTTGTCGGGGAGCGGGTACGCCCAGACGTCCTGATTCATCCTGAGGGCGGTGCATCTCACCCGGCCGTGAAGGTCGTAGCCATATTCGGTGACGCCGGCGACGATCCCGCCGCCGCTCGCCCATTCGCGGGTCTTGCGGTCGAGCGAGTCATATTCGGTGTCGATCCGCTTGTGGACGGTGAAGCCCGCCCAGGCTGCCGGCGCAACCCACTCGCCTTGCCAGGCGGCGAGCGCGCCTTGCTCGACCCGGATCAGCCGTCCGGCCGGATCGTAGCTGTTGCGCACCGCCGGGTGGCCGTTGCCGACGCCGGCGCCGTCGGGATCGGGCGCGATGGTCCCGGTCACCTGGCCGTCGGGATCGTAGCGGGTGCTTGCCGTGTAGGGCAGAGCGGTGGTGGGCGGAGCGGCCGGGCAGGCGGCGAGCCCGGCAGTGCCCCTGGGGCTGGTCTCGCTGATCTTCCGGCCCTGGCTGTCGTAGGCGTAGCAGGTGCGAAGGGTCAGGCCGCCGGCGGTGACCGCCTGGCCGCGAAGCAGCAGGTTGGTGGCCGAGCCGTCATCGGCGCCGTAATCGTAGGCGGTGATCACTTCATCGGCGGAGCCGAGGGCGCAGCCGGCGCCGCTCGGGTTGCCGGCCTTGCAGAAGGACATGCGGTCGAGAAGCCAGACCGCCGGCCCGGCCGCGCTTCCGCCCACGGTCCGGGCGAAGCGCTGGACGTAGGAGTGGCGCTTCTGCGGGGCGATCCCGTCCACCGCCGGCCCGGTCTCGGTGAGGATTCCGCCGTGGAGGTTGGACCAGGTCCAGGTCGTGACGTTGCCGTTGGCGTCCTTCATCCACAAAGGCTTGGTCTGCGCCATCGGGTTCTGGATGTCGTAGGCGGCCTCGACCATTGTGGGTGCCGGGGTCGAGCCGTCCGGGTTCAGAACGCCCGGCCTGGGGTAGCGGGTCGCCTTGCTGATGTTGCCCCGGCCGTCGTAGCCGTAGACGGTCTTGATCCCCTCCGGATCGGTGCTCGACTGCATCCGGACGACCGAGCAATGGGTGGCGACCGGGTCGCAGAAATCGGCGGTCGTGGTCCGGCCGAGCGGGTCGGTAAGCTCCACCGGCCCCGACGTCTGCTGGTAGGTCCAGTTCTGGAAATCGCTCTCCGGCTCGACCTCGCAGGGGCGCTGGGTGCAGGTCGAGCTCCACACGCTATAGGGTTGGACCGGGAAGCCGTAGCGCACGATCGTTTCCCGCCCCTCGGCATCCTTGTAGGTTCCACCGACGACCGGAACGGGATTGGGGGCATTCTGGTAGTTGTTGGTGGCTGGAGGGGCATCGAAGAAATACTCGTAGGACTGGCCGTCGTGGAAATCCTGCCGGGTCGTGATCTCCTGATTGCCGGCCTCCTCGTCGGTCATGTGGCCGATCGTGTGGGTCAGCCACGGCCCGCCGTAACCGGGCTTGACGAAGCCCATCTTGTCGGCGGCGGGATAGGTGAAGCTCGAGACGGCGTTGCCCGGCGACGTCACGCTCGCCAGCTTGCTTCCGCTGTAGCCGTAGACGGCGGTGGCGAGCGCCGCGGTGGTGCAGGCGCCGCCGGCGGCGGGGGCGGCCGTCACGGCGAGATTGTAGAGGCACGCCCTGGTGACCAGATTGCCGCTGCCCTCGAGCAGCAAGGCGAAGCCGCGCGAGCTGACCACCCGGCTCAGCCGCGCGCGGTTGCCGGCGCCGGCGACCGCCACATAGTCGAACATGTATTTCGTGCCGTCGGGCTCAATCATCTCGGAGACGAAGGCGCAGCGGCGCCGGACGCTGCTCCAGAAAAGCTGGTCGGCGCAATCCTCGCCCCCGATCGGCCGGAACGTGATCGACGTGCCGTCCGGGCCGCGCATCGTGTGGACGGCGGTGCCGTTGGATCTGAGGCCGGTATAGGTGAGGGTCGCCACCTCGCCGTCGGACTTGAAGGCGTAGCCGTAGGTCTCGATGCTGCGCTTGCTCTCGAAGGTGAGCGAGCGGCCGCCGTAATGGACGCCCATCCTGACCGAATCGTCGCCCGGCGTCGTCGACACGGTCTCGATCACGAAGATGTCGAAATTATGCGAGAAATTGCCGAACGGATTGGCATGGTTGCCGACCGCCTCCGGCATGATCCGGGTGATCGCCAGGGCACCCTGGCCGCCGCCGCCGGTGAGGTCGGTCTCGCTATAGGCGTAGCGGCCGGTGCGCATATCGACCCCGCCGGGGGCGATCGCGAACTTCTCGGCTGGAGTGTTGACGATCTTGTTCTGGGCTGCCGCCGGCGCGGCGAGGGCGAGCGCCGCGAGCAGGGCGGCGGCGAGGAATTGACGGACGCCCATCAGTTCGACCCCACGGTGACGGTGAGAGTGCCGCTGCCGGTGGCTCCGAGGCTGTCGGCAACCACGTAGGTGAGGGTGTAGCTGCCCGTGCGGCCGGTGGCCCCCCAGCGGACTGCGGAGCCCTGCACGGAGGCGTAAGGGGAGCCGCTGACCGATTGAAGGACAAGCGGATAATTGCCGTTTGGGTCGGAATCGTTGGCGAGGACCTGAACCGTCCCGGTCTGCCAGATGGCGAAATAGGCCGAATCCGCTGAGGCCGCCGGTGGTTGGTTGCCGGACGGCGGAGGCGGCGGCGGAGGCGGCGGCGGAGGCGGCGGCGGAGGCGGAGGCGGAGGCGGAGGCGGAGGCGCGGCGGTCGTCGCCACGGTGACGTTGGTGCGGTTGTCGGTGCTGTCGTAGCTATAGTCGGCGGTGGCGGTAACCGGCCCGCTCCGGGAGACCCGGGTCAGCCGGCCGAGCGAATCGTAGCTATAGTTGATCGTCTCGCTGCCCTGCGCCGCCTGGGTTAGCGCGAGCGCGGACGTCGCCAGGAATAACCTGGCGCCCCCCCTGATCATTTCGACATTCCCCGATCCCAATTCGGGGAGGAGTAGTTCACGCGGAAGCCGACCGTCAAGAGAACTGGCCGCAAGTGTTTAATCCAAAATGGTTTTATCTACAGTTTTTCCTCGGCTTCGTTCGCCGGCCATATGTTCGGATGCGAAAAAAAGCCCCACCGTTCCCGGCGGGGCCTGCGGCCTTTCGGCTCTCTCTTTGGCTTGGTCGATGTGCGGCGGCGCGGCGGCCGATGGGATCAATTGGCGGCGGCGGGGCCGCCGATGGCGATCCGGGTGGCGGCGGCGGCGCGCTGCTGGACCGACTGGAGGTAGGAGTTGGACTGAAGGAAGGGGACCGGGTTGACCGCCTTGCCGTCGATCCGAACCTCATAATGGAGGTGGCTTCCGGTGGAGCGGCCGGTCGAGCCCATCAGGCCGATCATGTCGCCGCGCTTCACCTTCTGGCCGGCGGCGACCAGCGACTTGGAAAGGTGGCCGTAGCGCGTCTGGATGCCGTGGCCGTGCTCGAGCTCGACGAGGTTGCCGTAGCCGCCATTATTATATTCGGAGCGGCCGACGACCGCATCGGCGGTGGCGTAGATCGGGGTTCCGATCGGGCCGGCGAGGTCGATCCCGGCATGCATCGCGGCGCGGCCCTTGAACGGGTCGGAGCGCACTCCGTAGCCGGAGGTGAAATTGACTCCGCGGACCGGCTCGGTCGACGGGATGGCGACGGTGCCCTGCTCGAGCTGGTCGAGCTTGGTCCAGCTGTGGAACAGAGCCTTGAAATTGGGGTCGGCGGCGCGGACCGTCTCGACCGCCTCGAACGGGCCGCCGACGCCCCTGTGGTGGAGGCGGCTCGGGTCGAGGCCGAGGCGGCGGACTTCGGTGGCGGTGATCTGGTAGCGGCGCTGGGCGGCTTCCTTGATGATTGCGACGTCGGCCTGCATCGCGGCGAGCTCGCGCTCCATCCGGGCGACGTCGGCATTGGAAGGGGCCTGGCCGGCGGTGGCGAGCTGCGCGGCGGCGAAGATCGACCAGAAGAGAAGGACGAGGGCGGCGAGGGCGCCCGCGGCCTGGATCCCGGAACCGACCCGAACCCGGCGCAAGGCCTTGCCGTCATGGAGAAAAATATCGCGCGCCTTGAACATCGTGCGGAACATTCCGAAGAGCCCCGCATTGTTTGTCTTAGTCAGCACCATCAAATCCCCGACTGGCCGCCCCTTACTGGGCGCGGCCACGCGCTAAGCGCGACCGAAAGCATTAAATCTAAGGCGTTTCCGCCCCCTCGAGACGTCAGGGAGTTGCCCCCTCCGCGACGTGTGACCGGAGACTGTTAAACATCTCCTGCCGCGGCAAGGGCGGCGTAGTAATCCCGGGACAGACCGGCTTCGTCGCGCGCTGAATCGTTGAATGGAGGCTTCAGAGCGCCCCGAAAGCGGGCGCCGACGAGACGTTGCCATTCCGGAACAGGCTCGATTCCCTGCGATTCACAGCTCCATTCGAACCATTTCGAGCCGGCCGCGACATGCCTGATCTCATCGCGGTAGATACGGCCCAGGATCGCCGCAGAGCGCGCGTCTCCCGCAGCCTCGAACCGGGACACCGCGGCGGGAGTCACGTCCAGCCCGCGCGCTTCCAGGACCATCGGAACGACGGCGAGGCGGGCGAGCGGATCGTCGGCCGTCGCCGCCGCCGCTTCCCAAAGCCCGTCGTGGGCGGGCAGATCGCCATAAGCCGACCCGAGCGACTTCAGCCGCCGGTCGAGCAAAGCGAAATGCATCGCCTCGTCGGCGCCGACCGCGAACCAGTCGTCGATAAAGGCCGGCGGAAAGGCGGCTCCGAAGCGCCCCGCCAGGTCGAAGGCGAGGTCGATGGCGGAGAATTCGATATGGGCGAGCGCGTGAAGCATCGCGATCCGCCCCCGCTCGGAGCCGCCGCGCCCGCGCTTGGGCATGTGCGAGGGCGGCCGGAGCTCCGGCCGGCCTGGCCTCGCCGGCGAGCCGGGCATCGCCACGTCGAACGCAGGCTCGAGTTCGCCCCGCCGCCAGGCCCGGGCGGCGGCACGGGCCGCTCGAACCTTGGCCTTCGGCTCGGCGGTGAGGAGGACGGAGCGGGCGGCTTGGGCGACGGTGGGCATGGCCGACCGCCTACAGCGCGTCGAGGCTTTCCTCCAGCCGGTCGAGATCGATCCCGCCGCGAAGCGTGTCGAGGCCGTCCACCACGAAATAGCGCGGCTGGAAGACGTCGGAGCGGTAGGGCGTCCGGATCACCCGCTCGAGGTCGAAGGGCAGCCGCTCGGGCCTCGCGCTGTCGAGCGCATAGGCCGCCTCGCCGAAGCTCGAGGCGAGACCCGCCCCGTAGAGCTTCAGGGCCCCGGCCTCGCGGGCCATCCCGAACTCGACCGTGAACCAGTAGAGGCGCGAGAAGATCGCCACCCTGCCCTTCGCCACCGCCTTCAGCCCTTCCTCGCCGAGCCTCTGCATGAAGTCGGCGAACCAGGGCTCGGCCAGCATCGGGACATGGCCGAACACGTCGTGGAAGACGTCCGGCTCCTCGAGATAGTCGAGGCTCGAGGCGGGGCGGATGAAGTTGCCGGCCGGGAACTGCCGGCGGGCGAGATGGGCGAAGAAGATCTCGTCCGGAAGCAGCCCGGGCACGGCCACCACGGTCCAGCCCGAGCGGCCGAACAGGCGCTCGTTGAGATCGTCGAAATCGGGGATTCCCGACCTCGACAGGAGCAGCGAATCGAGGCCGCGCTCGAACGCTTCGACGGCCCGGCCGGCGAGCTTCCGGCGCTGGCGGGCGTAGAGGACGTCCCACACGCGATGCTCCTCGGCCCCGAAGCGCTCCCATCGCTGCGGGATCGTCCAGTCCTCGGCCGTCCCGGGTGGACGGGCCGGCCGCGGGTGCGGCAGGGTCTCGGCGAAATCGGTGAACATCGTATCTCTCCATATGAAAAAACCCCGCCCGGAAGGTCCGGACGGGGTCGGTTTGAAGCTGAGGCTTTTAAGCGCGCGCTATTCCGGTCCCGCCCGAGCGTTTCCGTAATAATGATAGCTGGAAGCCGCGGCGGAGATCGTCGCGTCGGCGAGGGCGGCGGTGGCGCGCATCGGCTTCATCCTCTGAAGGCTGACCTAGGGGCGCGGGTTTGTCAACTTGCGCCTTAGCTCGCCCTGAACGCCGCCTCCACCTCGGCCAGCATGCGCTCCTCCTCCCCTTCGTAGCGCGTCGAGAAGTGGAACGGCTCGAGCCGGCGGACCCCGGCCGCCCTGCCGATCTCGCCGGCGGCGGTCGTCGTCAGATGCGCCCGATCCCGGGCCCGCTCCTTGTCCTCGGCGGCGAAGCAGGATTCGAGGAAGAAGATGTCGGCGCCGCGGGCGAGGGCGGCGATCGACCGGCGGTTGGCCTCGGTGTCGGCGACGTCGGTGACGTAGGCGAGCTTCTGGCCCGGCCCGACGCTGACCAGGTCGCGAAGCTCGCCGAGCGGGCGGGCGCCGCCGGGCAGCTCCACCGGCCAGTCGTCGGGCCGCCCCTCCAGCACCGCCTGCTTCAGGCCCTGGAGCCACGGCCCCGCCGACAGCCCCCGCTCCGCGACCCGGTTGGCCCACACGTTGACATGGGCCGGCTCGGTCACCGCGAAGCCCAGGCAGGGGCCGTGATGCTCGAGCAGGGCGGCCCGGACCTCCAGCCCGCCCACCCGGGCCACCAGCCCGTCCTCCGCTCGGCCTTCGCCGGACTCTTCACGGGCGAAGGCGCGCTTCAGGCGGAAGCTCGCCCTGCGCGTGAAGCCGCCCGGGTGGAGCTCGGTGACCTCGAAGGCGAGGTCGGTCTTGTAGCGATCGACCAGGTCCCATTGATAGCCGCCGAGCTTGTGGCCGACCTGGTCCGCGAAGCCGGGCGGGCCGACCATCTCGATGCTCTTGTCACTGCCGACCTGGGCTCGAAGGAGCGAGTCGAAGCCGATGAAATGGTCGATATGGGTATGGGTGACGAAGGCGTGCGAGACGCGCAGCAGGTCCCGCGCCGAAAGCGGCGTCAGGTCGCCCATATCGAACAGCAGCGCGTCACGCCGGTGGAGCTGCTCCACGAACAGCCCGGGGTCGCCGAACCGGCCGTTGACGAGGCGCGGGCGGAGCGTCGGGCGCATCGCCCCGGCTAAGGTAGCTCGCGCGCGGCGGCGAGCACCTCCTCGGCATGGCCCGGCACCTTCACCTTGCGCCACACCCTCTTCACGACGCCGTCGCGGTCGACGAGGAAGGTGGCGCGCTCGATGCCCATATATTTGCGGCCGTACATGCTTTTCTCGACCCAGGTGCCGAACGCCTCGCAGGCCGAGCCGTCGGAATCGGTGGCGAGGGGAATCTTCAGGCCGAATTTGTCGATGAATTTGACGTGCTTCCTGGCGTCGTCCTTCGACACGCCCAGGATCCAGGTCCCGGCATTCTTGAACTCGTCGGCGAGCGCGGTGAAGGCCTGCGCCTCGGCGGTGCAGCCCGACGTGTCGTCCTTGGGGTAGAAATAGATGACCAGTTTCTGGCCGCCGAAATCGGCCGGGCTGATCGCCTTGCCCTCGACGCTCGCCAGCTTCACGTCAGGAACCTTGTCGCCTTCGCTCAGCATTTTCACTCTCCCGACGCCACCCGGCGCCACAGCTCCGCCACCCTCTGCCGCGCCGAATCGTGGGCCGCAAGCAAAGCGTTCCAGTCGGGAAGGCCGCACGCCGCCGCGACCAGGGGCTTGGTCTCGTCGGGCGGCTCGTCCGAGGCCGGGGCAACCAGCCTGAACATGACCAGCATCCGGGTGAGGAGTCGAAGCGCCGGGTCGATGTCGGCCGACACCATGCCCGCGGCGGCCAGCTCATCGAGCGCGTCCTCGAGATGGGGGTGGAGGCCGATATTGTGCCTGAGCTGGAGCGTGTGGACGGCGAATTCGAGGTCGACCAGCCCGCCCGACCCGAGCTTGATGTCGAACCGCCCCCTCGGCGCCTTGTGCGAGGCCATCTCCGCCCGCATCGCCACCGCGTCGGCGACCAGCCGCTCCGGGTCGCGAGGCCTCGCCAGGGTCGAGTCGATCACCGCCTGCAGTTCGGCGCGCGCCCCGGCCGAGCCAAAGACCGGGCGGGCGCGGGTGAGTGCCATGTGCTCCCAGGTCCAGGCCTGGTCGCTCTGGTAGCGGGCGAAGCTCTCGAGGCTCACCGCCAGCATCCCGTCGGTCCCGGAAGGGCGGAGCCGGGTATCGACGTCGTAGAGCGGCCCCGACGCGGTCGGCACGCTGAGCGCCGCCGTCACCCGGGGCGCCAGGCGGTTGAAATAATCGGTGGCCCGGAGCGGCCGGGGGCCGTCCGATTCGGACTCATGGGTGCCGCTGAACAGATAAACGAGGTCGAGATCGGAGGCGTAGGTCAGGGCCTCCCCCCCGAGGCGGCCCAGCGCCATGATCAGAAGCTCCGACCCCGGCACCCGGCCGTGGATCGCCTCGAACTCGGCTATGGCGGCAGCCGCGAGCACGTTGATCGCAGCCTCGGCGACTCTCGAATAGCCTTCGGCCGCATCGAGCGGGTCCGAATGGGCGACGATCAGCTGCACGCCCAGAGCGAAGCGGCGCTCGTTGACCCGACGCCGGACCCGGTCGAGAACGAGCTGGTAATCCTCGCCCTCGCGCTCGGAGCGGGAGAAGTCGGCGGCCAGCGCCTCGACCGGCGGCGCCGGCTCGAAGGCGGAGGCGTCGACCAGCCCGTCGAGAAGCTGCGGCCTCCGCCCGAGCTGCTCGGCCAGGGCGGGGGCATGGCTGAGGATGGTCCCGAGATGGTCGGTGAGGCCGGGGCGGGCCTCGAGCAGACGGTAGAAATTCACCCCGCTCGGAAGCTTGGTGACGACGTCGTCGAAGCGATTGATCGCCCGCATCGGGTCGGGCGCCCGGCCGAACGCCTCGATCAGCACCGGAAGCATCGCTTCGAACGCCTCGCCCGCGGCGGCCGTCCGAAGCGAGCGGGGCTTGCCGCCGCGCCAGCCCTCGATGCGCAGCCGGGCCGAGACGGGATCGTCGAAACCCGCGTTGCGCAAATGCGATTCCAAGGCGTCCGGGTTCAACGGGATTCTGTCCTCGCCGTGCCCCGCGAGAGCGTCGTAATGCGCGCCGCAGCGGCTCACCGGTGCCTCCAGGAGCGCGAGCAGAGCCTCGGCGGACTCGACGCCGTGGAGGCGGGCAACATTGTCGAGCCCCGCCGGATCGGCGGGCAGAGCGTGGGTCTGGCGGTCGTCGACCATCTGCAGCCGGTGCTCGATCGTCCGGAGCAACCGGTAGGTGCCGGCCAGGTCGTCGGCGGCGTCCGCGTCGATCCGCCCGGCGGCCTTCAGGGCCGCCAGGGCGTCCAGGGTCGCCGGGGCCCGAAGCGGAGGCTCGCGGCCGCCGTGGATGAGCTGGTGGATCTGGGCGAAGAACTCGATCTCCCTTATCCCGCCGCGGCCGCGCTTGACGTCGAAGCCGGGGCCGAAGACCTGACCCTGCGAATAATGGTCGCGGATCCGGCGGGTGATCGCCTGGACCTCGCCGATCGCCCCGAAGTCGAGCGAGCGGCGCCAGACGAACGGATGGAGCGCCTCGAGGAAATAGCGGCCGAGCCTTTCGTCCCCCGCCACCTGCCGGGCTCGGATGAACGCCGCCCGCTCCCAGGGCAGCGCCGAGGATTCGTAATAGGAGATGGCGGCATCGACCGGCAAGGCGATCGGGGTCGCCTCGGGCGAGGGCCTGAGGCGAAGGTCGACCCGGAAGACATAGCCTTCCGGATCCCGTTTCTGAAGCAGCTCGATAAGCCGGTTGCCGATCCTCAAAGCGCCCTGCCCGGGCTCCTCGCGCGGCTTGAGCGGAAGGGTCGCCGGATCGTAGAGGAAGAGCAGGTCGACGTCGGAGGAATAGTTGAGCTCGCGGCTGCCGTGCTTGCCGAGCGCGATAACGGCGAAGCCGAGCGGCGCCTCGCCAGGCGTGCGCTCGGCGAAGGCGGCGGTGAGCGCCCGGCTCAGCGCCCGGTCGGCAAGGTCCGCCAGGGTCTCCATCAGCCGCTCGAGGGGAATGACTCCGGCGAGGTCCGCCACCGCGAGCGCCGCCGCCAGCGCGCTCCGCTCCCGCCGCAGCGCGGAACCGAGATCCTGGGCGCCCGCGCCCGCCGAAGCGGCTCGAGCCATCGCCTCCTCGGCTCGTCCCATCTCAAGGGCTTCGGCGACCTCGGGAAAGCGTTCGAGCTGAAGCTTCAGGAACGGCGAATGGCTGCGCGCCCGGGCGAGCGCGTCCTTAACCGCTCCTTCACTATGTGTTTCATCCATACAACAGCCGAAGTTAGTTCCGTTGAGGGCGCGCAACGGTTGAAACTCACCCGTTCGCGGCGCGTTCTGGCAGCGTGAATACTCTCAATCCGAGACGAGAAGCCATGGTCCATGCTTCCTCAAGGCGCTTCGTGAAGGTGGCGCCGCCGACGGTGCATGCCGGAGTCGGGAATGCCCTGCGCGAGGCCTTCGCAATGGACGGCGAGGTGCGCTCGCTCCACATGTTCGAGGAATTGCTGATCCGGCTCGATCAGGCGTAGCGCGTCCTTCGTTACGGGTCTTCGCCAAGCTCAGCCCCTACTCAGGATGAGCGTTAGCCGTTATTCTCAGCCGCTCATCCTGAGTAGGGGGTGAGCCTGTCGAACCCCCGTATCGAAGGACGGATCTGAGCGATCAAAGCCCCGGATCGCGGTCCCGGCTGAGCTCGTCCACCTCGCTCATGATGCTCTGAAGCGCCGATCGGCCGCCCTCATTCTCATGCTCGCGGCGCGACGGGAGCTTGCCGTCGGTAAGCAGAGCCTCGAGCGCGACCCGGCCGCGGGCGACGCGGCTCTTGATCGTCCCGACCGCGCAGCCGCAAATCTCGGCCGCCTCTTCATAGGCGAAGCCGCCGGCGCCGACCAGGATCAGCGCCTCGCGCTGCGGCTGCGGCAGATGGAGCAGGGCGCGCTGCATGTCGGTCAGCTCGACATGGCGATCCTGGCTCGCCGGGGCGGCCAGCATCTTCGACGCGGTGATCTCGTCCCACTCGCCCTTGAAGCGCGCGCGCCTCATCTGGCTGAGGAACAGGTTCCTGAGGATGATGAAGGTCCAGGCCCGCATGTTGGTGCCGGCCTGGAAGCGCTTGCGCGCCGCCCAGGCCTTGAGCAAAGTCTCCTGCACGAGATCGTCGGCGAGGTCGCGGCTGCCCGAAAGCGAGCGGCCGAAGGCGCGCAGATGGGGGATGACCTGCGCGAGCTGGTCCTTGAACTCGTTGTCGGGCAACGGCACCGGCTCGAAGCGCGGCGCCTCGTTGTCGTCCTCGTCCAATTCCGGCTGCTGAACCAAGCTGCCCCCGTTAGAATACGCCGTACTGATTTCGCTCATGCGGTGCGGATGGGCCGCAGCCCCCGTCTCTTCAGTCAAGGATGTAGGCCTCTACTTCCAGAGAAACAACAAGAGCGCGAAGAGGATGACCACAAGTCCCAGGGATATCGGCAGAATATAACGCGTCATATGCGGGGTTGAACCCGCGCGCGCGCTCGTCGTGTCGATATGTTGCTCGCGCTCGTCCATGGTCCCTCGGTTCCGCTCGTTATGTGGGCGCAACGCCCGCTGCCGGGGCCGGTTCCCTCGACCGGGGACAGTCACTTTTCCGCACGACGGCGCCATGCTGTCCAGCCGTGCGGAAAAGTGACTGTCCCCCCAGCGCGTTCCCCTCGTCAGCGCCTAGGCCGGCAAGGTCGCGCTGTCGAAGAACAGGGCCTGGGCGATGGCGGCCTTCACCGTCGAGCGCTGGAACGGCTTGGTGATGAGGAAGGTCGGCTCGGGCCGCTCCCCGGTCAGAAGCCGCTCGGGGAAGGCGGTGATGAAGATGACCGGCACCTGGAACTGGGCGAGGATGTCCTTGACCGCGTCGATACCGCTGCTGTCGTCGGCGAGCTGGATGTCGGCGAGGACGAGGCCCGGGCGCCGGGCCATCGCCTGAGCCACCGCCTCGTCGCGCGTGACCGCCACTCCGGTGACGGAATGGCCGAGATCGCGGACGATCGTCTCGATGTCCATGGCGATGATCGGCTCGTCCTCGATGATCAGAACCTCCGCCCGGGTCTGCCGCTCGATCTCGGCCAGCGCCTCGGCGACCAGCCGCTCGACGTCGTCCGGCGAGGCGGCGATCAGATAGCCGGCGTCTTCGGGCGTGAAGCCTTCCATCGCGGTGAGCAGCAGGGCCTGGCGAGAGAGCGGGGTGATTCGGGCGAGGCGCGCCTGGGCGATCCCCACCTCGGGATTGTCCGCCTCGATATCGCCGGGATCCTCCTCGATGTTGGCCGACGACCAGATGGCGTGGAAGGTGCGGTAAAGGCCGAGCCGCGGATCGACGTCGCGGGGAAATTCGTTCGGCGCGGCGACGATCGCCTCGAGAGTCGCCTTGACGAAGGCGTCGCCGTGGCTCTGCGTGCCGGTGAGCGCGCGCGCGTAACGCCTCAGGAAGGGGAGGTGCGGCGCGAGATCCTGACCAAGCGACATGTTCGTTTCGACTCCTGTTCGATCCGGGTCCTATTGAGGTTGTGCCCGCGCTTTGCAACCCGCCTTTCCGGCAGGCGCGACCGCTGCGAACTGGAGGAATTTTCGGCCCGGCCCGCTCCTCGCTCGACGTTGGAACCATTCAGCGAGTTTTTTGTTTCCACGGCGACTGCGGGCTATTATCTGGCCGCGGGGTGGGTCCTGCGCATCCGGTTTTCGATTTCGGTCGTAGCTGCGGCGGGGCGGCAATTGAAATGCAGCGGGCGCGGCGCAGGCGTCGCGAGGGGTAGACGATTTGAGCTTCGAGAACGAAAGCGATCGCCGGCGCAGAACCGATCCCTCCACTCCGGCCGACAGTGAAGACATGCCCACGAGCCGGAAGAAGCGCGGTCCCAATACGGAAATCGGCCAGGCGCTGCGCAAGGCCTATTGCGACGCCGTCGACGAATCTATTCCCCCCGAGATGCTCGATCTGCTGGGCAGGCTCGGTTAAGGGTCCGCATCATCACCGGAGGCGCCGCTCGGCGGTATCGGAACGGCGTGGCGACTGAAGCGAAAGGCTGGCTTGCATCCCGCTATGCCCGGCTCTCCACCGGGCTCAAGATGGCGCTCATCTTCAGCGCGGCGCTCTTCCCGCTGGGCCTGGTCGCCATCCTCGTCTCGATCCAGAGCGCCGACCAGAAAAAGGCCGAGCGCAGGGAAGAGACTCTCTACCGGCTCGAGCTCAAGGCGCAGCGGCTGAACTCGGCTTTCTCGCGAAGCGTTCTCACCATCAACACCGCCAGCGTGGCGATCTCGCTCACTCCGGAAGGCTCGCGGGTCTGCGAGACCACGTTGCGCCAACTCGAGCAGGGCCCGGTCCCGGTCCGCTACGCCCTCTATGACGGCAATGGCGGGCTGCGCTGCGCCAGCGCCGGCTACGTGCCGACTCCCGGCCCTGCCCGGGCGCCGAGGTCGGGAACGATCGCAAGGATCGCCGACGACGGCTCCTCGCTCAGCCTGTACGTGTTCGGCGAAGGCGGCACGCTCGAGGGCGTCGCCGAATATCGCCGCCAGGCCTTGAGCGACCTCAGCTACATTCCGGGCACCAGCCGCGACTTCAACCTCGACCTCGGCGAGGGCAGCAAGCGGATGGTGCTTCGCTCAGACTTCAAGGGCGGGGCGTGGCGGCAGACGGTGGAGGGGGCGAGGTCGGTCGCCGGCGGGCAGCTGCGGCTGAGCATCCTCCTCTCGGCCGTGCCGATCACCCTGGCGGACACCTTGCTCATCCTGCTTCCGGTGCTGATGTGGGTCTTCGCGACCGTGATCGGCTGGCTGATCCTCAACCGCCTGTTGCTCCGGCCGCTGGCCCGCATGGAGCGGGTCGTCGCCGCCTATCGGCCGGGCGACCGCGAGCTTGCCTTGCCCCACGTCGCCACCCCGGCGCGGGAGATAAGGGAGCTGGGCGAGGCGTTCGACCGGGCGGTCCGGACCCTTGCCCATCACGAGGCCGAGCTCGAAGCCGCGGTCGAGCGCCAGACCAAGCTGGTCCGGGAGGTCCACCACCGGGTGAAGAACAACCTCCAGGTGGTCGCCTCCCTGCTCAACATCCATTCGCGCGGCTCTCCCAACGAGGAGGTCGCCGCGGCCTATGCCTCGATCCAGCGGCGCGTCGACGCACTCGCCGTGGTCCACCGCAACCATTATGCCGAGCTCGAGGAGAATCGGGGCGTCGCCTTGAAGCCGCTCATCTCCGAGCTTGCCGCCAATTTGCGCGCCACCGCGCCCGCCTCGGCCCTCGGAATGACCATCAGGCTGTCGCTCGAGCCTTATTACGTCACCCAGGACGTGGCCGTCTCGGTGGCCTTTTTGATCACCGAGATAGCCGAATATGCGATGCTGTGCGGCGCGGGCGCGGTCAGCATCGCCTTGACCGGAGAAGGCGCCGCCCCCGGCACCAGCCAGCTCAGCATCGAATCGGACAGCCTCCGACCCGGCGCGGGTTGCGACTCGATGCTCACCGAGCGGTTCGAGCGGATCGTCACCGGCCTTTCCCGCCAGCTTCGCTCCACCATCGACCGCGACAACGAGGCCGGCCGCCACACCCTCGCCATCGCCGTCGTCGACAAAGCGGAAAGGTGATCTGCCTCCCCGCCGCATAGCGGTGGGGGGCCACCGAAGGTGGTGGAGGGGTGATCTGACGAGGCCTCTACAGGTCACCCCTCCACCAGGCAAAGCCTGGTCCCCCCCCCATGCTGCTCATGGGGAGGCAGTCAGGCGCTCCTGTCGTCCTTGTTCTTTACGTCGTCCGAATGATCCGGCCTCGCCGCATCCTCCTCCGCCGCGCGGGCGAGATCCTCGCCCCCCTGCCCCGCCTCCAGGGCGCTCTCGACATTGAGCTTCTCGTCCCTGTGCACTCCGTCGATGTCGCTATGGGGAGTGGATTTCGGCGGCTCGGTCACGATTTCGGGCTCCTCTTCGTCTCCTGAACCGGCGGGAGCGCGGGCCGGTTTCGAAAAATTTTCCGGATATGCAAAATTTTTGGGAGATGGCGGGAACCCCTCCGCCGCTGCGCCGTTATGTAGTTCGGATAGTGACCTTTTGCCCCCCCGCTCTCGCTATCCACGACATGGGCCCGGACGCGCTAACCTCCCCCCCCCCGGTAGCGCCTCCGGGCCCACATTTTTCCAGCTCCTCTCGAACGCGTTATCCCCGCCTCTCGCTCCGGCGAGGGCCGGAACTGTGAAGACGGCCCGGCATGGCGATAGAAGCCGGAACGACCGCCCGCTGGATTGTCGCGCGGGAATGACGGCAGCGGAACAATGTCGCCGTCCCCCGCATTTCCCCCTCCACCTTGCGACGCCGAAGCGCGATGCGGCTGGCGAAGCATTCGAGGAGACGAACCATGCGTAAGCTTATCACCCTCGCCTTCATCGCCACCGGCCTGACCCTCAGCGCCTGCAATACGGTTCGCGGCGCGGCCAACGACGTCGAATCGACCACCGACTGCGCCGACGGCAAGCCGGACAACTGCTGAGCCCCGGCATTTTCGAGAAAGGCCGCCTCCGGGCGGCCTTTTTTTTGGCCCTCAATCCTGGGGCGCCGCGACCATCTCCACGATCGTGAAGGGTGCTCCGGGCGAAGGCTCGGGAAGCACCAGCCGGTACCGGAAGTCGCCGATGCGCTCGAAAATCCCGGCGGAGTCCCGCACCGGGGTCACGCCGTAGGCGGGCGGGGTCCTGGCTCCCGGCGGCACGCTCGCGCCCAGGAAGACGAGACGCCCGCCGCCCTTCCGCTCCCAAAGATAGCCGCCGACCCGAAGGCCGCGAAGCTCGGTGGCGAGGCTGAGCTGCCCTGCCTCGACCCCGACGTAGCAATAGCCCTCCGGCGAGGCCGCCCAGCGGCGCCCGCCGGGACGGACGTAGCGGCAGCGATAGGGACCCGGCGCCGGCGCCGCCCGCTCGAGCCCGGCGCTCGGAGCCAGAAGCGCGCCCTCCGCGGTGATCCGCCGCGACGATCCCGCCGCCCGCCCTGCAGCAAGCGCGCGCTCCCACGGGTCTTCGATCGCTTCGATGAGCGCCGAATCGCGCGGGGACGCGACGCCCCGCCACGGCTCCACCTCCTCCACCGCGGCCGGCGGCGCCGGCTCGAGCGCACCTTTCGACGGCCCGGTCTGGCACGCGGCCGCCGGGATGAGCAGGATCAATGAACAGACAAGACGCAGCCGCAACATCGCGAAGACCTCCCCAACTTCCTTAACGCCACGCCTTACATCCCAGTCAGCCGCCGCGGCGCCCGGCCGCGATCGGCACCACCCCGTCGCCGTCCGCCTCCACCAGCCACGGCGCCAGCTCCCAGCCTTCCATCGCCCGGGCGATGAAATAGCCCTGGGCCTGGTCGCAGCCGAGCTCGGCGAGCAGGGCCAGGGTCTCCGAATCCTCAACCCCCTCCGCCGTCGCCTCGAGGCCGAGGCCGTGGGCGAGGTCGATCACCGCCTTGACGATCAGCCGCGACTCGCGGGAGCGCACGGCGTCGCTGACGAAGCACTGGTCGACCTTGAGCTCGCTATAGGGCAGCTGCCGAAGCTGGAGCAGTGAGGAATAACCCGTACCGAAATCATCCAGCGCGAGGCTCATCCCCTTGAGCCGGAAGCGGGTCAGGGTGTCGAGCAGCCGGACCAGATGCTGGGTCGCCCCTTCCGTCACCTCGATCGTCAGGCAGGCGGCGGGAACCCCTTCGGTCTGGCACAGCCGGTGCAGGTAATCGGGGAAATAGACGTCGCGGAGGCTAAGCGCCGAGACGTTGAAGGCGATGTTCGTCCGAAGCCCCTGCTCGCTCCACGTCACCCATTGCTTGAGGCCGCGCCGGAGCACCCAGTCGGTCAGCTCGTCGATCAGCCCGTAGCGCTCGGCGAGCGGGACGAAGGTCGAGGGCTCGACCAGGCCGAGCGTCCGGTGCGGCCAGCGCGCCAGCGCCTCCACCCCGGCAAGCCGGTTGTCGGCGACCGCGACCTTGGGCTGGTAGAGGAGCGACAGCTCGTCCCGCTCGATGGCGAGATGAAGCTCGGTGAGCAGCTCCGCCTCAGAAACCGATGCAGCCCGCATCCTGCGCCTCCCGTCCCTGCATGGCGTCGATCAGCTGCTGGAGCCTGACCGGCTTCTGGAGCGGCCCCGTCATCCGCAGCCCGAGCGCCGTTCCCAGCCGCATCGCCGCCTCCAGAACGCGCTCGTCGAAGCCGCTGATCGGAAGCACCAGCGCCCGGCATTTCTCCTCGGCGAGGAAGCGCAGGAGCTCGACCCCGTCGCTTCGCGGCAAAGCAAGGTCGAGCACGACCACGTCGGGGTCGCAGGCCTGATACTGGCTCCGGAAGCTCTCGGCGGTGACGGTGATGATCGCCTCATAGCCGCATTCCTCGGCCGCATGGGCGATGAAGCGCGCCACCGACAGCTCGTCGTCGATCAGGAGCAGCCGCCGGCGCCCGGCCGGCCGCTTGAGCAGCGGCCGGACCGTGGGCTCGGGGAGGAGCGGCTCAGTCATGGCGCACTCGCGACGCCATGCGCAGCCCTTCCACGCCGGAGCGGTAGAAGCGCCGCTTCCAGAGGCTGAACTCCTCGATGCTGAGCTCGTAGCGCGCGAGCGCCTCGTCGAGCTTGAGCTTTCCGTTCAGCACCGCCTCGACCACCTGCGCCTTGCGGCGGGCGACCCATCGGCGGGTGCCGGCGGGCGGAAGGCTGAGCTTGGGGACGGATCGGGCCGGCCCGGCGGGGCCGGTCGGCGGGATTTGCGGCGTTCGGCCATCCTGGCCTCCTTTGCGTTCGCCCCCGCTCCGGATGCGACTCAGCACCGGGAAAGGTTAAGGAAGTCCTAAGACGTGCGGTTTACGAACGGTTACCGTAGCCGAAATGTCGGGCCCGCGCGATGGAACGCGTCGCCCCAGCGAAGGCTGGGGCCCCGTGGGGTGAAGAACGCAGGCGCCTTTCACCCCCTGGGGTCCCAGCCTTCGCTGGGACGACGTGCACTAGACAGGCGGCGCGATCGCCTTCTCTTTCGCCCGCTTCCGCTCGGTGAACCAGATGACGACCAGCGAGAGCTCGTAGAGGAGGATGAGCGGGATCGCGAGCATGAACTGGGAGATGATGTCGGGCGGGGTCGCGACGGCGGCGACGACGAAGGCGACGAGGATGGCGTAGCGCCGCCCGCGCTTCAGCTGGTCGCGGGTCACCAGCCCGGCCCGCTCGAGCAGGATCAGGAGGATCGGCAGCAGGAAGGAGATTCCGAAGGCCAGGATGAAGTGCATGACGAAGGAGAGATATTCCCCCATCGCCGGAAGCGCTTCCTGCTGGATGCCGGGGATCTGGCCCTGGTAGCCGAGGAAGAAGCGGATCGCGAGCGGCATCACCACGTAATAGGCCAGCGCCCCGCCGCCGATGAACAGCACCGGGGTCGCGATCAGGAAGGGCAGGAAGGCCCTTTTCTCCTTCGCATAGAGGCCCGGCGCGACGAACGCCCAAAGCTGCATCGCCAGGATCGGGAAGGCGAGGAAAAAGGCGGCGAACAGCGCCACCCGGACCTCGGTGAAGAAGGCCTCGTAGAGCTTGGTGTAGACCAGCCGGCCCTCGCCGGGGCCGCCGAAGCCCTCGATCAGCGGCTGGACGAGGAAGCCGAATATCTGCCCGGCGAAGTAGAAGCTCACCGCGAACGCGGCGCCGAGCGCCAGGAACGACCAGATCAGCCGCCGCCTGAGCTCGATCAGATGCTCCATCAGCGGAGCCCTTGTCTCGTCGATCTCGCTCACGGCAGCGGGCCCGCGGCGGCGGCGGGCGGCGGAGTCCCGTCCCGATCAGGCTCGGGCGGCGTGTCGTCGGGGAAGGGAAGCTCGGCCGGCGCTGCAAGCGCCTCCGGATCCGCCATCGGCTCGGCGAACGGATGCTCGGCGAGGATCCGCGCATTCTCCTCGCGCCATTTCTTCTCCATCTCCTCGAGCTCGGCCTCCCGCATCATCGTGTCGATCCCGGAGCGGAAATGGCGGGCCATGCCGCGCGCCCGCCCGACCCACTGGCCGACCGTCCGCATCACCCGCGGCAGGTCCTTGGGCCCGATCACCACCAAAGCGACGATCGCGATGACGAGCAGCTCGGTATAGCCGATGTCGAACATCAGTCGCGCCCTTCGCGGGGTCTTAGGGCTCGCGGCGCTCGCCGGGCTCGGGATCGAGCGTCCGCTCCGCGGGAGGGGCGACGGTGGGCTCGCCGGTGATCCGGCGCGGCGGCTCGGCCGCCCTGGCGGCGGCGGCGGCCTCCTCATCCTCGCTCATGCCCTTCTTGAAGCTCTTCAGCCCCTTGGCGACGTCCCCCATCATTTCCGAGAAGCGGCCCTTGCCGAACAGCAGCAGGATGATCACTCCGACCACCAGCCAGTGCCAAATGCTCAACCCGCCCATGATCTGTCTCCAATGACCGTCCGGAGCTACCTAGTCCCCCTGCGCTCCACTTTCCACCCCGTCAGGCCTCGGCTTCCTCCTCGTCCTCCATCCCCGCGAGCCCGAGCTGCTCCATCGCGGCGTCGATCGGGTCGAGAAGGCCGGCCGCCTTGAGGTCGTCGAGGCCGGGCAGGTCGCGGCGGCTCTCGAGGCCGAAATGGGCGAGGAAGGCGGGCGTGGTGGCGTAGATGAGCGGCCGTCCCGGAGCCTCGCGGCGCCCCGCCGGGCGGACCCAGCCCGCCTCCATCAGCACGTCGAGCGTGCCTTTCGAGATCTGGACTCCGCGGATCGCCTCGATCTCGGCTCGGCTGACCGGCTCGTGATAGGCGACGATCGCCAGGGTCTCGATCGCGGCCCGCGACAGCCGCCTGGTCTCGTCCCGCTCGCGCCGGAGGATGAAGGCGAGGTCGGGGGCCGTCTGGAAATGCCAGCGCCCGCCGCGATCGACCAGCTCGATCCCGCGCCCGTCATAGTGGCGCGCAAGCTCGACGAGCGCTGCGGCGACGTCGACCTCCGGCCCGACATGGGCGCCGATGTCGGCCGCGCTCATCGGCTCCTCGGCGGCGAACAGCACCGCCTCGACGGCGCGCAGGCTGTCGTCCACGCCCGTCATAGACACCCCTCCCTGGAAGGGAGGGGCTGGGGGTGGGTAGGCGAGCGCAGCGAGACTTTCGGACGGCGGAGTTTCGGCCGCCTTCGGCGGACCCACCCCCGACCCCTCCCTTTCAGGGAGGGGAGGTTCGAAGGAAGCCCTGCCGCCATCATGCCGCCCGGATGAAGAGGGGCTCGAAGGCCCCCTTCTGGTCGAGCTCGAGTCGGCCCTTGCGGGCGAGCTCCAGCGCGGCGACGAAGCTCGAGGCGAGGGCCGACTTGCGGAACTCGCCGTCCTGGGTCTCGGGAAGGAAGGCCTCGATCCGGGTCCATTCGAGCCTCGTGCCGATCATCCGCTCGACCCTCGCCAGCGCCTCCTCCAGGGTCATCACCGGCCGCCGGGCGACGATGTGGAAGGCCGGCTCGTTGCGGGCTCGAACGGAGCCGTAGGCGGCGATCAGGTCGTAAAGCTCGGCATGCCATAGGGGCCGGCGGATCACCCGGAGCCCCTCGGGCGCTCCGCGCGGGAAGACGTCGCGGCCGAGCCGGTCGCGGCCGAGCAGCCGGGCGCCCGCCTCGCGCATCGCCGACAGCCGCTGAAGCCTCAGCTGAAGCCGCATCGCCAGCTCCTCGGGGCTGGGGTCCGCCTCCTGGTCGCGCGGCAGAAGCAGGCAGGATTTGAGATAGGCGAGCCAAGCCGCCATGACGAGATAGTCGGCCGCGATCTCGAGCTTGAGCTTCTTCGCGTCGGCGATGAAGGCGAGATATTGCTCGACCAGGGCGAGGATCGAGATTTTCGCCAGGTCGACCTTCTGCGAGCGCGCCAGGGTCAGCAGAAGATCGAGCGGCCCCTCCCAGCCGTCGAGGTCGAGAGTCAGCCGGTCCGCCTCCCGAACCGGCGCCGCGGCCTCGAAATCGTCGAAGGGTTCGTCCCCGCCCATGGCTTCGAATTTAGGCACATGCGCGCCCGATGCGAAAGGGAATCGGCCGGTTTATGCACAGCATTTTTTTGCCCCTTGCCGCGCTGGCCCCGAGGATACAAAGTCTCCGCAAAACATAAAGTCAGGGAGAGCCATGCGTTACCCTCTGCTCCTCGCCGCCGGTCTCGCCGCTTTTTCTCCGCTCCTCGCCGCACCGGCCGGCGCCCAGCCCGTCGATCGATCCCAGCCCGCGGCAGCGCCCGGCAAGCCCCGCGGCGGCCTCACCGCCTTCAGCTCCGATGCCGAGCTTCGCGCCTATCTGCGCCGGCTCAAGCGCCGGGAGGAGGCCGAGTATCCGGCGGTCATGTACCCGCCGGCGCCGATGCCGGCGCCGCCACCGGCGGCCCCGCCCGAGGCCTCGGCCTCCAGCCCGGTCGTCGTGACCGGGCAGAGCCTCAACGCCCTCCCGCAGGCCAAATCGACGGGCATCACCAACAACCAGGAGGCGAATGTCGACGAGGGCGGCATCGTCAAGATGCGCGGCGACACGCTCGTCGTCCTTCGCCGCGGCCGATTGTTCACCGTCTCCCTGGCCGGAGGGGCCATGCGCCGGATCGATTCGATCGACGCCTTCCCGCCCGGCGTGAGCGGCCGGGGCGACTGGTATGACGAGATGCTCATCTCCGGCGACCGGGTCATCGTCGTCGGCTACAGCTACGCCCGCGGCGGCACGGAGATTAACCGCTTCCGGCTCGACGCCGCCGGCCGCCTTCGCTTCGAGGATGCATGGCACCTCAGGTCGAACGATTATTATTCCTCCCGCAACTACGCCTCGCGGCTGATCGGGAATCGGCTGATCTTCTACGCGCCGCTGGACCTGGAGTGGGAGGACGATCCCTTCGAGGTGCTGCCCGGGGTGCGCCGCTGGCAGGGCGGCCCGGGCTCCGAGGATCGCAAGTTCAAGCGCATCGCCCGGGCCCGCCAGGTGTTCATCGCGCCCCTGATGCGCAGGTCCAGCGACGCCGTCGTCGACACCCTCCACAGCGTCACCAGCTGCGACCTCACCGCCGCCGATCTCGGCTGCTCGGCCACCGCCGTGCTCGGCCCGTCGTCGCGGACCTTCTACGTGTCGGCGCAGGGCGTCTATCTGTGGGTCACCGACGCCTGGCAGTCCGACCGTCCGGAAAGCTATCTCTACCGCCTCCCCTTCGGCCGCGAGCGCCCTTCCGCAACCGCCGCCCGCGGGGTCCCGGTGGACCAATTCTCCTTCCGGGAGGATCCGGCGGAGGGAATCCTCAACGTCCTCGTCCGAAGCGACGGCGGCGGCGACGCGATGTTCGCGCCCGAGGCGAGCGGGCCCGGCGGAGTGGCCCTGCTTCGGGTCCGCCTCTCCGATTTCGGCGACGCCTCCCGTCAGCTGCCGAGGGCTCGCTACCGCTTCCTCCCGTCCGTTCCGGGCCTGTCGTTCCACAATCGCTTCGCCGGCGAGCACGTGCTGTACGGAGCGAGCGGCTACGGCGCGACGGCGGCCGCTCACAGGCTGGTCGCCGCCCGGCTTCGGGACGGGCGGGTCACCCAGCTCGAGCTCCCGCATTCCGTCGACCGGATCGAGCTGCTCGGGCGCGACGCGATGGCGATCGGAGGCACCGAGCGCGGCCTCGGCTTCTCGACGGTCGAGCTGGGCGGTGCCGAGCCGGACCTCGGCGACCGCTACGTCCATCCGGATTCGGCCGAAGGGGAAAGCCGGAGCCACGCCTTCTTCTTCAGCCCCGACCCCGAAGCCCCCGACGGCGCATCCGGCACCGTCGGCCTTCCGGTCGCCAAGCGGGCCGATCCGGCCCTGTCGCGCTTCTTCGGAAGCTCGGCGGCGATGGTCTTCCTTCGCCGCGACCGTCGCCGCCTCGCGCCCGCCGGCGAGCTCGAGGCTCAGGCCAAAGGCGTGGCCGACGACAAATGCCAGGCGAGCTGCGCCGACTGGTACGGCAATGCGCGGCCCATCTTCTGGGGCGGCCGCACCTTCGCTTTGCTCGGCTACGAGCTGGTCGAAGGCCAGCTGGAGCGCGGCCGGATCCGGGAGATCGGCCGAATCAGCTTCGCGCCCGGCGTTCGCCAATAGTTCGCCAACAGGGGTCGCATCTCGGCGAAACCGGAGGGTCCGGGACGACCGCCGTGACGGACCCCGCCTGCGCGGGACTGACGAGGAGGTTGCGCCGCTCCGACGCTAATGCCTAGGCTTCGGCAATGTTCGGACCCACCCTCGAAACCCCTCGCCTTATCCTCCGCCCGCCCGAGGAACGGGACCTCGGCGGCTTTGCCGCGATGATGGCCGACGAGGAGGCGGCGCGCTTCGTCGGCGGGCAGCAGCCGCGCTCCGGCGCCTGGCGGGGCATGGCGACGATAGCCGGCAGCTGGGCGCTTCGCGGCTACGGCATGTTCTCGGTGATAGAGCGATCGAGCGGCCGCTGGATCGGGCGGGTCGGCCCCTGGCAGCCCGAAGGCTGGCCGGGCGCGGAGGTCGGCTGGGGCCTGCATCGTTCCGCCTGGGGCAAGGGCTATGCCACCGAAAGCGCCGAAGCGACGATCGATTGGGCGTTCGACCGGCTCGGCTGGGCCGACGTCATCCACTGCATCCCGCCGGCCAACCGCCCCTCCGCCCGGGTCGCCGAGCGCCTCGGCTCCGCCATGCGCGGAAGCGCCTACCTCCCCGCCCCCTTCGACAGCGAGCCGGTCGAAATCTGGGGCCAGAGCCGCGAGCAATGGCGCGCGCGCCGCCGCCAGGTTCCGTCCTGAATAGGGCGCGCACTTGCGGGAGCGGTCATCCCGGCGAAGGGCGGTCCATGAACACAAAACATTGCCGTGACAGGCTCTGCCGGTGTCGCCATCCTTCGAAGGACTGCGTTCATGGCTCCCGACCTTCGTCGATGACGTTGCAGCCCCTCGAATGCCCTTATTCCGGCTCCGCTTCGCCCCGCTGCAGCTTGCGGTGTCGCCGGCGCAGGGCCATCTGGGCCGTCAACGGATTGCCCGCACCTCGAGCACCTTGAGGTAGCCGCGCAACGTCACCTTCTCGACCAGCGCCTGGAATTGCGACCAGCGGCCGGGAAGCAGCGCGCATGCCCCCGGGTCCACCTGAGGCCCGATCGGCCCGACCCGGACCGGCAGCTCGCGCACCACCTCGTAAGTGACGACCCGGTCGACCCTGGGCTTCCAGTCGCTCCTCACGGCGAGATCCTCGCGCACGTCGGCGACGCTGGCGATCCGGTCGAAGGTGCCGAAGCTTCCCGGCTGGTCGGGGGTCTGGTCGCCGCCGATCGCCATCTGGAAGCGGGTTCCGGGGGCAAGCCGGGTCTCGTACGGCTGATACCAGTCCGGCCAGGGCGAGGCCTCCTCGGCCAGCCGCCGATAGGCCGTGGCGGCGGCTTCGTCGCTGGCATAGCGCCAGCGATTCTCCTCCAGCCAGGCCTTGCCGGGCCGCGATCCGAGGGTTGCGGCCCCGGTGCAGGGCGCTGCCGCGGCGGCCGTCGGCGGCCGCGGCTGGTGAGGCGCGGCGCAGCCGGCGAGCGTCAGAGCGATCAGCGCTATCCCCCGTCGAGCCATAACTCCCCCCTCAGGCCAAAGCCAGCAGCCTGTCCCTCTTCTCCGCCAGCTCCGCATAAAGTCGGGCGCCCGCCCCGCTCGCCGCGCCGGCCATGGCCCGGTCGAGACGGTCCCGGCTTTCGGGCGACAAATCCCCGGCCGCGCTCGCCACCGCGACCATCTCGTCCATCGCTCCGGAGCAGTGAAGCACCGCGTCGGTGCCGGCCTCGATCACCTTTCTGGCCCTCTCGTCGAAGCCGCCGCCCAAGGCGTTCATGCCGATGTCGTCGGACATCAGGAAGCCCTCGAAGCCGATCTCGCCGCGGATCACCTCGCCGATCACGGTCGGCGACTGGCTTCCCGGAAGCTCCCCGTCCCAGGCGGTGTAGACGCAGTGGCAGGTCATCCCCATCGGCGCGGCGCGAAGCGACCTGAACGGCTCGAGGTCGATCTCCAGCGCCTCCCGCGAGGCCCGGACCACCGGCAGCTCCTTATGGCTGTCGACCAGCGCCCGGCCATGGCCCGGTATATGCTTGATCACCCCGACCACGCCGCCTGACGCGAGGCCCTCGAGCACCGCCCGGCCGAGCGCCGCCACCTGCATCGGCTCGGCGCCCAGCGCCCGGTCGCCGACGATGTCGGTCGCGCCGGGCTGCCGGACGTCGAGCACCGGCAGGCAATCGACCGTCACCCCGACTTCGGCGAGCAGGACCGCGATCGCCGCGGCATTGGCCCGGGCCGCCTCGATCGCGCTCATCGGCGCCTTCTCGTAAAGCCGGGCGAAGGCCTCGGCGGCGGGGAAGGCCGGCCATTCGGGCGGCCGCATCCGCGCCACCCGGCCGCCTTCCTGGTCGATCAGGATCGGGAGATCGTCGCGGCCGTGGAGCGAGCGCAACTCGTCGGTCAGCGCCCGAAGCTGGTCGCGGGACTCGATGTTGCGCCTGAAGACGATGTAGCCGACCGGGTCGCAGTCGCGGAAGAAGGCGCGCTCGTCGGGTGTGAGGGCGAGGCCGAGGGGCGCGTAGATGGCGGCTTGCATGGCTTCGGGTTAACTCCGGCCCGCCGGCAAGTCGAGGTGGCCGCTCACGTCATCCCAGCGAAGGCTGGGATCCCGGCGGGTGAGAGGCACGGCGGTCTTCGCCCCCCGGGGCCCCAGCCTTCGCTGGGGCGACGCCCCGCTCAAACCTTGAGGCACTGCTCCCCGGCCACCTTCAGCCGACCGCAGATGCCGGCCGCGCCCGCGCCGCTGGCGCGGAGGCGATAGTAGGTCTTGCCGTTGACATTGGCTTGGACGACGCTGTGGGAGAGCGGCGCGAGATAGCCGAAGCGGGCGGACAGGGCCTTCCACGCCTTCTCCGCGGCGGCTCCGCTGGGGAAGGCGCCGAGCTGGATGGTGGCTCCGCCCGCGGCCGGGGCGGCGGCCGGAGTCGCGGCCTTGGCGGCGGGGGCGTTGCTCGGATCGGGCGCGCGGATCAGCTCCGGCTCCTTCGGCGCCGGCGCCGGCGCCGCCTTGGGCTGCTGGGTGACCGGCGCCTCGGCGACGGCACCGGTGTCGATGCTGGCGTTCGGCGTTCCGCCCTGGGCGGCGTCGAACGCCGTCTCACCCTGCCCCTCGACCGCCATTCCGCCGGGCGAGTCGGGCTTGACCTTGTAGGGCCCTTGCGGAGCCGCGATGATCTCCGGCGCCCGGTTCGCGGCGCCGTCGCGATTGCCCAGCCAGAAGATGCCGCCGACGATCCCGCCGATCGCGGCAAGGCCGATCAGGACGGCGACGATCAGCTTGAGCGCCGAGGGCCCGCCTTCGCCGCCATCCTCTTCGACCGCCTCAAGCCAGGGCAGGCGATCGTCGGCAGCATCGTCGGCGCGAATGTCGGTCATCACTGCATCTCCTCGGCGGCCGCCACGCCCATGATATGGAGGCCGTTTCGCAAAATCTGGCCCGTCGCCGCGGCTAACTCTAGCCTCGCGCTGGTTAATTTCAAATTATCTTCGAGGAGGAAGCGGCGGGAGGGATCGTCGTTGCCCCGGTTCCACAAGGCGTGGAAGGCGGCGGCGAGGTCACCGAGATAGAAAGCGATCCGATGGGGCTCGTGTGCCTGCGCCGCCGCCTCGACGATTCGCGGGAACTGGGCGGCGACCCTGACCAGCCCCAGCTCCTCGTCGTCGAGCAGGGCGAGGTCGGCCGGAGTGCCGGCGTCGAGCCCAGCCTCCGCCGCCCGGCGGTGCAGCGACCTTATCCGGGCATGGGCATATTGGACGTAGAAGACGGGATTGTCCTTGGACGCCTCGACCACCTTGGCGAAGTCGAAGTCCATCTGGGCGTCGTTCTTCCGGGTCAGCATGGTGAAGCGGACGACGTCCTTGCCGACCTCCTCGACCACTTCGGCGAGGGTGACGAAGCTGCCCGACCGCTTCGACATCTTGACCAGCTCGCCGCCGCGCAGCAGCCGCACCATCTGGACGAGCTTGACGTCGAGGGCGGGGCGGCCGGCCAGCGCCTGCACCGCCGCCTGGGTCCGCTTCACCGTGCCGGTATGATCCGCGCCCCAGACGTTGATCAGCTCGTCCGACGCCTCGAGCTTCTGCATGTGATAGGCGGTGTCGGCGGCGAAATAGGTCCAGCTTCCGTCCGATTTCCTGATCGGCCGGTCCTGGTCGTCGCCGAACCGGGTCGAGCGGAAGAGGAGCAGCTCGGTCGGCTCCCAATCCGAGCCATCTTCCGTTGTCGGCGTCTTGCCCTTGGGCGGCGGCAGGGTGCCGCGGTAGACCAGGCCCTTCTCGCCAAGCAGAGCGAACGCCCGGTCGACCGCGCCCGATTGCTGCACCTCATGCTCGGACGCGAAAAGATCGTGATGGACCCCGAGCTTGCCGAGATCCTCGCGGATCAGGTCGAGCATTGCGGCGACGGTGCGGCGGCGGAACAGCTCGAGCCAGACGGGCTCTGGGGAATCCGCATAGGTCTCGCCGAACTCGCTCGCCAGCGCCTCGCCGACCGGCTTCAGATAGTCGCCGGGATAGAGGCCTTCGGGAATCTCGCCGATCTGCCGTCCCAGCGCCTCCTGGTAGCGAAGGTGCGCGGAGCGGGCGAGGACGTCGACCTGGGCGCCGGCGTCGTTGACATAATATTCGCGGATGACGGCATAGCCGGCATGTTCGAGCAGGCTCGCCAGCGCGTCTCCGACGACGGCGCCCCGGCAGTGGCCCATGTGCATGGGGCCGGTCGGATTGGCGGAGACATATTCGACGTTGATCCTCGTCCCCGCCCCGACCTGGGAGCGGCCATAGGCCTCGCCCGAGCTGAAAATGGTGCGCAGCTCCTCGTGCCAGACCGTCGGCACGAGGCGGATGTTGATGAAGCCGGGCCCGGCGACCTCGACGCTCGCCACTTCGTCCAGCGCGGCCAGCTTCGGGGAGATCCGCTCGGCGAGCGCGCGCGGATTGGTCCCGGCGCCCTTGGCGAGCACCATCGCCGCATTGGTGGCGAGGTCGCCATGAGCGGCATCGCGGGGCGGCTCGACCGCCAGCGATTTTCGCTCCAGGCCGGACGGCAGAGCGCCCTCGCCTTCGAGAGCGTCGAGTATGGCGTCGAGATGCGCGGCGAAGCGGGCGTAGAGGGTCACATGTCTTCCGGATCTGGAGGAGGGCGCGGCTTAGACGAAGTCCCCGCCGATTTGAAGGCGGACAGGCTTTCTTCCCCACCCGCTTCGCGGGCAGGGAGGTTCAAGAGGCGCCCGAGAGTGCCCTGATGGACCGGTTCTCATGCCGGAAGATGCCCGGCCCGGATTGCCGCAGCGCCCCCACCACCGCCGCGGCGACGACATCCGCGTCGATCGCCGCGAAGCGATCGAGCCGGCCGCGAAGGAAGAGATTGACGACCGGGCTCAGCGCGATGCCGGCCCGCTCTCCCAGGCGCCGGTCCCCGCCGCGCTGCCCGCGCAGCAGGCCCGGCTGCAGAATGTCGAGCCGCTCGAAGTCCATCGCCGCCAGCTCCGCCTCCATCTCCCCCTTGATCCGAAGGTAGAAATTCGCCGATCCGGGGTCCGCGCCGACCGACGAGACCGTCACCATCCGCCGCGCTCCGGCCGCCGCCGCCGCCCGGGCGAACGCGGCCACCATGTCGAAGTCGACCTTCCGAAACGCGAATTGCGAGCCCGCCTGCCGCATCGTCGTCCCAAGCGCCGACAGCGCGGCTTCGGCCTTCAGCGAGGCGACGATCGAAGGCCATTCCTCCGGCGGCGCCACATGGTCTTGCCATCCAGGAAGAACAAGGCCGCTCGGCCGCCGCAGCAGCGCCTCCACCTCCCACCCCTGTGCGACCATCTTGCGGGCGGCGAGGGAGCCGACGAGCCCGGTGGCGCCGATCATCGCCACCCGCATCTCTAGAAGCCTTCCGGAAGCTCGACCGGCCCGACCAGCTCGCGATGCTGGCGGACGGCGTAGCGGTCGGTCATTCCGGCGATGAAGTCGCCGATCGCCCGAAGCGTCGTCTCCTCGTCCGCGTCGCGATCCAGCCAGCCCGGCGGAAGCCGGGCCGGATCCTCGCGATAGGCGGCGAAGAGGCGGGCCACCACCTCCTGCGCCAGCTGCCGGACCTCGGTCACCGGGGGGGCATTGTACATTCGCGCATGGAGGAAGCGCTTCAGCACCGTCTCCTCGGCGGCCAGCTCCGCCGAGAACCCCGCCAGCGGGCGGCCGGCGTTTCGAACGTCGTCCGCCGTCTCCACGGCGGTCCGCCCCAGGCGCCGCGCCGTCTCCTCGAGAACGTCGCCGACCATCAGCCCGATCTGGTCGCGGACCAGCTCCGGCACCAGCCGTTCCTCCTCCACGGCTGGGAAGCGCGCCCGGACATCCGCCCAGGCGCGGGCGACCAGCGGCACCTCGAGCAGATCCTCGAGGCTGAACAGGCCGGCGCGAAGGCCGTCGTCTATGTCGTGATTGTCGTAGGCGATGTCGTCCGCCACGGCCGCCACCTGCGCCTCGAGGCTGGGCCAGGTCGAGAGGTCCAGCGGGAATTCGCGATCCGCCTCCGCCAGCGCCCAGGGGGGATCCGCGACGGGGCCGTTATGCTTCGCCAGCCCTTCCAGCGTCTCCCAGCTGAGGTTTAGGCCGGGGTGGAGCGGATAGGGGCTCTCGAGGCGGGTCAGCAGCCGGATCGTGTGGGCGTTGTGGTCGAAGCCCCCCGCCGCGGCCATCTCGGCCTCGAGCACCTCCTCGCCCGAATGGCCGAAAGGAGGATGGCCGATGTCGTGAGCCAGGCACAGGGCCTCGGTCAGATCCTCGTTGAGCCCGAGGGCGCGGGCCATGGTTCGGCCGATCTGGGCGACTTCGAGGCTGTGGGTCAGGCGGACCCGGAAATGGTCACCGTCGGGCGCGACGAAGACCTGGGTCTTGTGCCTCAGGCGGCGGAAGGGGACCGAGTGGATGATCCGGTCGCGGTCGCGCTGGAAGGCGTCGCGGGGCCCCCGCTTGCCCGTGTCGGGATGGGCGTGGAGCCGCCCCCGCGAGTGCGCGGGATCGCAGGAATAGCGGGCCGCCGGCCTCACTTGGCGGGCAGCTTCTCGACCTTCTGCCCGGCCGGGCTGGTCCAGGCGAAGCCGCTCATATCCTCGACCTTGAGCTGGTTGACGAACGCCTGCGCCTCCTTCGTGCTTCCGAACGGCCCGACGAGCAGGCGATTGGTGGCGTTCATCGGCGCGGTCCAGGCGGCGCGGGCGCCGAGCAGCTTGGGCGCCTTCGCCTTCAACCGGGCAAATTCGCCGGGGAGCGCGGCCTTGGCTCCGCCGATTGCGATCTGAACCCACGAGCGGCTCGGGTCGCCCGTCGAGGCATTCGGCTTCTTCGCAGCGGCGGGCTTCGGCTTGGCCGATTCCGTCCGGGCAGGTGCGGGCTCGCCGATGTCGGCGAGGGCTGCCGAAAGATCGGCGAGCCTGCTGCCGGCCGGGACGGCCTCGGCCTGCGGCGGCGGAGCTGAGGGCTCGGCGGCCGCGATGCTCGTTTCGGCCGGAAGCGGCTGGGGCTCCGGCAACAGGCGGGTTTCCGGCAGCGACTGGGGCTCGGCGGAGGGCTGCGATTGCGGCTGCATTCCGGCCGGCGGTTGCGGCTGCGGCTCTACCCGAGGAACAATCGGAGCGGCGACGGGCGGCGCCACCGGCTCCGGCTGAGGCGTCGCCGCAGTGGCCGTGTTAAGGGCGATCCGGGTTTCGGGGCGGGGCTCGGGCGCCTTGGGCGCCGGTGCTGCCGGCTTGGGCTCCGGCTGTCGGCGGGCCGGGCCGGGATTGAGCCCGCGCGACCACGACCAGGCCGGATTGCCGCTGCCGAAGCCGGGCGTGGCCGACGGGCGGCTGGTCGTCTTGCGGGGGGTCGCCGCTGCGAGCGACTCCTCCTGGCGCGGCCTGGCCGTGGCTCGGACCGCGTTCGCCAGCGAGGATGGCGCCGCCGTGCTCCGAACTCCTGACAAGCCGCCCGGCGCGCTCGAGACCGGCTCGGCCGGCGGCGAAGCGCGGCCGACCGAGGGCCGGCTCGGGTCAGGCCGGCCGGCGCTGGTGACCGCATTGGAGAAGTCGTTGGCGGCATAGGTCGAGGGCGGGGGCGTGCGGCCGTCGCGGGGAAAGACTCCGAGATGGACGGCCAAAGCGCGCTCGGCCGGCGAAAGGCCCGGGAGCCGGGCCAGGAACGGGCTCATCGCGCCGGCTTGCGGACCCGGCATGGCGGACTGAACCGCCCGGGTGGCGCCGGCGGAGTCGCCGGTCAGCGCCAGGATCAGCGCCCGGGCGCGCTCAGCGGCCCGGTCGCGGACGAGCAGCTGCTCCTCGAGCAGCCGGAGCGCCGGCTCGCGCTCGCCGCTGATCGCGAGGGAGAGGGCCAGCCGCCGGGTCGTCTCGGGGTCCCGGCCCCCCTGGAGGGCGAGGCGATAGTCGCGCTGCGCCTCGCGCGGGTTGCCGGCGATGTCGTGGGCGAGGCCGCGATCCCTGGCGACATCCGCCGCGGGCACTCCGAGATCGGTGGCGTCGCGGAAGAATTTGAGGGCGGCGTGCGGCTGCTGGAGCTGGACCAGGGCCGAGCCGATCCACATCTTCACCTTGCCGTCGCGCGGCATCTGCTCCTCGGCGCGGGCGAAGAAGGTGAGCGCGGCCTGAGGGTCGCCCAGGTCGAGCGCGGCCTTGCCGGCGCCCATCAGGGCGGTGACGCTCTTGGGATTGGCGGCCAGGGTCCGAAGGTTGCGCGACAGCACGTCGCCCGGCCGCTCCGTGAACGGGCCGACCGTGGCGGTCTGCGCCGAAGCCGGCGCCGCGCTGAGCATTGTCCCCGCACCCAGCACGGCCAAGCCGAGCCGGACGCCCCTCCGCAATGAAGTCATTGGGCGGTTAGAGCGGGAGGTTCCCTCGGGGGCAACCGCCGTGCGCTCAGATGTTGCCTCCCTGCGGCGAAGCCGCGGGGAGGGGGACCATGCCAAGCATGGTGGCGGGGTAAGTAGCTGAAGAATCAGAGGTTCTGGCGCGCAAACCGACTCGGGCGAAACAAAATCCTCCCCCGGTTTTCCGGGGGAGGGGGACCGCGCGAAGCGCGGTGGAGGGGTTCTTCGGACTCAGCAAGGCCCCTCCACCATGCTTCGCATGGTCCCCCTCCCCGGCAAATGCCGGGGAGGATTTCACGGCTACTGGTTGTTCTGGCGCCCGAGGAACCTCGGGATGTCGAGCGGGTCCCGGCGCAGGCGGGGCTGGGGCTCCTCCTCGACCTGGGCCTTGGCGGCACCTCGGGCGATGCTCGACATGCGCTCGAACAGGGTGCCGCCCTCGCGGGCCGGCCGAGCCTCGGCTTCGGCCGCAGCTTCCGGCTCGCCGTCGATCCAGCTGCGGGTCCCCGGAGCGATGCTCTCCGGCCCGCCGGCGAAATCCTCCTCGATGAAGCTCTCGCCGCCATCGTCCTCGTCGCCGAGCATGGCCGCGTCGAGCAGCAGCTCGTCGCCCGACTGCTCCTCGGCGACTGGCTCGGTGAGGGTCAGCTCGTCGGCCGAGTCCTCCGCGATTTCCGGTTCCGGCATCGGATCTTCCGGCGCCGCGGCGACCGGATCGGGCGGAGTCAGAGTGACTTTCTCGGCGGCCGGAGCGGCCGCGGCGCGGGCGCCGGGGAAGGTGAAGACCTTGGCCGGCATCGGCGGCGCCTGGGTCACCGCCTCGGCGTCGATGCCGGTCGCGACCACCGAGACTCGGATCTTGCCCTCGAGGTCGTTGTTGAAGGCCGAGCCCCAGATGATGTTGGCATCGGGATCGACCAGCTCCTTGATGTGGCTGGCGGCCTCGTCGACCTCCATCAGCCGCATGTCCTCGCCGCCGGTGATCGAGATGATCACGCCGCGGGCGCCCTTCATGCTGACTCCGTCGAGCAGCGGGTTGGCGATCGCCTTCTCGGCCGCCTCGATAGCGCGATTGTCGCCCGAGGCCTCGCCGGTGCCCATCATCGCCTTGCCCATCTCGCCCATCACCGAGCGGACGTCGGCGAAATCGAGGTTGATGAGGCCGGGCATGACCATCAGGTCGGTGATCCCGCGGACGCCCTGCTGGAGCACCTCATCGGCCATCTGGAACGCTTCCTTGAAGGTCGTGTTCGGGTTGGCGATCCGGAAGAGGTTCTGGTTGGGGATGACGATCAAAGTGTCGACATGGGCCTGAAGCTCCTCGATCCCGGCGTCGGCCGAGCGGCCGCGGCGGTTGCCCTCGAAGCTGAACGGCTTGGTGACGACGCCGACGGTGAGCACTCCGCGGTCGCGCGCCGCCTTGGCGATGACCGGGGCGGCGCCGGTGCCGGTGCCGCCGCCCATTCCGGCGGCGATGAAGCACATATGGGCGCCCTCGAGCGCCTTCTCGATCTCGTCGATCGCCTCTTCGGCGGCGGCCTTGCCGATCTCCGGACGGGAGCCGGCGCCGAGGCCCTGGGTGATCCTCAGGCCGAGCTGGATGCGCTGGTCGGCGGGCGAGGCGTTGAGCGCCTGGGCGTCCGTATTGGCGACGATGAAGTCGACGCCCTGGACGTCGTTGGCGATCATGTTGGCCACCGCATTGCCGCCGGCGCCGCCGACTCCGATGACGCTGATCCGGGGCCTCAGTTCATCTACTTCCGGCCGAATGAAGTCGATGCTCATGCTTGCTCTCCCCCTGCTTTTGCCCAACGGGACCAATCGTTAACTCCTTTTGCACCAAGCGATTCTTGGGCGCGAGCGAAAAGTTAACGAACCGGTATTTTTTCGGTGTGGAGACCCCCGTGTGAGTCCCAAAAGTCACGCTTGTGAATCCCGAATGCCACGCCTGTGAATCTCAAAAGCCACTGCGCACCGCGCTGATCAGCCGCTGAACGATATTGCCGCCCGTCTCGCGCGGCATGATCCGGTCCGGAGACATCACCGATCTCAGGTCCAGCTCGTCCGAAGCTGCGAACAAAGCGAGGCCGACGAGGGTGGTGAATCCGGGTCCGGAATGGGCGTCGGGCAGGCCCGGCAGGTTGGGCCGGCCGACCCGCACCGCCCGACCGAGCACGCCCTGCGCGTAATCGGCGATTCCCTTGAGCTCGGAGCCGCCGCCGGTCAGAACCACCTGCCGCCCGAACGGGCCGCCGAAGCCGAGGTCCTTGAGCGCTCCGGCGATCTCGCCGGTGAGATGCTCGAGCCGCTGGCGGATGACGGCGATGAGCTGCGCCCGGGTGATCCGGGCCGCCTCCGTACCCTCTTCGGAGCCGGCGATCGGCGACAGCTCGATCATGTCGTGATTGTCGCGTGGGCTCGTGGTCGCCGAGCCGTAGAAGCATTTCATCCGCTCGGCCTCGACCCGGCGTGTGCCGAAGGCTGCGGCGATGTCGTCGGTTATGTCCGTTCCGCCGACCGGGATGGACTTCAGGCCGAGCAGCATGCCGCCGGCGAAGACCGAGACGTTGGTCACCCCCGCTCCGAGCTCGACCAGAGCCACTCCGAGCTCGCGCTCCTCGTCGCTGAGGCAGGCCTTGCCCGCCGCCACCGGCGAGGCGACGATCGCCTCCACGCCGAGATGCGCCGAGCGAACGCACAGATCGAGGTTCCTGACCGGCGACGGATCGCCCGCGATGACATGGATGTCGACCGCCAGCTTGTCCGCGTGAAGCCCGAGCGGCTTCTTCACGCCCTCCAGCCCGTCCACCGTGTAGAGCGCCGGAAGGGCATGGAGGATCATCCGCCCGTCCGAGCTGATCGATTCCCGGCCGATCCCGAGCAGCTGGTCGATATCCGCTTTTTCGATCCGACGGCCGCCGATCTGAAGCTCGACGCTGGCGACGGTGCTGACCAGCCCGCCGGCCGAGAAGCCGACGAACACGTCCTCGATGTTGGTCGCGGCGATCCGCTCCGCCTGCTCGACCGCCTCGCGGATCGCGCCTTCGGTCTTCTCCATGTCCGCGATGAAGCCGCGCCTCACGCCCTGGCTCTGGCGCTGGCCCGTGCCGAGGATCTTGAGGCGCCCGTCCTCGCCGGGCTCGGCGATCAGCGCCGACACTTTCGACGAGCCGACGTCGAGGGCCGTGACGAGCCTTCGCGGCGCCTGGACGGTCGGTCGCTTCATCAGATGGTCCGCGCCGTGTCGACCGAGCCGCTGCCCGGCGCCGCGGGCGGCGCTTCCGGGGGGATCTCCGGAACGGTGCTGCCGGGCTCGTTGGAGAGCCGGATCAGCATCCGCTTGGGATCGCGCATGTCGATCCGCACATAGCCCTTCCCGAGCAACTGGACGGACTGGTCCATGCTGGCGAACTTGGTCAGCGCCTTGCGCGCCGCCGCTTCCCCCTCGGGAAGCGCGAGCACTTCGCCGGACTGGAAGCGAAGGTCCCAGCGGCGGCCGCCGACCCAGGTCGCGCCCGCCATGGCCGGCTTGAGGTTGGGCGCCGCCTGGGTGAGGCGCGCCAGCTCGGCCGCGTGAAGATTGGCGGCCGGGCCGATCAGAAGCGGCAGGTCCGGCATGGCGTCGAGCCGAACGCCCTCAAGCACGACCCCGTCCATGTCGATGAGCGCCAGCTTCTGGTTATGCTGCCAGATCGCGGCCGGGCGGCGCTCGACGATGTCGACGACCAGCGTGTCGGGCAGGCGCCGGGACACCCGGGCGTCGCGGATCCAGCCGAACTGAAGCAGCCGTTGCCTCGTTCCCTCGAGATCGACGAGCGGCATGGCGTTCGAAGGCTGCTCGAAGGCGATATTGTACACGTCGATCTTGCGGACATGATTGGCGCCCTTGATCTCGACCCGTTTCATGGCGAAGCCCATCTCGCCGACGCTCTCGCCCATGGTGCCGCCGACCATCTGCGGGATCCGAAGCGCCCAGACCAGGGCTCCGGCGAGCGCGATCATCATGCCCAGGAATATCCACCAGCTCAGGCGGCGAACCGCCTCGGGCAAGGCGGGGGCGGACGCGGCGGCGCGGCCGCGCGGCGGCTTGCCTCGCGCCGGGGCCTTGGACTTGCCGCGCGCCTGCGAGCCGCGGGCGATCGCCTTGCTCATAACGCTTCCTCCACGATCTTCTGGACCAGCTCGGCATAGCTCATGCCCCGGTAGCGCGCCTGCTCGGGCACCAGGCTGAGCGGGGTCATGCCCGGCTGGGTGTTGATCTCGAGCAGATAGAGGCCTTCGAGCCCCTGCTCGTCGTCCCAGCGGAAATCGGCGCGCGAGCAGCCGCGGCAGCCGAGCGCCCGGTGGCCGTCGATCGCCATCCGCATCGCCGCCGCCGCGATCTCCCCCGGGACCTCCGCGGGGCAGATATGCTGAGTCATCCCCTCGGTATATTTGGCGTCGTAATCGTAGAAGCCCGATTTGGGCTGGAGCTCGGTGACCGCGAGCGCCTCGTCCCCAAGCACCGCCACGGTGAGCTCGCGGCCGCGGATGAAGGGCTCGGCGAGAAGCCGGTCGAAATGCCGCCACGGCCCTTCGCTGTCGCGCCCGATCGGGTCGCCGTAATTGCCGCCCTGGGTCACGATCGCCACTCCGACCGACGATCCTTCGTTGACCGGCTTGAGCACGTAGGGCCGCGCCATGGGATCGGCCTCGTAGAGGCTTTCGCTCTCGACCATCGTCCCCGCCGGCATCCTTACGCCGCGCGGGACGAGCACCATCTTGGTCAGCTCCTTGTCGATCGCGATGACCGAGGTCTCGACTCCGCTATGGGTATATTTGAGGCCCATCAGGTCCATCAGGCCCTGCACAGTCCCGTCCTCGCCGGGCGTGCCGTGGAGCGCGTTGAAGACGACGTCGGGAGCGGCCTCGCGAAGCCGCTCGGCGACGTCGCGGCCCATATCGATCCGGGTGACCCGGTGGCCGAGGGACTCGAGCGCGATCGCGATGTCCCGTCCGCTCATCAGCGACACCTCGCGCTCGGCGGACCAGCCGCCCATCAAGACGGCGACGTGGAGGGGCGCGGTCACGAGCGCGTCGCCCCAGCCCTTCGACGCCACCCGCGGCGGCGCTCAGGGTAAACTTCACCTTCGGTGAAGGCTGGGGTCCCGGGGGGTGGAGAGCGCAGGCGTTTTTCACCCGCTGGGATGCCAGCCTTCGCTGGCATGACGATTGTCATGACGCCACTCCCACCCTTTGTATCTCCCACTCCAGCTCGACGCCCGAATGCGCCTTCACCCGGCGCCGCACTTCCTCGCCCAGAGCCTCGATGTCGGCGCTTCTCGCCTTGCCGAGATTCAGCAGGAAGTTACAATGCTTTTCAGAGACTTGTGCGTCCCCCATCGTGAGCCCGCGGCAGCCCGCCTCGTCGATCAGCTTCCAGGCCTTGGTGCCCGGCGGATTCTTGAAGGTCGAGCCGCCGGTGCGGCTTCGAAGCGGCTGGCTCGCCTCGCGCTCGGCCGCGATGCGGTCCATCTCGGCGCCGATCGTCGAGCGCTCGCCCGGGACGCCCTGGAACACGGCCTCGACCACTACCGCGCCCTCGGGCACGTCGCTGTGCCGGTAGGTGTAGCCGAGCCGCTCCACCGGCCAGGTCTCGACCCGCCCGTCGCGAAGCACCAGGGTCGCCTCGACCAGGATATCGGCCACTTCGCGGCCGTAGGCGCCGGCGTTCATCCGCACCGCCCCGCCCGCCGTGCCCGGTATCCCGCGAAGGAATTCGAGGCCGGCGATGTGGGAGTCGCGCGCCTTGGATGCGACGGTGATCCCCATTGCCCCGCCGCCGGCGCGCACCCGGTGGCCGGGCTCTACATGGACGTGGCTCATCGCCTTGGGCAGCCGGACCACCACGCCGGGCACGCCGCCGTCGCGGACGATCAGGTTCGAGCCGACACCGACCGGCATGACGGGGATCGCCGGGTCGAGCTCGCGGAGGAACCGGGCGAGGCCCTCCACGTCGTTCGGCCGAACCAGCCACTCGGCCGGTCCGCCGGTCCGGAACCAGATGAAGTCGGCAAGCGAGCCGTCCGCCTCGGCCGACCCCGCAAGCGCCTGAGGAATGGGGACACGTACTTTTTCGCGAAAAAGTACGTGTCCCCTCCCCTGTATCTCGCCGGCAGCGGAGGCGAGTGACCGTCCCCTTTCGCCAAGGCCGCTCATTTCTCGCGCCTCGCGCAGGCGATGCCGTCGGCCAGCGCCGCCGCCCACTTCGTGATGTCGCCGGCGCCGAGGCAGATCACCATGTCGCCCGCCGCGGCCAGGTCGCGAAGGCTCTGGCAGAGGTCGTCGAAATCCTCGACCGCCTTGACCGCCCGGTGGCCGCGCTGCTTCAGCCCTTCCGCCAGAGCCTCGGAATCGACCCCCTCGATCGGCTCCTCGCCGGCCGCATAGACCGGAGCCACATAGACGACGTCGGCGTCGTTGAAGGCGCCCTGGAACTCCTCCATCAGGTCGCGCAGCCGGGTGTAGCGGTGCGGCTGGACGACGGCGATCACCCGGCCCTGGGCCCCCTCGCGAGCGGCCGAGAGCACCGCCTTTATCTCGGTCGGATGATGGCCGTAATCGTCGATGACCGTGGCGCCGTCGATCTCGCCGACCTTGGTGAAGCGCCTTTTGACGCCGCCGAACTTCTCGAACCCGCGGGCGATGACGTCGTGGCCGATGCCGAGCTCGGCGGCGACCCCGATCGCGGCGAGCGCGTTCTGGACGTTGTGGCGACCGGGCATGGGGAGCTCGATATCCGAGATGGTGGCGACGTTGCCGGTGCGATCGCGAATCGATACGTCGAACAGATTGCCGCCCGGGACCGGCCGGACATTCTCGCCGCGCACGTCGGCCAGGGCCGCGAAGCCGTAGGTCACCACCCGCCGATCGCGAAGCCGCGGGATGATCGTCTGGACCTCGGCATGATCGACGCAGAGCAGGGCCGCGCCGTAGAAGGGGACGTTCTCGACGAACTCGACGAAGGCGTCCTTCACCTTGTCGAACGACCCGTAATGGTCGAGATGCTCGGGATCGATGTTGGTGACGACGGCCAGCGTCCCGTCGAGGCGAAGGAAACTTCCGTCGCTCTCGTCGGCCTCGACCACCATCCAGTCGGACGAGCCGAGCCGGGCGTTGGAGCCGTAGGCGTTGATGATCCCGCCGTTGATCACCGTGGGATCGATCCCGCCGGCGTCGAGCATGGCCGCGATCATCGAGGTGGTGGTCGTCTTGCCGTGGGTGCCCGCGACCGCCACGGTCGACTTCAGCCGCATCAGCTCGGCCAGCATCTCCGCCCGGCGGACCACCGGAATCCGCCGCTCATAGGCGCAGACGAGCTCCGGATTGTCCTTCTTGATGGCGGTCGAGATCACCACCACCGCCGAGTCGCCGAGATTGTCGGGATGGTGGCCGATGCTGACCGGGATCCCGGCCTTGCGGAGCCCCTCCACCACATAGCCTTCGGCGACGTCGGAGCCCTGCACCTTGTAGCCGAGAATGTGCATCACCTCGGCGATGCCGGACATGCCGATCCCGCCGATGCCGACGAAATGGATCGTGCCGATATCCTTGGCGACCCCTCTCATCCCCCGGCCAGCCATCAGGCATAGGCCCCGTTCGGGATGGGGGTGAGGATCATCTCCTCCGCCGGAAGCGGATCGGCGCCGAGGTCGCGGCCGGTCATCTCGACCAGGTCGGCGAGGTCGCTCGCAGCATTGGGCCGCCCGACCGCTTTGGCCCGGGCCGCCGCGTTGGCGAGCGAGGCCGGCTCGAGGCCGAGCTTCTGCATCTGCTTGGCGAGCTCAACCGGGGTGAAGCTCTTCTGGGCGATCGTCCTCGCCCCGCCCGCTTTCGCCATCTCGCGGGCATTGGCTGTCTGGTGGTCGTCCGTCGCCGTCGGCAGCGGGATGAGGATGGCCGGGCGGCCGGCCGCGGTCAGCTCGGCGATGGTCGAGGCTCCGGCGCGGGCGATGACGAGGTGCGCCCAGGCCAGCTTGTCCGGCATGTCGGGAATGTAGGTGGCGAGCTCGGCCGGGATGCCGAGGGCCGCATAGCGCGCCCGAACCGATTCGATATCCTCCGCCCGGCATTGCTGGGTCACCTGGAGGCGGCGGCGGAAATGCTCCGGCAAAAGGCTTAGACCCTCGGGCACCACCTGGGAAAGGATCGTCGCGCCCTGACTTCCGCCGGTGACGAGCAGCCGGAACACGCCGTCCTCGGTCAGCTCGGGATAGGGCTGGTCGCGAAGCGCCAGGACCTCGTCCCGGACGGGGTTGCCGACGAGGTGGGTCTTGCTCTCGCGGCTCTGGGCCAGCCGCTGGACGTTCGGGTAGGCGGTGGCGATCGCGTCGACCCGGCCGGAGACGATCCGGTTGACCCGGCCGAGCACCGCATTCTGCTCATGGATCAGGGTCGGGATCCGGCCGCGATGCGCGGCCATCAGCGCCGGGAGAGCCGGATAGCCGCCGAAGCCGATCACCGCCGACGGGGCGAAGGTCTCGTAGAGCCGCGAGGCCATGGCCCGGCCGGTGAAGATCTTTCCGATCGCCCGCACCCAGCCGACCGGGCCGCCGCCGAGGCGGCCGGCGGGAAGGATATGGACCGGCACGCCTTCGAAGAGGCCGGGGATCCGGGCGCCGCGGTCGTCGGTGACCAAGGCGACGCGATGGCCGCGCCGCATCAGCTCGTCGGCCAGCGCATGGGCCGGGATCATATGCCCGCCGGTGCCGCCGGCGGCGAGGACGTAGTGGCGGCTCAGCATGATCTGTTTCCCGGCGAAGGCCGGGACCCAGACTCCGCGGTCTTCGAAACTGGACCCCGGCCTTCGCCGGGGAGCAAAATGCCCCTCATCGCCCGCTCCATTTCACCACATAAGGCGATCGGTGCAGATACGGATTGCGCCTCGTGAAGGCGAGCAGGAGCCCCATTCCGATCGACAGCGCCACCATCGACGAGCCGCCGTAGCTGATGAACGGCAGGGTCATGCCCTTGGAGGGGGCGATCTGGACGTTGACGGCCATGTTGATCAGCGCCTGGAGCCCGAACTGGCAGACGAGACCGGCGGCGGCGAGGACCACGAACTTGTCCTCCTCGTGAAGCAGCCGGATCAGGACCCGGGCGACGATGACCAGGTAGATGGCGGCGATGGCGAGGCAGGCGATGATCCCGAACTCCTCGCCGATCACGGAGAAGATATAGTCGGTATGGGGCTCGGGCAGGTGGAACTTGCGGGCGCCGGCGCCCGGCCCGACCCCGAACAGGCCGCCCGCGGTGAGCGTCCGGAGCGCCGATTCCGTCTGATAAGTGTCGTGCACCCCGCTTCCGGCGCCGAGGAAGGCGTCGATCCGGACCGTGGCAACCGGATAGAAGAAATAGGCGAGCACGATCGCGATGATCCCACCCACCCCGAGCAGCCCAAGGGTCCTGAGCGAGACCCCCGACAGGGTGAGGAGCATCACCCAGGCCGCGGCGAAGATGATCGTCTCGCCGAAATTGGGCTGCTGCATGAGGAGCAGGGCGATGAGGCCGGTGCAGATGCCCGACAGCGGCACCACCGGAAGGCTCGCATCCTGCTCCTTCAGCGACAGCATCCAGGCGATGGAGACGATGTAGAGCGGCTTCAGGAACTCGGACGGCTGGAACTGGGAGAAGCCGACCCCGAGCCAGCGCCTGGCCCCGTTCACCTCCACGCCGACGACAGGCACGAGGAACAGCAGCGCGGTGAAGAAGAGCGTTCCGATCAGGCACCAGCGCTTGGCCTTGACCCTGGGCAGCATCGAGACCGCGACCATCACCGGTATGGCGAGCACGATCCAGAACAGCTGGCGGTAGAAATAATGCAGGGGCGCGTAGCTCACGCCGCCGCCGGAAAGGCGCTGGCCGGCGGCCGGGGAGGCCGCGGCCACGGCGATCAGGCCGATCGCGATCAGCACCGCGACGAAGAAGAGGAGGATTCGGTCGATCTCCCAGAACCAGCGCCCGGCCGCGCTCCGGTCCGACCGCCCGAGCCGGTTCTCCGTCTTGCTCTTGAGCTGAGCCACTACCCCCATCACAACGCCTCCACCGCCGCCCGAAACGCATCACCCCGCGCCTCGTAATCCCGGAACTGATCGAACGAGGCGCAAGCGGGCGAGAGCAGCACCACCTCGCCCGGCTTCGCCTTCTCGGCCGCCTCGGCCACCGCCTCGAACAGCATCTCACACTCGCTGACCGGCACCTTCTCGCGGAGCAGCCTGGCGAACATCGGGCCAGCCTCGCCGATCGTGTAGGCGGCGCGGACATGGTCGAGGAACGGCTCGCAGGCGTCGAGATCGTCCGATTTGGGAAGCCCGCCCAATATCCAGTGCACCGCCGGATAGGCGGCCAAAGCGGGCGCCGCCGAGGTGGGGTTGGTCGCCTTGCTGTCGTTGACGAACAGCACTCCGTTCTTCTCGGCGACCCGCTCCATCCGGTGGGGAAGGCCGGGATAGGTGGCGAGGCCCCGGGCGATCGCCTCCTCCGGCACTGCCAGCGCCTTCGCCGCCGCCACCGCCGCGGCGATGTTCTGGGCATTGTGCGGCCCCTGCAGCGCCGGCCAGCGCGACTGGTCCTTCACCTGCTCCGAGGAGACGAGGATCCGGCGGCCATTGATCTGGCCGGCGATGGCTCGGGTGAAATCGTCCTCCGCGGCGACGACCGCGACATGGCCCGGCGACTGCATGGCGAACAGCCGCGCCTTCGAGGCGGCATAATCCTCGACCCCGTCATAGCGGTCGAGATGGTCCGGCGTGATGTTGAGAAGCACCGACACGTCGCAGTCGAGGCTCCCGGTCAGGTCGATCTGATAGGAGGAGAGCTCGAGCACATAGACCCCGCCCTCCGGCAGCGGCTCCTGGCCCAGGATCGGATAGCCGATATTGCCGGCCATGGTGGCGGGCAGGCCGGCGGCCCGGATGATATGATGGATGAGGGCCGTGGTGGTCGACTTGCCGTTGGTCCCGGTGATCCCCACCACCTTGTGGGGCGGCAGGGTCGCCCGCGCCACAGCGAACAGCTCGATGTCGCCGATCAGCGGCACCTTCGCCTCGCGCGCCCGAGCGGCGATCGGGTGGCGGTTGAGCGGCACTCCGGGCGAGACGACGAGGCCGTCATAGCCGTAGAGGGACGTGGTCAGCGGGTCGGCGAGCCGTACGCCCAGGGCTTCGGCCCGAGCGCGGGCGGACTCGTTCTGGTCCCAGGCCATCGCCTCGGCGCCGCTGGCGAGCAACGCCTCAAGCGTGGCCATGCCGGAGCGGGCCAGCCCGTAAACGGCATATTTGTGTCCGGCGAAGGCGGAACTCGCGATCATCTCAGCTTCAGTGTCGAGAGGCCCGCCAGGGCCAGGACGAAGGCGATGATCCAGAAGCGGATGACGACGGTCGGCTCGGACCATCCCATCTGCTCGAAATGGTGGTGGATGGGCGCCATCTTGAAGACCCGCTTTCCCGTCCTCTTGTAGAAGAAGACCTGGATGATGACGCTCATCGCCTCGACCACGAACAGCCCGCCGATGATCCCGAGGACGATCTCGTGCTGGGTCGCGACCGCGATCGCACCCAGCGCCCCGCCGAGCGCGAGGCTCCCGGTATCGCCCATGAAGACGGCGGCGGGCGGGGCGTTGAACCAGAGGAAGGCGAGGCCTGCGCCAACGATGGCCGAGCAGAGGATGGGCAGGTTGCCCGCACCCTGAACGAACGGGATCCCGAGATATTCCGCGAAGACGGCGTTGCCCGCGACGTAGGAGATGACGAGGAAGGCGAGGCTGGCGATGATCACCGGCATGGTGGCGAGGCCGTCGAGGCCGTCGGTGAGGTTCACCGCATTGCCGAACGCCACCACCACGAAGGCACCGAAGAAGGGATAGGCGAAGCCGAGGTCGACCACCGGCCCGTTGTAGAAGGGAATATAGAGCTCGGTCCCGGCGCCCCAGGTTATGATCGTGCAGCCGATCCCGGCCACCAGGAACTCGGCGAGCAGCCTCACCCGCGCCGACACGCCCTTGTGGCTCTTCTTGGTCACCTTGTCGTAATCGTCGAGGAAGCCGATCAGCCCGAAGCCCACGGTGATGAACAGGCAGGCCCAAAGGAAGGTGTTGCGGAAGTCCATCCACAGCAGCATCGAGACGGTCAGCGAGGTCAGGATCATCAGCCCGCCCATGGTCGGCGTGCCGCGCTTGGCGAGGTGCGATTCCGGCCCGTCGAGGCGGATCGGCTGGCCGTGGCCCTGGCGGACCCGGAGCCAGCCGATGAACTTGGGCCCGATGATCAGGCCGATCATCAGGGCCGTCGCCGTCGCCGCGCCGGCCCGGAAGGTGATATAGCGAAAGAGGTTGAACACCCCGGGGAAGCCAAGCTGTTCGGCAATCCAAAGAAACATCAGCTTTTCCCGCCCGCCAGCGCCTCGACGAGGGCGGCCAGGCCGATCGAGTTGGAGCCCTTGACGAGTATCGCGTCGCCCGCCCTCGCCTCGCGCCGTGCAAGGTCGATCGCCGTCGCCGTGTCGGGCACATGCGCCATTTTAACCTTTTGGCCAAGGGCTTTCGCCAGCGATTCCATCTCTTCGCCGACGAGGATGGCGAGATCGACGCCGGCCGACTCGACCGGCCCCGCCAGAGCCGCATGGAACTCGTCGGAGGTCGAGCCGAGCTCGCGCATCCCTCCGAGCACCGCGATCCGCCGTCCCTGCACCGAAAGGGACCCGAAGGTCTTCAGGGTCGCCGCCATCGAAGCCGGGTTCGCATTGTAGCTTTCATCGATCAGGAGCGCCTCTCCGCCGTCCACGGCGACCCGGTGCCGCTCGCCACGGCCCTTGATCCCCGGCAGGTCGGCGAGCGCCAGCCCCGCCTGCGCCAGGTCGCCGCCCAGTGCCTCGACCGCCCCGAGCACGGCAAGCGCATTCGACACCCAATGGTCGCCGGGCTGCGAGATGGTGAAGGTGAGCTCGGCCTCCGGCAGGATGGCCGTGACGAGGGACCCGCCGCCCGGCGACGGCACCACGTCGCGGGCCCGGATGTCGGCGCCTTCGCCGAGGCCGAAGCTCAGGACCTTCGCGGCATAGGGCCGGGCCGCCGCCGCCAGCCGATTGCGATAGGGACTATCGTGTGGGACCAGAGCGATCCCGCCTTCCTCCAGCCCCTGGAAGATCTCACTTTTGGCGTCGGCAATCTCCTCCTCGCTCGCGAAGAAGGCGCGGTGGGCCGAAGCGATGGCGGTGACGATGGCGACATGGGGCCTGACCAGCCGGGTCAGCGCTGCAAGCTCGCCGGCATGGTTCATCCCCATCTCGAAGACGCCGAAGCGGGTCTCGCGGGGCATCCTGGCGAGGGAGAGCGGCACTCCGGTGTGGTTGTTGTAGCTCTTTACGGAGCGGTGCGCCTCTCCCGGCGCGGCGCGGTCGAGCGCGGCGTAGAGTGCCTCCTTGGTTCCCGTCTTGCCGGCCGAGCCGGTGACCCCGCAGATGCGCGCCGAGGTCCGGTTGCGCGAGGCGCGGCCGAGGGCGTTCAGCGCAGCGGCCGTGTCGGAGACCCGGACGTGGGGCCGGCCGATCTCGTCGCTGACGATCGCCCCGGCCGCGCCGGCGGCGAAGGCTTGGTCGACGAAGCGGTGTCCGTCCATCGCCTCGCCCTTCATGGCAATGAACAGGTGGCCGGGCTCCACTTCGCGCGAGTCGAAGGCGACTCCGCCGGCCTCGAAATCGCCGTGAGCCTCGCCGCCGACAGCGGCGGCGATGTCCGCAGAGGTCCACAGTGCGCTCATGCCGCGCATTCCCTCGCCACGCCGACGTCGTCGAAGGGCAGCACCTTGTCGCCGACGATCTGGCCCTGCTCGTGTCCCTTGCCGGCGAGAAGGATGATGTCGCCCGGGCCCGCTTCCGCCACCGCCGCGGCGATCGCCTCGCGACGGCCGGGGATTTCACGGGCCCCGCCGGCGCCCTCCAGGATGTCGCGTCGGATCGCGGCCGGGTCCTCGCTCCTTGGATTGTCGTCGGTGACGATGGCGAGGTCCGCAAGCCGGGCCGCCACCGATCCCATCTCCGCCCGCTTGCCGACGTCGCGGTCGCCCCCGGCGCCGAAGACGATGATCAGTCGGTCCCGGGCGTGCGGCCTCAAGGCCGCGACCGCCGCCTCGATCGCGTCGGGCGTATGGGCATAGTCGACATAGACCGGTGCGCCCGCCCGGGTGATCACCGCCCGCTCGAGCCGCCCCCGCACACCCTGCACCCGAGGCAGGCAGGCGAGCGTCCGGGCGAGATCGCCGCCGGTGGCGAGCACCAGCCCTGCCGCCGTCAAGGCATTGGCCGACTGATAGGCGCCGATCAGCGGGAGCTCGATCCTGTGGCTCCCGCCCTTGGCCTCGACCGTGAGGCGCTGGCCGAGCTGGGTCGGCTCCCGGTCGAGCAGCTTCAGGGTCTCGCCGCGCCGTCCCACGGTGAGGAGCCGGAGCCCGCGAGCCTCGGCCCGGCGAGCGACCTCGTCCGACTTCGGGTCGTCGGTCCAGACCACGGCCGCCCCGCCAGGCTCGACGACTTCGTCGAACAGCCGCATCTTGGCCTCGAAATAGGCGTGCATCGTCTCGTGATAGTCGAGATGGTCGCGGGTGAAGTTGGTGAAGGCCGCCGCGCTCACCGGAAGCCCCTCGGTGCGATATTGCGACAAGCCGTGGCTCGAGGCCTCGAAGGCCGCGTGGGTAACTCCCTCGCGCGCTAGCCCCGCCATGTTCGACAGGAAGGTGACGACGTCGGGCGTGGTGAGGCCGGTCGTGGTCCTATCGTCCGCGGTGGTGACCCCGAGAGTGCCGATCGAGGCGGCGTGGTGGCCCGCCATCCGCCACAGCTGCCGGGTCAGCTCGACGCTAGACGTCTTGCCGTTGGTGCCGGTGACGGCGACCACCGTCTCCGGGAACGGCCCGAAGAATTTCGCCGCGAGCCGGGCGAACTCGCGCCTCGGCTCCTCGGCCGCGACATGGGCGGCCCCAGCCACCTGCACTTCCGGGCGGGCCACCACCGCTACCGCGCCGGCACTGACCGCAGCCGCGATGAAGTCCTCGCCGTTGAAGACACTGCCTCTAAAGGCGCCGAAGACGGTGCCGGGAGCGACCTTGCGGTGATCGATCGCAAAACCCGTCACCCGGGAATCGCCGCCGATTCCCGCGAGGTCGGCGAGGCGCATCGATCAGCCTTCCTTTTTAACGTATTGGAGAACCTCGGCCATGTTGACGTCGCGATGTTCGTCCGGCTGGACCCCGAGCAGGGATCCGATCCGGCTGATCACCCTCGAGACGACCGGAGCGACGTTCCAGCCGGCCGTGTGGAAGCCGAAGGTTTCGGCGGTCGATTTGGGATCGTCGAGCATGGCGACGACCACATAGCGAGGCTCGTCCATCGGGAAAACGCCCGCGAAGGTGGTCACCACCGCGGCTCCGGTATAGCGGCCGCCGACGATCTTCTCAGCGGTGCCGGTCTTGCCGCCGACGCGATAGCCCTTCGCGTCGGCCTTGCCGCCTGTGCCGTCGGTGACGACCAGGCGAAGCAGAGCGCGCATCCGCTGGGAGGTCTCCTCGCTGAACACCCGGCGGCCCTGCGGCACCGGATAGTTCCTGTCATGCTTGAGCAAGGTAGTCGGCCGCCAGATGCCGCCGTTGAACAAGGTGGCGTAGCCGTTGGCGAGATGGAGCGGAGTGACCGCGATGCCGTGGCCGTAGCCGACCGTCATCGTCGCGACCTCGCCCCAATTGGACCCGGGGGTGAGGGTCCGGCCCCGCTCGTTCAGCTCGATCGAGATCGGCTCCAGGAAACCCATCTTGCGGAGGAATTCCTGCTGCTTCGCCGATCCCACCTGAGCCGCGATCTGGGCGGTGCCGATGTTCGAGGATTCCGCCATGATCTCGGCGACGCTGCACGCGCGGCCGAACGGATGGGTGTCGGTGATGGTGAAGCCGCCGGCCCTTAGCCCGCGCGGGCAATTGTACATCTGGCCGAAGCTCTTCACGTGGCCGGTGTCCATCGCCATCGCGACGGTGAAGGGCTTGAAGGTCGAGCCGAGCTCGTAGACTCCGTAGGTCGCCCGGTTGAAGCCGGCCTGCTCGGCATTGCGCCCCGGCTTGTTCGGGTTGAGCTGCGGAAGCGAGGTCATGGCGATGACCTCGCCGGTCTTGATGTCGAGGACGATCCCGGCCGCGCCGATCGCGCTGAACTTCGTCATCGCGGCGCTGAGCTCGGCCTCGATCACGCCCTGGACTCGGGCGTCGATCGACAGGGCGACGGGCGTGCCCCGTTGGACGGGGTCGCTCAGCCTCTTGTCGAGCACCCGCTCCATGCCGGCGACGCCCCGGCCGTCGAAATCGGTCCAGCCGAGGATGTGGCCGGCCATGGCCGTCTGCGGATAGAGGCGCTGCGGCTCGCGGCTGAACTCGATCGCCGGCTCGCCGAGCGCGTTCACCGCGGCGACCAGCTCCGGAACGGCTCGGCGGCTGAGATAGAGGTAGGTTTTGCCCGAGGTGAGCATCGCCTTGTACTCGGCAGCGCTCCGCTCGGGCATCAGCTGGGCGAGCTTGACGGCGAGCTCGGCGGGGTTGCCGAGCAGGCGGTCGGGATGGACGGCGATCGACCAGGCGTCGATGGTCCGGGCCAGCGGCAGGCCGTTGCGGTCGACGATGTCGGCGCGCGGCGGGATCAGCGGGTTGCCGATCGCTCCGGCGCCGGCGCGGTCGGTGAACAGCTGGAGGAAGAGCGGCCGGCCGGCGATCAGCATGGTCACGCCGGCGAAGACGAGCATCATCAGCATGAGCCGCTGATAGGTGAGGCTCAGGCCCTGAGGGCGCTGGCCGGCGCCGCCGAAGCGGTCGGAAAGGATCGCGGCGCTGGCCATCAGTTGCCGCCGCCTCCCTTGGCCTTGGTCGCGCGCGGGGCGGCCGCGGCTTCGCGCACCGCCTTGGCGATCGCGGCCGTGCGCGGGGTTTCCGGCCTGGCGGCCGGTTTGGTCGAGCGGGCCGAGGCCGCGTCGAGTCTGGCCGCGGCGGCGGACGCGCCTCGCTCTCCACTGGGCTTGGAAGGCTTGGCCGCGGGTTTCCCGGTCGAGCGGTTGGACGAAGCCGCCGGCTTGGGCGCCGCCGCGGAAGCGGTCCGCTCGGCGGCGGGCTTGCCGGGCTTGGCCGCCGCCGCGGCGCCCGAGGCCTGCACCGGGGCGGAGGCCGGCTTCGCCTTGGCCGTGGCCTCGGCGGTCGTGAAGCTTGCCCGATGGACCATCGGCGGCTGCGCGGCCGGGCGCTCGGCGATCGCCTGCACGACCGGCGGCGGCGAGGGCTTGGCCGTTTCCGCCGGGGCCGAGGAATCGGCGGACGCGAGGCGAACCTCGGCGGAGCGCTCGACGACGGTAGGATCGTTGCGGTAGAGCCGGGCGAGCGTGAACTCGTCCTTCAGGAACTGGGCAGAGCTCGGCGCGGAGAGGGCGAGCACCTCGGCGTTCCATTGCTCGAGCTGGGTCATCCGGCCACGGGTGCCGAGCTCCGTCTGAAGCGAGCGGATGTCGCGCTTCGCCGCCAGGATCTGCCGCTCGACCTTGGCCAGCTCGTTGCGCTCGGTGGCCACTCGGAGCGACACCATGTAACAGCCCAGGGCCGCGCTGCCGACGGCGGCGACCCAGATGACGGACTTGAAGCCCCTTGCGATCATGAGGGCATCCCTTCCCTGCTCGTCCATGCGGATGCGGAGGTCCGCCGGGCGACCCGAAGAGTCGCCGAGCGGGCCCGCGGATTGACTTTGATTTCGGTCTCGCCGGCCTTGACCGGCTTGGCGACGGCTTCGAACGTGGACTCCGGACGGCTCCCGCCCTGCACGGGCAGGTGCCGCGAACCGGACGGGACGTCGCCGCTCCGCTCCTTCAGGAACCGCTTCACCATGCGGTCCTCGAGGCTGTGGAAGGTGACCACCGCCAGCCGGCCACCGGGCGCAAGCACCTGCTCGGCCGCCTCGAGGCCGCCTTCGAGCTCCTGAAGCTCCTCGTTGAGATGGATCCGGATCGCCTGGAAGGTGCGGGTGGCCGGATCCTTCTTCATTCCGGCGTGCCAGCCGAGCGCCTTGCGGACGACCTGCGCGAGCTGCCCGGTCCGCTCCAGCGGCCGAGCGGTGACGATCGCCCGGGCAATCCGGCGCGACTTGGGCTCGTCGCCGTAGCGGTAGATGACGTCGGCGATCTCCGACTCGTCGGCGGTGTTGAGGAAGTCGGCGGCGCTCTCGCCGTCCCGGCCCATGCGCATGTCGAGCGGGCCGTCGGACTGGAAGGAGAAGCCGCGCTCGGCGCGGTCGAGCTGCATCGAGGAGACGCCGATGTCTAGCGTGACTCCGTCGACGCGGCCGACGTCGCGGTCGGCAAGCGCCTGACGCATCCGGGAAAAACGCTCCGGAACAAGCGTCAGGCGCCCCCCGCTCGAAGCGGCCAGAGTCCCGCCTTCTTCTATCGCATCTGGATCGCGATCGAAGGCGTAGACTCGGGCCGCTCCTTTTTCGAGAATGGCGCGTGTGTAGCCGCCGGCGCCGAAGGTGCCGTCGACATGGGTTTCTCCGGGCAGGACGGCGAGGGCGGCGATCACCTCGTCGAGGAGCACCGGGACGTGCGGGGCGGGCACGCCGAGGGTCTCCGAGGCCGGGCTCATGGGGTCAGGCCCTTTTCCTCGAGGCGCCAGGCGGCGATCTCCTTGAGGTCGCGGTCGCCTTCGACGAGGGCGATTCGCGGGTTCCATATCTCGACGATCCCGCCGATGCCGACGAACAGGGCCAGGTCCTCGATCTTCCCCTTGCGACGCATCATCGGCGGAAGGACGATCCGGCCGGAGGGGTCGTAGGGTACGTCCTCGGTCATTCCGAACATCCGGCGGGCGCGGGCATAATGCTCATCGAGCGTTCCGCCTCGATCCTCCTCGGCGAGGCGGCGCCGCTCGAGGTCGCTCCACAGGTTGCGAGCATAATTGCGCCCGTAGGCGGTCAGGCAGGGCGCGATCTCATGGGCGCCGACGACGATGGCCCGGGAGTCCGAGCGACGCTCGATGACGGAGCGGACGAACGCGGGAACGGAGAGGCGCCCCTTGGCGTCCACCGCGTTGAGCGCGCTGCCCTGGAAGAAGTCGTCGACCTCCACCGCCCCTGTCCGCTCCCATACACGGAGCTCCCCCGTTCGCGGAAACACGAAGGTCGCCGCGTGACTCACCGGTCAGCCGAGAAGATGCCCCAAAAATCAGAAGGCGTGGATAACATCGGCGAACCCCCAATGGAAGGGGAATTCATGCCTTTTTTGGGGATTTCATGCCTTTAGAGGGTATTTCGCGGTTTGTTCTTCATGTTGTTCGATCGATGTTCGAGGCTGTCGTCCCTGTGGATAAGTCTGTGATTAGCGGCTTCCGGCGACGGCGCAGCAAGTATCCGATACCCGCGAGGGCGGCCAAAGCGGCGATCGTCATCCCCGCCGCGAGCGACCGCCTGTCGCGGGTCGGGGCCGGCCGCGGCCGCGACACTCCGGCGGCCTCGTCCAGCCAATCGGCAACCGCCAGCGCATTCTCGGCCCTGCCCGACGCCCATAGCGAATCGCGCAGCAGGTCGGCGTCGGCGATCAGGACCGCCCTCCCGCGCCCAAGCAGGCAGGTCGCCTTCCAGGCTCCGGGTTCGACGGTACAGGCCGGCCCACCGCTTCTGAACCGGCCGGGCGAATCGAGCAGGAGCCGCCGGCCCTTCCAGCGCGCTTCCACCTCGCCGGGAGCATCGGGCGCCTCCAGAGCGATCCGCCAATGGGCCAGCAGCGGCGCGAGCAGGCCGACCGGCGGCGGCCTCCTGATGTCCCCCAGCGGAAGCTCGCTCGGCCAGGTCAGCATCGGGTCGGTGAGGATGAGCGCCCGTCCGCCGCTGCGCACCCACCCGTCGAGGGCGGCCAGCTCCGCCGGCGCAAGCCGGTGCGGCTGGGCTAGGAACAGCAGCCGCCCTCGCGCCAAAGCCTCGGGCTCGAGCACGTCCACGGGCCGGAAGTCGAACTGCCGCCTGAGCTGGTCATAAGCGGCCGCCGGCCTCGAGGCGGGATCGAAGGGCCCCTTCTCGCCCCAGACGAGCGGGAGCCCGGTCATCAGCATCACCGAGGGACGGGCTCGAGCGGGGGCGGGCGCGGCCTCGTTGCAGGCCTGCAGCCCGTCGGCCGGGAGCAGCAAGGCGGCAGCGCCCAAAGCGGCTCGTCGGGCCCCGAGGCCGATCCTAGCGGCCCTGCGCCGGGGCGGCCTGGGCACTATTGTCGTCGTCGGCATTGCCCGGAGCGACCCCCAGCTCGGCGAGCGGTTCCTTGGGCTGCGCCTGATTGGCGGCCGGCGGTACCGCCTGGTTGCCGCCGGAGAGCTGGGTCTCGATGAGGTTGGGCGTGATCGGCGCCTCGTTGCTCGGGCTGGTGAACACCGCTCCGAGCAGAACGAGCAGGAAAACGAAGGCGAGGCCGGTGAGGCCGATACGGACCCGTTGCACGCGTTTCCCTTGTCTCCTGCCCCACAATCGTTCGCCGACGGTAACTTAACCGAAAGCGCTTGTCGAACCCGGCATCGCTGTTGCGAAGCACTCGCAGAAAAGGCCTTGACTGCGCAGGCGGCGCTCACGAAGTGATAGATATGATTAAAAGCCCCCTCCACATCGCCGCCCCCCTTTCCCTCCTGATCGCTCTCGCCGCATGCGGGAACGAGACGATCGACGGCAACGTCGATCCGAACGCCAACGCCGCCGCGGAAGCCGCCAACAGGGCCGCGGCGCTGCCGCCGCCGCCGATGATCCAGGCCAGCCGCACCTACCGGTGCAAGGACAACAGCCTGCTCTACGCCGATTTCTACACCAACAATACGGTCCAGGTGCGCTCCGCCAAGGACCAGCCGGGAACGCTCCTGACCGCCCCCGCCGCCGACCAGCCCTACGTCGCGGAAGGCTATTCGGTCAGCGCCAATTCCGAGCAGATCAGCTACACCGCCCCCGGCAAGGGCAATCAGAGCTGCCGGGCGTAAGACGAACCCGTCACCCCGGCGAAGGCCGGGGTCCCAGGGAGTGAAGAGCGCCGGCGCCCTTCACTCCCCGGGATGCCAGCCTTCGCTGGCATGACGGCAAGAGCGCCGCTAACAGGCGCTCGCATGACCGAATCCATCACGCCCGAAATCGTCGCCGAGCACGGCCTCTCGCCCGAGGAATATGAGCGGGTCCTCCAGGCCCTGGGCCGGGAGCCGAATCTCACCGAGCTCGGCATCTTCTCGGTCATGTGGTCCGAGCATTGCTCGTACAAATCCTCGCGAATCCACCTGAAGAGGCTTCCCACCGAGGCGCCCTGGGTGATCTGCGGCCCCGGCGAGAACGCCGGGATCATCGACATCGGCGACAACCAGGCCGCCATCTTCAAAATGGAGAGCCACAACCACCCGTCCTACATCGAGCCCTACCAGGGCGCGGCGACCGGGGTCGGAGGGATCCTTCGCGACGTCTTCACCATGGGCGCGAGGCCGGTCGCCAATCTGAACGCGCTCCGCTTCGGCCGCCCGGACCATCCGAAGACCCGCCACCTGATCGCCGGGGTCGTCGCCGGCATTGGCGGCTACGGCAATTGCGTCGGCGTCCCGACCGTCGGGGGCGAGGTGAATTTCCACCGGGCCTATGACGGCAACATCCTCGTCAACGCGATGACCGTCGGCGTCGCCGACCAGGACAAGATCTTCTATTCGGCCGCGGCGGGGGTGGGCAATCCGGTCGTCTATGTCGGCTCAAAGACCGGCCGAGACGGAATCCACGGCGCCACCATGGCGAGCGCCGATTTCTCGGAGGACAGCGAGGAGAAGCGCCCCACCGTCCAGGTCGGCGACCCGTTCACCGAGAAATTGCTGATCGAGGCCTGCCTCGAGCTGATGGATTCGGACGCGATCGTCGCCATCCAGGACATGGGGGCGGCCGGGCTCACCTCCTCCTCTGTCGAGATGGCGTCCAAGGGCGGAGTCGGCCTCGAGCTCGACATGAACGCCGTGCCCTGCCGCGAGACCGGCATGACGCCCTACGAGATGATGCTCTCGGAGAGCCAGGAGCGGATGCTGATGGTCCTGAAGCCAGGTCGCGAGGCCGAGGCCGAGGCCATCTTCCGCAAGTGGGAGCTCGATTTCGCCGTCATCGGCCGGGTCACCGCGACGGGCCACCTGGTGCTCAAGTGGAACGGCGAGACCGCCGCCGACATCCCGCTCGCCCCGCTCGCCGACGACGCCCCCTGCTACGAGCGCCCGTGGGTGCCGACTCCCATGCCGCGGCCGCTGGCGGACGCGCCGGAAAGCGCCGACGTCGCCGCCGACCTGATGACCCTGATGGCCTCGCCCGACCTCGCCAGCCGCCGCTGGGTCTGGGAGCAATATGACCATATGGTCGGCGCCGACACGGTGCAGCGCCCTGGCGGCGACGCCGCCGTGGTTCGGGTCCACGGCACCGACAAGGCGCTCGCCATCACCACCGACGTGACCCCGCGCTATTGCTTCGCCGACCCCGTGGAGGGGGGCAAGCAGGCGATCGCCGAGGCCTATCGCAACCTGTGCGCTGTCGGGGCGACCCCGCTCGCGACCACCGACTGCATGAACTTCGGCAACCCGCAGCGGCCGGAGATCATGGGCCAGTTCGTCGGCTGCATCGAGGGCATGGCGGAAGCCTGCCGCGCGCTCGACTTCCCGATCGTGAGCGGCAACGTCTCCCTCTACAACGAGACCAAGGCTGAGGACGGCACCGGAAGCGCCATCCTTCCCACACCGGCGATCGGCGGAGTGGGGCTGCTCAGGGACTGGCGCAAGTCCGTCGGCATCGCCTTCAAGGGCGTGGGCGACGTGATCGTCCTGATCGGCACCCGCCGGGGGCATCTCGGCCAGTCGCTGTGGCTTCGCGAGATCCACGGCCGCGAGGACGGCCCGCCGCCGCCCGTCGACCTTGCCGCCGAGCGGGCCGCGGGCGAGTTCGTCCGCGCCGCCATCGCCGGAGGCGCGATCACCGCCTGCCACGACGTCGCCGACGGCGGCCTCGCCGTCGCTCTGGCCGAGATGGCCCTGACCGGCGGGGTCGGAGCGATGATCAACAAGCTCAGGCCGGAGAGCAGCGCCGCCCTCTTCGCGGAGGACCAGGGGCTTTACGTCGCCACTATCTGCGACAATTGCCTGCTCACCTTCCTCGCCCGGGCCCATGCCGCCGGAGTGGAGGTCGAGGCGATCGGCCGGACCTGCGGAAGCCGGCTCATCTTCGAGCTTCCCGACAGCGACCATTGCGTCGCGCTCGCCGACCTCCGAAGGGCTCACGAAGGCTTCTTCCCGAAGCTGATGGGGAGCGACTCGGCGCTGGCGTGACCTAAAATCCTCCCCGGCATTTGCCGGGGAGGGGGACCATGCGAAGCATGGTGGAGGGGTTCTACAGACTCCGCAGACCCCTCCACCGCGCTTTGCGCGGTCCCCCTCCCCGCGAAATCGCGGGGAGGAATTAGGAATGCGGGCCCCGGCTTGACTCCCGGGTCGCCTCGGCTTCTCCTCCGCCTCGGGGGAACGTCATGCTCAGACCGGTTTTGATCGCCACGCTGATCGCGGGCACGCTCGATATCCTCTCCGCCTTCGTCTTCGCCGGGATGGCGGGGATGAAGCCGCTGGGCGTCCTGCGCTTCGTCGCGAGCGGCCCGTTCGGAGCCGCCGCGGCGCCGACGCCGGGCTGGGCCGCGATCGGGCTCGCCGTCCATTTCACCATCATGGCCTGCATGGCGGCCGCCTATATGCTGGTCGCGAGCCGGCTCCCGGCGCTGCTCCGCCATCCGATCCTCGCGGGCCTCGCCTACGGCCTGCTCCTCTGGCTGGTCATGTACTGGATCGTCCTTCCGCAGCGATTCGGGATGCCGCTTCCGAGCACGCTGTGGGCCATCTCCAACCAGGTCTTCTCCCACTGCATTTTGACCGGTATCCCGATCGCGCTCGTGGCCGCCCGGCACCTCGCCGCTCCCCGCTTGGACCGGGTTTGATGCCGGCAGGTTACTCGGGGACGCCGCTTGCGAGGAAGCTGTCGCTCAAGGATGGCCAGCGGGTCTGGTGGGACGGCGTGCCGGAGAGCGTCCGCGCCGAGATCGGGAGCGAGGCTCTCGCCCTCGAGCTCCTTTGCGCGCCCCGAGCGCCGATCGACGCGGCTCACATCTTCGTCACCGAATATGCCGACATGGAAGCCAGGCTCACGGCGCTGCGCCCGTTGCTGGCGCCGGGCGGCTTCATCTGGGTCAGCTGGCCGAAGAAGGCGTCGAAGGTCCCCACCGACATTACCGAGGATCGGATCCGAGAGGCCATTCTTCCGGCAACCGACCTGGTCGACGTCAAGGTCTGCGCCGTCGATTCGGTCTGGTCCGGGCTCAAGCTGATGGTTCGGCGGCCGCGCTGAGGCACGAAGTCTATTGCGAACGCTTCGCATTATCGCTAGATGCGATGTCCATGATCGTTTGCGTCTGTAACGCGATTCGCGAATCCGAGGTGGCCCAGGCGGCCCGCGACGGCGCCTCCTGCCCGAGCAGCGCTTACGGTCGGTTCGGGTGCAAGCCCCGCTGCGGCCAGTGTTTTCCGTTCGCCCGCGAAGTGATCGCCGCCGCCCAGGCCGCGAGCTGAGCCGAGGCCCGCCCGGGCTTTCGCATCGCTCCTGAACATGCTTCGCAATCGCCTTCCGGACGTCTGGCGGAGGAGGCGCGAGTGATTCGCAAGCGCAGCGTATTTTTCGCAGTTTTCCGCCGTTTATAGGGTGATTTCCGGCCCGGGAAGCGGTACAGGTGCCGCCCCTGAACGGAGAGCCGGAATGAAAGGCGACGCCAGAGTCATCGAGCTCCTCAACGAAGCCCTGCGGAACGAGCTCACCGCCACCAACCAATATTGGCTCCACTATAGGATGCTCGACAATTGGGGGGTGAAGCGCCTCGCCGCCTTCGAGCGCGGCGAGTCGATCGACGAGATGAAGCATGCCGACCGGCTCGCCGAGCGGATCCTCTTCCTCGACGGCCTGCCGAATTTCCAGTTGCTCGGGCGGCTTCGCATCGGCGAGACCGTCGAGGAGGTGCTCCGCTCCGACCTCGCTTTGGAGATCGAGGCGCTCGAGCAGCTCAAGGGTGCCATCCAGCATTGCGAGGCGGTTCGCGACTATGTCAGCCGCGACCTCTTCGCCGAAATCCTCGAGAATGAGGAATCCCACGTCGATTCGCTGGAGACCCAGTTCGAGATGATCGCCCGCATGGGCCTCCAGAACTACATCCAGCTCCAGTCGAAGCCGGCGGAGGATTGAGCGTCCCAAGGCACAATGGAGTCAGGCATTGACCGTCATGCCGAACTCGTTTCAGAATCCAGGCGCGAGCCGCCTTGCGGGCGGCGAACTGGACCCTGAAACGAGTTCAGGGTGACGGAAGGGGGAGCCGGATGACCGCCGTTACCGAGGCGCCGCCGCGCATCGCCACGCTGGACATCGTCCGCGGAGTCGCGGTGATGGGCATATTGGCGATGAACATCGTCGCCTTCGCCATGCCCTTCCAGGCCTATATGAACCCGCTCGCCTACGGCTTGGAGGGGACCGCGGACTTCGTCTCCTGGGCGGTCAGCTTCGTCTTCGTCGACGGCAAGATGCGTGGCCTTTTCTCCTTCCTGTTCGGGGCGAGCATGCTCCTCGTCATCGAGCGGGCGGAGGCCGGCGGGGTCAATGCCGCCTCGATCCATTTTCGGCGGATGTTCTGGCTGCTCGTCTTCGGGCTCATCCACCTCTACCTGATCTGGTTCGGCGACATCCTCCAGGGCTACGCGCTGGTCGGGATGGTCGCCTGGTTCTTCCGCAACAAGACGCCGACGGCGCTGATCCGCTGGGGAATCGCTTTGGTCACGATCCAGCTGATGGTCTTCGCGGCGATGGCGGTCGGCGCCTTCTTCATGCGCGACGCGGCCGCGGCTCCCGGCGCCTCGACCGAGGCGCTGACCCAATGGCGGAGCTTCGAGGCGCAATTCGGCATTCTCGCCGGAGAGCCGCTCGCGGCCAAGCTGGGGCTGTTCCGGGGCGATTACGGCGCCATCACCGAATTCCGGCTCGGAGCGCATGCGGTCTCCCCGATCAAGGGCCTGCTGATATTCGGCTGGGAGACCCTCGCTTACTTCCTGTTCGGAATGGTTGCGCTCAGGAACGGCTTCCTTCGCGGCGGCTGGAGCGACTCCGCCTACCGGCGCACCGCTCTGATCGGCTTCGGGATCGGGATCCCCGCTTATGCCCTGCTCGCCTGGATCCTGGTTCGGGACGATTTCTCGGTGCCGATGGTGATCGCGATCGTCATGGGCGCGACGATTCCGCTCAGGCCGTTGATGGTGGTGGCGACCGCCGCGCTGATCATCCTGCTCACGCGCCGCGGCGGCGGGCCGGTCGAGCGGATCGCCGCGGCCGGGCGTGCCGCCTTCACCAACTATCTCGGCACCAGCCTGATCATGACCACCCTCTTCTACGGCTATGGCGCCGGGCTGTTCGGCCATCTCAGCCGCGCCGAATTGTGGATCCCCGTGCTGGCGATGTGGGCGCTCATGCTGCTCTGGTCGAAGCCCTGGCTGGACCGGTTTCGATACGGCCCGCTGGAATGGCTGTGGCGATCGCTCGCGCGCGGGGAGCTTCAGCCGATGCGCAAGGCGAGCTCAGTCGCCCCAGCGTAGGCTGGGGCCCCAGCGGGTGAAGAACGCATGTGCCTTTCACCCCACGGGATCCCAGCCTTCGCTGGGATGACGGTCAGGTGCTCGCCGAGCGCCTCTGGACCAAGGGATTGGCCTCGGCCTCGAGCTGGCTCATCGTCTCGAGGTAGAGCGGCCGGAGCCGCGCCACGGCGGGGATGAGCTCGTCCGGGAAGAGCCGAAGCTCGATCGCCCGGCGGGCGGTGAACTCGATCTCCTCGGCCAGGGCGCCTAGCGGCTCGGCGCCGAACTGGCGGGCCTCGGACTTCATCGTATGGGCCGGAAGGACCAGGCCGGCGGTGTCGCGGCCCTGCATGGCGGCCTCGATCCGGCTCACCGCCTTCTCGCCATCCTCGCGGAAATAGCTGAGGATTCGCGCGAAGCCCGCGCCCAGCTCGCTGCGCGCGGTGCAGAAGACCATCCAGTCGATGACCTCGTCATCGTTCTTTTCATTCTCGTCCACGCGGCCAGCCTAGGGCCCGGGGAGTAAAGGACCGGTTGACGGCGGATCAGCTTTTCGAGTCGTACGGATTCTTGCCGCCGCGGAAGCTCAGGCGGAGCGGGACCGCCCCGAAGCCGAGCTCGCGCCGCATCCCGTTCATCAGATAGCGGCGATAGCTTTCGGGCAGCGCGTCCAGGCGGCTTCCGAACACGACGAAGCTGGGCGGCCGCGATCCGACCTGGGTGATGTAGCGAAGCTTGATCCGGCGGCCGCTCACCGCCGGCGGCGGGTTCTTCTCGACGGCGTCCTCGAACCAGCGGTTGAGCTGTCCGGTCGAGACCCGCTTAGACCAGGTCTCGCGAACCTCGAAGGCGGCGCCGAGCAAGGCGTCGAGCCCTTTGCCGGTCTTCGCCGACACGGCGAGCAACGGAACGTTCGGTGCCTGGGCGAGGCCTTCGCCGAGCGCCGCCTTGATCCCGTTGAAGAGGCTGCTCTGATCGTGGGCGACGTCCCATTTGTTGATGGCGATGATCAGCGCCCGCCCTTCCTGGAGCACGCGGTCGGCGATCTTCAGATCCTGGGCCTCGAGCCCCAGCGTCCCGTCGAGCAGGAGGACGACGACCTCGGCGAAATCGACCGCCCGGAGCCCGTCGGCCACGGCGAGCTTCTCGAGCTTGTCCTGCACCTTGGCCTTCTTGCGCATTCCGGCCGTGTCGATCAGCCGCACCGGCCGCTCCTCGCCGTCGGGCGATCGCCACATCCAGTCGATCGCGATCGAATCGCGGGTGATCCCGGCCTCCGGCCCGGTGATCAGCCGCTCCTGATCGAGGATCCGGTTGATCAGGGTCGACTTGCCGGCATTGGGGCGGCCGACGACGGCGAGCTTGAGCGGGCCTTCGCCGAGCCTTCCTTCGTCTTCCTCCTCCTCACGCTCGATGTGCGGCCTCAAATGCTCGAACAGGTCGACGACGCCCTCGCCATGCTCGGCGCTCATCGGGATCGGCTCTCCGAAGCCGAGCGACCAGGCCTCCATCACGCCCGACTCGCCGGCGCGGCCCTCGGCCTTGTTGGCGGCAAGGATGACGGGGGTGGTCTCGCTCCTCAGCCAGCGCCCAATCTCTTCGTCGAGCGGGGTGAGGCCGGCCCGGGCGTCGATCAGGAAAAGCGCGGCGTCTGACTCGCGGACCGCGGCGACGGTCTGGGCGCGCATCCGCCCGGGCAAGGTGTCGGGGTCCTCATCCTCGTAGCCGGCGGTGTCGATGACCCGGAAATCGAGGCCGAGCAGGCTCGCCTCCCCTTCCCGCCGGTCGCGGGTGACCCCGGGCCGGTCGTCGACGAGCGCGAGCTTGCGTCCGACGAGACGGTTGAACAGGGTCGACTTGCCGACATTGGGCCGGCCGACGATCGCGACGGTGGGAAGCTTCGCCATGGCGCCGCCGTGCCGCTTATAGGGCGGAGGGTCAACCGTCGCCCCAGCGAAGGCTGGGGCCCCAGGGGGTGAAGAGCTCGGCGCCTTTCACCCGCCGGGGTCCCAGCCTGCGCTGGGACGACGAAGCCAAATCCTACCGCCAAGCCGTCAGCTGACCGCTGTCGTGGAGGACGTAGAGCGTGTTGTTGGCGACGATGGGCGAGAGCGACACCGGCATCCTCGTGTCCTGGGTCGAGAGGACCCGGCCGTCGACGGGCGAGGCGTAGACGATCTGCCCGGCCGAATTGGCGAGGACCAGCCTGTCGCCGGCGAGGATCGGGCCGACCCAGTCGATCCGGCCCTTCTTGTCCTTGGCATCGCGCCAGCGGGTGAGCTGGGTCATCCACCGAATGCCTCCGGTGGTCCGCGACAAAGCGAGCAGCTGCGACTCGTCGGTGACGACGAAGATCCAGTCGCCTGCGACCCAGGGCGTGGCGATGCCGGCGACGTTGATTTCCCAGACCCGCTGGCCGGTGATCAGCTCGATCGCGACCATCCGGCCGCCTTGGCCGACGGCGTAGACCCGACCCGCATCGATGACGGGATCGGCGTCGATGTCCGACAGCGAGGTGACGGAGGTAGAGATGCTGGTCCGCGCGAGCGCGTCCTGCCACAGATTCTGGCCGTTCTCGTAGCGATAGGCGTTCAGCTCGCCCGACGAGAAGCCGGCCACCACCGTCCCCTGGGCGGCGGCGGGAGACGAAGCGCCGAGCAGCCCGGCGATCTCGACGGCGCCCGCGCCGGTCCACCTGGTGGTGCCGTTGGCCGGGTTGAGAGCGAACAGCTGGTTGTCCTGAGAGACGACATAGACATTGTCGTTGGCCACCGTCGGAGCGCCCCTGAGCGGCCCGCCGGGGCGAACCCGCCAGATCACCGCGCCGGTCTTGGCGTCGAGCGCGGCGGCGTCGCCGACGCCGTTGGTGGCGTAGACCCGGCCGTTGTCGTAGACGACCCCGCCGCCGAACAGCGAGCTCTCCGGCGCATTTTGACCGCGCACCTGCGACTGCCACACGGTGCCGCCATTCTCCGGGCCGATCGCCCGGACCACGGCCCTCGTGTCGATGGTGAAGATCCGGCCTTCGCCGATCACCGGCGAGGAAGCGAGCTGGCCCTGGTTGCCGCTGCCCTGGCCGATGCTGACGCGCCAGGCCATGGCCGGGGCGGTGCCGAGGCCGACATGGCCCATCGACTTGGCGGCATTGCCGCCCGACTGCGCCCATTCGGCATTGGCCTGCGCGGGCGGCAGGGTCACGGCGACTCCGGCCAGCGCCGGATCGACCTCGAGCACCCGCTCCCGCGACAGCACCGAGATCCGCTCGCCGACGGTGGGGGTTACCTTCTTCTTGCCTTTGCCCCCGACTCCGAGGGTGCCGCAGCCGCCGAGAAGGCTGACCGCGACGAGGGCGAGGAGGATACGCTTCATTGAGTGCCTTCCTGTGTTGCGTCCGCCGGCTCCTGGACGGCGTCGACCCCGAGCGCTCCGGCCATCTGGCCGGCGCGGGAGCGAACGGTATCGGGGAGCGTCTTGTCCTTGGCGATGGCGGCGAAGATTCCGGCCGCCTGCTGCGGCTTGTTGAGCTTCATGTAGGAGAGCGCGACCATTTCGCCGGCGCTTCCGAACCAGGGGTTGCCGGCGACTGCGAGGCCCTTCAGCCGGTCCACCACCGCCTGCGGCGGCAGGGTATCCAGCTCGACGGCGGTCATCCGCACCAGAGCAAGGTCGCGATAGGGCTGGGCGAGGCCCGAATCGTCGGCGACCCGCTTGTAGATCGCTGCGGCGCCCTTGAGGTCCCTGCCCTCGATGGCGACATCCGCCTTGGTCAGCAGCGCCGCGGCGCGATGACCGCCGGATCCCGACTCGATGAGCCCGTCCAGCTTGGGAAGAGCGGCGGTCCTGCGGCCGGCCGCGACGTCGTCGAAGGCACCGACGAGGGTCTCGCTCCGCTCCCCGGCCTTCACCTGCTTCTGGTTCTGCCACCAGATGAAGCCGCCGATCAGCGCCAGCACCAGCAGGATGCCGGCGATGATCAGCTTGCCGAAGCGCTCCCAATAGGTCTTCAGCTGGTCGCGGCGCAGCTCTTCGTCGACCTCGCGGTAGAAGGTCTCGTTATCGACAGGCCTGAGAGCCAAGAAAAACCTCCAAATGCTGTCCGAACCGACCGCGCCCGCCCGAGCCTCATCGCCGATGAAAGCGATACTGAGGATGAACGAAAAAGCGCGGCTCCGGCATCTGCCCCGGGCGCTTCTCTACCGATGGGCGGCCCGCAACGGAAGCCTTGATCGTCGCCGGCCGCTCCCCGGCGAAGGCACGGGCCCAGGAGCGGAGTTTCGGATCCCGGCCTTCGCCGGGATGCGGCGCTCACTTCTTCGCGCGCTGGATCTGGCCTTCGCCGGGAAAGGCGCGGCTGCGGACCTCGCCGGCATAAGCGGCCGCCGCCGCCTCGATCCGGCCGGCGAGATCGTCATAGCGCTTCACGAAACGCGCGGTGCGCTCGAACATGCCCAGCATGTCCTCGGTCACCAGCACCTGGCCGTCGCAGCTCGGCGAGGCGCCGATGCCGATGGTCGGGCACGAGACCAGTTCGGTGATCTCCGCCGCGACCTCCTCCATCACGCCTTCCAGGACGAGCAGGAAGCAGCCGGCCTCGTCGATCGCTTTGGCGTCGGCGACGATCTTGCGCGCCTCCGCCTCGCCCCGGCCGCGGGTTCCATAGCCGCCCAGCACATTCACCGCCTGGGGCGTGAGGCCGACATGGCCGATCACGGGGATTCCACGCTGGCTTAGGAAGGCGACGGTCTCGGCCATCGCCTCGCCGCCCTCGAGCTTCACCGCCGCCGCTCCGGTTTCCTTGAGGATCCGGGACGCGCTGGCGAAGGCCTGCTGCGGGCTCATCTCATAAGCGCCGAAGGGCATGTCGACCGCGACCACCGCGTGCCAGGATCCGCGAACGACGGCGGCACCGTGCGCGCACATCATCTCGAGAGTCACCGGCACCGTCGAAGGCAGGCCGTAGACGACCTGGCCGAGGCTGTCGCCGACCAGCAGGATATCGCAATGCGGATCGAGCAGCTGGGCCAGGCGCGCCGTGTAGGCGGTCAGCATGACGATGGGATCGCCGCCCTTCATCCCCTTGAGCTTCGGGACGGTCAGCCGCTTCATCGGGCTCGGGACCGGATTTGCGCGGCTAGTCGAGGTATCCAGCGAGTGGGTGACGGACATGACTTCTCCTTAGGCCCCGAACTGCAGCGCGACCAGCCCGGCCGCGAGAGCGAGGGCGGCGGCGATCCGCCTCGCGCCGAATCCCTCGCGCAGGAACAGAGTTCCGAGCAGCGCGGCGAAGACCACCGACGTCTCGCGCAGCGCCGAAACCCTGGCGGTCTCCATCAGGCTGAAGGCATAGACCGCCGAGCCGTAGGACAGGATCGAGAGGAAGCCGGCCGCGACTCCGAAGCGCCATTTGGAGACGATGACCCGGCCGAGCTCGCCCCGCCTCCGAATCAGCGCCGTCGTCGTGATGCAGATCGCGTCGAGGAGGAAGATCCAGACGATGTAGGTGAACGGCTCCGGCGCGCCGCGCACCCCGCGCGCGTCGGCGACGTTGTAGAGCGCCACGCCGATGGCGGTGGCCAGCGCCCAGGCCAGCACCGCCCCGTCCGGATGGTGGCGCAGGAGCGTCCCGCGCGGGGGCGCGGCGAAGACGAAGACGGCCGCGGTCGCCACGGCCAGCCCCGCCAGCGCCAGCGGCGGAAGGGTCTCGCCCAGCAGGAGGAAGGCGGCGACGGCGGTCAGCAGCGGCGCGGCGCCCCGCATCACCGGGAAGACCAGCGACAGCTCCCCGCGCTGCAGCGCCCGGACCAGGCAGAGCTGGTAGGCATAATGGGCCGGGACCGCGAGCAGTAGCGCGCCCCAGGTCCAGGCGTCGGGGAGAGGAACGAAAAAGGCGGCGGGCGCGACCATCAGAGCGGCGCTGACGGAGAGCACGGCGCGGCCGACGAGGATGTCGCTGCCCATCTTCACCGACATGTTCGCAGCGGCCAGGGTGAGCGCCGAGAACAACCCGAGGCAAATGGCGAGCAGGGCCGGATTCACCGGCGAGTCGCGACTACGTGAGTGGTCCCCCGCAAAATCGTCCATCTCGGCGATTCGCGGATGCGGTAAACGGTGCGGAAGCTATCCAACCCTTTGGAGGAATTAAACATTATTCGGATAAAATGTAGGAGTAGATTGGTCCGTTTTGTGATATTCATTTCGCATTCATTTAATCCAAACGGGGGATAATCAAATGATTGGAATGAGAAGCCGTATCCTGATGGTGGCGCTGGCCACCGCGGGCATGACCGTCGGTTATGCCACTCCGGCCGCCGCTCAGGCGACCCGCACCTGGGTGTCCGGCGTCGGCGACGACGTCAATCCGTGCAGCCGCACCGCGCCGTGCAAGACCTTCGCCGGAGCGATTTCGAAAACCGCCGCGGGCGGCGAGATCAACTGCCTCGATCCGGGCGGCTTCGGCGCCGTCACCATCACCAAGTCGTTGACCATCGACTGCCATTATACCGAGGGCGGCGCGCTCGCCGGCGGCAACGGCATCACCGTCAACGACAGCCTGTCCGCAACTCCGAACCAGTCCGTGGTCACTATCCGCGGCCTCGACATCTTCGGGGTCAACCCGCCGACGCACGGCGTGCGCGTCATCGCGGCCGCCGCGGTCCACATCGAGGACAGCGTCATCCGCCGCTTCAACGCGGCGAACAGCTTCGGAATCTCGTTCCAGCCGGGCGCCCAGACCAGGCTCTACATCACCAACACGACCGTCGCCCAGAACGGGAATGGCGGCAGCGGCGGCGGCATCCTGATTCAGCCGACCGGTGCCGGCGGCGGTGCGCGAGTCTACATGAAGGACGTCCGGGTCTTTCAGAACGCCAATCAAGGCCTGCGCATCGACACGACGAGCAACACCGCGCCCTTCGGCACCATCGTCGACGTCGAAGAGAGCTCGTTCGCGAGCAACAACAACGGTGTCGTCCTCGTCGGCGGCGGCACTCCGGCGATCCTGATGATAAACGATTCGAACATCTCGATGAATCTCAACGTGGGCATCTCCTCGAACGGTGCCAACGCCACGGGCAGGGTCGGCAACACTACGATCACCGGCAACGGCACCGGCATCCTTCTCAATGGCGGAGCCCTTCACACCTATGGCAACAACCGCGTCGACGGGAATTTGCCGGACGGCGCCTTCACCCTGCCGGCACTAGTGGAGGATTGATCAGGCTGCATCGGGGGAGGAGGGCCGTCTTCCTCCCCCGTCATTCCCATTCGATCGTCCCGGGCGGCTTGGACGTGTAATCGTAGACCACCCGGTTGATCCCCTTGACCTCGTTGATGATCCGAGTCGCGACCCGGCTCAGGAAGGCCGAGTCGAACGGGTAGACGTCGGCCGTCATCCCGTCAGTGGAGGTGACGGCGCGGAGCCCGCAGACGTAATCGTAGGTCCGGCCGTCGCCCATCACTCCGACCGTGCGGACCGGTAGAAGCACCGCGAAGGCCTGCCAGATCGCATCGTAGAGCCCGGCGCTGCGGATCTCGTCCAGATAGACGGCATCGGCCTTGCGCAATAGGTCGCAGCGCTCCTTCGTCACCTCGCCCGGGATCCGGATGGCGAGCCCGGGTCCCGGGAACGGATGGCGTGCGACGAAGGCGTCGGGAAGGCCCAGCTCACGGCCGAGCTCGCGGACCTCATCCTTGAACAATTCACGAAGCGGCTCGACCAGCTTCATGTTCATCCGTTCGGGCAGGCCGCCGACATTGTGGTGGCTCTTGATCGTGACCGAGGGCCCGCCGGTGAAGCTGACGCTTTCGATCACGTCGGGATAGAGCGTGCCCTGGGCGAGGAAGTCGGCCCCGCCGATCTTGCGCGCCTCCTCCTCGAAGATGTCGATGAAGGTCTTGCCGATGAACTTGCGCTTGGCCTCTGGGTCGGTGAGGCTGGCGAGGCCGGCGAGGAACAGCTCCTCCGCCTCCACATGGACGAGCGGGATGTTGTAATGCCCCCGGAAGAGGGAGACGACCTGCTCCGCCTCCGCCTGCCGCATCAGCCCGTGGTCGACGAAGACGCAGGTCAGCTGGTGCCCGATCGCCTCGTGGATGAGGACCGCCGCGACCGCGCTGTCGACCCCGCCGGACAGGCCGCAAATGACCCTGCCGTAGCCAACCTGCTCGCGGATCTCGGCGATCTTGGTGGCCCGGAACTCGGCCATGGTCCAGTCGCCGGCGAGGCCGCAGACCTTGCGGACGAAATTGGCGATCAGCCGGCCCCCGTCGGGCGTGTGGACGACCTCGGGGTGGAATTGCAGCCCGTAGAAGCGGCGCTCCTCGTCGGCCGTCGCGGCGAAGGGGGCGCCGGCCGACTGGGCGACGATCCGGAAGCCCGGCGGCAAGGCATCGACCTTGTCGCCGTGGCTCATCCACACCTGGTGCTTCTCGCCCGGGGACCAAAGGTCGTCGAACAGGGCGCAGCGATCCTCCACTTCGAGGAAGGCGCGGCCGAACTCGCTGTGATCGCCGGTCACTACCCGGCCGCCCAATTGCTCGGCCATGAGCTGCTGGCCGTAGCAGATGCCCAGCATCGGCACGCCCGCCTCGAACAGCGAGGGGTCGGCGCGGGGGCTGTCCTCCAGCGTCACGGACGAAGGCCCGCCGGACAGGATGATGCCCTTGGGCTTCAGCCGCTCGTAGGCCTCGAGCGCGCGGCTGAAGGGGGCGATCTCGCTGTAGACGCCGGCTTCGCGGACCCTGCGGGCGATGAGCTGGGTCACCTGGCTTCCGAAATCGACGATCAGGATGGTTTCGGAGGGGTGGATTGTCATGAAGGCCGATAAGCGCGCGGGGCGAGGCGTGTAAAGCGAGGATGAGTCGCCCAGCGAAGGCCGCGACCCGGGGGAGTGAAAAGCGACGCGTCTTCACCCACCGGGATGCCAGCCTGCGCTGGCATGACGGTCAGACCGCGCCGTCGCCGGAGCGAAATTCGTAGACGGTGCCCCGGCGGACGGTGCAGGTGAAGCTGGCTGCCGGCCCTTCGAGGGCGCCTTCCACCGTGTAATAGCCCTTCCGCTTCCCGACGTGGAGGATCTCGGAGACGCTCTCGCCGGTGCGGCGCTCCGCTTCGCCGGCGCAGCGGTCCACGGCCATATCCTGCTTGCGGCGCTTCTCCTCCTTGATAGCGGAGGCGATGGCGGCGATCCCTCCGATCACGACGGCGCCGGCGACCACGTCCCCGGCGTCCACATCGTCATGGTGGCGATGGTGCCGGCGGCGGGCCTCTGCCGGGGTCGCCAGCGAGGCGAGAAGGGCGGTGGCGGCGATAACGGTGACGAGGTTGCGCATATTTCGCTCCCGTGGAAGATGGGAGGTCGTTACGGGCGCGATCCTGTCGCGGCGATGAACCCAAAAAATGCGCGCGGACTCTCGCCCGCGCGCATCCTTTGCTCGATCTGCCGCGGGTTACAGGCGGAAGTCGGTGATCCGGCCGTTGCCGCGGGCGACGCAGGTGAAGTCGTCCCGGCCGTAGTTGCCGTAGCCGCCGCGGTCGTAGCGGCCGTAACGACGGTCGTAACCGCGATCGTAGCCGCCGTAGCCGCCGCCGTAGCCGGCCTGGACGATCCCGCGGACCCGGTAACGGTCGTTGCCGGCGCGGTCGACGTCGAGGATCTGGACCTGGCCGCGGCCCATCCGCTGCGCTTCCTGGGCGCAGGCCTGGACGGCGTAATTGTAATTGCCGCGGTAGCGATTGCCGTAGCCGTAGCCGTAGCGGCTGTCGTCGCGGCCGATCGCGGAGGTGATGGCGGCGATTCCGCCAAGCACCGCGATTCCGGTGATGATGTCGCCGGCGTCGATCCCGCCGCGGTCGCGATCGTAATAGCGGTCGCGATACTGGGCCTCGGCCGGAGCGGCGAAGCCGAGGGCGGCAACGGCCGTGGCGCCCGCGCCCAGAATGGTCTTCGAAATGGCCTTCATGGCAATATCCTCCTGTAGACGTGGCGCCCTTTAAAACGCTTGGGCTATGCTCAGTCCCTACAGGAGCGGTTGTGAGTCCGCCCTGAACCGACCTGTCGGCATTCGTTCAGCTTTCTCAGCGCCTTGTCATAGCATCCGGACGTGCCCACAGGCGGTCGTTGCCCGCGCCGATCTCCGCCAGCCTGATTGCGCATGATGGCAAGTCTGCAGCGGGCCTGGGAACAGGCCGTCCGGAACGCGGTTGAAGGAGCGGCATCCAAGAGGGACAGCAGGAGAGAGAGATGGCGACTCGCGACGATCACGGCACCTATTGGAACGCGACCGCACAGTCCCCCGGATTCCCGGCATTGACCGGCGACGTCAGCGTCGACGTCGCGATCATCGGCGGAGGGATCGTCGGAATCACCACGGCCCGGCTGCTCAAGGACCGCGGTCTCAGCGTCGCGGTGATCGACGCCCGGCGGGTCGGCCGCCAGGTCACCGGCAAGTCGACCGCCAAGATGAGCTCGCAGCACGGAGCCTCCCACTATCAGACGCTCGAGCGCAAGTTCGGCGAGGAGAAGGCGCGGCTCTATGCCGAGGCGCAGGAGGCCGGGATCCGGCGGATCTCGGAGCTTGCCGCGCATCATCGAATCGAGGCCGATATCGATCCCATGCCAGCCTTCGTCTATACCCGGGACGAGAGCTACGTCTCCCAGCTCGAGAAGGAGGTGGAGGTCGCGAAGCGCCTGGGCCTTCCCGCCACCCTGACCCGCGACACCGGCCTCCCCTTCGACGTGCTTCAGGCGATGCGCTGGGACAACCAGGCCCAGTTCCACCCGGTCAAATATGTCGCCGGCCTCGCCGCCACCCTCCCCGGCGACGGCTGCCACGTCTTCGAGGGCAGCCGGGCGATCGACTGGGAGCCGGACCGGGTCATCACCGACCGCGGCACCGTCTCCGCCCGACACGTCGTCATGGCCACCCACCTGCCGCTCGGGCAGGTCGGGATGTATTACGCCACCAACCACCCTCATGCCGAGGCGGTGATCGCCGCCCCGATCGGCCGGGTTCCGCCGGGAATGTATAAGAATGCGGAGGAGCCCGGGCGATCGATCCGCACTCACAAAGGGCCCGACGGGCGGATTTACGGGATCGCCGCGGGCTCCCCGTACAAGCCCGGCCACCCCGACGACGAACGCGAATCGCTCGCCGGCGTCGAGCGCTGGCTGGCGGAGAATTTCGACGCCGGCCCTGTCGAATATCGCTGGATCAACGAGGATTACTCCCCGATCGACGGCGCGCCCTATATCGGCTGGTCCTCGAAGTCGGACGGTTATCTCGTCGCCACCGGCTTCGACGCCTGGGGCATCAGCAACGGCACCGTCGCCGCCGAGATCATCGCCGACCTCGCCACCGGCAAGGAAAATCGCTGGCTCGACGTGTTCGACGCGACCCGGGTGAAGCCGGTCGCCGGAGCGCCCGATTTCGTGAAGGAGAACCTGTCCGTCGCGGCCCATCTGGTCGGCGGCTATCTCGGCAGCAAGGCCAGATCCTATGACGAGCTCGGCCCTGGAGAGGCTGCGATCCTGAAGGTCGACGGCGACAATGTCGCCGCCTATCGGGATGAGACCGGCACCCTCCACGCGGTCTCCGCCGTCTGCACCCATATGGGCTGCCTGGTCGGCTGGAACTCAACCGACCGGACCTGGGACTGCCCCTGCCACGGCTCTCGCTTCGAGCTGGACGGGGAGGTGATTCACGGCCCGGCAACCCGGCCACTGGGGTCCAAAGTGACGGGATAGCATAGCCGCGAAGGACATCCGTCGGGACGCGATGTGGGCTCAGACCTCTTCCACAATCGCGATCCGCGCCTAAGTAGCGGGCATGAAAGCCCTAATCCCATTACTGGCGCTGCCGGTCCTGCTCTCGGCCTGCGCCGGGCAGGCGCCGCGGGTGGAAGCTTCGTCGCCCACCGCCCTGCGGGCGAGCGCCGAGGTCGCCGAGCAGGTCCGCCGCTGCTACCGAAACCCTCGCGTGCCGTCCGCCGGCCGGGGCATCTCGACCCGCCTCATGGTCCGCTACACGGCCGACGGCGTGCTGGTCGGCCTTCCGCTTCTCGTATGGCAGCAGGGGGTCGGCCCGGAGGCCCGCCCCTGGGCCGCCCGGATGAGCGAGGCGGCCAAGCAGGCGGTCATCCGCTGCAACCCGGTGCGCCTGCCTCAGGAGGCGGGGAAGCGTCGCGGGAGCGACTTCTTCCTGACCTTCAGCCCGAGGCGGAGCGCTTAGGCCCCCCGTCATCCCGGACTCGACCGGGATCCATGAACACGGTCGGATGAAGGACCGGGCGCACCGTCTTCATGGATTCCGGCCTTCGCCGGAATGACGTGGCTCTAAAAGCGGAATCGAAGCGTCGCCCGTGCCGTCACCGGGGCCCCGGGCGCGATATTGTTGTCGCTGTGGGCGGTGGCGGAATAGTCGGCGCCGAGCAGGTTCTCGACATTGAGCTGGGCCTCGATCCCATCGGACAGCTCGTAAAAGACGGCCGCGTCCACTCGGGCGTAGCTCGGCAGGACCACCGCGTTGCTGATCGAGGCGTAGGATTTGGACGCCGCGATCACGCCGAGGCCGAAACCGAGCGCCTTGCTCACGTTGTAGCGGTTCCAGACCGAGAATTGGTGGCGGGGCACCAGCGGAACCTCCCGCCCCTTCGGCGCGGCGGCGGTGGTCCGGGTGATCTCCGCCTTCTGCAGGGCGTAGCCGGCCGACACCTGCCATTTGTCCGTGATGTTGCGCTCGAGCCCGATCTCCAGGCCCTTGCTGCGCTGGGCGCCGGTGAGGACGGTGAGGTTGGTGAGCGGGTCCAGGGCCCGGGTGTTGGTGCGGTCGAGCCGATAGAGGGCCACGGTGGCGAGGAGGCCCGGGATCGGCTCCCATTTGGCGCCTATCTCGTAATTGTCGAACCGCTCCGGCTTCAGGCTTTCCGACGTGACGTCGAGCGAGCTGAACTGGTCGCCGGCGCTGGGCAAATAGGAGCGGCTGTAGCTGGCGTAGAGGGAAAGGGCCGGCATCGGCTTCACAATCAGGCCGAGCCGCGGCGAGAGGAGGCTGTCGGTACGGCTGAAGGTCTGGCCGGTATTGCGGTTCAGAACGTCCAGCTCGAACCGGTCGTGGCGCAGCCCGGCGACGATCTCGAAATGGTCCGAGATCCGCAACTGCTCCTGGGCGTAGAAAGCGAGAATCGAGGCGTCGCTCTGATTGAAGTTCGCCGGAGTCCGGGCGGGATTGTTGTTGACCGGAAGGAAGATGACGCTGGCGTCGATCGTCGGGTCGGTCAGCGGCACGTTGATCGAGCCGACCCCGCCCGGATTGGCGGCCGAGGTGAAGAAGCCGTTGCGGCGCCGGCTGACGCTGTCCTGCTTGCCGATCTCGAAGCCGAGCAGCAGCGTGTGGGACAGGCCGCCGAGATCGCCGTCGATGACGAGATCGGTCTGGCTGAACAGATTCTGCCGCTCGAGCGTGTCGTTATAGGCCGACAAAGCGACCTGGGTGCCGGCCGCGTTCACCGCGCCGGGGAAGATGTTCTGGTAGAATTTGTCGTAGTCGCCGAAGCTGGTTCGGTTCCTCAGGAGCACGGAATCGGAGAAGCGGTGCTCGACTGCGAGGCTGACGACGTGAGCGTCGACTTTGGCGAAGCTCTGCTCGGGGTCGCCGAAGAAGGTCCGGTCGAAGCCTCGAAGGGGCCGGCCGAGGAGGGCCGGGACTCCGCGGTCGGCGGTCCGCCGATCGTGGAAATATTCGTAGGAGAGGTCGATCCGGGTGTCGCCGAAGGCGGCGCCGAGCACCGGATTGACCCCGTAGCGCTCGAGTTCGACCCCGCGCCGGAAGCTCTCGCCATTCTCGTAGACGCCGTTCAGGCGGACGCCGATCGTCTCGCCGAGCGGCTGGTCGAGGTCGCCGCTCAGCCGGAAGCCGCCCTCGCTGTCGCCCTGAGCCGCGAACTCGCGATAGGGCCGGAAGCTCGAGCGCTTGGTCACCCGGTTGACGATCCCGCCGCCGCCGCCGCGGCCGAAGATCATCGCATTGGGGCCGCGCAGGATCTCGATCCGGTCGGCATTGTAGAGGTCGCGGAAATATTGGACGTCGTCGCGCACCCCGTTGACGAAGAAGTCGGCGGTCGTGTTGTTGCCGCGGAGCGTGATCTGGTCGCGATTCCCCTCGCCGGTACCCGGAGTGGCGCCGGGGACGTACATCAGCACGTCCGCTATCGAGCGAAGCGCCTGGTCCTCGATCTGGCTCTCGGTGACCACGGAAAGGGATTGCGGCACGTCCTTGACGTCGGTGCAGGTGCGGGTCGCGGTGCAGGTCTCCTGGGCGCCATATTCCAGCCTCTGGCCGGTGACGACGATGCTCTGCCCCGAGGGATCGGCGGCCTCGTCGGCGGCGGCGAGAGCGTCGACCTCGGCTTCGGCCGCCAAGGCGGGCGCGGCGAGGGCGAAGCCGATCGCCAGGAGAGAAACGCAACGGACGGACATGGATACCCCTTCTTCGTTATGGGGGCGTGCCTATCGCTGTTGCGAATTATTCGCAATAGCATTCCACCGCATCGTCCTGCCAGCGAACGCGGCATCAATGAACACCGCGCGCGGAAGCTCGCAAATCCGTGTTCATGGATTCCAGCCTGCGCCGGAATGGCGGTGGGTCTAGCCTCGCGGAGCGAGAATCAGCGGCATCCCGCCGGCGGGCCGCAAGGTGACCATACCGTGGACCCTGACCTCGCGCCCCGGCACCGGCCGGAAGCTCCAGCGGCCGAGCCAGTGGGCGAGGATGGTGAGCGCCTCGGCCGTGGCGAAGCGGGCGCCGACGCACAGGCGGGGGCCGCCTCCGAACGGGATATATTGGAAGCGGTGCCGCCCCTCCCGGCGGTCGGGCGCGAACCGGCCGGGATCGAACTCGTCGGGCCGCTCCCACAGGGCCTCGTGCCGGTGGAGGATCCACGGCCAGATCGAGACGATGTCGCCGGGCTTGACCTCCTCGTCGCCGAGCCGGTCGGCCTCCACCGCCTGCCGGTCGAAGCGCGGGGCGGGCGGGTAGAGGCGAAGCGATTCCTCGAGCACCGTGCGAAGCAGCGGCAGGCGGTCGGGCAGCTCCGGCCCCTCCCCTGCGGTCACCGCGCCCCGGCTTTCCTCGGCGACCCGGTCCTGAAGCTCGGGCTGCTCGGAGAGGAGATAGAGGGTCCAGCTGACCGCGTTGGCGGTCGTCTCATGGCCCGCCAGATAGAAGGTCATCGCGTTGTCGGCGGCGAGCCTGGCCGCCTGGGAAGCCTCGAACCGCTCGCCAAGGCCGCGGATGAGCCTGCCCAGGAAATCGTCGGGCCCGCCGTCCGGGAGCCGCTCGCGAACCACCGATTCCAGAGTCTCGCGAAGATATCTCTGGCCCCTCTGCGCCCTCCACCCCTTGCGCGTCCACGGGATCCGCGGGAGGCCGAGCATCGCCTGGAGCCGGGCCTCGCTGACCCCTTCGAGCGCGGCGGCGATATGGGCCATGGCCGCCTCGCTGGTCAGCCGGGAATCGCCGCTGAACAGGGTGTTGGAGATGACCCGCATCGTCGCCTGGGTCGCCTCGCTCGACATGTCGCGAAGCCCCGGCTGCCAGCGCTCCATAGCGTCCCGGCCGACGCTGCCGAACTCCGGCACCAGGGCATCGACCGCGGCCGGGGCGAAATTGGCAGCGACGATCCGCCTTTGCTCCCGCCACAGGCCGCCGTCGGAGGTGAGCAGGCCCTCCCCGATCGCCGGGGCGAGCAGCCGCTTCACCACGTCGGGCTTCACGTAATTGGAGGCATTGTCGAGCAGGACGCGCTGGACCAGCTCGGGATCGAGCAGGATGTGGACGTCGAAGCCGAGAACCCGGCGCCGCATGTAGCGCTGGCGGAAAGCGAGCTCGGACCAGCCATAGACCGCGGTGCGCGCCCGCTCGCCGACGAACCCGCGCCAGACCGGCACCGGGCCCGGCCCGCGCGGCGGATAAGGCGGGACGAAGGGCTTCTTATCCTCCCCGTCGCGAAGCGATGGGGAGGGGGACCGCCCGGAGGGCGGTGGAGGGGTAACCGCCCCGACCTCAGTGGTTCCTGACAGAGCCGCTGACTCCTGCGCCATTACCCCTCCACCATGCTTCGCATGGTCCCCCTCCCCGAGCAAGCTCGGGGAGGATCATTCCGCCGCCAGCAGGCTTTCCGCGCCGCCGAGGTCGACGCTGACCAGGCGGCTGACGCCCTTCTCGACCATGGTCACCCCGAACAGGCGGTGCATTCGGCTCATCGTCACCGCATTGTGGGTGACGATCAGGTAGCGGGTCTGGGTCTCGTTCACCATCCGGTCGAGCAGGTCGCAGAAGCGCTCGATATTGGCGTCGTCGAGGGGGGCGTCGACCTCGTCGAGGACGCAGATCGGCGCCGGGTTGGTGAGGAACAGAGCGAAGATGAGGGCCACCGCGGTCAACGCCTGCTCGCCGCCCGACAGCAGGGTGAGGGCGGAGAGGCGCTTGCCCGGAGGCTGGGCCATGATCTCCAGCCCGGCCTCGAGCGGGTCGTCCGATTCGACCAGCTCGAGATGCGCCTGGCCGCCTTCGAAGAGGGTGGTGAACAGGCTGCGGAAATGGCGGTCCACCGTCTCGAAGGCGGCGAGGAGACGGGCGCGCCCCTCGCGATTGAGGCTTCCGATAGATCCGCGAAGCCGGTTGATCGCAAGCCCGAGCTCCTCGCGCTCGGCCTGGCTCGCGGCCCGGCTCTCGTCGAGCTCGGCAAGCTCGCGCTCGGCGATGAGGTTGACGGGGCCGATCCGCTCGCGCTCCGCCGCCAGCCGCTCATGGCGGGCCGATTCCTCCCCGGCCGGGAGAATCCCCTCGTCGTCGAAGCCGAGCTTCTCGGGAAGCAGCGGCGGCGGGCATTCGAATCGCTCGCCGGAGATCCGGCCCATTTCGATCCGCCGTGATTCCTGATTCTCGTGGCGGGCGGCGGCCCCGGCGCGGGCCTCGCGGGCCGTGGCGAGCGCTTCCGTCACGTCGGCGAGCCGGGCCTCGGTCTCGCGCAAGGCGGCCTCGCCCTGCCGCTCGGCCTGCGCCGCCTCCGCGGCCGCCTCGGAGGCTTGCCCGGCCTCGGCTTCCAGCGCCTCGATCCGGCTCGCGATCTGGGCCGGCGCGTCGGCCAGCCGCTCCGCCTCCGCCTCGGCAACGGCGATCCGAGTGCCCATGTCGGAATGGCGCTTGCCGGCCTCGGCCGCTCGGACGCGCCAGTCGGCGGCTTCCTTGAGCGCCGCCTGCGCCCGTTGCCTGTCGGCGCCGACGGAGCGGGCATGGGTGGCGGCTTCGGCGCGAACCTCGGCCAGCGCCTGCTGAGCGGCTTCGGCAGCCCGGCCGAGATCCGCGACCCGCGCCTGGGTCGCGGCCGAATCGGGCAAAGCGGCGACCACCCGCCGCGCCTCCCCGTCGCCGCCTTGCGCCTCGGCCAGGTCCTGAGCCGCCTGCTCCAGCCGCTCGGCGAGGCCGGTGCGGCGCAGGTCGAGCCGCTCGATCTCCACCCTGGCCGAATCCTCGGCGCGGCCGGCATCGCGGATCGCCGCCGACGCTTCCGCCTCCCCGCGCCGCGCCGAATCGGCCGCATCCCGAGCCTCGGCCATTTCGGCGAGCGCCGCGGCCGTTCGGGCCTGGGCGCCCTCGACGGCGGCGGCAGCGGCGGGAAGGGCCTTCTGGATCTCGGCCAGGCGATTGACGCGGATCAGCCGCTCGGCCGCGGCGGCGCCGAGGCCCGAGGCGACGAAGCCGTCCCAGCGGCGAAGCCGGCCGTCCCGGGTGACGAGGCGCTGGCCGACCGCCAGGGCGATCCCCTCGTCTTGCTCGACCACTCCCACCTGGGCGAGCCGGCGGGCCAGGGCGGGCGGAGCCTGAACATGGGCGGCGAGGGGCTCGCAGCCGCCGGGGAGGGGCGGATCGCCCGCAAGCGCTTCCGCCCCGGCCCAGCGCCTCGGCGAATCGCCGTCGAGCGCCGCGTCGAGATCGTCGCCGAGGGCCGCAGCGAGGGCCCGTTCGTATCCCGGATCGGCTTTGACGTGATTGATCGCACGGTCGCCACTCGTTCCCTCGACCGCCTTGATGAGCGCCCTGGCTTCCGATTCGAGCGCGGCGAGGGCGGCCCGGGCGGTGGAGCCCTCGCTCTCGGCCGAGTCGCGCGCCGCCGCCGCCTTCTGGCGGCGAGCCTCGGCCGCGGCGATCGCTTCTCCGGCGGCCTCGAGCCGGGCCTCCGCCTCCTCGCGCCGCCGCCGGGCGGCCCGAAGCGATTCGACCAGCGGCGCCTCCTCGCCGAGGCCCGACATCTGCTCTTCCAGCCGCCGGCTTTCGGACCCGGCCCGCGCGAGCCTCGCCTGGGCCGCCTCGAGCGCGGCTCGGGCGACCCGGGCCTCGGCCTGCTCGGCCGCCTGGACTGCCCGCGCCTTGCCCAGCTCCGCCTCGGCCTCGCGCGCCTTGTCCTCGAGCTCGACGGTTCGGATGTCGATCGTCCCGCGCGCCGCTTCCGCCGCGGCGAGCCGCTCCGCGATGTCGCGCCCTTCCTGCTCGAGCCGGGCCAGCGCCGCCGCCGCGTCCCTTCCCAGCGCCGCTTCCCGCTCGCGATCGCCGATCAAAGCGGTGCGGCGCTCGGCCAGCTCGCGAAGGCGGCGGCCGACGCCTTCGCGCTCGGCCCGAAGGGTGGTCAGCTGATGGCCGAGCGAGGTCGCCCGGTCGCGCGCCGCCTGGGCCGCCGAGCGGCGGTCGGCGAGCGCCTGGGCCGCCTGGACCTGCCAGGCGGCGGCGGCGCGCTGGCCTTCGGAAGCTTTCTCGACCGCGGCCGAGGCCGCCTCGGCGTCGCGCCTGGCGGCGTCGGCCGCCGCCGCCGCCTCGCGCCACCGGGCGAAGATCATCCGGCCTTCGGCGACCCTTATCTGGTCGGAAAGCTTCCGGTAGCGCTCGGCCGCCTTCGCCTGGCGGCGAAGAGCCGAGGCGCGGGTTTCCATGTCGGCGAGAAATTCGTCGAGGCGGACGAGATTGGCCTCGGCGGCGCGCAGCTTCTGCTCCGCGTCCTTGCGGCGGACGTGGAGTCCCGAAATGCCGGCCGCCTCCTCGAGCATCAGTCGCCGCTCGGTGGGCCTGGCGGCGATGACGGCGCTGATCTTGCCTTGGCTGACGAGCGCCGGGGAATGGGCTCCGGTGGCGGCGTCGGCGAAGAGCAAGGCGACGTCCTTGGCCCGGACGTCGCGGCCGTTGACCCGATAGGCCGAGCCGGCGCCGCGCTCGATCCGGCGGGCGACCTCGACGTCGCCGACGGGCGCCAGCGTTACATCGCCCGGCATGTCCTCCGCCTCGCGCTCGACGAGCAGCGAGACTTCGGCGAAGTCGCGCGCCGGGCGGCTGGCGGTTCCCGCGAAGATGACGTCGTCCATCCCGGCGCCGCGCATCGACTTGGCGGAGCTCTCGCCCATCACCCAGCGGATCGCCTCCAGCACGTTCGACTTGCCGCAGCCGTTGGGGCCGACGACCCCGGTCAGGCCCGGCTCGATCCGGAGCTCGGCCGGCTCGACGAAGCTTTTGAAGCCGGAAAGCTTCAGCCGCTTTATCTGCATGGCTGCCCCCCGGCCGTCATCCTACCCCGCCGCCTCCCGAAGGATCGGCTCCAGCGTCGCCCAGGTCTGGGGTCCGATATTGGCGCCGTTGAGGAAGAAGGTCGGCGTGCCCTGCACACCCTGGGCCACCGCCGCTTCGTTCATCTTGCCGAGCCGGTCGAAGGCGACCTTGTCGTTGAGGCAGCTTCTCGACCGGGCCGATGCGAGGCCATGCTCCGCAGCGAGCTGTGGTATGCCCGCCAACTCCGCCAGCCGGCCCAGCCGCTGATCTTCCGGAAGCGCGTTCAGCGCCTGCTTCTGCGCGTCGGTGAGGTCCCTGACTCGCCCTTTCCACTGGTCCTGGGTTGCGTAAAGCTTGTCGGCCACCGGGAAGAACCGGCTCGGGCCGCCGCAGCGCGCCACCAGGGTCGCGGCAACGTCGAGGCCGTTCAGGAAGTAGTTGCGGAATTCGTAGCTGACCTTGCCGCTGCGCACATAGCTGCCGACCAGCGAGGGCATGCCGACCTTGGCGAAGGTGGCGCAATGGCTGCAGGTCAGCGAGGCATATTCGACCAGCTTCACCTTGGCCGCGGGATTGCCCATCCGGAAGCCTCCTTCAGGCGTCATGACCACGGACCGGGACCAGTCCGCCGTCGCCGGCGCCTTGCGCGCCGGTGCCGCGGCGACCGGAGCCGCCCACGCCCCGGCCAGCGCGGCCGCGGCGAGGAGCGCCAGCGCCCTCACTGGATCGCGGCCCGGATCTGGGGCTCTAGGCCGGCCCAGTTCGCCGCCCGCTCGGCGAAGGTGCCGTTGATGAAGAAGGACGGCGTGCCGTTGACGCCCTGCTCGTCGCCCAGCTTCCTGATCGCCACGACCTTCTCCATGTTCGCCGGGTCGGCGAGACAGGACTGGATCTGCGAACCCGGCATTCCGCGCTGGCGGAAGAACTCGTCGAGGCCGCCGGCGCGGACCACCATCGCCGCGGCCTCGCGAGGCGGCATGCCCTGGATGGCCTGGAGCTGGTCGGCCGGGAGCGACTGGATCTTGCCCATCCAGCCGGTCTGGTCGGCATAGAGCTGGCCGACCAAGGGGAAGAAGGCATTCTCGCTCGTGCACTGGAGAAGCATCGAGACTCCCGGATCGGTCGGGAAGAGCAGGTAGGTGCGGAATTCCCAGCTGACCTGGCCGCTCTTCACATAGGTGTCGCGAAGCTCGGGCGCGCCCTGCTCCTCGAACTCGGCGCAGACGTGGCAGCCCAATGAGCCATATTCGACCAGCTTCACCGGAGCGTCGGGATTGCCCATCCGGAAGCCGCCTTCCGGGGTCTTCACCACCAGCTGGGTCCAGTCGCCGTTGGGGGCCGGGATCTGCTTGAGCGGCGTGTCGGCCGCGGCCGCGGCCTGGTTGCCGCCACCGTCGCCGCAACCGCCGAGCAAGAGCGCCAGAGCGGCCGCACCGGCCGCGAGCATCGACTTCATCTCTTCATCTCTCCACCAATTCTTCCGAGCACCTTAATGGCGATGGCCGGCCCGAGCCCCGCCTCGTTCGCAGCCACTCCGCGTGCCAGCGATTCCAGGCAGGCGCGAAGCTCCGGATCCGCCACCTCGCGAAGCGAATCGCCCAGTTCCACCGGAATCGGGCGAAGCGACGGCGGCGCGGCGCGGGTCCTGGCGCGGGCAATCTGAACCTGCCCTTGCCTGAAGGCGACCCGGGCCACCGCCTGATAGCCGAAGAAGCGGTTCACCCGCTCCACGATCACCGGCGCGACATGCTGCATCATCGGCGCATGAGCGCCTTCTACGATCAGGTTGAGGACGCCTTCGGCTCGCTTCCCGGCGGGAAACCGGATCGATTCCGGCGAGGAGACCGCCGCATAGCGCTCGCCGACGATCTCGCGCCAGCGGCTGACGATCGACGACTGGACGAAGCCGAAGCGGCGGAAGGCTGCGCGGCCGACGTCGGGGACCATGTCGCAGACGGCGCGGGCGCGATTCGCCCTTGGCGTCTCCACCTGCATTTTCGAGGTCCCACCCGATTTCGCCATGAGGCGGTTCATGGCATAGGCGCGGCGTGCCCGTCGATGCTTCCGATGCCCTGTTGCGGTGGTTTGCTGTGGATAAACGGCGATTGCCCTGGCGCCCCGAGCCGGGCGAGCGGCCCGATCCCTATCGCGTCTGGCTCTCGGAGGTAATGCTTCAGCAAACGACAGTCGCCCACGCGACCCGTTATTTCGAGGCCTTCACCCGCCGCTGGCCCACCGTCGCGGCTCTCGCCGCCGCGGCCGAGGCGGACGTCATGGCCGCCTGGGCGGGGCTCGGCTATTATGCCCGGGCGCGCAATCTGATCGCCTGCGCCCGAAAGGTGGCGAACGATCACGGCGGCCGGTTCCCCGACAGCGAGGAAGGGCTTCGCACGCTGCCCGGCGTCGGCCGCTACACCGCGGCCGCCATCGCCGCCATCGCCTTCGGGCGGCGGGCGGTGGTGGTCGACGCCAATGTCGAGCGGGTCGTCGCGAGGCTGTTCCGGGTGGAGACGGAGCTTCCGGCGGCGCGCGAGGAGATCTACCGGCTGGCCGGATCGATTACCCCCAAGGGCGGGTCGGGCGACTTCGCCCAGGCGGTGATGGACCTCGGCGCCATGATCTGCACCCCGCGAAGCCCCGATTGCGGCCGCTGCCCCCTCGCCCGCGGCTGCGCCGCCCGCGCCGCCGGCGATCCGCAGGCCTATCCCCGCAAGGCGGCCAAGCGGCCGAGGCCGAAGCGCGAGGGGACCGCATATTGGCTGGAGAACGACGGCCACGTCCTGCTCGTGCGCCGCCCCGGCAAAGGTCTTCTCGGCGGGATGCTGGCGCTCCCGACGGACAGCGACGGCGCTCCGGCCGAGGCGGAGTGGAGCGAGGCGGGACGCGTCGACCATGTCTTCACCCATTTCGAGCTCAGCATGAAGCTGCTCTGCGCCGACGCCGAAACCCGGCCCGACGGGACCTGGTGGCCGATTGAGCGGATCGGCGAGGCGGGCCTGCCGACCCTCTTTGCCAAGCTTGCTACCCGCGGCGCCGAATGGCGGGTGGCGGCATGAGAGCGGGGTTCACCGGCGCCGGGCTCGACCGCGCCGACCACCTCCGGCTCGACGAGGCCCGCCTGGCCGAGCTCGCCTCGAGCCTCGACGCCCGGCTCCTTCGCCTGAGCGGGCTCGACCCGGAGCTGGACGAGGAAGGGCGGCTCGGCTGGGGCCTCATGGCGCAGGCCGAGGAGCGAATCTTCCTCGGCTTGCGCGAGGGCGCGCCCCTGTTCGCGCCGCTGGTCCGTGCCGAGCCCGGCCAGCGCGCCTGGTCGGTCTTCGCCTTGCTCAACCGGATGGCGGCGGACGACACCGCGGTGTGGGGCACCGCTCGAAGCCTGATCGAGTGGCACAACCGGCACCTTTTCTGCGGCGCCTGCGGATCGCCCACGCTGGTCTTCCGCGGCGGCTGGGGCCGGCGCTGCACGGGCTGCCGCCTGGAGCATTTCCCGCGGGTCGATCCGGTCGTGATCATGCTGGCGGAGCATGGCGGGCGGGTGCTTCTCGGGCGCCAGCCGCAATATCCGGCGGGCCGCTATTCCGCCCTTGCCGGCTTCGTCGAGCCGGGCGAGTCGATCGAGGAGGCGGTGGCGCGCGAGCTCGGCGAGGAAGCTGGGATCGAGGTGAGCGACGTCCGCTACGTCGCGAGCCAGCCCTGGCCCTTCCCCGGCCAGCTTATGATCGCCTGCACGGCGACGGCGGCCGGCGACGAGATCACGCTCGACACGAACGAGCTGGAGGACGCGATCTGGGTCGACCGGGCGGGCGTGAGGGCGGCGCTGGCCGGGGAGCCCGGCGCGCCTTTCCTGGGCCCACCGCACTTCGCCATCGCGCACACGTTGCTGAGGCACTGGGCGGATGAGCGATAGGTTGGCGCATCTCGCGACCTTCCTCCCCGGCCGAAGGCCAATGATTTTTCAACGCGAAGACGCAAAGACGCCAAGATGCCGAATGGGTCGCGCATTCTGTGCGGTTCCCCGCTGGCGGATATGGGCTGGCCTATTCGAGGCCACGGTATCTTTGCGTCTTTGCGTCTTCGCGTTGAAACCTGAAAGGCACCGGGCCTGGCGATTCCGCCCTCGTCCCACCGACATCGTCCGGGCCGTCTTGCCCCGTCTCCCTCCCCCGCCTAAAGGGGCACCCGAATTCCCTTATCCCGCGCGCGTCCGCGGGCCGCCCTGGAGGTCTTTGAAGGCATGGACAACCGCTCCAACACGATTGCGGGCTGGGTGCTCGGGGCGGGCATAATCGTGCTCGGCGCCTCGATCGTCACCGGCGAGATGTTCCATCAGGAGCGGCCCGAGAAGATGGGCTATCCGATCGAGGGCGTAGTCATACCGGGCAAGGGCGGCCCCGCCGAGGCCGAGCAGCCGATCGCCAACTTCCTCGCCGGCGCCAACCCCGCCAAGGGCGAGGGGCAGTTCAAGAAGTGCACCGCCTGCCACACGATCAACAAGGGCGGGCCCGCCGGTCAGGGCCCGAATCTGTGGGGCGTGCTCGGCAGCGCCATCGGCAAGCATGCGCCCGGCTTCCCTTACTCCCCGGCGCTCGCCGGCAAGGGCGGCAATTGGGATTGGGACTCGATGAGCCAGTGGATCAAGTCACCCCGCGACTTCGCTCCCGGCACCAAGATGACCTTCGCCGGCATCTCCAAGCCCGAGGACCGGGCGGACCTGCTCGCCTATCTCAACACGCAGAGCGACAGCCCCCTGCCCTTGCCGACGCCCCAGGCGGCGGCGGCGGACCCGGCCCAGGCCGCGGCCGAGAAAGCGGACCAGGGCGCCGCGGGCGACAAGGCCGAGGACGAGCCGGTGCTGAACGAGCAGCAGGCCGGGCCGAACCGGATCGGCGGCGAGGGCGCCCCCGCCGTCGCCGGCCGCGACGAGCAGACCAAGGCGCAGCCCAAGCAATAAGCGGAGAGGGATCGGGATGGTCAGCAGCAAGGCGCCCACTCCCGAAGCCTATCTGTCCGAGCTTCCGCCGGAGCGGGCGGCTTTCGTCGCCCGCCTGCGCGACCTGATCAACGCCAACCTGCCCGACGGCTATGTCGAGCGGATGAACTGGGGGATGATCAATTGGGAAGTGCCGATCGAGCGCTATCCGGACACCTATAACGGCCAGCCGCTCGTCTATGCCGCCCTGGCCGCGCAGAAGAATTACGCCGCCCTCTACCTGAATTGCGTCTACGCCTCGGAGGAGCGCACCCGCCGGCTGCGCGACGCCTGGGCCGCGACCGGTCGGAAGCTCGACATGGGCAAGACCTGCCTTCGCTTCAAACGGGTCGAGGACGTCGCCGAGCAGGTGCTCGCCGGCACGATCCGCTCCGTCCCGGTCGACCGCTTCATAGCGGAATATGAGGCGGGCCGGGCGGGCTGATGCCGTCATGCCGGACTTGATCCGGCCGCCTTCGCTCGAAAGACGGGGAAGGCACCGCAGCGCCTACCGCCTCAGTCGCAGGTCACCCGCTGCCCTTCGACGGCGTAATAGTCGCAGACATGCTTCCAGGCCTCCTCCGCGGTGTCAACGAAGGTGAACAGCTTGAGATCGTCGGGCGCGATCACGCCTTCCTCGACGAGGGCGCCGAAATCGATCACCCGCTCCCAGAACTCGCGGCCGAAGAAGAGGATGGGCAGCGGCTTGACCTTGCCGGTCTGGACGAGGGTGAGGAGCTCGAACGCCTCGTCGAAGGTCCCGAAGCCGCCCGGGAAGATCGCCACCGCCCTGGCGCGAAGCAGGAAGTGCATCTTCCTCAGTGCGAAATAGTGAAACTGGAAGCTGAGCGACGGAGTGACATAGGGGTTCGGCATCTGCTCGTGCATCAGGACGATGTTGAGCCCCACGGATTCGGTCCCTTCGTCGTCGGCGCCGCGATTCGCCGCCTCCATGATCGAGGGCCCGCCGCCCGAGCAGACGACGAAATGCCTCCAGCCCTTGTCGTCCGGGTCGCAACGGCTGGCGAGCCGGGCGAGCTTCCGGGCCTCCTCGTAATATCTCGACTTCGCCCTGAGCCGCTCCGCGATGTGGCGCTGCTCGTCGGTCGCCGCCGCGGCGATCAGGGCCTCGGCCTTGGCCGGCTCGGGAATCCGGGCGGAGCCGTAGAAGACGAAGGTCGAGCCGATCTTGGCCTCATCGAGCAGTAGCTCGGGCTTGAGCAACTCGAGCTGGAACCGCACCGGCCGCAGATCCTCCCGGAGGAGGAAGTCCATGTCCTGAAAGGCGAGCCGATAGGCATTGTGCGCGGTTTGGGCGGAGGGGGGCGGCTGGTTGGCGGATTCGGCTTCCTGGCGGGCGGCCGGGAAGACGCGGTTGGGGGGGATGGGATCGGTCATGGCCGACCGTTTAGCGGCAATACGGCCCCTGTCCCATGTCGAAATGAAGATGGTCGCGGTGAAAGGCGTCGGCATCGGGGCCGAGCACGATCCCGAAGCGCCGGCACCCCGCCCGATGCACGGCACGCAGGAAACGGCGAACGTCCTCGTCGCCGCCGCTCCAGCCCGCGAGAACGGTGATCCGGCGCCCGTCGGCGAGGACGAAGGCGCCGATGTCCACCGCATTGGCGCGGCCATGCTCGCTGAGGCGGGCGCCGGGGCGGCTGTTCACCGGGCGGCAGCTGTAGGTGCCGAAGCTCTCGATCCTGACGACCCGGCTACCGAGCCAAGCCTGGGCCGCCGGCTGCATCGCCTCCCGGCTCCAGCGCGCGAACTGGCGCGCGAGCGGACAGGTCATCGCCCCGAGGTTGGTGACGGGGGTCCCGATGTCGAGGAGCTGGACGGCGCCGACGGCGGTGCAGCCGTTGCCGAAGCCGCGGTCGGGAAGGGCCCTGAAGCGGACTCGCTCGCGGGCGAGGTCCGCCCGGCATTGCAGGGTCGCGCGGGCGGGAGCTGGCCGGTCGCCGGCGGCGGGCGCGGGCTTGCGGTCGCTGGACGGGATGCAGGCTGCGAGCAGCAAGGTCAGCAAGATCGCCCAGCGCATGGCCGCCAGGCTGTGGCTTCAGCTCGGCGCCGTCAAGGTGTCGCCATGCCAGCGAAGGCTTGCATTCCGTCGGGTGAAAGCCGTCCGCGCCCTTCACACGCCGGGCCCCAGCCTTCGCTGGGGCGACGTGCCGACGGCCGCCCCGGTCACCCCTCCCCGCATCGCGGTTGACACCGCCGCCCCCGCCCCTAAACCCCGCCACGGGCCACGCCGTCCCAACGCGGCGCGTGCTCTCTGCGAGGAGAGTTAGAAGTGACGATTACAAAGCCTGACGTGCGCCCCGCGCGTCCCTTCTTTTCCTCGGGCCCGTGCGCGAAGCCGCCCGGCTGGGGACCCGAACATCTCGCTTTGGGCTCGCTCGGGCGGTCGCACCGCTCGAAGTTGGGCAAGGCGCGGCTCGGCCACGCCATCGACCTTACCCGCCGAGTCTTGCGGGTGCCGGCGAGCCACCGGATCGGCATCGTCCCCGCCTCGGACACCGGCGCCGTCGAGATGGCCTTGTGGTCGATGCTCGGCGCCCGGCCGGTCACGCTTCTGGCCTGGGAGAGCTTCGGCGAGGGCTGGGTCACCGACGTCGTCAAGCAGCTCAAGCTCGACGCGACCGTGGTCAAGGCGCCTTACGGAGTGCTTCCGGACCTCGCCGTTGTCGACCCTGCGACCGATGTCGTCTTCACCTGGAATGGGACGACCTCCGGAGTGAAGGTGCCGGACGGCGACTGGATCAGCGATTCGCGCGAAGGCCTCACCATCGCCGACGCCACTTCCGCCGCCTTCGCCCAAGACCTGCCCTGGAACAAGATCGACGTCGCCACCTTCAGCTGGCAGAAGGCGCTGGGCGGCGAGGGCGGCCACGGCATGCTCGTCCTCGGCCCGCGCGCGGTCGAGCGGCTCGAGAGCTACACGCCGCCCTGGCCGCTGCCCAAGATCTTCCGGATGACCAAAAGCGGGAAGCTGATCGAGGGCATCTTCCACGGCGAGACGATCAACACGCCCTCGATGCTGGCGGTCGAGGATTATATCTTCGCGCTCGAATGGGCGCTGGGGGTCGGAGGCCTGCCGGGGCTGATCGCGCGCTCCGAGGCCAATGCGGCCGCGGTGGACGAGTGGGTGCAACGGACCGACTGGGTCGAGCATCTCGCCCGGGTCCCGGAGACCCGCTCCAACACCAGCGTCTGCCTGCGCTTCGCCGGAAGCGGCGATCCCGAGGCGCAGACCGCCCTGGTCAAGAAGATGGCCGGGCTGCTCGAGGCGGAAGGGGTCGGCTACGACGTCGCAAGCTACCGCGACGCCCCGCCGGGGCTGAGGCTGTGGTGCGGCGCAACCGTCGACACCGACGATCTCGAGGCGCTCTTCCCCTGGCTCGACTGGGCCTTTCACGAGGCTCGGGCCTGACCGTCGCCCCCGCGAAGGCTGGGGCCCCATCGAGATGAAGACGCCGAGCCTTTCACCCAACGGGGCCCCAGCCTGCGCTGGGGCGACGGAGTAACAAGATGCCCAAAGTGCTGATTTCCGATTCCATGGACCCAAAGGCCGCCGAGATCTTCCGCTCCAAGGGGGTAGAGGTCGACGAGAGGCCCGGCCTCGCCAAGGACGAGCTCAAGGCGATCATCGGCGGCTATGACGGCCTCGCCATCCGATCCGCGACCAAGGTCACCTCGGACGTGCTGGAGGCGGCCACCAACCTCAAGGTGATCGGGCGCGCCGGGATCGGGGTCGACAATGTCGACATCCCCGCCGCCACTGCCCGCGGAATCGTCGTCATGAACACGCCGTTCGGCAATTCGATCACCACCGCCGAGCATGCCATCGCCCTGATGTTCGCCCTCGCCCGCGACCTGCCGGCGGCCGATTCCTCGACCCAGGCGGGCAAGTGGGAGAAGAACCGTTTCATGGGCGTGGAGCTGACCAGCAAGACGCTCGGGCTGATCGGGGCGGGCAATATCGGCTCGATCGTCGCCGACCGCGCCCTCGGCCTCAGGATGAAGGTGGTCGCCTACGATCCCTTCCTCACCCCGGAGCGGGCGGTGAGCCTTGGAGTCGAGAAGGTCGAGCTCGACGACCTGCTCGCCCGCGCCGATTTCATCACCCTCCATACGCCGCTCACCGAGCAGACCCGGAACATCCTCTCGCGCGAGAATCTCGCCAGGACCAAGCCGGGGGTCCGGATCATCAACTGCGCCCGCGGCGGCCTGGTCGACGAGGCAGCGCTCAAGGAGGCTCTCGAATCCGGCCATGTCGCCGGCGCCGCGCTCGACGTCTTCGCCGAGGAGCCGGCCAAGGCGAGCCCGCTGTTCGGAACCCCGGGCCTCGTCGCCACCCCGCATCTCGGCGCCTCGACGACGGAGGCGCAGGTCAACGTCGCCATCCAGGTCGCCGAGCAGATGGCCGAGTATCTGGTGCGCGGCGGAGTGACCAACGCGCTCAACATGCCGTCGCTGTCGGCCGAGGAGGCGCCGAGGCTTCGCCCGTACATGGCGCTGGCCGAGAAGCTCGGCTCGCTGGTCGGGCAGCTCTCGCACGGATCGATCGCGGGCCTTTCGATCGAGGCCGAGGGCGCCGCCGCCGAGCTCAACATGAAGCCGATCACCGGCGCCGTCCTCGCCGGCTTCATGCGGGTCCATTCGGACGCGGTGAACATGGTCAATGCGCCTTTCCTCGCCAAGGAGCGCGGGCTCGACGTCCGGGAGATCCGCCACGACCGCGAGACCGACTATCATACCCTGCTGAGGGTCTCGGCGACGACCTCGGGAGGCGACCGGCCGGTCGTCGGCACTTTGTTCGCCAACTCGACGCCGCGCCTGGTCGAGATCTTCGGGATTAGGGTCGAGGCCGAGCTCGAAGGCGAGATGATCTACATCGTCAACGAGGACACGCCCGGCTTCATCGGGCGGCTCGGAACCCTGCTCGGCGAGGAGGGGGTCAATATCGGCACCTTCAGCCTCGGCCGCCGCGAGGCGGGCGGCGAGGCGGTGGCTCTGGTGTCGGTCGACAGTCCCATCGGGCCTGAGCTGGTCCAGCGTCTCCAGGCCCTGCCCGGGGTGAAGACGGTGAAGCCGCTCAGATTTTGATCGCACGTCATCCCAGCGAAGGCTGGGACCCCAGGGGTGAAAGGTTCCGGCGCCCTTCGCCCGCCGGGGCCCCACCCTTCGCCGGGGCGACGAGGATAGACGCGGCCCCTCCCTCTCCCTAGAGCCTCCTGCGTCAGCAGCAGGAGCATCGCGTGGCCAACGTCACCGTCATCGGCGTCCAGTGGGGCGACGAGGGTAAGGGCAAGATCGTCGACTGGCTGGCGAGCCGGGCCGACGTCGTCGCCCGCTTCCAGGGCGGGCACAATGCCGGCCACACGCTCGTCGTCGGCGAGCAGACCTACAAGCTGTCGCTCCTCCCCTCCGGGATCGTCCGCGGGACCCTGTCGGTGATCGGCAACGGGGTCGTCCTCGATCCCTGGGCGCTCAGGGCGGAGGTCGACCGGCTCGGCGAGCAGGGCGTCGCCGTCACGCCCGAGACGCTTCAGATCGCCGACACCTGCCCGCTCATCCTCCCCTTCCACCGCGACCTCGACGCGCTTCGCGAGGACGCGTCGGGCCAGGGCAAGATCGGGACCACCCGCCGCGGAATCGGCCCGGCCTATGAGGACAAGGTCGGCAGGAGGGCGATAAGGGTCTGCGACCTCGCCCATCTCGGCCAGCTCGGGCCGCAGATCGACCGCCTCTGCGCTCATCACGACGCGCTCCGCGCCGGCTTCGGCGAGCCGCCGATCGACCGCACCCGGCTGGAGGACGACCTCGCCGGGATCGCCGACTTCGTCCTTCGCTTCGCCCGCCCGGTCTGGATCACGCTCAACGAGGCCAAGGCTCGGGGGCGGCGGATCCTGTTCGAGGGCGCCCAGGGCGTTCTCCTCGACGTCGACCATGGCACCTACCCGTTCGTCACCTCGTCCAACACCGTCGCCGGCACCGCCGCCGGGGGCAGCGGCCTCGGGCCGGCGGCGGCGGGCTTCGTGCTCGGGATCGTCAAGGCCTATACGACCCGGGTGGGGGCGGGACCCTTCCCCACCGAGCTCGAGGACGAGACCGGCCAGAGTCTCGGCGAGCGGGGCCGGGAGTTCGGGACGGTGACCGGGCGGAAGCGGCGCTGCGGCTGGTTCGACGCCGTTCTGGTCCGCCAGGCCTGCGCCGTCTCGGGCGTGACCGGAGTGGCGCTGACCAAGCTCGACGTCCTCGACGGCTTCGAGGAGATCAGGATCTGCACCGGCTACAGGCTTCGCGGCGAGTCCCTCGACCATCTCCCCGCCCATTCGGCGGATCAGGCCGCCGTCGAGCCGGTCTACGAGACCATCGAGGGCTGGAGAGGATCGACCGCAGGGGCGCGCAGCTGGGCCGACCTCCCCGCCCAGGCGATCAAATATATCCGCCGCATCGAGGAGCTGTGCCGGATCTCGGTCGCCCTGGTGTCGACCAGTCCCCAGCGCGAGGACACGATCCTGGTGAGGGACCCGTTCGCGGATTGACCCGTCCTCCCGGCGAAGGCCGGGACGGCAGAGGGTGAAAGGCGCGGGATTCTTCACCCCCCCGGGCCCCAGCCTTCGCTGGGGACGCGGCAGCCCCTTCCCCTCCGCCCCCGCCGCCACTATCGCGCCGCCATGGCTAACATCCTCGTCACCGGCACCAGCCGCGGCATCGGCAAGGCGATCGCCGCCGCCCTTTCCGCCCACAATGTGATCGGCCACTCGACCCGCGGCGGCGATGGCATGATCGCCGCCGACCTCTCCGCTCCGGGCGCCGCCGAGCGGCTCTGGCGCGAGGCGCTGGAGCGGCTCGGCGGCCGGATCGACGCCCTCGTCAACAATGCCGGGATCTTCGAAGCCGCTCCGGTCGACCTTCCCGCCGAGGCATGGACGGCGCTCTGGGAGCGGACGATGCGGGTCAACCTCACCGCCTCGGCGGAGCTGTGCCGGCTCGCCGTGCTCCATTTCCGCGAGGAAGGCGGGGGACGGATCGTCAACGTCTCCAGCCGTGCCGCCTATCGCGGCGACAGCCCGCAGCACTGGCATTATGCCGCCTCCAAGGCCGGCATGATCGGGATGACCAAGTCGATCGCGCGCGGCTATGCCGCCGACAACATCCTCGCCTTCGCCGTCTGCCCCGGCTTCACCGCGTCCGAGATGATCGACGATTACATGGCGAGTCGCGGCGGCCGCAAGATCGTCGCCGACATCCCGCTCGGCAGGGTGGCGACGGCCGACGAAGTGGCGGAGACGGTGCGCTGGCTCGCGGTGGATGCCCCCGCTTCGGCAACAGGGGCGGTGATCGACGTCAACGGGGCGAGCTATGTCCGCTGAAGAAGCGGCAGCGCCGCGGCTGCCGCGGGCGCACTGGATCGTTTGGCTGTTCGCGTTGGTCGGGCTGGCGGGAATCCTCGCTTTCGTCCTCATCGCAATGCTAGTCCTGACCCCGTCCCGCCGCTACCAGCCCGCCAAGGTGGCGGGGACGAAGGCTGAGGAGACGTTCACGGTCCAATCCGTTCGAGCCTTGCCCGGGACCGATCTTATCCAGATGCAGGTCGGCGCCTCCTCCTCCTCCGGTTCGTACAGCGGCAGCGGCGGCTCCGACCTGCGCAACATCCTTCTCCTCGACCGAAGGACGGGCGCGAGCCGCCGGATCCTTCCCGACAACAGCCGCCGGATCCGCGAGAGCCGCTTCCTGCCGGCCCGGGCCGATCCCGGCGGCGCGCCCTCCGGCGACGAGGCGCTGATCGGCGCCGCGCCGGGCGACGCCACCGACCCGGCGGCCTATTACCTGCTCGAAGTCGCGCAGGAGGGAGACCGGAATGTCGAGGACGTCCTGGTCGGCCGCCTCGCCGACGGCCGGCAAAGCGTGGTCATGGCCGGGATCGACGGCGTCGATCTGACCTGGATGGACAGCCCCACGCGCCTCGGCCTGATCGTCCGCGAGAAGCTTCGCCTCTATTATCGGATCGTTGACGTTCCTTCCCTGAAGGTGGTCGAGAGCCGGCCGATCGCGATCGACTGACGGTGGACAGCTGGAAAGTCACGCTGCCCTGCACCAAGGCGGAGGCTGAAGCGCTCAAGGACGACATCTCGCCGCTCGCCTGGCTCGATTTCCCGCCGGTGCTGATGACCAGCGAGGCGGATTCGAAGACTCCGGACGAGTGGCGGCTCGACGCCTATTTCGACCGCGAGCCGACGCCCGAGATGCTGGACCTGCTCGCTTCGCTGGCGCCCAGCGCGGCCGGCACCGCGCCCTTGGTCGAGAAGGTCGAGGACCGCGACTGGGTCACCCTCAGCCAGCAGGGGCTGGAGCCGATCCGGGCCGGCCGCTTCTACGTCCACACGCCCGCCCATCGGGCCGGCGCACCGGCGGATGCCATCGCGATCGAGATCGACGCCGGCCGGGCCTTCGGGACCGGCCAGCATGAGACGACGACCGGCTGCCTGATCGCGCTCAGCGCGATGAAGTCGGGCGGGGCGGCGGTCGCCAATCTGCTCGATCTCGGCACCGGCACCGGCCTGCTCGCCTTTGCTGCCCTGAGGCTGTGGCCCTCGGCGCGGGCCGCGGCCTCGGACAACGATCCCGTCGCGATCGAGGTGAGCCTGGAGAATGCCGGCATCAACGGCGTCAGGCAGGGGCGGACCCGGGGGCGGCTGGAGCTTCTCGTCGCCGAGGGCATGGACCACCCCCGGCTTCAGGCCCGAGCGCCCTACGACCTCCTCATCGCCAATATCCTGGCGGGGCCGCTGATCGACCTCGCGCCGTCGGTGGCGGCGGCGATCGCGCCCGGCGGGCGGCTGATCCTCGCCGGCCTGCTCGACCACCAGGCCGCCTCGGTGGCGGCGGCCTACCGGCGCCAGGGCATGATGCTGGCCGGTCGGGTGGAGCGCGGCGAATGGCCGACCCTGGTGATGAGGAAGCGCAAGGCGGTGCCGGTGAGGAAGAGGCGCGGCTGACGAATCATGCCGTCACCCCAGCGAAGGCTGGGGTCCCGTGGGGTGCAGCGCGCCGAGCCTTTCGCCCGCTGGGGTCCCAGCCTTCGCTGGGACGACGCGATCTACCCGGCCGCCTCGACGATCGCGTTCCACCCCGCCTCGTCGATCGTATCGACGCCTAGCTCGGCGGCCTTCTTGAGCTTCGAGCCGGCACCCGGGCCGTAGACCACCAGGTCCGTCTTCGCCGAGACCGAGCCCGCGACCTTGGCGCCGAGCCTCTCGGCCTGAGCCTTGGCCTCGTCCCGCGACAGGGTCTCGAGGCTTCCGGTGAAGACGAGCGTCTTGCCGGAGACGGGTGAGGCCCTCGTCTCCCAGACGAGGTCGGCCGGGCGGACCCCGGCGGCGAGCAGATCGTCGAGGACGTCGCGATTATGCTCCTCCTCGAAGAAATCGAGCAGGGCGTTGGCGACTTCGGGGCCGATGTTCGGCGTCTCGATCGCCTCGACCACCGCCCTGTCGCGGCGCTGGAGGAACTTGCGCTCCTCCTCGCCCTCCACCGGCTCGAGCTCGCGCCTGGCCTTCAAGGCCGACTCGATCATCGCCCGGAAATTGTCCCAGCTCCGGTAGCGCCGGGCGAGGTCGCGGGCCGTCACCTCGCCGACGTGCCGGATGCCTAGCGCATAGAGGAAGCGGTCGAGCGGCGGCTCGCGCTTCGCGTCGATCGCCGCGATCAGATTGGCGGCGGAAATCTCGGCCCAGCGCTCGCGGGAAAGCAGGCCCTCCTTGGTCAATCGGAAGATGTCGGCGGGAGACTGGAGGAGTCCGTCGCGGAAGAAGCTCTCGATATGGGTGATCCCCAGCCCCTCGATGTCGAGCGCGTGGCGCGAGACGAAATGGCGAAGCCGCTCGACCCGCTGGACGGGGCAGACGAGGCCGCCGGTGCAGCGAACGTCGACCTCGCCCTCCTCGCGGACGGCGTCGGAGCCGCATTCGGGGCAGGCGCTCGGGAAGACGTAGGGCGGCCGATCCTCGTCCGGGGTGAGATTCTCCAGCACCTGGGGGATGACGTCGCCGGCGCGCTGGATCCGGACCCGGTCGCCGACCCGCACTCCGAGCCGCGCGATCTCGTCTTTGTTGTGGAGCGTGGCGTTGGTGACCGTCACCCCTCCGACGCTGACCGGCCGGAGGCGCGCCACCGGGGTGAGCTTGCCCGTCCGGCCGACCTGGATGTCGATCGCCTCCAGCAATGTCTCGGCCTTCTCGGCCGGGAATTTATGGGCCAGCGCCCAGCGCGGCGCCCGGGCGACCTGGCCGAGGCGGCGCTGCCAGTCGAGCCGGTCGACCTTGTAGACAACCCCGTCGATGTCGAAGGCGAGATCGGCGCGCCGGGCCTCGATCGTCCGGTAGTGGGCGAGCAAAGCGTCGAGATCGGCGAACCGGCCGAGATGGTCGGCGATGGGCAGCCCCCAGGCCTCGATCGCCTTCATCACCCCGATCTGAGTGTCGGCCGGAAGATCGGAGACCTCGCCCCAGCCATGGGCGTAGAAGCGAAGCGGCCGGGAAGCGGTCACCGCCGCCTCCTTCTGCCTGAGCGAGCCGGCGGCGGCGTTGCGCGGGTTGGCGAACTGGCGCGCCTTGTCCGGATCCTCCGCTTCGGCGAGCAGGCGCGCGTTGAGAGCCGCGAAGTCCGCCTTCGACATGTAGACCTCGCCGCGAATCTCGAAGACGTCCGGTGCATCGCCTTTCAGCCGCCGGGGGATGTCGGCGATGGTCCGGGCATTCTCCGTCACCACCTCGCCGGTGGCGCCGTCGCCGCGGGTGGCGGCGAGGACGAGCTCGCCTTTCTCGTAGCGGAGCGAGCAGGAGAGGCCGTCGATCTTCGGCTCGGCGGTGAGCGCCACCTCCTCGTCCGGGGCAAGGCTCAGGAAGCGCCGCACCCGGCCGACGAATTCCGCCACCTCATCCTCGGAAAAGGCGTTCTCGAGGCTGAGCATCGGAAGCGCATGCGGGACTTTGGAGAGGTGAGCGGCCGGAGCGGCGCCGACCTGCCTGGAGGGGCTGTCGTCGCGGACGAGGTGCGGGAATTGCGCTTCCAGCTCCGAGTTACGGCGGACCAGCGAGTCATATTCGGCGTCGGATATCTCCGGCGCATCCTCGCTGTGATAGAGCCGGTTGTGGCGTGCGATCCCGGAGGCGAGCCGTTCCAGCTCGGCGGCGGCCTCCGCTTCAGTCATTGCGCTTCGCCCGCGGAATCCAGACGGAGCAGGAGAGACCCGGCTTCAGGCGCGAGCCATCGGCCATCCGGATGCGCTTGAAGCACCCGCCGAGCGGGAAGTTGCGGCTGAGCCAGACCCCGTCCGCGCCGACATCCTGCTCCCAGGATCTGACCTTCGCCTTCGCCAGAAAGCCCCACAGCCGATCGGCAGCTTCGTCGACGCACATATATTTGTGGCTGTCGTCAGTTTCATTGACCTCGCCTATCTCGATTGCGTTCGTGAGACACGCCTCGATCAGGGCGGGCGACCGCTCGGGGAAAGCGTCGGGTGCCGGATCGGCAAGCAGCATGGACGCGATCAGCAGCAGCATGATGGATATCCCTCTGGCCCGAGGCCGGGCGCTTTCACAAGAGGCCCAGCGTCCGTCACGAACATCCTCCCCAGCATTTGCTGGGGAGGGGGACCATGCGAAGCATGGTGGAGGGGTAGCTGCCGAGGCCTGCGCAAAGTCCCCACCACCACCCTTCGGGTGGTCCCCCTCCCCACGAATTCGTGGGGAGGAATTGAGTGCCACCCCTCAAGCCGCTTCCAACAGGCGAACCGCCTGAGCCCGCGCCTCGTCCGTGACCTGCGCCCCCGACAGCATCCGGGCGATCTCCTCGCGCCGCCTCCCCTCGTCGAGCGCCTGGACGCTGGTCCGGGTGACCAGCCCCTCGTGGCTCTTCTCGATGAGGAGGTGGCGGGTGCCTCGGGCGGCGACCTGCGGGCTGTGGGTGACGATGAGCAATTGGGCGCCCTGGGCGAGGCGATGGAGGCGCTCGCCGACGGCGCTGGCTACGGCGCCGCCGACTCCCCGGTCGATCTCGTCGAAGATCATGGTGCGGGCGTCGCCGCGCTCGGCCAGGGCGACCTTGAGGGCGAGGATGAAGCGGGCGAGCTCGCCCCCGCTGGCGATCTTCGTCAGCGGCGCGAAAGGCGCGCCCGGATTGGTCGAGACCTCGAACTCGACCCGGTCCTTACCCCGCCCCCCCCATTGGCCCTCGGCGAGGGGCTCGATCCGGGTCCGGAAGCGGGCGGAATCGAGCTTCAGCGGCGCGAGCTCGCGCTCCACGGCTTCCTCGAGCCGGCCGGCGGCGGCGGCCCGGAGCGCGGTAAGCCGCCCCGCCTCCGATTCATAGGCGGAGCGGCTCTCGGCCACTCGCCGCTCCAGCATCGCGAGGCTCCGCTCGCCCGCCTCGAGCGATTCGAGCTTCGCCGCCAGCGTCTCGGTCAGGGCGGGCAGGGCGTCGGCGTCGACCCGATGCTTGCGAGCCACCGCCCTGATCTCGAAGAGACGGGTCTCCGCCTCCTCGAGCCGGGCGGGATCGAAGGCCAGCGCCGCGGCGGCGGCGGCGAGGCGGTCCTCGGCCTCCGACGCTTCGACCAGGGCCCGGTCCATCGCTTCCAGCGCCGCGGCCAGAAGCTCGTGCTCACCGGCGATACGGTCGAGCCGGCGGGCAGCCTGGCGGACCAGCGAGAGCCCGCCTTCCGACCCGTCGAGCAGATGGTCGATCGCCGCGATGTCCTCAGCAAGGCGGGCGCCCTTCTGCATGTCGGCGCGGCGCCCGGCGAGGCTCTCCTCCTCTCCCGCCTCGGGCGCGAGCTTGCGAAGCTCGGCGACATTATGCTCCAGCCACTCGCGATCGCGGACGGCGATCTCGAGGTCGTCGCGCGCGCGCGCCAAAGCGGCCTCGGCCTCGGCCCAGACGCGCCACGCCTGCTCCGCGGCGGCGCTGTCGATCCGGCCGAACGAATCGAGCAGGGCGCGGTGGCCGCGCGGGTTGAGCAGGCCGCGATCGTCATGCTGGCCGTGGACCTCGACGAGCAGGGCCCCGAGTTCGCGCACCAGGGCGACCGAGGCGGACTGGTCGTTGACGAGGGCCCGGCTGCCGCCGTCGGCCCGGACGATCCGGCGGACGACGAGCGGCTCGCCCGGCTCGCCTTCGAGACCGTTGTCGCGAAGCAAGTGGCGGGCGGGATGGTCGCCCGGAAGGTCGAAGCTGACGGTGACGACCGCCTGCGCCTGGCCCTGGCGGACGAGGCCGCTGTCGGCGCGGGCGCCGAGCGCGAGGCCGAGGGCGTCGAGGAGGATCGACTTGCCCGCCCCGGTCTCGCCGGTGAGGACGCCGAGGCCGGCGCCGAATTCGAGGTCCAGGCTCTCGATCAGGACGACGTCTCGGATGGATAGCCCGGTCAGCATGACGCGGACTTTGCCACCGTCCGAGTCAAGGGATCAAGCGGCGGGCGTCGCCGCCGCCGCCGGCGCGTGCTTCTGGACCAGCGAGAAGGCGCGCTCATACCATTTGGTGTTCGGATAATTGGCGCCGAGCACCGCGGCCGAGCGGCGCGCCTCGTCCGGAATGCCGAGGGCGAGATAGGATTCGGTGAGCCGCATCAGCGCCTCGGGCGTGTGGCTCGTCGTCTGGTAATTGTCGACGACGGTGCGGAAGCGCATCACCGACGCCAGCCATTGGGCGCGGCGCTGGTAGAAGCGGCCGATCTCCATCTCCTTGCCCGCGAGATGGTCGCGCACGAGGTCGATCTTGAGCCTGGCGTCGCCGGCATAGCGCGTATCCGGATATCGCCGGACGAGCTCCCCGAGCGCGTCGAGCGCCTGGCGGGTGGTGCTCTGGTCGCGGGTCACGTCCTCGATCTGCTCGTAATAGCTGAGCGAGATCAGGTAATAAGCATAAGGCGCGTCGCGGTTGCCGGGGTGGATCGAAAGGAAGCGCCGGGAGGATTCGATCGACTTGGTGTAATCCTTTGCCGCATAATAGCTGAAGGCGCTCATCAGCTGGGCGCGGCGCGCCCAGACCGAATAGGGATGCTGGCGCTCGACCTCGTCGAACAGGGCGCCGGCGAGAGGATAATCGCGCGCGTCCAGGCGGCGCTTGGCAAGATTGTAGAGGGTGTTGACGTCGCGCGCGACATATTGGGTGTCGGCGCGGGTCTTTTTGCCGCCGCTGGCGCAGCCGGCGAGGGGAAGGACGAGGCTCACCATCAAAGCGGCGGCGGCAAAGCGGGCATGTTTACGCAGCATGGAGGGCTTCTTAGCGGAGGGTTGGGACAAGGCCAAGCGCGGATCGGGAGTGACGGTCACCCCAGGATGGGAGTCACGGCGACAGTCACTCGCGCCTTGCCGATGAACCGTGGTTTAATGTCTGCCATGTAAGGGGGCGCGATGCTTCGAGTGCTGACCCTATCGACGCTCTATCCGGACGGCGCCCGCCCGTCGTTCGGAGTTTTCGTCGAGCGGCAGACTCTTGCCCTCGCGGCGCGAGAGGGGATCGAGATCGAGGTCGCCGCGCCGGTGGGGCTTGCGCCGTGGCCGCTGACTCTCCACCCGCATTACCGGGCGAGGGCGCGGCTTCCGGAGAAGGAGCTCCGGGACGGAGTCGCCGTCCACCGCCCGCGCTTCCGGACCTGGCCCCTCGTTGGCGGGGCCGGCGCCGCGCGGTCGCTGGCTGCGGCGGTCCTGCCGCTGGCGCGGGCCCTGCGCTGCGACGTCATCGATGCCGAATTCTTCTGGCCCGACGGAGTTGCGGCGATGCACCTCGCCGAGGCGCTGGGCGTGCCTTTCTCGGTCAAGGCGCGCGGCAGCGACGTGCATTTCTGGGGCCGCCGTCCGGCCGTCGCCGCTCAGATGCTCCGGGCTGCCCGCGCCGCCGGGGGTCTTCTGGCGGTGAGCGCGGCTCTGAAGGCGGACATGGCCGCGATGGGCATGCCGGAGGAGAGGATCCGGGTCAATTATACCGGCGTCGACCTGGAGCGGTTCCGGCCGCTCGACCGCGCCGCCGCGAAGCGATGTCTCGGAGTCGAGGGCCCGCTGATCGTCGCTCCAGGCAATCTCATTCCGCTCAAGGGCCATCGGCTGGCGATAGACGCGCTCGCGGACCTGCCGGGCGCCACCTTGCTTATCGCGGGCGAAGGTCCAGAGCGGCGGGCGCTGGAGACCCGAATCGAGGCGCTCGGCCTCGAAACCCGGGCGCGCCTGCTCGGAAGCGTTGCGCCCGCGGCGATGCCGGAGCTGCTCTCGGCGGCCGACCTCATGATCCTTCCGTCGGAGCGCGAGGGGCTTGCCAACGTGTGGGTCGAATCGATGGCCTGCGGCACCCCGATCCTGATCTGCGACGTCGGCGGCGCCCGCGAGGTGATCGACCGGCCGGAGGCTGGGCGGCTCGTCGCCCGCGATCCGGCCGCGATCGCCGCCGCCGCACGGGAGATGATGGCCTCCCCGCCCGATCCGGCCGCGGTGCGCCGCTCGGCGGAGCGGTTCAGCTGGGAGCGCAACGCCGCCGAGCTTCACGAGCATCTGGCGGGGCTGGTGCGCTAGAGCATCGTGCGTTTAACATGACGCATAGCCGGCGGCCTTGAGGTAGTTCCAGCATTCGTCTGGGGAGTAGAGGCCGCAGATGTCGCCGACGGCTCGCCAGAGTGCGTCGAGGGTTCGTGCTCCGATCCGTCTGAG